>JAETON010000061.1 GCA_021771695.1 Lachnospiraceae bacterium | reverse complement strand
CTGTGAAAAAGCTCTGATGTATGCGTTTCAAAATCAGAAACGATTGATCGATGATTATATGATCAAGTTCGTTGTGGAACACGAGATGCTTGGGATGGTAACTTCATAAAGCAGGTTCCGCCTGGAAACAGGCGGTATTGCCTAACTGACTGGTGACAGAAAGTTAAGCAAGTGAGCGTCAATTGATGTGAGCAATCTGGTGACAGCCCATGAAATCACTAACACCATTAGAATCTAGTTGCCACAATATAATAATATAAATATAAGATTTAACATTGAAAAACCTCCTATAGTTGAATCAAATTGTGATTCAACTATAGGAGGTATCGTAATTTTATCCAAGATGAGAAGCTAAAAATTGTTTGCTCCGTACCTCTTTTGGATTTGTAAAAAATTCTTCCGGTGATGCAGCTTCTATAATATTACCATTTTCCATAAAAATAATTTTATCTGCTACACTTCTAGCAAATTTCATTTCATGAGTCACAATCAGCATTGTTGTATGCTGTTTTGCTAAATCCTTTATTACTTCTAATACTTCATTTACTAATTCAGGATCTAATGCCGAAGTCGGCTCATCAAATAAAATGATATCTGGATTTACTGCAAGTGCTCGTGCAATTCCAACTCTTTGTTTTTCGCCTCCGGATAAAGTCTCCGGATAGGAATCTTTTTTTTCTTTAAGCCCCACTTTATCAAGTAATTCCAAACCTATCTTTTTCGCCTCTGATTCACTCATTTTCTTAACTAACGTCAAAGGAGTTGTTATATTCTCTAACGCAGTTTTATTTCTAAACAGATTAGAATTCTGAAAAACCATCGATGTGCGCATTCTCAATACCTGTATTTCTTGTTTTGTAATGGAATTGAAATCCGCTTTAAAATCGTCTAACTCTATTGTACCTTGATCTGGCTTTTCCAAATAATTGATACAGCGTAAAAGTGTTGATTTTCCTGTTCCTGATGGTCCAATAACAACATATACCTTTCCCTTCTCAATTGTAAGATCAATATTTTTTAGCACTTCATTATTGCCAAATTTCTTACTCAACTTGTTTAATTTTAGCATTATACACTCCCTTATTCCACATTTTATTTCTGATATGCTGTATTTACTTTTCTCTCAATTTTTTTCTGTACATATCCAAGCACTACTGCTAAAATCCAATAAAATGCTGCTGCTAAAATATATGTTTCAAATGTTTTATATGATGTTGCAGCACTTAATTGTGCCTCTCCCATAATATCTTGGATACCAATCGTCATTCCTAAGGAAGACATTTTGATAATATCCATGCATGAATTTACAATCGGAGGAATAGCTGCTACCGCTGCCTGAGGCAATACAATCTTTGTCATCATTTGAAAATGGGTGAGACCAAATGCCATGCTCGCCTCATATTGACCTTTATCAACGCTTTCTATTGCGCCTCTTATACTCTCTGAAATATATGCCGCACTATTTAATGCAAGACACAACACTAGTGCCAGATGTTTTGGAAACGCCTTCATAAAATCAAGAACTAGAGGTAATCCATAATAAAACAAAAACAACTGAATCAATAATGGAGTCCCTCGAAAATAGGATACATATATTTTGACAATTGGCGCCAATATTTTTATTTTAAAATGTTGAATAACGGCTAAAATACTTCCTAACAAAACGCTCAATATAAAAGCACTCGCAGAAATATAAATAGTAATCCACAATCCTTTTATCAAAAGTGGAATCAAATATTGTGCATAAGGAATAAATGTTTCACTTAAATAATTCATTTATTTTCCTCTCTCAACTGTAACATCTTCTCCAACATATTTCATAGACAATTCTTTTAGAGTTCCATCTTCACGCATAGCATCTAACACTTGATTCATTGCATCACGTAGCTCTGTGTTATCCTTATGAAATACAATTTGAGCTGGATCATATGCAAATGGTTCTAAAACATTAATTTTTAAATTCTCATTTTTCTTTATTGACATATAGGTTTGGATATCCTGAGCTAATACCGCATCAATACGACCAAACATCAAATCTGATAACATATTTTCCAATGTCGCAGACTGATAAATTTCAAATTCAACTTCTCCATTTGGGAAAACCTCTTCAACCGCTGTTTTCATCTCATTACCAGCTCCGCATCCAACTTTCTTTCCTGCAAGATCATTAATGCTTTTTATATCTTTATTATCTTCTGCAACTACAACACATGAACCATAATAGTCTACTGCATCAGAGAAACAATACTTTTCTAATCTTTCTGGATTTTCCGCCATTTGAGCAGAGACTGCATCCGCTTTTTTAGAATCAAGTAAACCTAACAGACCACTAAAATCAGTAAACTCCCACTCTACTTTAATTCCTGTTCTCTTTTCAAACTCTTCCCAAATTTCAACATCATATCCTACTAATTTATCACCATCTTTATATTCAAATGGTTCATATCCCGGCGATGTTGCAACTGTAACAGAATCAACATCTAACCCAACATCCATTAAATTTTCTTTTTCTACTGTTTCCTTCTTTGCTCCTTCTTCCTTTTTAGCATTACCACAACCTGAAAAAATTGCACTTGTCATAGCTACTACCAAAAGAATACTAAGTATTTTCTTTTTCATAGTAAATTCCCTCCTGCATAAAGATTACCTATATTTTACACACTCATTATATAGAACTTCTCTTGAAACAACAAATTGATTATTTTTATTAATTTATAGTCTTTTTCTATATATTTGATATGGCACTTTGAATCTGTTGTAATATCTGTATTATTTTACTTCTTGGACATGCAAGATTTATTCGCACATGTTGTTCCCCTGCTTTTCCAAACTCTTCTCCATAACTAACTGCTACACCACATTTTTCTTCCCAAAATCTATGTAATTCTTCACTATTTAAACCTAAATCTGTACAATCAACCCAAGCAAGGTATGTTCCTTCCGATAAAATTGTTTTTAACGGAACACATTTTTCTTTAATTGTATTTGCAAACATTTTTTTATTTTCATATATATAATGCAATATGTGATCTAGCCAATCATTACTTTCTCTGTATGCACCAATTATAACCGCCTCTGCGAAGATATGTTCAAAAGGATATGCCATATCTTTTATTTTCCTTTGTACTTTTTTTCTAATATCCTCATCCTCTATAATAAGATTTGCAACCTGAGTCCCTGCTACATTAAAACTTTTTCCCGGAGAAGTGATCGTAATGATTTGTACTTTTCTACCCGTTGCCATTTTACCAACCATCGTATGCTTCCCCTCAAAAACAAAGTCAAAATGGATATCATCTGATATGACAATTAAACGATGCTTTTCACAAAATTCTAATACTTTTTCTAATTCTTCTAACGTCCACACTCGCCCTACCGGATTATGCGGATTACATAATAAAAACGCTTTCGTCTTTGAAGTCACACATTTTTCCATGTCTTCAAAATCAAAATGATACATCGCATTTTCTAATTTTAAAGGACTCTCTAAAACTTTTCTTCCGCACCCCAAAATTGTAGAAAAAAAATTCCCATATGCCGGTGTATTTAGTAATATTTCGTCACCTTCATTCGTCAATGCTTGCAGTGTAGCACTTAATCCAACCATTCCCGATGAACAATATAAAATCCACTCAGATTCAATGTCATAAGAATGTTTTTGACTCATCCAATATTTTACAGCATCAAAATATTCTTTTGAAAGCAGTTCATAGCCAAACACTCCTTCATCAATCCTACGTTTCATTCGTTCTCTAATCGCAGGTGACGTTTCGAATTCCATATCTGCAACCCACATCGGATAAATATTATCATTGCCATATAAATTTTTCAGAGACTTCCATTTAAACGAATTTGTTTCCTTTCTATTCGTATCCTTATCAAAATTATATTCCATTCCAGACTCCCATCTTATTATCCTACGACTTGTTTTATAAAATCATCTAATAAAACTATTTCTTCATCTGATAACTTCCATTCTGTAGATTTACAATTTTCCAACGCATGTGAAGCTGTTCTTACTCCTACTATTGCACTATTAACATACTCTTTTTGTATATTCCAATTAAGCGCAACTTGAGAAATCGGAACATTCCCATGCTTTTCCGCTACTTTTTGTATTTCCAATAATAATGTTTGTATCTTTGAATACAATGGTTCTTCATAAAAATGATAAAAATTTTTCCGCATATCTCCATGTTGAAATTCTTCTTTTTTATTCATTCTCCCAGACAATATTCCCGCTCCCATAGAGCCATATGTCATAATTCCAATTCCCATTTCAGAGGCTTTCAAAATAGTATCTTTTTTATTTCCATATACCATAGAAAATTGATCTTGCAACACTTCAATTTTTGCATACTTCGAAGCTTCCTCTATTTGTGATATAGAAAAATTTGAGACACCAATATGTCCGATTTTTCCTTCCTCTTTTAGCTTACGCAATTCCTCAAAAGTTTCTTCCATAGGTGTCTTCTTATCTGGCCAATGTACCAAATAAACATCTATAAAGTCTGTATTTAAAAATCGTAATGATTCTTCACACTGTGTTCTTATAGCTTTGGCCGAATTATCTTGAAAATAAACACCATTTTTGTATTGTGTTCCTGTTTTTGTTACATAATAAAGCTGATCTCTTTTTTTATGTAAAACTTTCCCTAAAAACCTTTCTGCTTGTCCATCATTATATGCCGGCGCCGTATCAATCAAATTAACTCCCTGATCCAACATTGTCTCCACGGCTTCTTCACAACTATTGTAATTTGTATTTCCCCATCCTGCGCCACCAATGCCCCATGTCCCAAGCGAAATTTCTGACACATTTAATCCTGTTTCCCCTAACATTTTATATCTCATAGCCAATCAATCCTCTATCTTTCTTTCATTTTCTCAGGTTCTAAATCCCCTAAAGGAGTATTTCCTGTCCATAAAAATATTTCCCACATATGTCCCGAATTATCTAAAAAATATACACATCTTGCATTCCAAGTATAATTCTTCGGTTCAGAAATAAATGGAACCCCTTTTGTTTTTAATTCTTGACATACTTGATTAAATTCTTCTATAGTTTCACAACGAAGTGCTTGTTGATCTCTATATTTTACTTTTTTCATAACTTCTTCTCCAACATGCTCTTCAATATGTTTCCATTGCCATAAAAAAAATTCTTTATTATCATCAAATCTAAATCCCGCAAACGTTTCATCTATTCTACTTGGATGATGCCCAAAAATTCTCGTATATTCCTCAGCCTCTTTATATACGTCATCTACTAAATATCCATGTGCTGTATGTTTTGCCATTATATACTTTCCCCCTCTAATCTTAATTCCCAAATATTATTTTTTGAATCTGCGAAAAAGCATCCTTCAACTTCTAATTTTTTTAATCCATTTTTCATTACAATAATTTTATCTACTTCTAGTTCCTCTATTGATTTATACAACCACGTTACAAAAGATCCTCTCGGAATCTCACTTATCTTTAAATAATTGACAATAAATTCTTTTTCAACTAATCCAAAATTTAAAGGTGATCCTGTTTCAACAAATGCATAATGCTCATTTTTCAAAGTAATAGTCCACCCCAATTTTTCTTTATAAAATTTTTCGGATTCTTTTAAATTATCTACTAATAATGTATAAGAATAATCTCTCATTATCTCATTCTCCTGGTGCTAGAATATAAATAGTACAAGTCAAAATGAGAATTCCTAATCTAATATTTCATGGTACAATGTAGGTACCGCACTGAAGGAGGATCTCATTATGGCAAAGCACTATGACAA
>JAETON010000013.1 GCA_021771695.1 Lachnospiraceae bacterium | reverse complement strand
GAAGCTATCAGAAGTTATGGCAGGCATTGACATTATCCAAGACAGTACCAAGTGCAAAAGTAGCAAAACTGATTCTGGATGATTTAATTGAGGCAAACAAAGATTTTTGGCCGGAACTAAAATAAAAGATAAATGAAACATGAAAGCAATGAAAGGAGGACATTATGTTTTTTAAACGTAAGAAAAAGTCAGATGCGGTGGAAGTAAAAGCTTTTTTTCAAGGAACAGTACTTCCATTAGAGCAGGTAAATGATGAAACAATTTCAAGTAAACTGCTTGGTGATGGAGTTGCAATTGAGCCGGAAGATGGAACGTTATATGCACCAGTAACAGGAACAGTTACGTCTATTTTTGATACAAAACACGCAATTGGATTTGGACTGGAAAATGGTGCAGAGGTTCTGCTTCATATTGGAATTGATACGGTGGAATTGGAAGGCAGAGGATTTGATTTGGACGTGGCTGTAGGAGATAAAGTAAATGCAGGGGATTTGATGGGAAAAATTGATCTTGCTTTTGTAAAATCTGAAGGAAAAGAAGCGGTAAGTCCTATTTTATTGACAAATCCGGATTATAAAATGGAAATTGTAAAAACAGAAGGTTCAGTAAATATTGGAGAAGTACTTTATAAGATTTCAAAATAAGTGATTTTATAAATATCAACCAGAAGCAGGAATACTGTCTGGCAGAGGCGGTATTTCTGCTTTTTTTGAAATATAGAATTAAGTATGCTGAAGAAGGAGGATGATATGTTAACAGATTATCATGTGCATACATATTATAGTGATGATTCAGAATGCTCAATGGAAGATATGATTTTGCGGGCGGTTTCATTAAAACTGGAAGAAGTTGCTTTTACAGAACATGTAGATTATGGAGTAAAAACAGACTTAAATTGTAATTACGATAAATATTTTAAAGAAATAGACCGATTAAAGCAAAAGTATAAAAATCAATTGAAAATAAAAGCCGGAATTGAATTTGGAGTTCAGGAACATACAATTTCCAGATTTCAAGAAGATGCGCGAAAGTATCCATTTGAGTTTATCATTTTAAGCAATCATCAGATAAATAATCAGGAATTTTGGCGGCAGGATTTTCAGAAAGGAAAGACTCAGGAGGAAATTCATAAAAGATATTATGAAGCCCTTTATAAAGTCATAAAAAATTATAAAGATTATTCTGTTTTAGGGCATTTGGATTTGATAAAACGGTATGATTTATTCGGAGAATATTCAGATAATCATATCATGGAGATGGTAGAAAAAATACTGGATCAAGTTATCCAAGATGGAAAAGGAATTGAAGTGAATACATCTTGTTTTTCTTATGGTTTAAAAGATTTAACACCTTCTAGAAGAATATTGAAAATGTATTATCAGATGGGAGGAAGAATTGTCACAATTGGTTCAGATGCACATGATATGAAACGTTTGGGGGAGCATATTTTAGATGCACAGAGAGAATTAAAAAAAATTGGGTTTAAAGAATTTTGTACGTTCGAAAAACGAGAACCTGTATTCAGAGAAATTAAAGTTATGGTATAATAAACAAAACAATAGTCAGATTTACAAAAGAGAGGCAGGTACCCATGAAGTTAGAACAACTTGTTAATAAATATTACAGGTATTTAAATGAAAATGACTTGTATATATGGGACTATATATCGAATCATCGAAAGGAATGTGAAAAATTAGCAATTGATCAATTGGCATATAAATGCAGTGTATCGCGAACGACAGTTCTTCGCTTCGCACAAAAGCTTTCATTAAAAGGTTATGGGGAATTAAAAGTTTTGCTAAAGCTGGATAACCAAAAAGCAAAAGAAGATTTAGATGATGTGGAGATGATTCGACGTTCTTATCAAACGGTTGCTGAAAATATAAAAAATATGGATTGTGCAGAGATATTTGAAAAGATGGATTCTGCTCGAAATATTTATATTTATGGAGTGGGGATGATTCAATCTTCTATTAAAAGAGAATTTAAACGATTGTTTATGACTGCAGGGGTTATCATTTATAATTTAAGCGGCTATGCAGAAGCAGAGAATGTTTTGGATATTGTTGATGATAGAGACTTGTTTTTTATGATTTCTGTTTCAGGTGAAAATGAATTTATTATAGATTTGACAAAACAATTGAAAATAAAAAATGTTCCAATTGTTTCGATTACATGCCTAAGAGATAATAGTTTGTCACATTTATCGGATTATAATCTTTATACGTCTGATACAAAAATTCAGTGCATATTTAGGAATGAGGGTTATGATTCTTTGACGACATATTTTATTTTAATGGAAATACTTTTTTTGAAGTATGAGCATTTTAAGCATAAGAGAAAGGCGGAAGAACGTGAAACTGGAAAAGTTGATTAACGATAATTTTGATAAACTAAATGAAAATGATTTATATATATGGAGTTATATTCTTCATCATAAAGAGGAGTGTAAAAATATTTCGATACAGGAATTGGCAGCAAGATGTAACGTATCACATACAACAATTATTCGATTTACGAGAAAAATTGGTTTGGGAGGTTATAGTGAATTAAAAATATATTTAAAATGGGATTCTGAGGGGAAAGAAACATTCAATTCAAGGGAGATTGAGAAAGTTTATCAGGACTATATGAAAACGATGGATGTAATTATGGAGCAGGATTTAACAAAATTATTTGAGATGTTAGACCATTCTGGAAAAATTTATGCTTATGGCTCCGGATCGGTTCAAAAACATGCATCAAAAGAGTTGAAAAGGGTTATGCTGTTCGCAGGATATTTGATTCATACAGTTGAGGGAAGAGATGAAACAAGAATTCTTTTAAATCATGTATCTAAGGATGATGTTTTCTTTTTATATTCTTTATCTGGAAATAATTCTTTTATGAATGAGTTTGCAGAAAGACTAAAGGCAAGGGACGTAAAAATTGTATCTGTAACACAGGTGGGAAATAATGAATTGGCGAGATTGAGCGATATTAGTATTCAATTTTACTGTCATCCAGTAATTAAGAGAGAGAATCATGCAGATTTGAATATGGCTTCGGAGTTTTTTATAATCAATGAATTCCTTTTATTGAAGCTGTTAGATTATAAACAGTCCTAGTGAGGTAGAAAAATGAAAAGGTATCAAAGAATTTTTACAATTGTATTAGATTCTCTTGGAATCGGAAGTATGGAAGACGCTGCTGATTATGAAGATGCAGGAGCAGATACTTTAGGACATATTGCAGAACATACAGAACATTGGAACATACCAAATCTTAAAAAACTTGGAATTGCAAATATCCGTCCGCTTCAAGGAATAGAACCAGAAGAACAGCCGATTGGAAAATATACGAAGCTGAAGGAAAGCAGTACAGGAAAAGATACTATGACCGGGCATTGGGAAATGATGGGACTTCATATTACAAAGCCTTTTCAAACTTTTACAGAAACCGGGTTTCCAAAGGAATTAATGGATGAATTATCGAAAAGGACGGGAAGGGTTATCATTGGCAATAAAAGTGCCAGCGGAACTGCGATTCTGGATGAACTAGGGGAAGAGGAAATCGAAAAGGGACATTTGATTGTTTACACCTCAGCAGATTCTGTAATGCAGATTTGTGGAAATGAGGAGACGATGGGATTAGATAACTTGTATCATTATTGCGAGATTGCACGGCAGATAACATTAAAAGATGAGTGGAAAGTAGGGCGTGTGATTGCCCGCCCATATACAGGACGGAAAAAAGGAGAATTTGTCCGTACTTCCAACCGCCATGATTATGCTTTAAAACCTTATGGAGCTACGGTATTAAATGCATTGAAAAATGCAGGATATGATGTGATTTCTGTAGGAAAAATCAAAGATATTTTTGATGGAGAGGGCATTACAAAGGCTTACAAATCAAAATCTTCGGTACACGGAATGGAACAGACGATTCAATTGGCAGGGCAGGATTTTCATGGATTATGTTTTGTAAATTTGGTCGATTTCGATGCTTTGTGGGGGCATCGCCGAAATGTAAAAGGGTATGCAACAGAACTGGAAAAGTTTGATTGCAAACTTGGGGAATTGATGCCTCTTTTAAGAGATGATGATTTGTTAATTCTAACGGCAGATCATGGAAATGATCCTACTTATAGAGGAACAGATCATACAAGAGAAAAAGTGCCGTTTATTGCATGGTCACCGTCCATGAAACAAGGGGAAGAATTGCCGGAACAGGATTGTTTTGCCGTGGTTGGTGCAACGATTGCTGAAAACTTTCAAGTAAATATGCCAGAAGGATGTATTGGGACTTCGATGTTAGAACAATTACAAAAAGAATAGGGATGAAAAGAAAATGGCAGTCAATGAAAGACTGCCATTTTTGGGATATAAATGGATAAAAGGCAATAATTTGGCTGCGGTTTGGATAAAAATATAGTAAAATATGGATATAAATTTAAAGGAGGATGGTTTATGACGGTAAAAGAGATGAAACAAAAGAAAAAAGAACTTGGTTATTCTTATGAACAGATATCTCAGATGTCTGGAATGCCGGTAGGAACTGTCCAGAAAGTTTTAAGCGGTATTACTAAGTCGCCCAGATATGATACATTAAAAGCGTTAGAGAGTGTGTTTGTTCCAGAGTCACAAGAGATGTTGGAGGAGGCAGCAGTTTATAGAATCGAGAAGCAGAGTGGGAGTTATACGCTGGAAGATTATTATGCTCTGCCAGACGATAGGAGGGCAGAATTAGATGTGCAGCTGGATAAAGATGACCGGACGATGATACAGCCGGATTTCTTTGTTGTATGTGATAAATCTAAGATAAAAAAGGAGTTACGGTGGGTGCTCCGGATTTTATTGTAGAAGTATTATCACCTTCTACAAATAAGAGAGATACTATTGTAAAATTGTCAAAATATGAAGCAGCGGGAGTGAGAGAATATTGGATGATTGATCCAGATTGAAAAAAGATTTTAGTTTACGATTTTGCCCATGACCAGTATCCGGTCATTTATGAATTTGAGGATATCGTCCCGATTGGCATTTATGAAGGAGCCTGTCAGATAGATTTTGCGGATATTATGGCATATATCGAATTTTTATATGAAGACTAAAGGACTCTTTTGTTAAAATTGATATTTTATGTTCCGTATGGTGAAAAATCATGTATAATGAATAGAAAAAGAACACAGAAGGTGAGAAAATCAATGTATAATATAGTTTCAAAGTTATTAATTTATGGGGATATGGATCAAGACTCTATTTTGATGGAGTTAAGTGATATTTTTCGCTGTATGGATGAGAAAACCCAAAGCAAAGATGTTTTGACAACTAGAGTTTTTAAACAGATTAAAAGAATTTTGCAGACAGCAACAGACTATGCTTTTGATAAAAATCTTTGGCATAATTATTTAACGTTTCTGCTGATTACCAATGAAAATCCATTTAGTATCACTTGTGAGAAAGTTGGTGCCAGCGAAGGAAGTGTGAATCATTTTGCAAAAAGTGATTTTAAGGCATTTAAAGAATTATTTGATTTTGATTTCAGTAAGATCGAAAAGGCTTTAGGAATTGATTGCTTCAGCAGGATTTCTGATTATCAGGCAATTGGAAAGCCGGAATTAATGTACAATAAAAATGTTAGTGAGAAAGTACGGGCGTTAAGTGAAAGACTGGAAAAAACGAAAGATGAAGATGAATTCTTTGATGCAGTTACTGATTTCTATAAGGCATACGGTGTGGGCATGTTTGGATTAAATAAAGCATTCCGTATTGAAGAATGTAAAGATGGGGATATTCGTTTCCGTGCTATTAATAATATGGACAAGGTCGTATTGTCTGATTTGGTTGGATATGAGATTCAGAAGAAAAAATTGGTGGATAATACAGAGGCATTTGTCCATGGACGGAAAGCAAACAATGCCTTGCTGTTTGGAGACAGCGGGACAGGGAAGTCTACCAGTATTAAAGCGATTGTCAATGAATATTACGACCAAGGTCTGCGTATGATTGAGATTTATAAGCACCAGTTTAAAGATTTATCGAATGTTATTGCAAAAATTAAAAATCGAAATTACCGTTTTATCATTTATATGGATGATTTGTCTTTTGAAGAATTTGAAATTGAATATAAATTTTTAAAAGCTGTGATTGAAGGAGGCGTTGAGACAAAGCCGGAAAATATTTTAATTTATGCCACATCTAACCGCCGTCATTTGATTAAAGAAACATGGAAGGACCGTGATGATGTGGAACAAAGCAATGGAATGCATCGTTCCGATACTATGGAAGAAAAATTATCTTTGGTAAATCGTTTTGGTGTAACAATTAATTACTCTAAACCGAGTCAGAAAGAATATTTCAACATTGTAATTCAATTGGCGAGAAAAGCAGGAATCACTATGTCAGATGATGATCTATGTAAAGAAGCGAATAAATGGGAATTAAGTCATGGCGGAATTTCTGGAAGAACAGCACAGCAGTTTGTGAATTATCTGCAGGGAATTCAAGAATAGAAAATAATTTATAAAAAAAGCAGTGTATAATATCAAATGAAATTTCAAAAGATAGAAAGTGAGAATCAGTATGTGGGCAGCAGACCAATGGAAAGATTATGAAGTTTTAGACACTTCAAATGGTGAAAAGTTAGAACGATGGGGTGATTATTTTCTTGTTAGGCCGGACCCGCAGGTTTTATGGAATACACCGAAGCGGTTAAAGCAGTGGAAAAGACCAAACGGCCATTATCATAGAAGCAATAAAGGCGGCGGACAGTGGGAGTTTTTTGATCTTCCTAAGAAATGGGATATCCAATATAAAAATTTAAAGTTCCATCTGCAGCCTTTTAGTTTTAAACACACTGGGTTGTTTCCAGAGCAGGCAGTTAATTGGGACTGGTTTTCTGCGAAAATTAAGAATGCGGGAAGACCAATAAAAGTATTGAATTTATTTGCATATACCGGAGGGGCAACCCTTGCAGCGGCCAATGCAGGAGCGGCAGTAACTCATGTAGATGCCTCCAAAGGTATGGTGAATTGGGCAAAGGAAAATGCCCAGTTATCTGGATTAAGAGAAAAACCAATCCGTTGGCTGGTAGATGATTGTGTGAAATTTGTTGAACGGGAAATCCGCAGGGGGAATCATTATGATGGTATTATTATGGACCCGCCATCCTATGGAAGAGGACCCAAAGGAGAAATTTGGAAGATTGAAGAAAAGATTTATCCGTTTGTTCAGTTGTGTACAAAAATTTTATCAGATAATCCATTGTTTTTCCTTATTAATTCTTATACAACGGGGCTTCAGCCGGCAGTATTAACCTATATGCTGGAGACAGAAGTAAGAGCAAAATTCGGTGGAAAAGTTATCGCTGATGAGGTTGGGCTTCCAGTAAGTTCAAATGGCTTAATTCTGCCATGCGGGGCTTCTGGCAGATGGGAAAAATAAAGTATATACTACAGTAATTACGGAAATCTTAAATTTTGCTGAATTTTTAGAGAATCTGTAAAAAACAATTGAATTTTCTGGTGGAATGTTTATAATTAAGAGAGTATGTATACAAATAATCAATCATTAACATAATAATAGAAAATGAAAGGGGAATTTAGTTACCATGGCAGCAGGAACAGATATTGGAATCGATTTAGGAACAGCCAGCGTCTTAGTCTATGTTAAAGGTAAAGGCGTTGTTTTAAAAGAGCCATCTGTTGTGGCTTTTGATAGAGACACAAATAAAATTAAAGCAATTGGAGAGGAAGCACGTTTGATGCTTGGAAGGACACCTGGAAATATTATTGCAGTGCGTCCGCTTCGTCAGGGTGTGATTTCTGATTATACAGTTACAGAAAAGATGTTGAATTATTTTATCAGCCGCACAGTAGGAAAATCTTTATTTGGAAGAAAACCGCGTATCAGTGTCTGCGTGCCAAGCGGTGCAACAGAAGTAGAGAAGAAGGCTGTAGAAGATGCAACTTATCAGGCAGGAGCAAGAGAAGTTTCTATTATTGAAGAACCGGTTGCAGCAGCAATTGGAGCAGGAATTGATATTTCAAAACCATGCGGAAATATGATTGTAGATATTGGAGGAGGAACGTCTGATATTGCAGTTATTTCTCTGGGCGGTGTAGTTGTCAGCAATTCAATTAAGATAGCAGGAGATGACTTTGATGAAGCCATCGTTCGTTTCATGCGTAAAAAGCATAATCTGTTGATTGGAGAACGTACTGCAGAAGAAATCAAAATCAATGTTGGTACTGTATTTAAACGTCCGGAAAATCTTACGATGGATGTGCGTGGACGTAACTTAGTAACAGGACTTCCAAAGACAGTTACAGTAACTTCCGAAGAGACAGAAGAAGCATTAAGAGAACCGGCATATCAAATTGTAGATGCTGTTCATAATGTATTGGAGAGAACTCCACCGGAATTAGCAGCAGATATTTCTGACCGCGGAATTGTGCTGACAGGAGGAGGCTCATTGATTCAGGGATTAGAAGAATTAATTGAAGAAAAAACAGGTATTAATACAATGACAGCTGAAGATCCATTAACAGCCGTTGCCATTGGTACAGGTAAATACATCGAATTCCTTGCAGAAGAAGATAAAAAGAAAAAATAAAAGAAAAATCATTAAGCCAGGATGAATGTCCTGGTTTTTTGTTTGTTTCAAAAAGGAGGTGAAACGGATGGAACGGTTGGAAGGGTATGTGGAACATATTCGATTCCGTAATGAAAGTAATGGATATACGGTGCTGAGTTTGGATATAGAAGATGATGAAGAAACAGTTGTAGGGTTGTTTCCTTTTTTGAATGAGGGAGAGTATATTTCTATGGAAGGAGAATATGTAGACCATCCGGTTCACGGACCACAATTTCAGATGAAAACTTATGAAATTACTGCGCCAAATGATATGCAGAGTATGGAAAGATATCTTGGCTCTGGAGCTATCAAAGGTGTGGGTCCGGCAACTGCAAAAAAGATTGTGAAAAAATTTAAAATGGATACATTTCGTATTATCGAAGAAGAACCGGAGCGGTTAGCAGAGGTAAAGGGAATTACCAATAAAAAGGCACAGTCCATTGCGGTGGAGTTTAATGAAAAACAGGAAATGCGCCATGCCATGATGTTTTTGTCCGGTTATGGAATCAATAATAATCTGGCGGTAAAGATTTTTAAGGAATATGGCGATCAATTATATACAATTATTCAAGAAAATCCTTACCGCATGACTGATGATATTGCAGGGGTAGGTTTTAAGATTGCAGATGAAATTGCGAAAAAAGTTGGAATTGGAAGTGATTCTGATTATCGTATTATTTCTGGCATTTTTTATACATTAATGCAGGCATTAAATGAAGGTCATATATATCTTCCGAAGCATATTTTGTGCAGAAATGCAGCACATATTTTAGGGGTTGAAAAAGAAGCTGTGGAGGAACAGCTTTTGGGCATGATGATTGATAAAAAGATTATGATTGTGGAAGAAGACGAAACCCGTGTGTATGGCGCAGCACAGTATCATATGGAAGTGAATACGGCAAGAATGCTTTGCGATTTGAATCTGCACTATGATGTTTCTATATCTGAAATTGAAACGATGATTGCAGGGATTGAGAAGGCAGAACAGATTAGTTTTGCGGAGAAACAAAAAGAAGCGATTGAAGCAATTGCATGTCATAGTCTTGTGATTTTGACAGGGGGTCCCGGAACAGGAAAAACAACTACGATTAATGGGATGATTCAATATTTTGAAAATGAAGGATTGGATATACGTCTGGCGGCACCGACAGGCAGAGCAGCCAAACGTATGACAGAAGCAACCGGATATGAGGCAATGACAATCCACAGACTTTTGGAATTGAATGGAGAGGCAGAACGTGATATGAATCAAGCAGGCCTGCCCTTTGAAAGAAATGCAGGGAATCCACTGGAGACAGATGTAATTATTATTGATGAAATGTCTATGGTAGATTTATATTTGATGAATGCACTGCTTCAAGCAATAGTGCCTGGGACACGGCTGGTTATGGTGGGAGATGCCAATCAGCTTCCGTCGATTGGTGCCGGAAATGTATTAAAAGATATGATTGCTTCCAAAGAATTTAAGGTAGTAGCATTGAATCAGATTTTTCGTCAGGAAGAGGGAAGCCATATTGTGCGGAATGCCCATTTGATCCACCAGGGCAGATCTGTAGAATTAGATAATAAGAGCAAGGATTTCTTTTTTCTGCAAAGGAATTCCATACAGGATGTGTTGGGAGTTTTGGTATATTTGGTGCGGGATAAGCTGCCGGGATATGTAAATGCAAAACCATATGACATTCAAATTCTTACTCCAATGAGGAAAGGTGAATTGGGTGTAGAACGCTTGAATCAGGTGATGCAACAGTACTTGAATCCACCGAAACAGGAAAAAAAGGAAAAAGAGACAGCTTTCGGCATTCTCCGTGAAGGGGATAAAGTCATGCAGATTAAAAATAATTATCAATTGGAATGGGAAGTAAGAAACTCTAAGGGATTTACCGTTGACAAAGGAATCGGTGTGTTTAATGGAGACATTGGAATTGTAACGGAAATTAATGATTTTACGGAAAAAATAACCGTTGTATTTGATGATTCCAGAGAGGTTCAGTACGGTTATGCAATGTTGGATGAATTAGAACTTGCTTATGCGATTACGATACATAAATCTCAAGGAAGTGAGTACCCGGCTGTTGTGATGCCTTTGCTCACGGGACCTAAGGTTTTGTTTCATAGAAATTTGTTGTATACAGGTGTGACAAGAGCAAGAAATTGTTTGACAATTGTAGGAGATCGTGGGACTTTATTTTCTATGATTCAAAATGTCAATGAACAAAGGAGGTATTCTACCTTGTCAAAACGCATTGAGGAAATTGCCCATGAATCAGAAGAAAATCCTTTTTTATTTTCTTAGAAGCAGACTTGTCCGCTTTGTTAGATTAAATAGGCATAAAATGGCAGAAACCGTCGTCTTTTAGAGGGCGGTTTTTCTTGTTTCATAAGAAAGCCCTTGATACACTTAAATAGAGAAAGGAAGGGACTTATGAAAGAAAAGAAACGTATGATATCAGAAGCGGCCAGAGAGCTAGGTCTGGAAACATATAATTTAAGGACCTGGGAAGATGAATTCGGGCTGGTAATTCCACGAAATGAAAAAGGTTATAGATGCTATGGGGATAAAGAATTACATACATTCAAAGCAATTCGTGATATGAAAAATGAAGGTCTGGACACGGAACAGATTAAGAAAAAACTATCTGGGAATATTATTCCATTTCCGGGAGAAAATCAGGTAGGAACGCCCGATAAAATGGCACAGTTTCAAAATGTTATGGTGAAAATCATGGGACAGGCTATTAGAGAGCAAAAAGAAATTTTAGGAAAAGAAATAGGGGATCAGGTTTCTGAGAAAGTTTCCAAAGAAATGGATTATCAGTTCCGTGTAAGGGAAGATGCACAGGAACAGCGTTTTAAAAAGCTGGATGAAATGATTCGGATTCAGCAAAAGACTAGAGAAGAAATCGCAGCAGCACATGAAAAAAAAAGATTTTTCCGCCGAAAAAGAAAGGAAAGATAAGATTGTATTTCCAAAGAAACAATATTATAATAAATTCAGAAACGCAAAAGAATATTTAAAATGAGGAATTTATTATGGGAAAGAGACCGAAGATATTAGTTGTAGGCAGTTTTGTTATGGATCAGATTGCAACAACACGAGTTGTGCCGGAGGAGGGACAAACAGTCCTTGGAAAGACATTTCATAAAGCACCTGGCGGTAAAGGGGCCAATCAAGCGGTACAGATGGCAAGACTTGGAGCTGATGTTACGATGATTGGAAAACTTGGACATGATGCCAACGGAAAAGAATTGCTGGCTGTCTGCAGGAAAGCCGGAATTAATGTCAGTGAGGTTTTATATGATGATACAGAAGCAACAGGTTGTGCGGTAATTATTTTAGAAGTGGTTCCGGGAGGAAGTACGAAAAACCGTATTATTGTAATACCGGGTTCTAATATGACGATTCAGCCGGAAGAGGTAGCATTCCTAAAAGATGAAATCGGAGCATATGATTTAGTGCTGCTGCAGCATGAGATTCCAATGGAAATCAATGAAATAATTGCTGAGTTTGCAGATGAAAAGGGTGTTCCGGTTATGCTCAATCCTGCACCGGCAGCTCAATTGTCAAGAAAATTTATCAGTCATTTGACATATATTTCACCAAATGAACATGAAGCGGCTGCTATGACGGGAATTAAAGTACATAGAGAAAATGGTTTTAATTTAGAGGAAGCAAAGGTGGCAGCTTCTGTTCTTCGAGGATTTGGAGTTGACAATGTAGTGATTACTTTGGGAGAATCCGGAGTGTTGATGGACACGCCGCAGGGTATTTTTTACAAACCGGCAGTTCCTGATGTCAATGTTGTAGATCCTACCGCTGCAGGAGATTCTTTTGTGGGGGCTTTTTGTACAAGAATCTGTATGGGGGATGGATATGGAGAAGCGTTATCATTTGCAAATCATACGGCTGCAATTACCGTATCCAGAATGGGTGCAATGCCGTCACTTCCAGAACTTCATGAGGTAGAAGAATTTATTCGATCAAAAAAAGAACAATAGAAATGAAAAAAGAGATGCACGAAAGCATCTCTTTTTATGTACGTTGGTTTGGATTATTCCTGGCTGATAGCACCAGCTGGACATCCATCAGCACAAGCACCGCATTCCATGCATGTAGCTTCATCAATTACGTACTGTCCATCTCCTTCGCTGATAGCTCCTGCTGGGCAAGTTCCTTCACAAGCACCACAAGAAATACAAGCGTCTGAAATTACATATGCCATTGTTAAAGTCCTCCTTATATAGTTAATAGTCAATTAAAACGGCACTGCCGTTTAACTAGTTCTTATTTTAATATAATTAATCAAGAATAGCAAGTAATTTGTTGTATTTTTAACGATAATGTATTATACTATAAACGTTAGTCTTATAGAACTTCAAACAATGGATTTTGCCGTTTTGTTTTAAGTAAAAATTAGAATATGGAGGAATTTAGAATGACAATTTCAAAAGATATGGTAATTGGCGATTTACTTGCAGTCGATGAAAGTTTTGCAGCAATTCTTATGGCTTCTGGAATGGGGTGTGTTGGATGCCCTTCTGCAAGAGGTGAAACTTTAGAAGAAGCAGCATTTGTTCATGGAATGGATGTAGAAGAACTTCTTGCAAAATTAAATGAATATGCTGCTACAAAAGAATAGTTGATTTATTATATTTATGAAAAAGAATATAAAATAAACGCTATAGGAAGGTTTTTTCGTGAGAAAATCATGAGAGAACCTTCTTTTTTTGTATGTAAAAAGGCACTTGAGTGAAGTGCTGCCCCATGAAATTGATGATATAAAATATAGTTATTAATTGTGCCGGTACAGTGAAATGTGACAAAAAAACCCACGGTTTTATGCGTGTTTTATGAATTGTTTATAAAATTTTTATATTTGCACAATGTTGCGCAAAAAAAATGTTCATCACAGGAATGAGCAATTGATGGCGCATTATTCGAACCCAAATCAGATTGTACCTAAAAAAATACTGAAATATAATAAAAACAACAGGAGATAAACTAGAAGTAACGAGACATAAAGAAGCGAATGGTCCTGAATATTTGAAAGGAGAGTGGTAGCTAGTGGCTCATCGTGACACAATTTACAGAGAGTTAATTCAATTGGACTGGGAAGTAGCAGATCAGACAGAATTCTTTGATAAGATGGCAGCAAAGTTAGTTGAGCTTGGTTATGTAAAAGAAACTTTTGCAGATGCAATCAAGACGAGAGAAGCTAATTTCCCAACAGCGCTTCCAGTGGAACCATTTCCAGTTGCGATTCCTCATGCGGATCCTCAGCACATTATCAAACCATTTATTGCATGTACCAGATTAAAAAATCCGGTGAAATGGTGTGAAATGGCTAACAATGATGAAGAACATGACGTAAAATTTATTTTCATGCTCGGGTTCCTTGGAGGACACGGAGATGCTGACGGCTCAAATGAGCATGTGGAATTATTACAGATACTGGTTATGAATTTCCAGAAGCCGGAAGTTATGGATCGACTGGTAAATGCGAAAACTGAAGATGAATACATGGAGGCAGTACTTTCCATGGAGGGTCTTTAGAATTTTAAGAAACTAATTAATTTGTTTAAGAAAGGAAGGTCTTAAAAATGAAACAGATCGTTGTAGCATGTGGCAGTGGAGTAGCAACATCACAGACAGTAGCAAGTAAAGTAAATCGTCTTTTAAAAGAAAATAACGTACCGGCAGAAGTATTGGCTGTTGATATTAAATCTGTTGACCGTTATATTCCGAGCAGTGTTGCTTACATCGCAATCACAAAAGTTGACAAAGAATATCCTATTCCTGTCATCAATGGTATTGCATTCTTAACAGGTGTAGGACAGGATGCTGAGTTCAAAAAACTTGTGGACGCAGTAAATGCTTAATTTTTACTGATTAAGAAAAGAGAAAAGGAGAATTATATGAGCGTTTTAGGAGATGTAATTAATTGGATACTGAGCTTAGGTGCAGCAATTTTTGTACCTATTGTTATCATTATCGCAGGTTTAATTGTAGGAATGAAATTAAAAGATGCCGTTTCTGCCGGTATCACACTTGGTGTAGCTTTTACAGGTATGTCAATGCTGATCAGCTTTATGTCAGGAGCTATCGGACCTGCTTCTGAAGCTATGTTAAAAAATGCAGGTATTAACCTTCCAATCGTTGATGGCGGATGGACAACATTATCAGCAATCGCTTGGTCATGGCCGTATGCTTTCGCTATGTTCCCATTAATGATTGGTTTAAACATTGTTATGTTGATTATTAACAAAACAAAAACATTCAATGCTGACCTATGGAATGTTTGGGGTAAAATCTTTACAGGTGTAGCTGTAACAGCAGTATGTAAACCTTTCTTTGGAACAGGTATAGCTGTAGCAATTGCTTTCATTGTAGCTGGTATTCAGATTATTTTCGAGCTGAAGATGGCAGATATGTATCAGTACCGTATTGAAAAATTATCAGGAATTCCTGGTGTAACATGTACTCATAAGATGGGATTCACATCTATCTTCATGTTCCCAATTGACTGTCTGTTAAAGAAGATTCCTGCATTAAACAAACGTTTTGATGCTGCAGTATTGAAAGAAAAAATTGGTATTTTCGCAGAATCTCACGTATTAGGATTTATTTTAGGTATTCTTTTTGGTGTATTAGCAAAATATGATATTCCAGCAATTTTAACATTAGGTATTCAGGCTTCTGCATCTTTAACATTGTTCCCGGTAATTTCTAAATACTTCATGATGGCATTGGAACCAATTTCAACAGCGATCAGTGCATTTATGAATAAGAAATTTGATGACAGAACGTTGGTTGTAGGTCTTGACTGGCCGTTCATGGGTGGAGCAAATGAAATCTGGTTAGCAGTATTCTGGGCTATTCCTGTAACATTACTTTACTCTATGTTCTTACCAGGAAACGAAATCTTACCATTCGCTGGTATCGTTAATAATGCTATTGCAGTAGCAGCATTCCTTGTAACAGGTGGTAACATCATTCGTATGTTAATCTTAGTTACATTGTTTGCACCAGCTTATCTGTGGGTTGGTACGATTATGGCACCATTCATTTCAGATCTTGCTCGTTCAACAGGAGCTGTATCACTGAAAGCAGGAGAATTAATTTCTTGTTCTTCCATTGATGGACCTATCCAGACATATGCATTCTCACATGTATTCAAGATTATGGAGGGTGAATTTATTCCATTAGTGCTTTGCGTAATCTTTGTTGTATGCTTTATTGCATTATACAAATATCTTGGAAAAGAAGAAGCAGAAGGAAAAGAAATCAACTAATATTCATATTTCAATCAGAAATGGGATAGTACTTAGAAAAATGAGGTTGTGTTTATGCAGAGATTTGTAAATGATCCAGATTATATCGTAGAAGATATGGTTAAGGGTTTTGTAAAAGCCCACAGTGATTTGATTGTACGTTCTGAAGCAAATGACCGTGTTGTTCAGTACATAAATGCACCGGTGGAAGGCAAAGTTGGTCTGGTAACCGGAGGCGGAAGCGGTCATGAACCTGCATTTCTTGGCTATGTCGGAAAAAATATGATGGATGCAGTTGCAGTAGGTGAAGTATTTTCTTCACCTTCTGCACAAGCATTTTATGACGCATTTATGGCAGCAGATTCAGGACAGGGTGTTGCCTGTCTTTTTGGGAATTATGCTGGAGATAATATGAATGTGAAAATGGCAATCCGCAGAGCAAAGAAAAAGGGTGTTACCGTAAAATATGTAGTTGCAACAGATGATGTTGCGTCTTCACCAAAAGAAACAAAAGAAAAACGTCATGGTATCGCAGGCGGAGTTTTCATGTGGAAAATTGGTGGAGCAAAGGCAGCAATTGGCGGAACTTTAGACGAAGTTATTGAAATTGCTCAAAAAGCAGTAGATAATACAAGAAGTATTTGTGTGGGGCTGGAACCATGTGCGATTCCTGCTGTTGGACATCCAAATTTCCAGATTGCAGATGGTGATATGGAAGTTGGTATCGGCCATCATGGGGAACCGGGAATCAATGTTCAGAAATTAAAACCGGCAAAAGAAATTGCCAGAGATATGGCAAAAGCAGTCATTGATGATCTAGAGCCGGAAAGCGGTGATGAAGTTGCAGTATTGCTCTCTGGTTTGGGTGCAACACCGATTATGGAACTCTATGTTCTATATGACGATATTGAAGCTTACCTGAAAGAGCAGGGACTTACTGTTTACAAAGTATTCGTTGGAGATTATGTGACTTCACTGGATATGAATGGGGCCGCTTTAACTGTTATGAAACTGGATGATGAGCTGAAAGAATTATTAGATTATGAGGCAAAATCACCAGGAATTGAAGTTTAGTAATTACTTTTGAAAGAGGTGCACCATTGTATTTAGATGAAAGAGGTTATACTGTTCTTAAAACAATTGTAGATAATCCTTCAATTACAGGAAAAGAAGTAGAAGCGTCTTTACAGCTAACTAGAAAGCAGTTAAGTTATACCATTGAAAAAATCAATGATTATCTGCAAGGCAATGGGATGCCCAAAATTGAACGGCTCAGGACAGGGAAATTTATTATTCCAGTTACTGTGCTGGAGCAGTATCAGACAGAAGATATTGGAGGAGCTGATACGACATATATTTATTCAGATAAAGAAAGAGGATTTCTGATTTATTTAATGCTGTTATGCATTCGGGAAGAACTTTCTATTTATCATTTCACGTCAGAATTGCAAGTAAGTAAAAATACGTTTTTAGCGGATTTAAAAAAACTTGAGAATAGGCTGGAATCTTATCATTTGGAAGTTTCATACAACCGTCAGGAAGGGTATCATTTGGTTGGAAGCGAGTATTCCAAGAGGGAAATGATGATTACTGCGGTTCGTAATATTTTAAAGCTTCCAAATGGAAAAGAAACAATTATGGATATTTGCCGAATCAGTCCAGAGCTGATGGTTCAGGTAGAAGAACAGATTATCATCATTGAAAATCGTTTAAAAATACGATTTACAGATGAAAGATTGAAAGAGCTTCCGCTTCTTTTGTGCCTAATTATTATTCGTACAAAAAAAGGAAGAATTCTTCGGGAAGTTCCAGAGGCATTCCAGCATATTGCAGGAACAAAAGAGTATTCTGTTATGCTCGAATTTGCAAAGGAATATGATATTACCTGGCAGACAGAAAAATTATTTCTGGCAGCTCAGATACAGATTTCTAATTTCCATGGCCTGCAGTCCAATGATTCTGCTCAGGAAGAAGAATTGATGAACGCTGCAGAAGAGGTCATCACTAATTTTGAAAATCTGATTTGTGTCACTATCAATGAAAGGGAAATGCTGTTAGAGGCATTATTCCAACACATCAAGCCGGCATTCTACCGTATGAAATACCATTACCATATTGAACAAAGTATTGTTGACATGGTACTTCCCCAGTACAATTCGCTTCATGCAGTTGTAAGGAAGTCTGTCTCTCCAATTGAAAAACTAGTGGGAGCAGAGTTTCCAGATGAGGAACTGGTCTATATTACAGCACTCTTTGGGGCATGGCTGAGAAGAGAAGGAATCATGGAATTTGTGGAAACAAGAAAAAGAGCCTTGGTTGTTTGTGCCAATGGAATTTCTGTTTCAAACTTCTTATATTTTACATTAAAGGAGCTGTTTCCGGAAATTGATTTTATTACCTGTTTATCTATGAGAGAGTTTGCAGAATATGATGAAAAAGATTTTGATATTGTATTTACGATGGTACGTTTGGAGACATCAAAGATACAATTTCTGGTAAAACCGTTTATAGATGATATATCTAAACGAAAATTCCGGGAAAAAGTTATGGGAGAATTGACTGGTGTGATTCCGCATGACATTGATGTGGCAAGGCTTGTGGATATCGTAAAAAAATATGCTGATATTTTGGATGAAGAAGGATTAAAACGGGAAATAGCCAGTGTACTGAGTCCTGAAATTAAGGAAGAACCTTCGAGAAGGATTGATACGAAATTATCAATTGAATTAAAAGATGTTCTGGTAAAAGAGACGATACAAATCTTAGATGAGGTACTGCCTTGGGAAGAGGCGGTGCAAAGGACGGCAGATCCTCTGATCCGCAGGGGAGACATTACGCAGCAGTATGTGGAAAAGGCAATTTCCAATATAAAAAATGACAAGCCTTTTATTATGATTGCAGATGGCGTTATCATTGCTCATGCAGGAGTTGATGATGGTGCAAAGAGAGTCTGTTTGTCATTGCTTACACTGCCGGAACGGATTAATGTGGCAGATTATATGGAGGCAGATGTCATTATTATGATTGGCACACCAGATCCTACGAAGCATCTGGAGGTGTTGGAACAGTTAAATGATATCCTGGAGGGGAAAAAGAGCCTGCAGGTATTGAAAAAAGCAAAAGAACCTGAAGAGATTTTACAATTAATTCAAAGGGAAAAGGAGAAGTAAAATGTTAGAGACATTAAAAAAAGACGTAGTTGCTATGGCAAAACGCGCACAGGCAGAAGGTCTATGCAAACATTTATCTGGAAACCTTAGTGCAAGAGATCCAGAAACAGGATACGTTGTTATTACACCTACGCAGGTTGACAGAGAATTATTAACAGCAAGAGACATGGTAGTTCTTGACTTAGATGCAAATGTAATCGAAAATGAATCAGGACTCCGCCCAACAAGTGAATCTTTAATGCATCTTCAGATTTACAAAACAAGACCAGATGTTAATTCTATCTGCCATACACATTCTATGTATGCAACAACATTCGCAGTATTAAATAAACCAATTCCAGCAGTTGTATATGAAATTGCAAACCTTGGTGTTACTAAATCAAGAATTCCTGTAGCTCCTTATGGACGTCCAGGAACAACAGATCTTTCTGACAGCGTAATCGAACCAGTTCAGGAAGCTGATGTATTCTTGTTACAGGGACATGGTGCAGTTGCAGTATCTCAGGGAAATATTTATGATGCATATTTGAGGGCTGCTTATATTGAAGAATTAGCACAGTTATACTTCAATGCACTTTGTGCCGGACAGGGAGAAGAACCATATTTCTTCCCACCGGAAGAATTACAGAAATGGGAGTATCCATCTCAGATTAAATTCCCTAACAAATAATTTGCTGCTGATTTTATGGTTTTAAGGAGTATTTTATTATGAAAAAAATTATTAATTCCCCAGATAATTATATTAAAGAAATGTTAGAAGGAATCTACATTGCACATGAAGATGATTTGACATGTGTAGATGGGGATTTACAGGTTCTCGTAACAAAACATAAAAAGGAAGGGAAAGTAGGTATCGTAACCGGCGGCGGATCCGGACATCTTCCATTGTTCTTAGGATATGTAGGAAAAGGAATGATTGATGGATGTGCAGTTGGGGATGTATTTCAGTCTCCGAGCGTAGACCAGGCAATTGCTTTGACTAGAGAAGCTGACAGTGGTGCTGGTGTACTTTATATCTATGGAAATTATAATGGAGATATCTTTACGTTCCGTCCGGCTGCTGATGAAGTTGAAATGGAAGATGATATTGAAACAGCAGAAGTTCTCGGAGCGGATGATGTTGCTTCCGCAGGACCGTCTGCGCCAGGGGAAAAAAGTACCCGCCGTGGTGTTGCAGGTATTTTCTTCGTTTATAAATGTGCTGGAGCCGCAGCAGATAAGATGTTATCTTTAGATGAAGTAAAACGTGTTGCAGAAAAAGCAAATAACAATGTTCGTACCATGGGTGTTGCTTTAACTCCATGTACAGTACCTAGAGTTGGTAAACCAAGTTTTGAAATCGAAGACGATGAGATGGAAATTGGAATGGGGATTCATGGAGAACCGGGAATCCGCCGTGGAAAACTTGAACCTGCAGATCAGATTGTTGATGAAATGTTAGAAAAAATCGTAGCTGATCTTCCATATGAAAACGGTGATGAAGTAGCAGTTCTTGTCAATGGTCTTGGAGCTACTCCATTGGATGAACAGTACATTGTTACCCGCCGTATCAATCAGGTATTAGAAGAAAAAGGAATCAAAGTATACAAATATTATGTAGGTGAATATGCTACAGCAATTGAAATGGCTGGATTCTCTATTTCTTTACTGAAATTAGATGATGAACTGAAAGAATGTATCGATCATCCGGTAGACACACCGTTCTTTAAACAGGTTTAGGAGGACATGTAGTATGGAGACATCTTATTTAATTACTTTATTAAAAGAAATCAGCGATATTATGGCTGAGAATAAAGAAAAACTGATTGCAATGGATGGTATTGTAGGTGACGGTGACTTAGGTCTTACAATGACAGATGGTTTCAAGGCTGCATACGATGCAGTTGCTGATGGAGCTGTCACAGATGCCGGGAAATTGTTATTTGCTGCTGGAAAAGCGATGGCAAATAAAGTTCCTTCTACAATGGGTTCTTTAATGGCAACTGGTTTAAAACAGGCTGGAAAAGACCTAAAGGGAAAAGAAACCTTAGAAGATGCTGATATTGCTCAAATATTTGCATCCTATGAAGCAGGTGTTGCAAAGCTCGGTGGAGCAAAAGTTGGAGATAAAACATTTATCGATGGAATTCATCCGGCAGTTGAAAGCCTGAAAGCATCTTTAGATGCTGGTGATTCTTTAGTTGATATGGCAGCCAAAGCTGCAGCAGCTGCAGAAGAAGGCTTCAAAGCTACAACAACGATGCTGGCAGTTCATGGAAGAGCTGCTACCAGAGGAGAAGCTTCCAGAAGTTTGGAAGATCCGGGAGCAAAAGTTGCTTCATTAATTATGCAGGCATTTGAAAAAAGTGTACAATAAAATATGACTCACATATCCCGCATGGAACGGCTTCGGACCTCACGGTCCTGCAGATTGATTCCAAGCGGGATATTTTTGAATCGGATTTTTAGGCTTTAAAGAAAGTAGATAAAATATATGTAAAATATATACATTTTATCCAAAATATGATACAATACAACTGCTGCCATATATAATCCGGCAATGATTTGTTAATGAAAAAACTATACTTCCCCAGACGTATCTGAATTAGTGTAACGAAAAAACATGGTAATCCCGGATGCATCTGGACTGAGCGCAGCGAGGGAAGCGCTCCGGGAACCATGTTTTTGAAGTCTTAGTATTCCGCCATTTCTTCTACAGCGTTTTTTTGTATCATCGTCTTTAGATGTTCATTAAATAAAGATGCAGTTGCATAAGTGTTTGGAAGCTGTTTACAGTATTCAGAAAGAATGGAATGGATTTCATCCATATCCTTTTTTTGACCTTCTTCAAAGAGTGCACTTAGTGTTAAATAATAACAGTGATTCATAGGGTCTTTATATAAACTGCTTCGTGTTTTATAATTTTTAATCAATTTTGCTGCATCAGATACATCTTCCAGTGTGTGGAAACAATAAATATTTAAATCAGAATCCCATAACGCTAATTTCATAGTTTCTTCTAAATCTTTTAAATGATCTGACGGACCACCTAAAAAGTCTAGCAGGCCGCTGTCATCAGCAATATGGATATTTTCCGGCGATACATTTTTTGCCAGTTTTTTATAGTGTTCATGCAAGTCATCTGGATTATCGACTCTGGTTATTACAAGAATCAAACAATCTTTTGATACAGGGATGGCTTCAACCATTAATGGAATATCGTTCGTCTCAAAACCTAATTCAGCAGAGGCCTTTTTCATAAGCTCACGGAAAAGTCCCTTTGCCTTGTCAGAGCCAAATGCCAATTCGTTCAATAATGTTTCCTTTCCTGCAAGATCTTCTTTATTTAAAGTACATCGGATTTGATTATCACTGATACGTTCAATTTTCATAATCATCACTCCTTACTTTGTTGTTATTATAGTATCAGATTTGAATTGTGTAAAGTACTTCTTATGAATTTACAAATTTCGCCAAAAATATATTGAAATAATTTACAATATTGTATATAATAGGAATATGCCGCGGCAGGAACTTGCATTTCAGGTCAGTTTAGAATTTATATACCACAAAACAGTGCTGACATTATGTAGGACAACAGATTGGAGGTACTTATGGCGAATCATGACGAATTATCTTATTATCTATCCAGAGGATTGGCAATCCATGTGGATGGCATCTCAATCAATGATGTAAATTTGGAACATGTAAATCTTATTTTAAAAGAAGATGATTCTTACATGAAAGAGTTTGTCGGAAATGAGAAAGGGGAGATTTATGCCGTCAATTATCAAAAAATTAGAGAATAGTTACAAAGAGTATACAGCCGGGAAGAATATTTCCCGGCTTTTGCGGATAAAATGCTCTTTACAGATCCCTTTTGGAACTTTCACTGGAAAGATATTTCTTTAATCCTTGATAAATACAGTCAGCTGCCTTTTTTTGGTAGTCCGAGGTTTGAAGTTTTGTTTTTTCTTCTTCATTAGACAGGAAACCACATTCTACGATTACCGTTGGGTAAGGATTATCTCGAAAGAGATAATAATCTGTATTAGCTTTCGCCTGACGATGGTTAGAAGAATCCAGACCTTCAATTAGTGCATTTTGAATGGAATCAGCTAGAAGTTTGCCTTGAGCAGATCCCTGATAGTAAAAGACTTGTGCACCATGAACATCTCCACTGGGATAACTGTTTTGATGAATGCTGATAACGGCAGCAGGCTCCGAATCAAATATTCGTTGTTTTCGATTTTTCAAATCCGATATTTTTACGTTGGAAGTAGATGTTGCAAGATTATAATCCCCATCTCTGCTGATATATACTTTGAATTTTTTCTTTTCCAGTAATTTCTTTAATTTAAGGGAAAGTGAGAGATTAATATCTTTTTCAAGAACATTTCCAGATCCGACTTTTCCGGGATCAGAACCCCCATGACCGGGATCTATAAATATTATATTCTGATTTTTGATTGTTTGACTTACAAAAATAGGAAATGTAATAGAAGAAAATGAAAGGAGCAGAAGAATTATAAAACTGCCCAAAAGGAGCATTTTTGTTTCTTTTTTCATGGGATACAGCCTTTTCTTTTTTTATATTATAAGAATGTTTTGGGCGGAATATTCTTATAATATAAAAGCTTTCCAAAAGTCTTATGGAGAATACATGCTTTCCTTTTTTTATAATTAATGCTATACTGTAATAGAAATGTTAGGAGAAATTATGAAAACGAAGTTGGTAAAAGTCCAGCAAATTGAAGATTGTTCGATGCAGATGAAAGAAGCTGCTGAATTAATCCGTCGGGGTGAAGTTGTGGCATTTCCTACAGAGACTGTGTACGGATTAGGGGGGAATGGATTACTTGAAGAAGCTGTACATAAGATTTATGAAGCGAAAGGCAGACCTTCAGATAATCCATTAATTTTACATGTTTGTGATATGGCGATGACGGAATCATTGGTTCAGGAAATTCCAGAAACTGCAAGAAAGGCAATGGATTACTTTTGGCCTGGTCCGATGACAGTTATTTTACCAAAGGCAGAGAAAGTGCCATCCTGCGTTACAGGAGGTCTTTCTACAGTTGCAGTAAGAATGCCGGCACATAAGACTGCTTTGAGACTGATACAGGAAGCAAAGGTTCCGATTGCTGCGCCAAGTGCCAATACATCCGGACGGCCAAGCCCGACCAAGGCAGAGCATGTTATGGAAGACTTAGATGGCAGAATTCCTATGATATTAGATGGAGGCGCAGTAAAAGTAGGAGTGGAGTCAACGATTGTTGATTTTAGTGAAGCTGTTCCAGTCATTTTAAGGCCGGGACGCATTACAAAAATGGAATTAGAGAAAGTAATCGGCTGCCCAGTACGCATGAATACGGCTTTCTTGGGGAAAGACAACGGTGTGCCGAAAGCACCGGGGATGAAATATAAACATTATGCACCGAAAGCAGACATGACGATTGTGCTGGGAGAAAGAAAAGCGGTGATTGCCAAAATTAATTGTTTGGCTGTGAAACAGAAGGAGCTTGGAAACCGGGTTGGAGTGATTTGTACAGATGAAACGGTAGAAGAGTATACAGCGGATGATGTAGTGTCTGTAGGCAGACGCTGCAATATGGAAACTGTAACAGCGAAATTATATGATGTTCTGCGTGGTTTTGACCATAAGGATGTCGATATCATCTATTCAGAGGGATTTGAAGAGGAACCGTTAAGTGAGGCGGTTATGAATCGTTTAGTGAAAGCAGCAGGACATAAGATCATTCGAATCTAAAAAAGGAGAATGCTTTGAAGAACATTATCATAGTTAGTACGAATAATACCTGCCGCAGTTTTATGGCAGAATCAGTATTACGTCAATATTTAAAAGAAGCACATCAAAAGGATGTGAAAGTTATTTCCAGAGGATTGGTGGTGCTTTTTCCAGAGCCTGTACATGTGAAAGCAGCAGATATGGTGAGAGCCATGGGAATAGAAATTGTAGATTTCCAGTCTGCACAGCTTTTGCAGGAAGAAGTGGAAGAAAGTGATCTGATTCTTACAATGACGGAAGAGCAGAAAGAAAAAGTCATGGAAGAATATCATGGCTATAAGCAGGTTGCTGCGATTAATGAATATGCCAGAGTTGAAGGGGCAGTGATTGATCCCTATGGCATGGAAGAGAAAGATTATGAGCGTTGTTTTCAGCAGATAACGCAATTAGTAAAAAAAATATGGGAAGAAAGATTAGGAGGAAACAAAATGATAGGTATTGGAAGCGATCATGGTGGATTTGCTCTAAAACAGGCAGTCATCAAACATCTGGAAGAGAAGGGATATGCGGTGAAAGATTACGGATGCTATTCTGAGGAATCCTGTGATTATCCTATTTATGCAAAAGCAGTTGCAAAAGGCATTAAAGACGGAGAAATTAAACAGGGAATTTTGATCTGTGGAACAGGAATTGGGATTTCTATTACAGCAAATAAGATTCCGGGAATCCGTGCAGCACTTTGCGGCGATACATTTAGTGCAAAAGCAACGAGAGAACACAATGATGCGAATATTCTTGCCATGGGTGCGAGAGTTACTGGTGAAGGACTGGCTCTTGAAATTGTAGATGCGTTTCTTGAGACAAAATTCTCCAATGACGAGAGACATATCCGCCGTATCAATATGATTGAAGATTAATGGATGAATCTGCTATATTTTTAAGAATGATACTGTAATATATATGAGGAAATAAATGATAGAAAAGGGATATTCAAAAGATGATTTGGATATCTCTTTTGTTTTACATTATTAAATAAAAAAGTAAAAGCTGGAAAAAGGAATTAAGCACATATTTTGTATAAGAGAATATACTAATATTAATGAAAATATTGGCCTGAGGAGCAGACATGAGAAATAAAAAGAGAATGTGTGATATGGAGTCTGGGCAAAAGGGAAGAGTTGTGGAAATAGATGTTAAAGGCAGTATACTTCGCAGAATCCGGGATCTTGGTTTGATTGAAAATACAATAATAAAATGCGTAGGGAAGAGTCCTTTTGGTGATCCTATGGCATACACTGTCCGTGGAGCGGTGATCGCTATCCGAAGGGAGGATGGAAAGAAGATTATTGTAGAGACGGGAGGATTTTGTGAGAAATGAAGAAGTTTTTGACAGTAGCACTTGCAGGAAATCCAAATGTTGGAAAGAGCACAATATTTAACAATTTGACTGGAATGCATCAGCATACAGGAAATTGGCCGGGGAAAACGGTGGAAAAGGCAGAAGGAGATTGTGAGACAGAAAATTATCATTATCATTTAATAGACCTTCCAGGGACATATTCTCTTACAGCACATTCGCCGGAAGAACAAATTGCAAGAGATTTTCTTTGCAATCAAACACCGGATATGGTGATTGTTGTATGTGATGGGACTTGTTTGGAACGAAATTTAAATCTGGCATTACAAATTATAGAAATTTGTCCAAGGGTTATTGTGTGTGTAAATTTAATGGATGAAGCGGAACATAAGGGAATTGTAATAGATTTGAAAAAGCTGTCAAAAATGTTGGGAGTACCGGTTATTGGGACGAAGGCACACCAAAAAAACAGCATAAAAAACTTAAAAAGTATATTAGAAAAAGAGGCAGAGAGAAAAAAACGTTCCATCCAAAAAGGAAAAATGCAGGAAATGGTTTCATTGTCAGAAATAATCTATAAAGAAGTTGTAGAAGTACCAGAGAATCATGATAAAAGAGACCGTAGGCTGGATCGATGGTTTACCGGACGATGGACAGGATTTCCATGTATGATTCTGCTTTTCATGGGAATTCTCTGGATAACAATGGCGGGATCAAATTATCCTTCGGAGTATTTAACGTATGCGATGTTTTGGCTTCAGGAAAGACTACGGCAAGGTTTGATATGGATGGAAGCGCCTTGGTGGCTTCAAGGCATTCTGGTTGATGGAGTTTACCAAGTGGTTTCTTGGGTGATTTCAGTTATGCTGCCTCCAATGGCAGTTTTCTTTCCACTCTTTACATTATTGGAAGATTCCGGGTATCTTCCAAGGGCTGCATATAATCTGGATTGTCCTCTAAAATGCTGTGGAACATGTGGAAAGCAGGCATTGACAATGACAATGGGATTTGGATGTAATGCTGTAGGTATTATGGGAAGCAGAATTATTGATTCTCCAAGGGAACGGCTGATTGCAATATTAACCAATGTTTTTATTCCGTGCAATGGAAGATTTCCAACATTGATTGCAGTGATTGCTATGTTTTGTTCTGGATGTTTTGGGGAAGGATGGATAGAAACAGTACTTTTGGCAGGGATTTTGACCGTGGTGGTTTTAGCTGGAGTTTTTTTGACTTTGATTGTGTCAAAAATATTATCAAATACTATTTTGAAAGGAGTTCCTTCTTTCTTTGCATTGGAACTTCCGCCGTATCGAAAACCTCAGATTGGAAAGGTCATTATGCGGTCTATTCTTGACCGGACAATTTTTGTACTGGGGCGTGCAGCAGCTGTTGCAGCACCGGCAGGAGCAGTCATATGGATGATGGCAAATATTAAAATTGGAAATGCATCAATTCTTTCTTTTGGTGTTCAGATGTTGGAGCCATTGGGTAAAATTATGGGATTGGACGGAACAATTTTAATGGCATTTATTTTAGGATTTCCAGCCAATGAAATTGTGCTGCCGATTATGATAATGATATATACGGCAAAAGGAAATATGACGGAGCTGTTGGGACTTCTAGAAATACGGCAGCTGTTTCTTTCTAATGGATGGGATATTACAACGGCAGTTTGTTTTCTTATTTTTTCCATTGCTCATTGGCCGTGTGCGGCTTCTTTTTTTACAATTCGGAAAGAAACAGGAAGCTTTCGATGGATGGCAGCAGCATTTTTCATTCCGGCAGTAACTGGTATTTTATTGTGTACATCTGTTCATTTGATTCTACAAATATTATCGTGAATAATCCATGAAAAAATAAAAATAAGGTGGTGATATTTGGATAAAAATGTTATAATTGCAGTGCATAGAGGGTACCATCAGCAAGGAGGTTTGATTATGAAGAATTATGGACCAATTATCCGTATGCTTTCATTAATTACCCAGTTGGGAATTACCATGCTGACATCTGTATTTCTTTGCATGTTTATCGGGTTATGGATTGATCGGAAGTTTTCCACCCACTTATTTCTTCCGTTTTTGATTTTGGGAGTTTTGGGAGGTATCCGGGGTGTTTATTCATTGGTCCGCCGATATATAAATGATGACAGCAGGGAGGATAGTGATGAGGGATAAATTGAGACAGCTGGATGAGACATTTTTGGATTTGGTCATTGGAATTCTCTTGTGTGGAGTGGTATCGGGAATTTTGGGCATGATAATAACCAGAGGAGATTTCTTGTATCTGCTTGGTACCCTGATCGGGGTATTGGCTGCCATAGGAATGATGATCCATATGATGGTTAGTATTCAGCGGGCAGTAGAAATGGATGCACATCAGGCCGGCAGATATATGGTGAAATGTGCTGTCATTCGTTATTTCGTCATGCTGCTGATTTTGATTCCCGGAATTAAGTTGAGTTTTGTCTGCTTTTTGGGGATTTTTATTGGACTGATAAGCAGTAAATTCTCAGCATTTCTTCAAAGATTCATACATCAGCATATTACCAGAAGAATTTTAGAAAAATAATAAAAAGGAGGTTATGCTATGGGACTTGCAAAAGCCCCCATGATGCTTGCTGCATCAGGAAATGATGTAGACTTCATGGTTCATGGGCTGATACCGCTGAGGTTTTTCGGACATCAGGTGTGGATTACGACAACCCACGTTACTACGTTGATTGTCATGGTGTTTATTTTGATTCTTGCATTACTTGCAAGGCGGGAAATTATGAAAGGAAGCGAGAAGCCGGAAGGCGTGCAGAATTTTGTAGAATTGCTGGTAGAGACACTGGATCGTCTGGTCTGGGGATCTATGGGAAGGCATTGGAGGCCTTTTGTAAATTATATTGGAACAATCATGATATTTATTTTTATCAGTAATACTTCTGGTTTGTTTGGACTTCGTCCGCCGACAGCGGATTATGGAACAACTTTAGCACTGGCATTGATTACATTTGTCTTAATTCAATATAGTGCATTTAAAACAAGCAAATTAAATGTATTTATAGATTTGTTCAAACCGCTTCCTATTTTGTTCCCAATTAACTTAATTGGAGAGTTTGCGACACCACTTTCTATGTCACTTCGTTTGTTTGGAAACATTATGGCAGGTACGATTATGATGGCACTTTGGTATGGTTTACTGCCGGTTTTTGCAAAACTGGGAATTCCAGCCTTTCTGCACATGTATTTTGATTTGTTCTCAGGAGCAATTCAGACATTTGTATTTGCGATGCTGACGATGACATTTATTACGGATAAAAGGGAAGCTTAAAACAGAATTTTAAGAAACATATTATTAGGAGGAAAGAATTATGAATATTTCAAGTGAAGCATTTGTATTAGGATGCTCAGCAATTGGAGCAGGACTTGCACTGATTGCAGGTATTGGGCCTGGTGTTGGACAGGGATATGCAGCAGGGCAGGGTGCCTCAGCAGTAGGGCGTAATCCGGGAGCAAAAGGAGATATTACTTCCACCATGCTTCTTGGACAAGCTGTAGCGGAGACAACAGGTCTTTACGGATTGGTTATTGGTTTGATCTTATTATACGCAAATCCATTATTTGCAAAACTTTAAAAAGATAAGCCGAAGGGAGGCCAAGGCGTGGACGGAAGAATATTTGGATTAGATATTCAGCTTGGCTTTGATGTGATTTTTCAGGCAATTGCAGTATTTATTATGTTTGCACTGCTTTCTTATATTTTGTTTGAACCGGTCCGCAAAATGTTGGAAGATCGTAAAAATAAAATTGCAGGTCAGTTGGACCAAGCAGAGGCAGACAATGCAGAAGCTGCGAAATTGAAAGCTGAATATGATGAGAAATTAAAAAATGTAGAAAAAGAAGCTGACGAAATTTTGGCACAGGCCAGAAAAAAGGCGTTAAAACGGGAAGAAAATATTGTGGCAGAAGCAAAAGAAGAAGCCGCAAGAATTATTTCTGGTGCCAATCATGAAGTCGAACTTCAAAAAGCCAAGGTCAAAGATCAGATGAAACAGGAAATGATTCAAGTGGCGGTATTGATGGCAGGAAAGATGATTGCCAGCCAGATTGATGCCAAAGAACAAAATGAACTGGTTGATCAGACCTTACAGGAAATGGGTGATAAAACATGGCTTCAAGAGTAAGCAAAATCTATGGGGATGCTTATGTATCGTTGCAGACGGAGAAAAAGCGTCTTGCAGAAGCAATGGAAGAAGTAAAGGCGGTCAAAGAAATATTTGACACCAATACGGATTTGATTCGTTTTTTGCATCACCCGCAGATTACGAAAGATGAAAAGATGAAGATTGTGGAGAATATCCTAAAGGGCAAAGTATCAGACGATATGACAGGGTTTCTTATGATTATCATTAAGAAAGGCCGTTATCAGGAAATCAATGGAATTTTTGATTACATGATAGAACAGATGAAAAAGCTGCAGGGAATTGGAACCCTTCAAGTAACTTCAGCAATGCCTTTATCGGAAGAACAAAAAGATAAGATTAAGAAAAAAGTTCTTTCACTTACCAGTTATAAAGAGCTGGAAATTATTTATGAGATAGATGAAGAAATCATTGGCGGATTAATTCTTTGTATGGATGACCGGGTTGTGGACAACTCTATTCGTACAAAACTTACGACAATGGGAAAACATTTATCACAGATACAACTTTAGAACAGGAGGAAGATAAGCCCCATGAATTTAAGACCAGAAGAAATCAGCTCTGTCATTAAAGAGCAGATTCAACAATATTCAACAAAGCTTGAAACCTCTGATATTGGAACGGTAATCCAGGTTGCTGACGGAATTGCCAGAATTCATGGCTTAAATAAAGCTATGCAGGGGGAACTTTTGGAATTCCCGGGAGGCGTATTCGGTATGGTGCTGAATCTGGAAGAAGATAATGTTGGTGCGGTACTTCTGGGAAACCAGAAGAATATTAATGAAGGCGATATTGTAAAAACAACGGGACGTGTAGTAGAAGTTCCGGTTGGAGATGCGATGACAGGACGTGTAGTTAACGCCTTGGGACAGCCGATTGATAACAAAGGACCAATTGAAACCAAAAAGTACCGCCCAATTGAAAGAGTAGCTTCCGGAGTTATTTCAAGAAAATCTGTAGATACTCCGATTCAGACGGGAATTAAAGCCATTGATGCAATGGTACCAATTGGACGTGGACAGCGTGAATTGATTATCGGTGACCGTCAGACAGGAAAGACTGCCATTGCCATTGATACAATTATCAATCAAAAAGGGCAAGGAGTTCATTGTATTTATGTAGCAATTGGACAGAAGGCTTCAACAGTTGCAAATATTGTGAAAACTTTAGATGAATTTGGTGCAATGGATTATACAACCGTTGTAGCTTCTACTGCCAGTGAGCTGGCACCATTACAATATATTGCACCATATGCAGGATGTGCAATTGGTGAAGAATGGATGGAAAATGGAGAAGATGTACTGATTGTTTACGATGATTTAAGTAAACATGCAACTGCTTATCGAACACTTTCTTTGCTGCTTAGAAGACCGCCTGGACGTGAAGCTTATCCGGGAGATGTATTCTATCTTCATTCCAGACTGCTGGAACGTGCAGCACGTTTGTCCGATGAATTGGGAGGCGGTTCTTTGACAGCACTGCCGATTATTGAAACACAGGCAGGCGATGTATCTGCTTATATTCCTACCAATGTGATTTCTATTACAGATGGTCAGATATATTTGGAAACAGAAATGTTTAATGCAGGTTTCCGTCCGGCGATTAATGCAGGTCTTTCTGTATCTCGTGTTGGAGGTTCTGCACAGATTAAGGCGATGAAGAGCATTGCGGGTCCGATTCGTACAGATTTGGCACAGTATCGTGAATTGGCAGCATTTGCACAGTTTGGATCTGAGCTGGATGCAGATACAAAAGAGCGTTTGGCACAGGGTGAAAGAATCAGAGAAGTATTAAAACAGCCGCAGTATCAGCCGCTTGCTGTAGAAAAGCAGGTAGTTATTATCTATGCAGCAGTGAAGAAATATCTGCTGGATTTGGATGTAGATTGGATACTAGATTTTCAGAAAGAACTGTTTGAATTGATCGATACAAAATATCCGGAGATTTTCCAATCAATTTCTGATACAAAAGTGATGAATGAGGAGACAGAAGAAAAACTGATCCAGGCAATTAATGAGTGCAAAGACTCTTTTAGAAAGTAAGGTGAATCGTCATGGCATCAATGATTGATATAAAAAGACGAAAAGCCAGCATTGAGAGTACCGGACAAATCACCAAAGCAATGAAACTGGTTTCTACGGTAAAACTGCAGCATGCAAGGCAGCGTGCAGAGGAATCAAAAGCTTATTTTAATAAAATGTACCATACGGTAACTTCAATTCTTGCAATGGCAGGAAATATTGACCATCCGTATTTAAAACCGAATGCCTCTACAAAAAAAGGGATTATCACAATATCTTCAAATCGAGGACTTGCAGGAGGATATAATAACAATATTGTGAAAATGATTCGTGACTGCGGATTATCCAAAGAGGATATTGTGATTTACGGTGTGGGACATAAAGCTATGGAAGTTCTTGCTCATCGAGGATATGAGATGGTTTCTGATGATTCAGAAATTATTAATGAACCGGAATATGAAGATGCCAGAAAACTTGGAGAGAAAGTTTTAAAGGCTTTTGAAGATGGAGAAATCGGAGAAATATATCTGGCATATACAGATTTTAAAAATACAGTTGTCCATGAACCAAAATTAATAAAACTGCTTCCGGTGGAAATTGATGAAGCATCAATGGAGGAATCGAAAGAGGATAAATTGATGATGAATTTTGAACCGGAACCGGAAGAAGCTTTAACAATGCTGATTCCGAAATATATCTGCAGTATGATTTATGGTGCATTGGTAACATCTGTTGCCAGTGAGAACGGTGCGAGAATGCAGGCAATGGACGCTGCAACCAGTAATGCAGAAGAAATGATTTCTACCTTGGAGCTTGCATATAACCGCGCAAGACAAGGTGCAATTACTCAAGAATTGACAGAAATTATTTCAGGAGCAGAAGCACTAAAGTAAGAAGTAGGAGGAAATAAAATGGCAGATAATCATACAGGGAAGATCACCCAGGTGATTGGTGCGGTTTTGGATATTAAATTTGAAGGAGGGAAACTTCCGGAAATTAATGACGCAATTAATATTCAAACCAAAGAAGGGGATAAACTTGTTGTAGAAGTTGCCCAGCATCTGGGAGATGATACCGTAAGATGTATCGCAATGGGACCAACCGACGGGCTGGTTCGCGGTATGGACGCCGTCGCGGCAGGAGGACCAATTTCTGTTCCTGTTGGAGAAGCTACCTTAGGACGTATTTTTAATGTACTTGGAGATCCCATTGATAATAAACCTGCACCGGAAGGTGTAGAGCGGCTGCCAATTCACAGAAAGGCACCGGAATTCAGTGAACAGTCTACGGAAACCGAAGTTCTGGAAACAGGAATTAAGGTTGTTGACCTTCTTTGTCCATATCAGAAAGGTGGAAAGATTGGGTTGTTCGGCGGTGCCGGAGTTGGTAAAACCGTATTGATTCAGGAATTAATTCGTAATATTGCAACAGAACATGGAGGATATTCTGTGTTTACCGGTGTAGGGGAACGTACTCGTGAGGGGAATGACCTTTACTATGAAATGAGTGAATCCGGTGTTATTGATAAAACAGCCATGGTATTCGGTCAGATGAATGAGCCGCCTGGTGCACGTATGCGTGTTGGCCTTACAGGACTTACCATCGCAGAAAATTTCCGTGACCAAGGCGGAAAGGATGTTTTGTTATTTATTGATAACATTTTCCGTTTTACGCAGGCAGGTTCTGAGGTATCTGCGCTGCTTGGACGTGTACCAAGTGCGGTAGGTTACCAGCCGACTTTGCAGACGGAAATGGGTGCATTACAGGAACGTATTACATCTACGAAAAATGGTTCTATTACATCTGTACAGGCTGTTTACGTGCCTGCTGATGACTTGACAGACCCTGCACCTGCAACAACATTTGCTCATTTGGATGCAACAACGGTATTATCTCGTTCTATTTCAGAAATGGGTATTTATCCGGCAGTGGATCCGCTGGAATCAACATCTAGAATATTAGATCCGAAGATTGTTGGAGAGGAACATTATCAGGTTGCCCGCGGAGTTCAGGAAATTCTTCAAAAATATAAAGAATTACAGGATATTATCGCAATTCTTGGTATGGATGAACTTTCAGAAGAAGAAAAATTAGTTGTAGACCGTGCAAGAAAAGTACAGAGATTCTTGTCACAGCCTTTCTTTGTAGCAGAGCAGTTTACAGGAACTGTTGGTAAATATGTATCATTAAATGATACTGTTCAAGGATTTAAAGAGATTCTGGAAGGGAAGCATGATGATATTCCAGAGGGAATGTTCTTAAATGCAGGAAGCATCGATGAAGTTGTAGACCGTGCAGCAGCGAAGAAGTAGGTGATGGCATGGCTGACAATGTAATGAGATTAGAGGTGACAACACCAGAGCGTATCTTTTACGATGGGGATGTAAGAATGGTAGAATTGACGACTACAGAAGGTGAAATAGGAATCTATCCCAAACATATTCCAATGACAATGATTGCAGCACCGGGAATTCTTACAATCACAGAAATCGACGGAACAAAAAAAGAAGCCGCATTGATGAAAGGATTTTTGGAAATCACGGGAGATTCTATGAGCATTCTTGCAGAAGTCGCAGAATGGCCGGAAGAAATTGACTTAGAACGTACACAAAAGGCAAAAGAACGGGCTAAGAAAAGGCTGGCAGCAAAGAAAGCTGATATAGATACTGCAAGGGCAGAACTGGCACTAAAAAGAGCATTAATAAGAGAAAAAATTTCAAAGTAAAGATAGGACTTCAAATATACCCCGCAAAACGGCTTGTGCGCTACGCTTGTGCAGATTGATTTTGCGGGGTATATTTTCGTCTTGAAGACATATAAGTCTTCTCAAAATCGATCAATAGATTATAAGGTGAGTGTTATGTTTATTAATTTGGAGTTTTATCTATCTATTTGCCAAATTATTATTCATATATCTGGAATCAAAGGTTACTTCATCATCAAACCATTCCGGTCCTTCATAATCTAAAGCAGCTTCTTCACTAGGAAACTCGACTTCCGCCATGATAAGACCTTCGTGTTCTCCATGGAAAACATCCAGTTCAATTAAGTAGCCATTGTCTGTTGGAATTTTATAGCGGGTTTTCTGGATGAGAATGCCATCAGTTTTGGGCAGTAGATGCTCATAGGCTTTTTTATCTAGGGGAAATTCTGATTCTGTACGTGACAGAAGTCCTCTAGATTTAAATGTCAGAAAATATAATTTGTTCATGCGACGGATGCGGATGACTGGATCCATGCATAAATAACCCTGTTCAATTTCTGAGCGTGGATAACTTTCCAGATTTTCCGGTAAGTTGTGGACAATAAATTTACGTTCGATTTCCATGGGCATTCCCTCCATTTCTTTTTCTTTATTATAACCATGGACTGTGATATAATCAACAAAGATTAGAGAAAAAACAAGAAATGAGGAGAAGTACATATGCGTTTAAGAAATGTACCTGGAGCAAGAGAAATGATTATCGAAAGTCCCTTTTCAATTCAAGAACCTGAGAGATTGAAAGGACATTGGAGCGGGGAATTCGGCAATCATCATCCAATTCATATTGAGGTTGGAATGGGAAAAGGAAAATTCATTCTTGAAATGGCAAAAAGAAATCCAAAGATTAATTATATCGGAATTGAAAAATATTCCAGTGTTTTAGTAAGAGCAGTGGAAAAGACGGAGGACTTTGAAGGGAATAATTTAAGGCTGATACGGATGGATGCAGAAAATATTCAAGATATTTTTGATGAACAGGAAGTCAGCCGGATTTATTTGAATTTCTCAGATCCATGGCCGAAAGACCGCCATGCGAAAAGACGTTTGACATCGGCTCGTTTTTTTGAGAGATACCAGCATATTTTAAAATCAGATGGACGTGTGATATTTAAAACAGATAATAGAGAATTATTTGATTTTTCTTTGGAGCAAGTGAAAGAAGCAGGATGGATTTTAGAAAACTATACTTATGATCTGCATCACAGTGAATATAATGAAGGAAATGTGATGACAGAATATGAAGAAAAATTTTCAGCAAAAGGAAATCCAATTTGCAGATTAACAGCATATCGTCATTGATTTTAAAACGATTGCATATTATAAAGAAAAAGTGGTAAGATAATTATGAAATTAGGAAAATGTCAAAGAAACATCCATTTATTTCTTTATCAGCATCAGTGTATATACAAATGGGTTTGCAGATTTCTTACATCGCTTGATGAAGCTAAACGGTGTTTATGCAGTAAAGAATAGGAGATGAAGTTATGGAGTATACATTTACGAAAGAAAATTTTGAAGAAGAAGTCTTAAATGCGGAAGTTCCAGTATTGGTTGATATGTTTGCAACATGGTGTGGTCCATGTAAGATGATGGGACCTGTTGTGGAAGAAATTGCCAAGGAATATGAAGGAACAGCTAAAGTTGGAAAAGTAGATATAGATCAAGATAGTGAGCTTGCTGCGCAATACAGCATTATGTCCGTTCCTACTTTTTTGATTTTTAAGAATGGAACAGTAGTTGATAAAATAATCGGAGGTGTTCCGAAGGAAGTCTTAGTACAGGCAATTGATAAAGTAAAATAGAGAAAAAGCAGAACGTTTATTTAAAAAAAGTAAGCGTTCTGTTTTTGATTTGGCGTTGTAAATAATATATACTGATGATATAATGCAGATGATATTGAACATCCATATAATCGACATGATAAATTTAAATGGATGTCGGGAGCAGATAAATGAACATTTTAAACATTGAACAGATCAATAAAATATATGGTGAAAAGATAATTTTTGATAATGTGTCCTTTGGTATTCATCAAGGTGAAAAGATAGGTATTATCGGTGTGAATGGAACGGGAAAGACTACATTATTAAAAATTATTGCAGGAATAGAGGAACCGGATTCTGGAGAAGTTATTTGCGGAAATGGAATCCGCGTGTCGTATTTACCACAGAATCCGGAATTTCCTAAGGATTCGACGATTCTTGAGTATGTTATGAATGGTAAAGAGCATCAAGACCGGAAAACAGAGAGTGAAGCGAAAACGATTCTTACAAAGCTTGGAATTTATTCATTTGATGAAAGACCGGAATTTCTATCCGGAGGTCAGAGAAAAAGGATCGCACTTGCAAGGACATTAGTTGACCCGGCAGAAGTTCTTGTGTTGGATGAACCAACGAACCATTTAGATAATGATATGGTTTTATGGCTGGAAACATACTTAAAGCAATTCCGAGGCGTGTTGATTATGGTAACTCATGACCGTTATTTTCTTGACCGGGTAACAAACAAGATTATAGAGATTGATAAAGGAAAGCTTTATGAATATCAGGCAGGGTACTCTGGATTTGTGGAACAAAAACTGCAAAGAGAAGAAATGGAGCAGGCTGCAGAGCGTAAACGCAAAAGTTTGCTGCGTGTTGAGATGGAATGGATGAAGCAGGGAATTAAGGCACGTGGAACTAGACAAAAAGCACGGAAGGATCGATTTGAAGCGTTGAAAAATGCGAAAGGACCAGAAATCCAGCAAAAAGTAGAAATTGATTCTGTCAGCAGCCGTTTGGGAAAGAAAACGATTGAAATCAAAAATGTTTCCAAAGAGTATGAAGGAAAGCATTTGATTCAGGATTTTTCTTACATTATTTTGAGGGATGACCGTTTGGGATTTATTGGACCTAACGGATGTGGAAAGTCCACATTAATGAAAATGATAATGGGAATTGTTTTTCCAGATCAAGGGCAGATTATTATTGGAGATACAGTGAAAATAGGATATTTTGCCCAAGAGAATGTAAAGATGGAAGAAGATATACGGGTGATTGATTATATCCGTGATGCAGCAGAGTATATTGAAACAGTGCGGGGAAAAGCAAGTGCATCCCAAATGCTGGAAAGATTTTTGTTCCCGCCTAAGTTGCAGTATACACCATTGAGCAAACTATCTGGAGGGGAGAAACGCAGGCTGTATTTATTACGGGTGCTGATGGAAGCACCAAATGTTTTGATTTTGGATGAACCAACCAATGATTTGGATATTGCAACATTAACGATATTAGAAGACTATTTAGATACATTTCAAGGAATCGTAATTACGGTTTCCCATGACCGTTATTTTCTTGACCGTATTGTGAATCGTATTTTTGCATTTGAAGAAAATGGAAGATTAACACAATATGAAGGCGGCTATACAGATTATTTGGAAAAGAGCAGTAAAAAGATAACAGAAGTAAAATTCAAAAATGTTGTAAAAGAGAATAAAGGGAAAAAATTTCAGAAAAACCATCAGCAGAAATTGAAGTTTACCTATAAAGAACAACAGGAATATTGTACGATTGATGATGATATTGCCAAACTGGAAGAAAAGATAGAAAAATTAGATCAGCAAATGATTGAGTATGCCAGTCAATATTCTAAATTGACTGAAATATCAGAAGAAAAAGAACAGTTGGAACAACAATTGGAAGAGAAAATGGATCGATGGGTATATTTGAATGATTTAGCAGAAAAAATTGAACAGCAGAAAAATTAGTATAAAATCCCGAGAAGATGATATTCTCGGGATTTTGTATATAAATAGAAAATTTATGCATCTTTTTCTGGATCTAATTTGATTTTCTTTTTATACAGCTGGTATTCTACCCAGTTTTGGATCAAATATTGGATGCAGGCAAAAAATGGTACACCAAGAAACATTCCGAGCGGTCCGAAATATTCTCCGCCGACAGTAATAGAGAATAAAATCAAAAGCGGACGGACTCCCGTGGAATCTCCAAGGATTTTGGGACCAAGAATCAATCCATCAAATTGCTGCAGAACAAAAATCATTATGATAAAAATAAGAGCTTTCATAGGACTCACAATAAATAAAATAAAAGCACCCGGAACGGCACCAATGAATGGACCAAAATAAGGAATCATATTCGTAAGACCGACAATCACGCTGATTAGCACGGTGTATGGAAGCCTTAGTATCGTCATTAAACAAAAACAAAGGACTCCAATAATCAAAGAATCAATGGATTTTCCAATAATAAAACTAGAGAAAATTTCATGGCAGTCTTTTAATGTTTTCAATACAGTATAAGATTTATTTTCGTTAAAAACGGCCAGTACAAGTTTCTTTAATGTAAATTTTAAGATTTTTTTGTCTGTTGTCATATAAATAGATACAACGAATGCAATAAAAATATTAAACAGCCATTTAGCCAAAGATAAAGAAACGTTATAAAGCATAGGAATAATTTGTGCAATAATTTGATTGGAAAGGTTCATTAGTTTTGGCAGTGTTTTTGTTTCAATTACATTCATTACTTCTGGTGGAAGCAGATGAGAACTGGTTTTTTGATATTTTTCAAAAAGATCTATCAGTGTTTTGTAGATACTTGGAATCTGTAGTGACAGTTCTCGAATACTTTCATAAAGCTGTGGAATGATGAAGGTTAAGCAGATAATTAGACATCCGATAAATACCAGATAACTAAGTACAATCGATAATCCTCTGGAAAGACGTTTTTTTTCTTTGGAAATAAATTTATCAAAAATATTTCGTTGAAAGAAAGAAACAACAGGATTCATAATATAAGCAATTAGAAATCCCATAAAAAATGGGAATAATGTATCCCAAATACTATGAAGAATTTTCTGTGTAATGTTCCATTGGGTAACAAAACGGAAGATCAGGCATCCAATTAAGATAACAGCAATGGAATAGATACTAATTGTAAAGTATTTCTTGTTTGATTCAAATTTATGATTACCAGCCATAATTGTCTCCTTTTTTTCATATGATATTATTATAGAATGAAGATAGATAATCTACAAGAAAAAATTAAAATTTATACTTGCATTCTTTCTTTCAATCGTATATAATAAATCTTGCGTTAAGGGAGAAACCTTAAAATAATTGATTTTATGCGTGATTAGCTCAGTTGGTAGAGCACCTGACTCTTAATCAGGGTGTCGAGGGTTCGAACCCCTCATCGCGTACTGGAAGTACTGTTTTTGGTTGTGTAGAGCCGGGGACGGTGCTTTTTTTTGTGGTATTTAGGGAGTTCGAGGCGGACTTGTCCGCTTTGCTTTTTCATATTTCATAAGAAAGGCGGTTTACCTATGGCATTTACTATTGCATTGGCACAGACAACATCTTTTACAAATTATAAGGAAAATTTAAAGAAGGCAGAAGTTTTTTTAAAAAAAGCGAAGATGCAAAAAGCCCAGTTGTTGGTTTTTCCAGAATATTTTATGACATATTATCCAGATGATACAGGAACATATTCCCAGAAGGCACAGCCGCTGGATGGCGTATTTGTTAAAACGATGCAAAAGTGGGCAAAAGAATATAAAATGTGGATGATTTTCGGAATGAATGAGATTTCTGTGGATGATTCAAAAAAAACATGGAATACAATGGTGATTTTGGATGCACAAGGAAATTTGGCAGGAGCTTATCATAAGACTCATTTATTTGATGCCTATCGATGGAAGGAGTCTAAAGATACAATACCGGGGAAAACATTGTTTCAGCCGTTGGAAACCCCGTTTGGGATAATAGGAATTGGAACTTGTTATGATTTACGTTTTCCCGAATTGGCAAGAAATGCAGCACTTCAAGGAACACAAGTGATGTTTTATCCATCTGCATGGGTAAAAGGTGAGGGAAAATATTTGCAGTGGGAGACTTTGCTTCGTGCAAGAGCTATTGAAAATGAAATGTATGTGATCGGGTGCTGTCATTACAGTGAAGAACATTATATGGGACGGAGTCTGGGATTTGGACCTCTGGGAGAGTTGCTGGTTCAAGGAAAAGAGAAAGAAGAACTTCTTGTTTGTGAGGTTTCTTTTGATAAAATAGAAAAAGTCCGCCGTGCCAATCCAGTATTTCAGAATCGGCGGGCAGAGCTTTATCATTTGTAAAAACCGCATCTTATTAAAAAAAAGAAAGAATGATGAAGAAAGCTGGAGGAATTAAAAGGGCTGGAAGCATATTTAATGTTTTCATATCTTTGATTTCTAAAATAGAAAGTCCGGAGGCCGCAATTAAAAAACCGCCGGCAATTGTAATTTCTGACATTAAAGCATCAGTTAAAAAACTTTGAAGAAATGTGGCACCAAGATAGATAGAACCCTGCCAGCAAAATAAAACCAATGCAGCAAATGCCATACCGATGCCGTAAGTGGAGGCTAAAACAGTAGAAGTCACAAGATCCAGTGTAGCATTTGTAAATAGATATGTATTATCTCCGTATAAAGCACTTTGAATCGGTCCTAAAATAGAAAGACTTCCAATACAATATAATAAAATACCAGTAGATAATCCCTTTGACAGTTCTGATTTGCCAAGCCGGTTCATCAGCCGTTGAAAATGTCCGTCAATATCCAGTGCAGTGCCGATTAAACTTCCAAGAGCCAGACTGACAATAAATAAAACCGGATATTTGCTGTTTGGCATGTTAGAGACAATGGCATTGATGCCAAGTCCTACAGCAGCCAGTCCCATGGCATTATATAAACAATTCTGATATTGTTCTTTTACACCTCGTTTTAATATACTTCCAAGAATACTGCCGGTAAGAATCGTTCCGGTATTTACAATCGTTCCAATCATCATGAATTATTCCTCTTTTCATTTTTTTCTATGAAATAGTGTAACACAAATAAACTGGTTCATGGGATAGAAAAATGATAAAATAAAAAAAGATGAAGAATGGAGGGATATTGTGAAGCAGATAGAACAAAGCATTTATGCAAAAAAAGCAGGAGAATTATTTATGGAAGGGTATAACTGTGCACAATCCATATTTCTTGCTTTTGAAGATCAATATGATATTGGCAGAGAAACGGCACTGAAATTAAGTTCTTCTTTTGGCGGCGGAATGGGAAGACTTCGGGAAGTCTGCGGAAGCGTCAGTGGAATGTTTATGGCAGCAGGCTGCATTTACGGGTATGCATCACCAAAAGATTATCAAGGGAAAAAAGAGCATTACGAGAGAATACAAGAACTCGCGGAAGAATTTAGAAAGGTAAATGGAAGTATTGTATGCAGAGATCTTTTAGGCTTATCGAAACAAAAAGATAGTCCGATACCTTCTCATAGAACAGAAGAATATTATAAAAAGCGTCCGTGCAGACAACTGGTAGAGATTTCTGCTGCAATTCTGCATGATTATATGGAAAAACATCCGAAAGGGGAATACGATGAAAATTACGACGCTGATTGAAAATCATGAAAATCCGGAGAAAGGACTGGCAGGAGAACATGGATTATCATTGCTGCTGGAAATTGATGAAAAGAAAATTTTGTTTGATACAGGGCAGACAGGAATATTTGTAGAAAATGCACAAAAACTTTCTGTTGACTTGTGTAATCTGGATATGGTGTTTCTGAGCCATGGACATTATGATCATACAGGCGGGGTTCCTGCATTGGCTGCATGTGGATATCATGGGAAGATGTATGCAGGGAAAGGTTTCTTCGCAAAAAAATATAAAAAGCTTCCAGATGGAACATATAAATATAATGGGAATCCATTCTCAGAAGAAACATATAAAATTTCCCTTATTGAAAAGAATATGCAGAGAGTCACAGAACATGTGATAGTTTTTCGGAATTTTCGACGAAAAATTTATTTATAACATTACGGGAAATCAAATTTGCTTGACATGAAATCTTACATGTGTAATATTATAAGAAGGAGAGGAGAAAGGGGAGAGAAAATGAAAAAGATTTTCATTGGAATTGCTATTGTAACAGCGTTGGCAGGAGCTTTTCTTTTTTATTGGAATCATATTGCTATGAATCCGGGAGAGGCATTTTTACAGTATATGTCGTATGCAGAAGAAGGGAAATATGAGGAAATGTATCAAATGCTGGATGAAGAAAGTAAAAAGGGAACTTCGAAAAACGAATTTATCCAGAGAAATAAGAATATTTATGAAGGAATTTCCGCAAAAAATATAAAAGTGGAAATTATATCGAAAAATCGTGAGAAACATGTGGTGTTTCGGGTGAAGATGGACAGTTGTACAGGCAGGATAGAATATCAATCTTCCGTACAATTTGTAAAAGAAGATGGGAAATACTGCCTTCAGTGGGATGATTCTGTGATTTTTCCTCAGTTGACGGCAGAGGATAAAGTCCGGGTTGTGACAATCAAAGCCAAAAGGGGAGAAATAAAAGACCGTAATGGACGGATACTGGCAGGACAAGGAGATATTTATTCTATAGGAATTGTTCCAGGGAAAATGGAGAAAACAACGTTGAAAAAGGCAGAAAAGTTTCTGGATATCACAGAATCAGAAATGAAGAAAAAACTGGAAGCGAAGTGGGTAACCAATGAGTCTTTTGTGCCGATTCAAAAAATGCGGGAATATCCAAAAGAGCTTCTAAAAATACCGGGAATTATGGTTTCTAAGGAAAGTTCCAGAGTATATCCATTGGGAATGGCAGCAGCACATTTGGTTGGATATATCCAAAACGGAGAAGGAAAAACCGGACTGGAAAAACTGTATGATGAGAAATTGAAGGGAAAAGATGGAAAGAAAATATATATTCAAAATGAAAGGGGAGAAGTAAAAAAGAATTTAGCAATTAGAGATGAAGCAGATGGGGAGGATATTCAGACAACCATTGATAGTCTGCTTCAAAGAACCATATATGAACAATATAAAACAGATAAAAGCTGTCATACGGCGACGAATCCGAAAACCGGAGAGATTCTTGCACTGGTTAGTACACCGTCTTATGATAGCCAGGCATTTGCATGGGGAATCACAGACAGACAGTGGAAGAGGATTTCTGAGGATAAGAATCAGCCGATGCAGAACCGCTGGAAGGGAACTTGGTGTCCAGGCTCCTCTTTAAAACCAATCATCGGAGCGATAGGGCTGACTGCCGGAAGATTCAGTGCAGAAGAAGATTTTGGAAACAGTAAGACCAGCTGGAGAAAAGATGCAAGCTGGGGAAATTACCGGGTGACGACATTGCATAATTATGAAAATCATGTATTGCAAAATGCTTTGATTTATTCAGATAATATTTATTTTGCGAAAGCTGCGTTGAAAATCGGGAAGGATACTTTGCAGAAACAGTTGAAAAATATAGGATTTTGTGAGTCAATTTCATTTCCGTTTGCTATGACAAAATCTTCTTATGCCAATGGAGAAGAAATAGAAACCGAAATCCAGCTGGCAGACAGCGGGTACGGACAAGGACAGATGCTGGTGAACCCGGTACATATGGCATCTATATATTCTGCATTTTCAAATCAGGGAGATATGGTAAAACCAAGACTGGTTGTAGAAAAGGGGCAGAAAACGGAAATATGGAAACAGAATGTATTTTCTAAAAAAGCTGTGAAACAAATAAAAAGTGGAATGAAACAGGTCATAGATCATCCCAATGGAACGGGGCATAAAGCCAAAACTGCAGGACTGGATATTTGGGGGAAAACCGGAACGGCAGAAATAAAACTTTCAAAAGATGATACAAAGGGAACAGAGCTTGGATGGTTTGTAACGATAACTGAGAAAAATGGCAAAAGGGGACCTGTGGAATTGGTTTCTATGGCAGAAGACGTAAAAACAAGGGGAGGAAGCGGTTATGTGGTTGAAAGAACAAAAAATATTCTGGAAGCCTATATGCAGAAAAAGTAAAACATATGCAGCTGTGGGGATTTTGCTTTTATGCAGTCTGCTGGCCGGCTGTGGGAAGGCTTCAAAGGAGAAAGTAAAAAAGGCGGCAAATGAAGAAAATAGCGGCTGGAAGCCGTTGAAAATTACCAAAGACGAAAAACGGAAGGCAGAAAACCAAGTAAAAGATGTTGTGAGTGTATATCATGGAATTTTTCCTTACGAAACGCAAAAGCCAATCACTGAGAAAGATCGTGAAAAGATTTTAAAAAATCTTTGGGAAAAGGGTTATCCTGCAGCAGATTCAGAAGAAAAGTATGTCATGGGATGCAGTCAGAAAGTGAGGGATTTTTCCAATAAGGTGGAGCAGAAGAAAAAAGGAAATATGACAATGGTATCTATAAACCCTTCGGGAGGATTCAGTCTGATACATCTAAAATCAGAACAAAAGAAATGTTTTGGAGTGTTGGCAACTGTTATCTGGAATGCAAAAGGAGAAGCTTCGATAAGTGAGTTGGTAAAATATCAAATGAAGAAGCTTCAATTATCAGAAGATGGATTTTTTATTTGTGAATTCTATCTGTCAGATCAAGATGAACTTCAAGCAGGAGGAACCATGAAATTTCGTTTAAAATCCAATGATTAAGAATAAATTTCTTGTTCCTGCAAAATTTTAAGGACAGTTTCCATGGCTTTTGTTCCAGAAATTTCTTTCCCGGAAGTAAGGCAGAGAGCAAAATAGTCAGTTCCATTTTGATGTTCAACAAAGCCGATAAACCAACCATGAACATATTGTCCATTTACCATACCGGTGCCGGTCTTCCCATAAAGACGGGTGCCGTTTTTCTTTTGAATCAGCAGAGATTTTTTTACGTTAGAAATAGTACTGGATTTCCATTGATATTTATTTTGGTAAAAATCTTTTAAAAGGCGTACCTGTTCCCAAGGAGAGATTTTCAAGGAAGATTCCAGCCAGTATTCAGAGATACCGCCAGAGAGATTTTGGTTTCCGTATTGAATTTGTTTGTAAAAGTTTTTCATTTCTGTTGGACCGGAAGTCTGATCTAAATTTTGAAAATACCAATTCACACTTTGGGACATGGCGGAATTTAAAGTTTGATTTTGATTCCACTGCTCAAAAGGATAATTGGTTTGATTCCAGTCCATAGAATTATATTTGGGAGTAATGATATTGTTTTCCAAGGCATGTACAGCACTGTATATTTTATAAGTAGAATTTGGAGAAACACGTGTTTGAGCCTGGCGGTTTCCATATACTAAATATTGTCCGGTCTGTTCCCGGTAAATCACCAAAGAACCTTGAATTTTATGAGCGGTTTTTAGTTCCTGCATATGTTGTTTTTCAAAAGCAGATAAATAATAAAAATCCGGTTTGGCACTATAGAGGTTCAATACGGGAATCGAGGTCAAAGATAAACACAAGATAAAAAATATAAATATGCGGCTGATATTTTTATTGCCGCTTTGCGGCTGGCAGATTTTTAAAATTCGTATATGCAGCTGCTTTTTAGAATCAATGAAGAAAGAAGAAGCAGATAAAGTTTGTTTTTTCATATATTCTGCAGCATGAAGGAGGGTATGTCCATAAAGTGCTGTCTGCCGGGAATCATTATAATAGTTTAAAACACAGGAATCACAGTAAATTTCATGATCCAAACGTATCTGCTTTTTGAAAAAAGGAAACAAAGGATGGAACCAATAAATACAGTGAAATAGCATCAAGAAAAATTGAATGACGGAATCCTTATGCTTTATATGTATTTGCTCATGTAATAAAATATTAGATAATTCTTGATTTGTCATAATATTAGAAAAATCAGATGGAAGAAATATTTTTGGACGGATGATTCCAAAGGTCATAGCAGATGAAATTTGAGAAGTTTCATAAATTTGAATGGTCTGCATTTTTGGAAAAAGAACCTGCTGTTGTTGAAAAATATTGATTAAATTTTCATTTGCTGTATAGGAATGTTTATAAATTTTGTATAAACGTATATATTTTATGCAGCAAAAGAAAAAAGAAATAAAAACTCCCAACATCCATAAGATAGAACATAAATCCCATAATGGAAAACGCTGTACATTTACGGCGGCATCTAAAATTTCATTTGCCGCAGGCAGTGTTTGGAATACAGGGGAAACGAAAGAAGGCGAATCAGTGAATGTGATGATTTGCGGTATGAAAAAATGAAAGCTGGAAAGTGGCAGGAATCCGAAAAAGAGAATCAAAAAAACAGGCAGCCAGAGTATACAGCGGGTTCTGGCTGTTAAGGTATTTGAAAAAAATATTTGTAAAATATAAATGATACAAATTAAAAAGCTGCTTAAAATTACAGAAAAGATCATCTGCATATTAAGATTCCTCCATTTTGCTGTCCAGTAATTGTTTTAATTCTGCTAATTCCTGTTGGGAAAGAAGGTCCTGTTCTACAAAACTGCAAACCATTTGATTTAAAGTTCCGTGATAGAACCGATTTAAAAAGGAGCTGCTTTCCTGTTTTAAATAATCTTCTTCTGTAAAAACAGGAGAATAAACAAACATTCTTCCATCTTTTTCATAGGTTAAAGCTCCTTTTTTTAAAAGACGTTTTAAGAGTGTTTGAATTGTTTTCGGACTCCAATCTGTGTCGGAAAGCTGTTTTACCACATCGTTGGTGCTGATGGGAGACATTGCCCATATGACTTTCATAACTTCATATTCAGCTTCAGAAATTTGAGGCAGTTTTTTCATAAAATTTCCTCCGAATTGTATATATATGTTTATTTTAGCATGATTGAGAAAAATTATAAACTTTTGTTTAGAAATTGTTTAGGTATCGTTCATTGACTTCCGAATAGCTTGGGAGTATGCTGTGTTCTAAGTAAGAAGGAGTTGACAGTAAATGAGAGAAAAATTAAACCAATTTATGCTTGGAAGATATGGCAATGATGACTTAAATCGATTTTTAATGAAAATTGTAGTTGTAACGATTGTTTTATCCTTATTTACCAGGCAGATACACATAGGTATTTTATCACTAAGCACTATTTTTTATTGGATTGGACTGTTTGGACTTGTATACAGTTATTTTCGTATGCTGTCCAGAAACATTTATAAACGGTCAGAGGAAAATAGAAAGTTTTTGCAGAAAACAGCTAATATGCGCAGCTTCTGGCAGTCAAGAAAACGAATGATGGAACAAAGAAAAGTGTATCATATTTATACTTGTCCGGGGTGTAAGCAGAAAATTAGAATTCCAAAAGGGAAAGGAAAAATCGAAGTACGGTGTCCAAAGTGTGGAAAAACATTTATAAAAAGGAGTTAAGATGTTTGGATATATCATTGTTAACAAACCGGAAATGAAGTTTAAAGAATTTGATATTTATCATGGATATTACTGCGGTCTTTGCCGTAAGTTAAAGGAACATTACGGAAAAGCAGGACAAATGACATTATCTTATGATATGACATTTGTAGTTATGATGCTTTCCAGCCTGTATGAACCGGATACCAAGGATGGAGAAACGAAATGTGCAGCACATCCGCTTCAAAAACATGCGGCAAAAATCAATGAGATCACAGACTATGCAGCACATATGAATGTCTTGTTTACTTATTATAAATGCAAAGATGACTGGAAAGATGAACGAAAATATAAAAAGATGTTTTTTGGGAAAGTGTTGAGCCGAAAATGTGCGTTTTCAAAATCTTTCTATCGGGAAAAATGGAGAAATGTAGAACAGCTTTTAAACGAATTGAGTATCGAAGAAGAAAAGGGAACAATGGATATTGACCGAATGTCCGGTTTATTTGGAAAGGTTATGGCAGAAATTATGCTGTATCGAAAGGATGAATGGGAAGAATTGTTGTCCCGTTTCGGTTTTTATCTTGGGAAATTTGTTTATTTAATGGACGCTTATGAAGATATTGAAGAAGACCTGAAAAATGATAATTATAATCCTTTCAAAGAATTGTATCAGAGAGAGGATTTTGAACAGATATGCAATGACATATTGACAATGATGATGGCGGAATGTTCCAGAGCATTTGAGCAGCTTCCATTAATTGAAAATGTTGAAATTTTGCGGAATATTTTGTATTCTGGTGTATGGTACAGGTATGAGCAGGTAAGAGCCAAAAGAGAAAAGGAAAAGGGAGAAAAACATGGTTGATCCATATCAGATTCTTGGAGTGTCCAGAGATGCTTCAGAAGAAGAAATTAAAAAAGCATACAAAAAATTAAGCCGTAAATATCATCCGGATGCCAATTTGGATAATCCAAAAGCTGCAGAAGAGAAATTTAAGCAGATTCAGCAGGCATACCAGCAGGTGATGAAAGAAAAGACAGAGGGATACCGCCAAAACACGTATGGACAACAAGGCAGTTCATATGGAAACCCACAGGGGAATCCGTATGGGAATACACAAGGAAATTATTCCGGGAATCCTTTTGATGATATTTTCCGTGAGTTTTATGGACAGGCTTATGGGGGACAAAGTTACGGAGGACAAAGCAGTACAGGATATGAGAAGGACAATCATCTTCGTGCAGCGGGAAATTATGTACGAAATGGTTATTATCAAGAAGCCAGAAATGTATTAGATCAAATGGAAGAAAGCAGAAGAAATGCAAGGTGGTATTATTATAGTGCCTATGCGAATGCGGGGCTTGGGAATAATGTGACGGCAATGGAACATGCCAGACGTGCGTCTGAGATGGAACCGGATAATGCAGAATATAGAATGCTGGTGCAGCAGCTTTCTGGAAATGGGACATGGTATCAGCAGCGTAAAAATACTTATGGAAATCCTTATGCTGCAGGCGGTGATTGGTGTATGAAAATATGTATGTTAAATTTGATGTGTAATTTCTGCTGCGGAGGCGGAGGCTTCTGCTGCGGAGGACCGTATTACAGATAGAAATATTGTCTGATGTGTGAAAGACAGGAGGAACGAAAAATGAGTAAAATCATAGGTATAGACTTAGGAACGACAAATTCCTGTGTGGCAGTTATGGAAGGAGGCCAGCCGGTAGTTATTCCTAATGGAGAAGGGCAAAGGACGACTCCTTCGATTGCAGCATTTACGAAAAATGGAGAACGGCTGGTGGGCGAACCTGCAAAGCGGCAGGCAGTGACCAATGTCAGCCGGACAGTGGCATCTGTGAAGCGGCAAATGGGAACAGACCGCCGGGTAAAAATAGATGGGAAAAAGTACAGCCCGCAGGAGATTTCAGCGATGATTCTTCAAAAACTGAAAAAAGATGCGGAAAATTATTTGGGAGAAACAGTGGACCGGGCAGTGATTACAGTTCCAGCATATTTTAGTGATGCACAAAGACAGGCAACGAAAGATGCAGGAAAAATTGCAGGTCTTAAAGTGGAACGAATTATTAATGAACCAACAGCAGCGGCTTTGGCATATGGATTGGATAAGTCTGTATCTCAGAAAATCATGGTGTATGATTTGGGCGGTGGAACCTTCGATGTTTCTATTATAGAAATTGGAGATGGAGTTGTTGAGGTATTGGCGACTGCCGGGGATAATCATTTAGGCGGGGATGATTTTGATGCCCGAATTGTACAATATTTGTTAAAAGAATTTAAGACACAGGAAGGAATTGATTTATCAAAGGATAAGACAGCAGTTCAGAGAATTATGGAGGAAGCCGAGAAAGCGAAAAAAGAATTGTCTTCGGCTATGACGGTGCAGATTAATCTGCCGTTTATTACGACAACCAAAGAAGGACCCAAACATATGGATATGACGCTTACCAGAGCAAAATTTCAAGAATTAACGTATGATTTGGTAGATAAAACTTCCGGACCAGTAAATCAAGCACTTTCAGATGCCGGAATTACTGCATCTGCACTTCATATGGTGCTTTTAGTCGGCGGTTCTACAAGAATGCCGGCAGTCAGTGATAAAGTTAGACAGCTGACGGGAAAAGAGCCAGGGAAAGCTTTGAATCCAGATGAGTGTGTCGCATTGGGAGCAGCCGTTCAAGGAGGGAAAATTGCCGGAGAGGCAGGATTAAATGAGATTCTTTTAATGGATGTAACTCCATTGTCTTTATCCATTGAAACAGCAGGGGGTGTTGCGACTCGTTTAATTGAAAGGAACTCTGCCATTCCGACCAGATACAGTCAGATTTTTACAACCGCTGCAAACTTTCAGACTTCTGTAGATATTAAAGTTCTGCAGGGAGAACGGGCGATGGCGAGGGATAATCAGCTGCTTGGGAACTTTCGCTTAAAAGGGATTAAACGTGCAATACGTGGTGTTCCACAGATTGAAGTAACCTTTGATATTGATGTAAACGGAATCTTGAATGTATCTGCAAAAGATTTGGGAACAGGAAAAGAACAGTCAATTACAATCACAGCAAGTTCAAATTTATCAGATGAAGATATTGAGAAAGCAATGGCAGAAGCAAAAGAATATGAATCGCAGGATCAGGAAAAAAGGGATGCAATTAGTGTTTATAACGAAGCAGAAAAACTGTTGTATCGGGGAGAACGTTATTTATCAGAAAAGAAAAAAGAATTAAGCCGGGAAGAAAAATCGAGTTTAAAATCAGCAATTCAGGGATTGAAGAAGTCTATGAAGAAGGTGAAACCACAGAATATGACGGAAGAAGATAGCAGAATAATGAAAGATGCCATGGAAATTTTAGAACAGATGTTATAATTTCATAATGAATAGGAAGTAAGAAAGATGGGAAGATTAGCGATAAATCTTCTCATTTTTTTCTATGGACATTTTTCCATGGATGACGTATGATACATATAGTTAGTTACAACTAACTAAAAAGGAGGAACCAGATGAGGTATCAATTGGAATTAAATCAAGTTAAGTGGGAGAAAAGTATGAAAATGCAGATAGCAATGCATTGCGCACCTGTTCTTGCAGGAGTAAAACCGTCCAATGCAGTGGCTTTGGATGATAACGATTCCAGTGATTTACTGGAAGCATTAAGAGGAACAGAGATTCAATGTGAGCTTATCTATGCAGATTCAGATCCCTTAAAGTGTCTTTGGCTGTTATATAGAAAAGAAGAAACAGAGGCATATCTGATGATAAAGAAACATAGGAAATTCTTGAAAGCCTGCGGGTATTCATCCTTTCAGTTAAAAGACATCCTTCATACATTCAAGAAACGATATCATCAATATAAAAATCAACAAAAAGACTTCCCGCATGAATTTGGTTTAATTCTAGGATATCCATTGTGTGATGTAGAAGGATTTATTAAACATCAAGGAAAAAAATGTTTGTATTCCGGCTATTGGAAAGTTTACGGAAATCTTTCTGGAACCAAAAAGCTGTTTGGTATTTATGATTTAGTTCGTTATCAGATGGTAAAACAGGTGGAATATGGGAAATCCTTAAAACAGATTATGGAATCTTATAGAAATTACCGGGTTCCAAATTATGCATAACAAATCATTCGTAAGGAGGATAAGTAAATGAGTGAAATTAAAATTGTTTATTGGACAGGGACAGGAAATACAGCGGCTATGGCGGAATATGTGGCAGAGGGAATTCGTGAAGCAGGAAAGATACCGAAAATTGTATCTGTGGACGAAATTTCTGCTTCAGAATTAGAAGGTGATGCGGTGTTCGCATTGGGATGCCCTGCAATGGGAGCCGAAGTGCTGGAAGAGTCAATCATGGATCCTTTTGTAGAGGAAGTGGAAGGATTTGCTTCCGGGAAGAATATCGGGCTATTTGGTTCTTACGGATGGGGTGATGGAGAATGGATGCGCAGCTGGGTAGAGCGTATGGAAAGTGCTGGAGCTAGTGTACTTGGCGGAGAAGATGCTATTTGTCAAGAAGCACCGGATGAAGATGCACAGGAAGATTTAAAGGTACTTGGAAAAGAGCTGGCAGCTTTATAAAGCAGAAAGAAAGCCGGACATTTTTTGTCCGGCTGATTTTTTGAAGGAGAAGAAGGAGTATGAGTGTAGTAATTATTGGTGGACATGACCGCATGGTTTGTCAATATAAACGAATATGTAAAAAACATCGATGCAAAGCAAAAGTATTTACACAAATGCCGGCAGGTCTGAATAAAAAAATTGGAAATCCCGATTTGGTGGTTTTGTTTACGAATACGGTATCACACAAAATGGTAAAATGTGCAGTCAGTGAGGCAAAAAATAAAAATATTGAAGTCGTGCGAAGTCATTCCAGCAGTCAGGCAGCACTTACAGAAATATTGGAAGAAAAATGTACAGCAGTATAGAAATAAGAGGTGTTTTTTCTTAATGAAAAAAATCTTCCAACAGAAAACATGCAGGAAGATTTTTATGTTTTATTCAATAATTTATTCTTTGGAATGAATATGCTGTTTAATGGCTTCAAAACTTTCCGGGCTGATCACATGTTCCATACGGCATGCATCTTCTGCGGCGATTTTAGGATCTACACCAAGGTCAATCAGCATTTTTGACAAAAGCGTATGGCGTTCATAAATGGTTTCAGCAATTTTACGGCCGGATTCCGTTAAGGCAATATGTCCATCGGTATCCATAACGATTAGATCGTTTTGTCGAAGATTTTTCATAGCGATGCTGACGCTTGGCTTGGAAAAATTCAACTCATGGACAATATCAATAGAACGAACGGCTGTCTGCCGCTGTCCAAGGATTAAGATGGTTTCCAGATAATTTTCAGCAGATTCTTGTATCTTCAAAGTGCTTTCTCCTTATCCTTTATAGTATTTTATAATGTAAAATTATAGAAAGTAAAATATATCATAACATAAAGGGGTGCTTTTTTCAATGGATGCAAGAAGGATTTAAATACCAAAAAATGAGAAAAATAGTTGACAAACAAGTTAGATAGTGCTAACCTTATAAATGAATTAGAAAAGACTAACTCAAAACAGCTGCGAAAAGTTAGATGAAACTTACTAGAAACATAGCTCTATGGATGAATCGAAGGAGGAAACATGATGCCGTTAACAATGGTAAAACCTGGGGAAGAGAACCAAATTAAAAGAGTTGGAGGAAAAGCAGAAACCAGAAGATTTTTGGAGACTCTGGGATTTGTCGCAGGAGGAAATGTTACAGTGGTTTCAGAGACTCATGGAAATCTGATCGTTAATGTGAAGGATTCCAGAGTAGCAATCAGCCGTGAGATGGCAAATAAAATCATGGTTTAAGATACAAAGTGAAAGGAGAGCCGCATAGCATGCAGACATTAAAAGAAGCAAAAGTAGGCAGTACAGTATCCGTTGTAAAACTTCATGGAGAAGGAGCGGTAAAACGACGTATCATGGATATGGGAATTACAAAGGGCTGTGAAGTTTATATTCGCAAAGTTGCACCGCTGGGAGATCCGGTAGAGGTAACAGTAAGAGGATATGAGCTGTCATTGCGAAAAGCAGATGCAGAGATGATTGAAGTAAAATAGGATAAAATTTTTGTATATAAAGTTAGCATATGCTAACCTTTATTTTTGGAAAAGTAGTTAGTATAAACTAATCGACATTGAGGAGGATAAGAAAATGTCAGTAAAAATTGCACTTGCCGGTAACCCGAATAGTGGTAAGACAACATTATTTAATGCTCTGACCGGATCCAATCAGTTTGTAGGAAACTGGCCGGGAGTAACTGTTGAGAAAAAAGAAGGAAAACTAAAAGGGAATAAAGACGCAGCGATTATGGATTTGCCGGGAATTTATTCTTTATCTCCATATACTTTGGAAGAAGTTGTTGCTAGAAATTATCTGATTACAGAAAGACCAGATGCCATTTTAAATATTGTAGATGGAACAAACTTGGAACGTAATCTGTATTTAACCACTCAGTTGATGGAACTTGGAATTCCAGTTGTCATGGCAGTAAACATGATGGATATTGTTGAAAAGAATGGGGATCAGATCAATACAGATAAACTCTCTGAGGAATTGGGATGTGAAATTGTAAAGATTTCTGCATTAAAAGGAAATGGTATTCAAGAAGCAGCCAATAAGGCAGTTGCTTTGGCAAAAGACAGTCAGGCAAAAGCACCGGTTCATACATTTGATACAGATGTAGAAGCAGTGCTGCAGGAAATTGAAAGTATGCTGGGACCGGATATTCAAGAGGAGCAGAAAAGATTCTATGCAATTAAATTATTTGAACGTGATGACAAAATTGCCAAACAGATGAAATCAGCACCAAATGTAGAAAAAATCATTGAAAGAGCAGAAGAAGAGTTTGATGATGATTCTGAAAGTATCATAACCAATGAAAGATATAATTATATTACTTCTATTATTGGAAAATGTTATAAAAAGAATAACAAAGAACAGTTAAGTGTTTCTGATAAAATCGACAGAATTGTTACAAACCGTTTCTTAGCACTTCCAATTTTTGCAGTTGTTATGTATATTGTTTATTATGTATCTGTATCAACAGTAGGAGATTATGTAACCGGCTGGACCAATGATGTATTGTTTGGAGAAATTATTCCTCCGGCAGTTGAGAACTTCTTAGTAAGCATTCATTGTGCCGGATGGCTTCAGAGTTTAATTTTAGATGGTATCATCGCTGGTGTAGGAGCTGTTCTTGGATTTGTGCCTCAGATGCTGGTATTATTTATTTTCCTTGCATTTTTGGAAAGCTGCGGATATATGGCACGTATCGCGTTTATCATGGACCGTATTTTCCGTAAATTTGGTCTCTCTGGAAAATCTTTTATTCCAATGTTAATTGGAACAGGATGCGGAGTACCTGGTGTTATGGCATCTCGTACCATTGAAAATGACAGAGACCGTAAAATGACAATTATGACAACTACATTTATTCCTTGTGGAGCGAAACTTCCAATTATTGCTTTAATCGCAGGTGCATTGTTTGACGGAGCTTCATGGGTAGCACCAAGTGCATATTTTGTAGGTATTGCAGCAATTATTATTTCTGGTATTATTTTAAAGAAGACAAAAATGTTTGCAGGAGATCCGGCTCCATTTGTTATGGAACTCCCGGCTTATCATTTGCCAACAGTAGGAAATGTGCTTCGAAGCATGTGGGAACGTGGATGGTCTTTCATTAAGAAAGCCGGAACCGTAATCTTGTTATCTACAATTTTTATTTGGTTTACATCCAACTTTGGTGTACACGGCGGATTCCATATGGTAGATGATTTAAGTGAAGGTCTTTTATCTGATATAGGGAAAGCCTTTGCATGGATCTTTACTCCTCTTGGATGGGGCAATTGGAAAGCAGCAGTGGCAGCTGTCACCGGATTGGTTGCAAAAGAAAATGTTGTTGGTACATTTGGTATTTTGTATGGATTTGCAGAAGTTGCAGAAGACGGTTCAGAAATATGGGGGACTTTGGCAGAAAGCTTTACAGCAGTGGCTGCTTATTCTTTCCTTGTATTTAACTTATTATGTGCTCCTTGCTTCGCTGCAATCGGTGCTATCAAGCGTGAAATGAATAATGCAAAATGGACATGGTTTGCAATTGGATATCAGTGTGTATTTGCTTATGCAATTGCATTATGTGTATATCAAATTGGCGGTTTCGTAACTGGAACAGTCAGCTTTGGAATTGGAACTGTAGCAGCAGTTGCAGTTATCGCATTTTTACTCTACATGCTGTTTCGTCCATACAAAGAGAGCAATACTTTAAATACATCTAGTATCGCCGCAAAAACAAAAGCTTAAATTCAATTTAAAATTTACAATATAGTATAGTTATCTTATATAGTAATCGTCAAAATAGTTAATGAAAGGATATGACAATGTTGGAATTCATCATAGGAAATTTATCTACAATCCTTGTAGCATTTATTGTTCTTGGTTGTGCTCTGCTGGCAGTCCGCAGTATCCGCAAAGATAAGAAAAACGGGAAAGCCTGCGGCGGATGTTCAGGAGGCTGTAGTGGATGTGCAGGTTCAGCAATCTGTCATACCAAACAAAAATAGAGGGTGTGGTCAGAATGTGTCAGGAACAGGTAATGGAAGTTTTACAAAAACATGGGAAAAGAATTACACAGCAAAGAAAAATTCTTTTGGACGTTATTTTAAATGGACAGTGGGAATGCTGTAAAGAAATTTATTATGAAGCATCCAAGCGGGATTCATCCATTGGGATGGCTACCGTATACCGTATGATGTCTACACTGGAGGAAATAGGTGTGATTGAACGCCGATGTGTTTTCTGTGTGAAAGAAGACATAGAGGATCATTCTCTTTAAAAAAATCTTGTTATGAAAACAACAGCTCTGCATTGAAAAATGCAGGGCTGTTGTTGGCTTAAAGAAAAGTTTCTGCTATGATAGGTAAATAGGAGGGAAAAGAGCCGATGAAAAAGATGGTATTAAATATTATTTTGGCAGTTAGTGCTGCTGTATTTTGCTTTTCAGGATGGAAATTGTACAGCTATTATAAGTCCTATCAGCAGGCAGATAATGAATATAAAAAAATTCGCAAAGAAGTTACAGATAAAGGGCATAAAGAGATAGATTTTAAAAAGTTAAAAAAGATAAATTCCGATGTGATTGGATGGATTTATGTTCCGGGAACAGAAATTGATTATCCAATTGTAAAAGGAGACGATAATGAAGAGTATCTTCATAAAACTTTTGACGGAACAGATAATAGTTCCGGAAGTATTTTTATGGATAAAAATGGAAAGAAAGATTTCCAAGCAGAGCATAATATTCTTTATGGACATCATATGAGGAATGGTTCTATGTTTGCAGATTTACTTGAATTCCGGGAACAGTCCTTTGTGAACAAACATCATCAGATTATTTTATATACGCCTCAAAAGACTTTGAAATTGAGAGTCATTGCAGCTTATGCAAGAAAAGCAGATACAAAGATTCCTGTAACTTTTGGAAATCAGCGTCAGAAGTTATCTTATTTGGACGAGATTTTAAGGCAGAGTGAAATACAGACAGAGGTTCGTTCAAAAAAGAAGATTCAGAAAATATATACATTTGTAACATGCAGTTATGAATCAGAAGATAATCGGACATTTGTTCATGCAATAGAATCTGGGGAGTAGGTATTACATGAGACTAAACAAGCGAAACAAAAGAGAATTAAAAGTTATTTGTCTGTTCCTTTTGGGAATTGCAGGGGTGTTTCTTTGGATTGTCCAAAATATTGGATTTCCGATTCAGACAAAAATTATGAAAGGAGGACGGATCAAGGTGATTGATGTGTCTTCTTATAATGGGAGTATTAACTGGAAAAAAGTGAAAGATCAAGAAATTAATCATGCTATGTTGAAAATTGGTTCAGGAATCAATCAAAAAAGGAAAGGGAGTGAGGACAAGAAATTTGCTTCCAATTATCGAAGTGCAGGGTATGCTTCGATTCATCGTGGAATTTATTATTATTCTTATGCAATGACTGTGGAAGAAGCCAAGAAGGAAGCGAAGCACTGTTTGTCATTGATGAGAAAGCATGGGATTGATCCCACAGACTTAGATCTTCCAGTTGCTTTTGATATTGAGGAAGAAGCGGTTTTTGGCACAGGAAAACGTAATGTAACTGCAATCACAACAGCTTTTTGCGAGGAGATAAAAAAGGCAGGATTTACACCGATGGTTTATTCCAGTGCTTCTGCACTGAGAAATTATTTTCATTATTCACAGATAAAAAATTATAAAATCTGGGTGGCACATTATACCAGTAAGGCGGCACCGGGTATTTCATTCCCTTATCAGATGTGGCAGTATACCAGTAGTGCATCTGTTCCAGGAGCAAATACAGGGCGCGGACATTGTGATGTGAATTATTATTATATCAGTAAAGAGGAAAGGGAGAGGTTATGAGAGAAATAAAAACAGCAGCATTAATTGGACTTGGAGCCATTGGAGGATATGCTGCTCCGAAACTGGATACGTTTATGGGAAAAGAAAGATTTACGATTATTGCGGGTGGAAAACGAAAAGAGCGTTTAGAACAAGAAGGATGCTGCATTAATGAGAAGGTATGGAAATTTTGTATTACAGCACCACAGGAAGCTGTTCATACGGTAGATTTGTTGATATTTTCTGTGAAATATCAAGGACTTCGGCAGGCAGCGAAAGATGCATCTGGTTTTGTTGGGGAAAATACAGTGATTATGTCTTTGCTAAATGGGGTAGAAAGTGAAGATATTTTGCGGGAATATTTTCCAGGGAATCATATTTTATATTCTGTAATTCGGATTCCGTCCATTCACGAAAATGGAAAGATTTCTTATCCTGCCGGATGGGGCGAAATTTCTTTTGGTGATGCACAAAATGATGAAATTTCGGAAGATGTGGCAGCAGTTCGGGATTTGTTTGAAAAAAGCGGGATTGGATATCAAATACCACAGGACATGCTGAGGGATATGTGGCATAAATTTATGACGAATGTTAGTGAAAATCAGATTTCTGCTGTGTTGAAAGTTCCGTATGGAATCTTCCAAGTAAGTGAAGAAATTAATTATCTGAGGGAAAATACGGCTAGGGAAGTGATTCAAATTGCACAGGCAAAAGGAATTGACTTGAGGGAAGAAGATTTGATAAAGCAAAGAGAAAAAGTTGCATCATATCCGTTCTATGGGAAGACATCAACCATGCAGGATATTGAAAATGGAAGAAAAACAGAGGTAGATATGTTTGCAGGTGCGGTGATAAGAATGGGAAAGGAGCTGGATATACCAACTCCTTATAATCAAATGCTGTATGATTGTATCAAGGCTTTAGAAACGTGGAATCATCATCAGTCAGAACATTCAGAGGAAAGAGAACATGACTTCTAATAAAATGGAAATAATGAAACATATAGCAATGGCAGCAAAGTAGGAAATACTTGTTGCCTTTTCTTTTGGCCATGTTTTGCGAATATCCTTGGAAAACCACGTTTTAATATAACCAAGCCGTCCATTTAAATGAGCAATCGCAGCCATTAACAAGATACTGATTCCCAAAGCGGCAGCAACAATTGGAAGATATGCTGCCAGTTCCATCAGATTCGTCTGAAGAGAGCTGCCTTGTATGTTCTGTGTTTCCATCAGTTTGGATAACGTATCAAATTTGTATATGAGGTACGTGAATCCAAGGGAAGAACCATTAAAAGTAATATGCATAATCATAGATGAGAAAATGCTGTCAGAAGCTTCCACAATGAATCCAAATACAATTCCAAGGAAAAAAGCATAACAAAATTGCTGGAAATTCATGTGAGCAATACCAAAAAACAAAGCAGACAGAAAAATTCCTTTGATTGGATTTGCTTTGCGAAGTCCGGAATAAACCACTCCCCGGAAAATTAATTCTTCGATAATTCCAGGAAGGAGAGCAGTTGTAATCAGCATAATTGGGAAATTCTGTGTGACTCCGCTGGTAATGGAAGATGTTGTCATGTCATAAAAAAATAATTGACTCAGCTGGCTGATAAATCCTGCTGCAGGACGAAGAGTCAGACTAAGCAGAATCAAAAGAGGTATGGAAGCTGGATGAAGCTTATGAAAGCGGAAGGTTTGACGCATATCTTTTTCACATACGATGGCATATAAAATAGTATAAGCAGCAATGCCGGCATAAGTAAGTGCTGCCACCAGCTGGCTGTTAGTGAAAAACATAGATGTTCCCAAATTAAAACATAAAAAAACAAAAACATAGCACAGGCTGAAAAATCCTGGACTTTTAAAATATTTCATGGTGTTGCGGCTCCTTTATTTTTTTTAATATGCCGGTTTTTGTAATTACAATTTTATCTTCTTTGAGAAGACGTCCAACGGCGCGTTTGAAAGCATTTTTGCTGATGCCCAGTTCCCGGTCAATGACTTCCGGTTTTGCTTTATCGTTAAACGGAAGACATCCGTCATAACTATCAATGGTGTCCATGACTAATTTTGCATCCCGGTCCATTTGCAGGTAGGCTTTTTCATGAGGACTTAAATTTAATTTACCGTCTGGGGAAATTGCAGTAATACGGAGCCGCAGCTGTTCTCCAATGGAAATTTTTCCGTGGATTTCTTTTTTCGGAATTCTTCCTAAATACATATCTTCTACGGCAACGAATGCCCCATGTTCCGGGTGAATGTTATAAACAGTTCCTAAAACCCATTCATCGGTTTGAAAGGAATGGTCGGTGGATAAAAGCTGCCCAATTTTCATAGTCGCACAAAGGCGGGAACTTTTATCAATGTACAAAGATACCAAATACTCTTTTCCAGTGCGTACACGTCCCAATTGTTCTTTAAAAGGAAGCAGCAAATCTTTTTCCAGTCCCCAGTCTAAAAAAGCACCGATAGGACTGACTTCCTTTACACGAAGCGGGCGAATCGCACCAAGGGTAATTTTGGGAATGTGGACGGTGGCAATGGGACGGTCTTGGGAATCCTTGTAAACGAAGCAGGAAATTTTGTCTCCGATATCGGCATTCTTTGGAACCTGCTTTGCAGGAAGGAGAATGCTTCCTTCCGTTTCATTTTTATGGTCATTGACGTATACACCGAATTCCTTCTTCTTTACAATATATAAATCTTGAAATTCTCCTAAATGAATCATATGATATCCTCTTTCTGTTGGATTTAGCGTTTGCTAAATTAGTATAGCATAGTTTTGTAGAAAAATGAAATATGATATAATAAAGCTAAATGGAGGAAACAAGATGGAGATAAAAGAAAAATATTCTTTTCAGGAATTGGTTGGTATTATAGCAAAACTGCGGGGAGAACATGGATGTCCATGGGATAAAAAGCAAACACATACTTCTTTGATTTCGTGTCTCATGGAAGAAAGCATGGAAGTAAGAGAAGCCATAGAGAAAGAAGATATGGAAAATTTATGTGAAGAATTAGGCGATTTGCTATTGCAGGTAGTGATGCATGCACAGATTGCCTGTGAACATAAGTGTTTTGATATAGAAGATGTGATTACGGGGATCAGTCAGAAAATGGTCCGCAGACATCCTCATGTGTTTGGCGGTTTGGATGTGACAGATGAAAAAGAACTTCTTAAAAATTGGGAGCAGATTAAGCAGCAGGAAAAGAAAGGTAAAATCCAAGGGAAATAGCATAAAATCGAGGTTTTCTCATATTTTACTTGACTAACATTGGGAAAGACTATAGAATTATCTTATGCGAATTCAAGAGCATAAATAAAATATGTTTGGGTTGAGATTAGGAGGAGAAATTAATGAACAAGACAGAATTGGTTGCAGCAATTGCAAAGAAAACAGAATTGTCTAAAAAAGATGCAGAAAAAGCGTTAAAAGCTTTTACAGATGTAGTCGCTGAAGAATTGAAAAAAGGTGAAAAAATCCAGTTGGTAGGATTTGGAACATTTGAAGTAACACAAAGAGCTGCAAGAGAAGGAAGAAATCCACGCAGTGGTGAGATTATGAAGATTGCTGCATCGAAAGCACCAAAGTTTAAAGCAGGAAAAGCTTTAAAAGACATCGTAAACGAATAAGAGAAGTTCATTAGATATGACTGCCGGTTTTCGCAGACCGGCAGTTTTTGTATTCCAGAAAGGATGGGGAAATGAGACTAGATAAATTTTTAAAGGTATCACGATTGATTAAGAGAAGGACAGTTGCCAATGAAGCATGCAGTGCAGGAAGAGTCTTTGTAAATGGTAAGGCAGCAAAGGCTGGAACAAATGTAAAACCGGGAGATAAAATAGAGATTCAATTTGGAAACAGGGAAACGGCAGTTGAAGTATTGGAAATTGCAGATACAGTGAAAAAAGACCAGGCAGGTGAATTGTATCGTTATTTATAGAAAGAAAACAGATATATGATGATACTGGGTTAGTCATGTTTTTTGGCCTCCTTTCATATGATGTATAAAACTGAAAGGAGAAGCATGTATGATTGAGGATAGACAACCTATAAAAACCCACAAAATTAATTTGTTGAACCGGTCTTTGGGAGTGATTACCGGAGTCCGGGATGTTGTATCTTTTGATTTAAATGAGATTATTTTAGATACAGAACAAGGTCTTTTAATGATTAAAGGAATGAATCTCCATGTGAAAAAGCTGCTGGTTGAAAAAGGAGAAGTTGAAATTGATGGAAAAGTTGACAGCTTTTTATATTCTGATGTGGAAGAAAGCAGAGGCCGGAAAGAAGGATTTTTAGGAAGGCTTTTGAAATAATGAAAGAGGCAGTAACAGGACAGCTTTTCTTTTTTGCGGCATCCATGGGATTTGGAGCGTGTCTGTTTTTTGTTTATGATATATTAAGAGGATTCCGGAGAATATTTGTACACCATTCGTTTCAAACGGCAGTGGAGGATGTTATTTTTTGGATTTTGGTTGGAATATCAAGTTTTCGATTCCTTTGCTGGTATAATCAGGGAGAATTAAGAGGTTTCTTTTTTCTTGGTCTTTTTCTTGGGACGGCAGTATACTATGGCTGTATTAGTCAATGGGTGCTTGATGCCACAGTATTTCTATTTAGTCAAATCCAAAGAATAGGCAGCAGGGTTCATAAAATTTTACATAGTCCGGCAGCAAGGATAAAAATAAATCTAAAATGGAAATTGAAAAAGGAAAAGAAACACGTTAAAATGGCATTAAAGAAAGGGAACAAAAGAGGTGATACACGTGAGGAACAAAAGAAAATTTAAAAAAGCAGAAAAAAGAACAAAAATCATTGCCTTTTTTGTACTTGTTTTTGTATTCGCAATGTCATTTTCCTACTTTCGTTTGTATCAAAAATCAAAAAAACTGGAAAAGGAACAAAAGCAGGTAGAAGCACAAATTAAAAAAGAAAAAAAGAAGAAAAAAGAATTAAAAGAGAAAAAGGAATACATTAAAACCAAAGAGTTTATTGAAAAAATTGCAACTGAGAAATTCGGGCTTTTATATCCAAATGAGTATTTGTTAAAAGGTGATGAATAATTAAAATGCATAGAGCTGGGATCAGGAAATTAGTTTCCTGATCCTTTTTTGTTGTTCGCCCAACATGGGCGAACTCTAATGGGTGAAAGTCCCTAACACGCCCAGATAACGGGAAGTGTATAGCTGAACAACAAGGGTGTTCGTCGTGAGGCGAAATCTGA
>JAETON010000060.1 GCA_021771695.1 Lachnospiraceae bacterium | reverse complement strand
AAAGAACTGCCAGTAAAGTGATTTGTTCACTCTACATAACAGTTCTTTTGTGACCCTTTTATTATGCTTCTTCCTCTTTTCTTCTTCTCTTCATCATTCCTATGCATAATATTGCTCCTGCCATCATCATCGCCATTTCCATTGTCTTGCTGCTATCTCCTGTCTTGACTTCTCCTTTGACTTTCATTTCCACTTCTTCTTGTGGTTTCTCTACTTGACTTGGATTGACTTCTACTGCTGGCTTATCTTCGCCTTGCTCTATTGGGCTCTCTTCATTTCCTTCCCCTGGCAATGCTGGCTTCTCTGGATCTGGATCTGCTGGTGCTTCTGGTCTTGGGTCTTCCCAGTCACTCTTTGTTGTTCCATACCCTGGCTTGATCTCTCCGTCTGGATAAACCTTCACTTCTGGTACCCAACGATCATCTACTCCATCTCCATCTTCATCTATTGGCTCTCTTCTATCTGTTCCTAGTTCTCCATTGCCTTTATCGACATTTGAATCTGGTTTCCAGATCTTATCTTTATTTCCGCCTTCACTGCTTGGCTTCCATTCTCCTGTATTGTCTGTATCGATATTGATATCTGGTTCTCCATCTCCATCTGTATCAATATTGACATCTGGAATTCCATCTCCATTTGTATCGATATTGATATCTGGAATTCCGTCTCCATCTACATCTATATTGACTTCGTATACCTCTCCTATCACAACTGTTACCTTATGGTTCGCTTCTATGTTCTCAAAAATGTATTCTCCGCCTTTTGTAATCAATTCTCCATTCTCCAATACAAGTCCTGGTACTGACTTGCCATCGATTAGCACATCTTTTATCTTATACTTATGGTTCTCATCTTCTGTGATTGTCCATTCTACTTTATAATTTCCACCTTTTGCGATGATTCCTTTCCCTGTGATTGTTCCTGCTCCACCTAATATCTCTGTCTCTATTGTACATACTGGTGGTTCATAATCATCTTTCACTGGTACTCTCTCATCTCCGCTTAATCTCTTCTTTGCAACTGTGATCTCGACTTCTTTTCCTTCTTGGATTCCTTTGAAGTCTATTCTATTTCCTTCGACTTCTTGTTCTTTTCCATTCACTGTTACTTTCACTACTTCATATCCCTCTGGAATATCTGTCCATTCTACCGTTGTCTCTTCTCCTTCTTCAAATAGACCTGTTCCTGTAACTGTTCCTGTTGCTCCTTTGATGACTGCTGTCACTTTATGGATTTGCCCTTCTTCTGGCAATTCCTCTGTTACTGTCTTTCCTTCTTCATCTTTCTTTGGTTGTCCGTCTTCATCCACAACTACTTTCGCAAAGTATACCATCACTTCATGATCTTTTGCTATATTGTTTACTGACATCTTTAATTCTTCTTCTGTCGCTGTGCTTACTTCTACCTTCTCTTCTGATAGATTGCTTCTGTTCATTGACATCATCGCTCTCGCTTCTGCTTGCATGTGTTCCTTATCGTCTACAACGATCTTCTTGATGACATACCCTTCCGCTGGTGTCGCTTCTATCTTTGTATAGCTTTGACCTTTATATAGTATCTTTGATTGTGAGATCGTTCCTTGTCCATATCTATATGTAGTTACATTATACAATACTGGTTTCAAGTTGACTCTTACTTCTGTATCCTTATCTAATTTCGCAAAGTTTACTTCTCCTGTGTCTTCTATCTTCTTTCCATCTACTTCTACTGATTCTACTTCATAGTATGCATACCCTTCATCTTCTGGATCTAATGCATTTGTTGGAATCTCCCAGTTGACTTCATATGGTGTGTCTTTCTTGACTATGGCTCCTCCTGTGATCTCTCCTGGTCCTCCTGTGATCTGTGTCGTTATCTTTACATAATCTTCTCTATTGATTTCGACTGGCCCTTCTGCACCTTTCTCTTTGAAATAGATATCTACCACATGGTTTGCTTTGATTCCGCTGAATTTATACCAGTCTCTTGTTAGTGCGATCTCTTCTCCATCTACATAGACTTTCTCTACTTCATATCTCTCTCCTGCATCCCATTCTACTTTATAGCTTTCCTTCGCTTCCAATACCTTTGATGGTGATGCCCATACACTATTGTCTCCATTATATTTGTTGACTGTTATTGTGTATTGACCTTCTGTTTGTGTTCCTCCTATTGATGGTAATTTTGATACCTCTACAACCACTTTATGATTTGAATGGATTTCCTCTATATCTATCTGTTCTTGTCTCTCTGCCATGTCCATCTCTTTTCCATCGACTATGACTCTCTTAACTTTATAGTTTCCTTCTACTTTCCATTCTACTGTTATATTGCTTCCATCTATAACCCTTGTTGTTGGTGTGATAATACATGTTCCATCTGTACATCCTTGGATCTCTGTCTCTACAAGCCAATTCTTTTGTACTGTTGGATCTTCTGGTTTTGTTGTTCCTTTATCCTTCTCAAATTCTACATATACTTTATGATTCTTATGGATTGCTCCAAATTGATATTCATTACTATAGATGTATTTGTCTCTCACAACTCCATCTACTACTACCTTTGATACATGCCATCCTTCTTTTGCTTCCCATTTGATCGTTGGCTCTGTCCCTTCCTTCACATTCTCTACTGTACTGATTGTTCCTCCTTCTGCTGTGTTTGTTGTCGCTTCTATTTTGAAGAATCTTTCATAGTACAACTTTAATGCGAATGTTGGACTTCCTGTGATCTTTCCTGCTTTGATATTGTTTGCATTGTCTGGATTGTACCAGTAGTTTTCTGTCAGTCCATATACTCCTTTGATCAATGCCTGGATATCTGTATCTTTCATGGCCACTGATTCTTCTGTTCTTCCTGTTCTTGACAATGTCGCTTCATTGACCTTCTTATATCCTTCTTCTGTCTTTACATAATATTCTACATTATATTTTGTTCCCTCTTTTGGTGTCCAGTGTGCAACCAATGTATGATCTCCCTGTACTCCTACTTTGCTTCCATTTGTCTTCTCTACAGGGTCTGCTCCTTCTGCTTCATAGAACCATCCATCGAATGTATACCCTGATCTTGTTGGCGTCTGCAATTCTGCATAGGCTGTCGCTGATGTTGGATATGCTTGATCTCCTATCTTGCTTCCTCCCTTTGTATCAAAGCTTACGACATACTTGCTTGTGTCCACTTTCCATTTTGCATATAATGTGTAATTTTCTGCTGGCATCGTTAGATCTCCTACCGCTGTCGTCTTATCGCTTCTTGCCCATCCATCAAATATGTATCCTGCCTTTGTTGGATTTTGTCGCGCTTGGATTCCACTGATGATTCCGCTTATTGCTGTTCCATATTCTACTTCCTTGTCTGTTAATCCGTGTGATACCCCGCCATTTGCATCAAATTTCAATACATATTGTTCCTTCTCCCATTGTGCCTTGAGCACATATGTTCCATCTTTCTCTGTGACTTGATCTGTTACCTCTACCTCTTTGCTTCCTTCTACAAGTTTCCATCCTATAAATCTATATCCTTCTCTTGTTGGTACTCGTTTGTCTTCGTTTACCTTCTGTAATATACTATATCCCGCTGCTACATTATCTGTGATTGTTGGTCTCTCTGTCTCTCCATCTCCACTTAATAATGTTCCATTGTTTGCATCATACACTACCACTGATACATCTTTTGTGTATTTTGGTCTGATGACTATATCTTCCCCTGGTACTATTGTCCCTGGTGTCACTGGTTCTCCGTCTTCATCTACCCATTGACTGAATATGCTGTCATCATCATCTCCTGTTTCTGGTGGCTCTGGTAAAACTATGATCGGATTGTCTACTTCTGGGTCTGTATCCTGAATAACATAGTATTCATCGATAGGATCTCCTTCTTCATCTAAAACTGTTACCTTGATTGGTTTGAATACTGCCTTGTTCCCTATGTTTTGGCATTCATCCTTTGTCCATACCACTATTGTTTCTTCGCCTAATTCTGCTTCAAAATCGTATGTGTGAACTGGACTGTCTAAATATGTCCAGTCTTCTTCTGTTGGTATATAATTTGGATTGTCTGTTACGAAATATGCTGCAACTCCACTTCCTCTATTATCCTTGATAAGTGTGATTCCATCTTCATCAATTCCATCACCCATGTCTGTTAATGTTATTGTCGCTTTTGACTTGCTGCTGTTCACTCCTTTGATCTCTGGTGCTACATCATCTAAAAATGCTGTTAGATATGTCTGTGATGCCTTTGATTCTACTCCATTCACATCGATAACTGATAATTCAAAGTTCCATTTTCCATCAACTGTGTCCTTGCTGAATGTATATGATGGCAAATCATCTGGATCTGTTACCCAATCTGATTGCTTTACTACTGTTCCCTTTGGATCATATACCTTTATTCTCCATTGAGCAATCGCTGCCCCTGAAGCACTTGGTATTGATTTGTCTTTGATTCTTACATCTACTGTTGTATTTGTATTGACAAGATGTTGTTTATGCAACGTCATGATTTGTTCTCCTGTTGCATTGTCAATAAGATAGAAGTTCGCTAATGGTATCGGACTGTCTACTGGATTCTGTTTGAATTTGTTGCCCTCTATATAGTTTGTTGCTATATATCGTGCCATGACCTCTATATAGTCTTCTCCTGTCGCATATAATCCATTCTCTGCCCCTAATCCTAAATGATCTGCTCCTTTATCTGTGTCTGTTACTATCCTTCCATCGTTCGCATTGCTTAGATAAAATATCTCATTCTCATTCATTCGGTTGATTCCATCTTTATATGTCTCATCTTTCTCATCTGGTATCTGTGGATCATTGCTGTCCCCTACCAAATTGACGAAATATTTATAATCTGCTCCCTGATAATATTGCACATTCTTCAATGCATCGAATGCTGTTGACTGATATGCCATCTCCAAGTCTGTATACTGGAACATTGAATACCCTGTACATCCATGACTTGTATATCCTACTACTGGCCCAAATCCATTATATCCCATCTTTAAGTCTGGAATAGATACTGGCCCATCAAATAATGTCGTTGGTGTCCCTTCTAATGTCCCATCTGCTTGATATGCCTGTTGTTGCACTGTCACTGTGTCTCTCTTCAATTCTACTGTTAATCTGACTTTTCTTTGGCTTCCTAAGCTTGTTGATGCTGTCTTGATCGCTGTACTGCTGTTTATTATCATTGAATTCCCTGCTGTCATCGCATTATAGTTATTGACTTTATATACTCCTAATGTCGCTGCTCCTGTACTTGTATTGATCCCTGAATAATAAAGCATATATCCATTCAATATATGATCGTTCACCCCTGCATTTAACAGAAATCCTCCTCCGCTTAATGTATGCGTATTGATGACTGATGCATCCATATTGAAACTGAATGTTCTTGTTGAGTCATTTGTTGCTGGATAGATCATGAAGTCTGTATAGGCATTTGTCCCATACCCTGAAAATGCCATGTTTGCTGTTCCATTGTTCTCATATGACAATATATGCTTGTTGAAATTGATAACTGCGCTTGGTCTCTTCCCATTTTGGAAATAATCTTCAATATTTCCACTTCCGCTTACATGACTGTCGACTGTTACTCTATATGGCTGTTTCAATTTCTGCTCCTCTGATAGGTTTAAATTGTTATATGATGCCTGATCTCTATAATGATCATACACATACCACCCATCTAGATTCGTTGTGTCTATTGACATCGCTGTACTTGTGATTCTGAATGTCCCTGGTGCCATCCCCTGTGCTATCAGCTTCTGTGTAAGCTCTGCCTTGAAATCCAAGAATGTCCCTGGATAATCCTCTGGCACATTGACCGCAATGTCTACTATTGGTGTTGGATTCGCTCCAATATCCAATGCTTTGGTATTTGTTAGATTCACTGTCAAATATCCCATAACCATTGCTACCACTAATAATATTTTTGATACTTTGCTATACAATTTACTTCTTACTTGCATTTCCCTTCTCCTATTATGAAGCTAGCCTTATCAAGAGTTTTCTCTGGTATCTTCCTTATACCTTCCTCTCTTTAAAGTTGTCATCATATCCTTTCTACAAATGTCTCTTCAAAGCTCTTTTAAGACCCTATAGCTTTGCGTCCCTATCTTTCAATAGGTTTGCCGATTTAATTTACACCTATATATTATCACTTTTTTTATAATCTGCAAGCGTTTTCTTTGATTTTTTTGTTTTTTTACTATTTTCTTACTTTTTATTGTTATTTTCATTTATTTTTCTTATAATTTTTGCTGGAACGCCTGCAATAAGAACGTTATCTGGTATATCTTTTGTTATAACACTCCCTGCAGCAATCACACATCCTGAGCCAATAACCACTCCTGGCATAACAGAAACATTAGCTCCAAACCAACAATTGTCTCCTACTTTAATAGGTAAAGCTTTTTCTAATCCTCTATTTCTTTTATGATAGTCTAATGGATGACTTGCTGTATAAAAACCACAGTATGGTCCAACAAATACATGATCTCCTAGAGTAATGGATGCTCCATCCATGAAATAACAATTCATATTAATAAATACATTTTTTCCTAAATGAATATTTTTTCCATAATCACATGAAAATGGTGTTACAATTTCTAAACCTTGAGGTAAATAACCTATAAGTTTTTGAATAATCTTATTTTTCTTTTCCATATCACTAGGCTTTATTTGATTGAGTTCAAAACATAAATCAAAACAGTGATATCTTTTTTTGGTAATTTCAGCGTCATAATTCGCATCATACCACATTCCATTTTTCATTTTTTCTAATTCTGTCATATTGATCCTCCAGATAGCAACTCGATTACTCAAATGGATAAGTCATTCCCCATTGTCTTCTAATTTCAGTTAATGTTGCCATAACATCTCGAATATATTGTAAATTTTCTTTTCCACCTTGGTTAAGAACATAGTCTTGCATATCTTTAACTTCATAATCTAATGCCTTTTCAGTTTCACCTAACTCTATTGTTTCAACATGCCCATCATTGGTATATGTTATTGTTGCTTTATCTCCTCGTGGATAATTATTCACCTCAATATATCCTAATTCTCCAGCAACAACTCCACGTTTTGGTTGTTTTGCACGCATTGTTAATGCCATTACTGCCATTTGTCCTTCTGGATTTCTTAAGATAATTCCTGATGTTTCATCTACACCTGTTTCAAAGTAATTAGCTGTTGTTAAAACTGTATTTGGTTTGCTTTTCATAAAATATCTTGCAAAACTTGTTGCATAAACTCCGATATCCAATAATGCTCCTCCTGCTAATTCTTTAGAGAAGAAACGATTTGTTACATCATATTCTTTACAACTTCCAAAATTAACTTGCACCATTTTAACTTCACCAATAACACCACTATCTACAATTTCTTTTAATTTCTTAAATAATGGCATGTGAAATAATGTCACTCCATCACAAATAACTAAGTTCTTCTCTTTGGCAATTGATACTGCTTCTTCTAATTGTTTATCATTAACTGTAATAGCCTTTTCACAAAATACATGTTTTCCTGCTTTTAAAGACTGAACTAAAAAACGATGATGTAAATTATGTGGAGTTGCAATATAAACAATATCAACATTCTCATCGTTAATCATTTCATCAGCACTTCCATAAGCTTTTTGAACATGATATTTATCGGCAAATTTTTGTGCTGCTTCTAATGTTACATCACATACTGCATAAATTTCTCCATTCACACGATTTAATGCATCTCCCATTTCTGTTGCAATCCACCCAGTTCCTAAAATACCCCAATTTAATTTTTTCATTTTTTCTCCTCCTTATATAACTTTTGTATTCCCTAAATCAATTGATTTTTCGAGTCACTATAAGATAGACTACAAAACTAGATTTAAAATATTGCTTCTTTTGACTCTATAGTTTTTATAATCAGCTTACTTTTCTATGCTTAACTTCTGCTATGATAATGTACGATATTTTCATACATTAATTTTACAAGAAATTTATTTTCACAAAAATAATACTATTGTCTTTTCATTTTGTCAATATATTTCTTAATAACAAATTATTATTTCCAAATTTCTCTATCCCTTAATTTATTAATGGTTATAATACTTATATTTCCTCTCTATACAGCATTATATTTTTATACTTGCTAATATAATCTTTGTAAAATTAAATAAGGAATATTTTCTTTAACGAAAATATCCCCCATCAACTCAAATCAAATAAACATTTGTTAAATCTAAAACTATATTATTAGAACTTATCCCCAGCTATAGCGTTTTCATGCCTTGCTATACTTTTATAAGAGTCATCAATCATTGATGTTAAAAACAAATACAAAATTTCAATGACTGTTGTTGCAGAAACTCTAGAAAAACAATATCCATCAAGAAATAACTTTTCACGTGTAGCAGTTGTAATATGATAATCACAGGCTTTTGCTATAGTTGATCTTTCATTATTAGTAATTGCAATTGTCGTTACACCAACTTCTTTTGCAGCTTCCACTGCTGTAATTAGTCCTCTAGATTCCCCAGAATTAGAAATAACGATCATTACATCTTCATTTGTCATATTATATATCATTCCTATTTGGTTTTCCCAAATAGAAGTTGATGCTGCTGGTATACCTATTTGATTAAATTTGAACGCTCCATCCATAGCAACAGGAATTGTATTTCCAATGGCTACAAATTGAACACTTTTTGCATTTTTCAATAGATTTAAGATTATTTCTATATTTTTTTCATCCATCATTGAAACTGTTTGACTCAATTCTTCTATTTTATTTGCTAAAATATTTTGTAATGTTTGAGGAATATCATCAATGGATATTCTATTTGATAAATTTTGATTTTTAATATCTGATTCAACCATTTCTTTTGCTAAAGATATTTTTAAATGATGAAAACCTTTGACTCCTATTTTTTTACAAAATCGTGAAACAGATGCTTCACTTACTCCGCTTACATGAGCCAATTCCCCAACTGTCATATCTACAACCTTATCATAATGATTAATAATATATTTAGCTATTCTCTTTTCAGAATCAAAGAAATCATTAAAAGAAGAGCATATTATATCCATTACTGTCTTTTTCATATTATCCTCCTATAAATATTTATTTCACAATACAAAGTATTACGAATATAAATTTCATGCTTATATCATATCTTAAAATAATAAAAATCTCAAGTTTTAAAAAAATAGAACTATATGAATAGTTCTATTCAGAGTGTTGACAAAGTTCAATACTCTTTTCTTTTTCTAAAATATATTGTATAATGAGACTGCGAGATAGAACTTTATTCTAACCAAATAAAAATTACTTGCTATCTCGTTTTT
>JAETON010000059.1 GCA_021771695.1 Lachnospiraceae bacterium | reverse complement strand
ATACAGTTTTCTATCTCTTCGATAGAAAGCTCTTTCAATTCACCAATAATATTTTTCAAAATATGGGCAAGTATTATCTTATTCCCCAAGATTACTTTGCACTGTGTGTCGTACTTAGCGTCAATGCCCGTCGCCGCAATGTCTCTTGCAATACTTGTCTTCATTCCTGGTACATTCCCCCTTTTGTGATTTGTGAGTTATCTGGCCGACGAGACTTCCATTGTTTTCCCATGCCCTACATGATCAAAACCATCGGAAGCATTCCCAATCCACTCATTATTTATTATAACTCAACATAAAGAGGATGTGGTGTTTTGCAACATTATGAAACACTTTTATGTCTTATTACATATAACTTTTCACTTTTTGCTTATGCAAAATCATATTGTTGGGCCAAAAGATGTTTTGACCTCTATGATATTTCTGTCTTTCAGAAAACAAGCTGCCTGCTGCGCAGGCCATTCACTGCAAAGGCGGTTCCTGTCTAAGGTTTACATCTACAGTATACGTTATTCTTTCTGGGAATTCAATTGCTGCGAAAAAGGACTGTCGCTGTCTTCACGTTCTTGCTTCCTACACACCATCATGCAGTTTCTTTCCCTCTGGCGTTATTTTCGTTTCAATCCAATTCTATATATCCATAAAATGGCAGAGAAACCAGTCCTCTGCCACCCCTTTTTACCACAGCTTCTCTCATCTGTAAGTATTAAACAAATGGATTTTTTAATTATAATTTACCAACAATTTCCAACCATCAAAGACAGAATTATGCATTTAAATAGATAAACGTCTATTTTTCAATAATCAAGCATCAACTTTTAATATAAGCGTTCTATAAAATCCACCTATTACATATTTTTCCCAACGACATGTTCTTTTAGATAAATTTTCCCATCAACAATGTCCAATGCCTTTATCTGATACAATCGTTCAATCGACAGTTCTATTTCTGATGCATCCAGATTCTTCTCCTGCCGTTCCTGATACCAATTCTGAAAATCCTGCAAAAAAGTCTCTTCACTAATTCCGATTTCATACGCATTTATCACATGAAGACGATATACAATATATGCGTCTAGTTTGCCAATCTCCTGCTTTGTAGACTTCTTAATAAAAAATCCTCCAATAATTAATAGCTGGAGATAATTGAAAAAGCTTTCTGGCAGCTTCACAGACGCCACCAATTCCAAACCAGCAATAATTGCCTTTCTTAAATCCAGCCTGATATTCCCAAATTTATAAGAAGCAGCATCATTTCCTAAGAAAATCATGCCTTTCCGTTCATCCTCAGGAATAACTATAACGTAAGAATTTACAATATCGGCCCCTATCTTTTTTTCCAAGCCAAGACTTTCAGCAGCCATCATCATCTGGTTTTTCAATTCATTATCATAATCTATTGCTTCCTGTCTAGTCATTACCATTCCCTCTCATCCGATTTCTTCTTTCCGTATGCAAAACTCGATTAAGTTTTCCCCGCTCCATCTTTAAAAGAATCTGATCCCTATATTCATCATAAACATCAAGAAATCCGCCATACAAATGGTTGCCGTCCACAGTATCAAAATCATATTCATCTCTATTTACAAGCGCAAATAACCGTTTTTTCCTGTCTATTGGCAATGGATGCTGCGGATCGAAGAACCGGGATTTGTATAACACCCGATCAGTATAATAGTAAAGATCAAAGAAATCCATATACATCATCGGTGCAAGATACGTATATTTCTCTAAAATACGCTTATCATCTTCCTGTTCCATAATGATTTTTAGGACAATATGATAGGCAATCATATCTGCATCAAATTCCTCTTTTTCCGGATGCTCCTCGGAATAGCTTTTTCCAATATCCGCTAAATACGCATGGGCAAGTTCATGTGCCAGACTAAACACTACAATAGTCCAATAGCAATCTTCCGCAAGCGGCAGTATTTGTACATCTCCAGATATCAATTGAAGCAGGGAATCATTTGCGTACTGTCCCTGCATTTCACCGAAAATACAAACATCATTCATCAAAAAAAGAACATATCGAAAACAGTCACCATAAATATCCAGATCGTCAAAATCTTTGGACCATTTAAACATCGCCAGTAAAAAAGCAATCACCGTTGACTCAAACAGCTCATCTATATGAACAAAAGCCGGATTGTCCTGGTCATTGTATATGTAGCTGTTGATCGTATGCTGATAGCGGTTGCTTAATGTAATATCCTCCCCCGCATAGCCATACTCTTTCTTAAAGTATCCTTTCACCACTTCAAACATTTTTGGTAAATTGTAACGCTCCATGTTCTCACGAAGCTGTTCCTCTGTAAAAAACTCCGAAAAATACTGCATCATCCGTTTGATGCCTCTTTCATCATCTTTTACCATATCGCCGCCAAACTTAAACAAATCATACATCTGTGGTACCATAAACTTTTCTATAAATGGAATACGATCCTCGTCATATAGAAAATCCTTATCTTCTTTTTCCAGCACACTTCACCTTCCCTTATGATTCATATAATATCTATATTCTTATAGTAAAACCATAACTCTTCATATCGCATTTTGTCTGCTGTAGGACACGTAATTCACGGAACATCCCTTGAAATAAACTTCACCAAAAACATCCTAAAATCATCTTAATTGAGTCCCTTTTTCGATTGAAAAAACAAAAACCTTGGATATTCATAATGATATCCTTCAGGAGTCTCTGTATTTGGATAGATCTCCTCAATCCTCTCTATTACAAATCCAGTAGAAAGAAGTCCACGAATATATTGAGACAGCGGGCGATGAATATGTGTGGTTACTCCTATTGATTCTGAAAAAGATGTCACGAATTCATTTTCCACAAAGATTTCCTCATTATAGTGAAACCATGGTTCATTATGATAATTCCAGTATTGCGGCCAGAAGCAAGGATGTGTTATTGTAAAATACAATCTGCCATTTTTGTCTAACAAATCATAAATGTGTTTTATTGACCTTAACCAATTCGGATCATCCATAAATACCATGTTTGCTATACAGGTATCAAACAACATATTACAAACATAATCTTCAATAGCGCAACATTCAAATGATAAATTATTTTCTTTATATATTGATTTCGCAAGACAAATACTCTTTTTACTGATATCAATCCCGATGCACCTTTTTGATAATTTTGCCGCTCGATATGTCAAATAACCAGAACCACATCCAGCATCCAAAATAGTTTGAGGGTTATTTGCAGATACGTATTTTAAAATATTGGGTACAGTCACAGCAAGCAGACTGATATCTTGTCCCCCGTCAATCATGGACTGCCGCCCTTTGCAGACTGTATCCCATTCGGCCGAAATATCAAATAAGTTTTTTCTAGAGGTTTTTTTTGCCATTTCCACCCTCCGATATCTTTTCACATAAAGAAATCATATCATATGCTAAAGAACTCAACCATGAATCACGCTTATCGTTCGGATCTCCACTCGTCATGTAAATGGTATGCTCCATTCTGTTTTTCTCACGTAACGTATTTTTTGTATTCGCAATCGCAACTTGTCGATCACTTTTATTATATCGCACTACTGTAAATCTTGTATTAGGAATAAAGCCAGTTTTTCCATAATACCTAATATCAACATCATTCTTTTCAAGTGCTTTTGTTAAATCTGTTTCCTTCTCTGCAAAAATAAGTATGCTGCTTTTCTTCTCAATAATACATTTTTTGATCTTCTCATCTACCCAAGTCAAATCTCGACTCATGATACAAATCTTCCCTTGCATATTAATGAGATTTTTCATTTCTTCTTTTATTTGGTCATCACTTGTACAGATCATTTCGTTTATCTGCATATTTTTCTTTTCTTTATAAATGTCATACAAAAGAATAGCAAGACCTAGGATACCCGCAATAATAAAAAAATATTTCATTCCACGTGGGAGTTCTTTTATAAATGCAAGACCTAAAATTGAAGCAATCGTCCCCATTGCACTTATCGCATTTACCATCGTTTTCATCGTATTTTCCTCTCTTTTAGACAATATGCGTGCAATCATATTTTTTAATTATATACCTTATAGTAAATTTCACAATATTTTTCAAATTGTTGCCAATGTAATTGCCAATATAATTTTGATGATTTAAAATTTCCACTAATAGATTGCTCACCTAATTCTATTCTGCTCAATCTCGCTGCTTCTATCTCCTTTTGTTTCCGTTTTAATCTAACCCAATACATCTAAATCAAAGACCCTCAACAAGTTTGCAAACCCTCAAGAACTTTGATTATCCTAATCCCACACGATCTCAAAAATGCATCCAGCTTTTCCAGATCAAAAACCTTATTACAGATCATCACAATCAATAAAGCTTCCGCATCAGACAACTTAATGTTATTCTATGTCCAGCTCGGAATCCTATGGATCGCTTCAAGTGTTTTACATGGAATGTCCTATGGGTTCACAGTTCATTTCTTTCTTGATTTTTTCTATTTCGCTGATATCTAACTGTGATACAGCAGCAATATGTCCATCAGGCATGCCAATCTCAATAAGCCTTTTTACAATTATATATCTCTCTTGTTTCTCTCCTTCTTGCAGTCCCTCTTTCCGGCCTATTTCCACACCTTCTTGACGACCTTCTTCACGACCTATTTATATGCCTTCTTCCCTAACCTTTCTGCTCAAATTGCACATTTCATCCAGCTCCTTTCCCAACGCCTGATCAATGGCAATACCATATTCTTCCCCCAAAATCCCTATCTTTTCTGCTGCTTCTAACTTTGACAAAAACAGCGTATTTAACATTCTCAGGAATTTTTCCAACTCATTGTCATCCGCCGTTTCCATAAGCATATCCTTATTCAATGCGATCAGCAATACGGAAATCTTATCGTAAGCATCCCTACGGTCCGGGATCGCCGCTATGATATCCTTTTTCCCCGTAGAATGCTCCGAAATAGCATTTCCGATGCCTGCTGGTGCGTCAATAGCCGCCGCAATGTTTCTTGCGATACTTGTCTTCATTCCTGGTACATCCCACCTTGTGATTTGTGAGTTATCTGACAAAAGAACCTTCCATCAATTTTTCCGTGTCCATCACACTCAAAATCGGCGGAAGCATTCTAAATCCACTCACTATTTATTATAGCTCAACATAAAGAAGGTGTGGTATTTTGCAATATTATGAAATAATTTGCATCTTATTGCTCGTATAATTCTATTTCTTGTCGATCCTATAATCATTATATAGGGGGCAAAAATATTTTGCCCCCTCGTACCATGGATTGCTCCGTACTATGTATCCCCGCAATCCTAAAATATTGGTGTTGCCGTGGTTTTTTTACAGGCGATCCCCTACCGGTTCACATTGTCCATGGCCCATTTCAATTTTCATCTTTTCTATTTCTCCGATATCTAACTGTGATACAGCAGCAATATTTCCATCCGGCATGCCAATTTCAATAAGCCTCTTTACAATTATATATCTTTCTTTTTTCTCTCCTTCTTGCAGTCCCTCTTTCCGGCCCATTTCCATGCCTTCTTGGCGACCTACTTTCATGCCTTCTTCACGGCCTATTTGTATGCCTTCTTCCCTAACCTTTCTGCTTAGATTACACATTTCATCCAGCTCCTTTCCCAATACCTGGTCAATGGCAATACCATATTCTTCCTTCAAGATACCTATCTTCTCTGCTACTTCTAACTTTGACGAAAACAGTATATTTAACATTTTCAGGAATTTTCCCAACTCATTATTTTCCATTGTTTCCGTAAGCATATCCTCATTCAATGCGATCAGCAATACGGAAATCTTATCGTAAGCATCCCTACGGTCCGGGATCCCCGCTATGATATCCCGTTTCCCCATAGAATACTCTGAAATAGCATTTCCAATGCCTGTCGGTGCGTCGAGGCAGAGCCATACGGAGTACACCTTTTTCATATCATTATAAGATGAGGCCGTAAACTCCGTATTCAATTGAGACGATATCAACCGTGAAGCATAAAAGATCCCTCGAGTTTCCAGCTTATAACCGGTGTTATATTTTTGCTGGGCTTCCACATTTGTGATAATCTTTATGCTGTCTCCATTTTTCCTGGCATTTGGTATTCTTACAGAAAATTTGACGTCAAAGTAAACCGTGCCCTCGTACAATACCGTATTCTCCGTATTGTCCCCGACTATTTTGGGATTGTTTGTCTCTCCCGGGTAAACCGGCGTATCCCCAATGGCTATGTCGTTTTCGATACAGTTTTCTATCTCCTCGATAGAAAGCTCTTTCAATTCACCAATGATATTTTTCAAAATATGGGCAAGTATTACCTTATTCCCCAAGATTACTTTGCA
>JAETON010000058.1 GCA_021771695.1 Lachnospiraceae bacterium | reverse complement strand
GACTTTTATCGTGGTCGGCATCTGCCACAATAAAAGTCTTGCACATTTCATTTTATACGGGTGCTTATTAAAAAGCACCAAGAAGACGATTTAAAATCCACCGATGGTGGTTCGCTGCTCCTTTTTATTGGAATGTATTAAATCACTGCCCTGATTCACTGTCAAATAAGTTTTCTTTAGTTGCCGTTACGACCTCTAGTGTATATATCCCAATAACTATCTGATTTTCTCTTACATAGTTGGAAACCTACTACCGTGACTAAAGCACCTATTCCTCTCGCAAGCCATATATTTATTTCAGTGCGTTCTAATACATTACATATGAATGTACCTATTCCTACCGACACAAACAGAATTATTAGTATTGTAATAGTATTAATCTTATTTTTCATAATTCACCTTATTTAATTTTATTCAACATATTCCTCCCATGAATCTGCTTCGTCCTGCACCAATTCATTCACATCAAAATGCCACAATTCAGGGTTTCGCAAATATAATCATTTATTGAGATATTTTCTAATATTGCCGTTACCGAGGCATCTGTTCCAATGAGAACCTTAGTAAAAAAATTCCTTTGGATTATATTTGAACCAGAAACCTCAAACGGTTAAAATTAACGGGCATGCCGTCAATTATAGCTTTAACGCCATAATCCATTTTGCTTTTGTTAAAATAGAATGTCGTTGAATCCTATTTTATTTGTTCCAAAAGTCCTTCCCAGACTCTAAGATTTCACTCGCAGGTAATATAATCGCCAAATAAGGCTTGGCTTGTGAATTTTTTTATCTGCATTGCGGCTTCTTCTGCATTGGAAAAGAGAGAGGGGTGTCCTCCTTTCGGGAAAAGATATACGGAAGATTGAGAAAGCATAGAAGCCATTTCTCTATATTCTTCTTCCATGTTGTTTCGGCAACTTTCATCTTCCCTACTTCCCATGAACAGGATAGGCGTTTTTAATTCCTCCAACGGTTTATGAAATAGTGGACGCTTTTCCTCCGCACATTTCAATAATGCTTCTGTATCAAGGTCAACCACCTTTTCCCAGTCTGCTCCCTGGCACAATTCGTAGAATTGCCTTGACTGTGTATCTTCTTTTGCCGCTTTCCTTTCAGATAAAAGGTTAGCGGAAAAATTCTCATTAAGAGTGCGCCCGTCAAAGCTGTCTGCTACGACTGCATGAAACAAGTCGGGGCGTTCCAACGCCGCATTGACCGCCGCCCATGCGCCGCCGCTTGTTCCGATAAGACTGACCTTTCCGTATTGTAAGTGTTCAGTAAGAGCAATCGTCTGTAAGGCTTCATCATGCCACATATCCGGCGAAAAGTTTTCTACTCGGTCCGACTGCCCGTTACCCAAAAAGTCAATCAAAATACATCTAAAATTTTCTGCATACAGCGGCATAAGAAATTCAGACATTTTTGAAGAAGCAGTATTGCCATGTAGGAAGATAATCGGCTCGCCTTGTCCGTATTCTTCATAAAAAATGGATTTATCTTGATATTTGAAATATGACATACACGCACCTACCTTTCTTTTGTTTTATCTATCATGTTCAGAATCTCCAGAGAGTAACCGATTGGTTACTCTCTGTTTGATATTATAGTAAACGACCGATTACTTGTCAAGCGTGTTTTGTATTTTTATCTATCAGTCTCTCAAACTAAGAACTACACGGAATTAACTACTCCTAAGCATTGAATTATATTTCATACACATAAAATCACCCAAAATATCGAATGATATCGGGTGAAATGATAATGAATACAAGGGAACAAGACAGTTTTACTTTCACGCATTGGGGCTTGCTCTCAAAGACGCCAGAGAGAGAAAAGAATGGACGTTTAATCTGTAATGTTTGTTACAAGATATTCCGTAGTTCCATCTGAAAGAGTAAAATGTATAATTCTAAGCAACAAGTGAGTTTTTGCACTTCTGGGCTTATAAATCATCTATCTATCCAACTTACTGTTATCAATGAGCTTCTTGAATGACTTTGATAATCTCATTACGAAAAATATGCGATTATTGACTAATTTTTGAAATAATTCATAGAATCGATGCCTCGATTAAATAAAAAATTGATTATACTGTGATTTTTAATTTCATAAATAAATCAATATGCTTCATCGCAGACTCCCGCTCGTTCATCCGGTACTTTCCTATATGTGCGTCAACTACAAGGCCTTCCATAACATCATAAAGCATAGATGCTGAAGTCACAATAAAAGCCGATAACCACATCGGATAGATGGGGTATCGGCTCTGCGTTTACGTCTGACTCTACGTTTCCTATGATTTTTTAATTCAAGCTCCCGTCACCAGCCATTAGGTTAGTCATTTCTTCAATCCTCTCTACTGGAAACGGTGGCAATGCTACGGGTTTCATGGCGATTGACATCAGTTTCATCGGATTATCATCAGCTGCTATGCGATTAGATGAAAGTTGCCCACATCTACGGCAACGATGGATAATTGCCCATTCTCCATTTTTTCGGACCCATACCGCGATTGGCTCCATAATGCCACCGCAATCAGACTCACGATCTCCAGGTTCTATATCCACATGGAGACTTTGTAAACAATTCGGACAATGATTGCGATGTTCACTTCCAGCACCTGCCGGAATTACAAGTCTACCACAAACTTTGCAGGTAAAACTATCATTACAAGCATGAGTTTTGTAGTACCCTTTTTCGTATTGTTTTCTTTTATTCTCTCTATTCATGTATTTTATCCTTCCAAAAAAATTATAATGATAATAATTTTATGGGAGGCTTGGTAGAGATTGGATTTACACAAACCTCCCGGCTATAAAACAAGCTCCGATAACATAATTTTCATCCTCCAAATTCTAATTTGTTTTTATAAGAACAACTTTAGTTGAACTTTTTTTAATTGTATGACTATTTTCTTTGGCAACGATTACTCTTAAGTCTTTTTCAAAAAAAAGCTTTTACTGTTTTCGTTTTGGACACTTGCAAACAGGACACAAAATCCATTTGTATTTCATATTTGAATATCCTCATTATTTTGTAGTTTACTTGTGGCATATTTTTCTATAAAACAATCAATATGTGCTGTAAAAATATCTGCAATTTTTTCTTTTTCCTCATTGTCTGATGTAGCATCTGAGATGCTCAACAGCAGATAGAAGGGAGCATAGAATTCGACTGCCATTTGTTTGGGGTCACCTTTACGCCAAGTCCCTTCTTCCATCATTTCTCGAAATAAATCTTCAATAAAATCGACAGGGCCACGCCCTAAAACTTTTTGATATAGATTTGTCGCTTCTAAATTTCTATACTGTTCTAATGTAAGTATTTTGCGAAAATTGCAGGCAAATTCATCGTTTGTCCAGTATTGAAATTGCGATTGCATATATGCCTTAACACTTTTTGTAGAAACATTCCTAAAAAGTTTGGTCGCTCCATCAAACTCTTTTTCAGGAACACCTGCTTTTCTTGAACGCTCGATATCTAATTGACACAAACGTTCAAAAATAGTATCAAAAATATCACGCTTATTTTTATAGTGTTTATATAATGCACCTTTTGTTATGCTCAATTTCCCAGCTATTTTACTCATGGAAACAGCTTCGTAACCATCTTGTGCAAACAGGTGGAGAGCAGTTAGTAAAATTTTTTCCTTAGTATTTGACATTCTCAGAACCTCCAAAAAGTCACCGATTGGTTACTCTCTGTTTGATATTATAGTAAACGACCGATTACTTGTCAAGCGTGTTTTGTATTTTTTATTTATCAGTCTCTCAAACTAAGAACTACACGGAATAAACTACTCCTAAACATTGAATTATATTTCATACACATAAAATCACCCAAAATGTTGAATGATATCGGGTGAAATGATAATGAATGCAATGGAACAAGACAGTTTTACTTTCACGCATTGGGGCTTGCTCTCAAAGACGCCAGAGAGAGAAAAGGATGGACCCAGGAATATGTTGCAGAGCTTATAGAAAAAAACTCTCACACCATTATGAGGATTGAGAACCCGTCTTATGTATAGCAGAAAATCCCTCGGAATCCCCAATACTATAGCTTCTGGCAATCTTTCCCAGCTCCTGATAATCCTCCATGTCTATGCTGGTTGCAACCTGGGGCAACATAGTCTCCAGAAGGCGATTAATTGTTAGCAATTCTGCCTGCTTCAGTTTCTCCAAATACTGCGAATAGGCAGTTTCTTGCTGTAATCGGGCCAGAAACTGCCCATAATTTAAAATACATCATAACACATTGCTTTATGTGCAGCATTTCCCATAATACTCTTTTTTAATTAAATCAGTCATTGCACTCAACCGCTGTCTTACGCAGATGTCTATGTGGATAGACTGGAAAACATACGCTTCCGCGACTTTGATTTTATTTATCAATTTTAACATCATTTGAATATCATCTAAAACAGGCGAGCCCGGTTAATGTCCGGTACTCGCCTTGTTCTATTTTAATTTGACCGTGGACATGGACGTCTATTCCATCTTCCGTCTTCAAATCCTACCGTATACCCATCGTTAAACCCCTCTCTGTATGCCCAGCGTCTTTCATTCGCACAAGGATCCCAATTGTCGCCCCAATTACCGCCCCAATTGTTTTCTCCACCAGTACTGCACCACCATGGACAACAACAGCAACAACAACAGCAACCGCAGCTATTACTATTACTATTACTATTACTATTACCACAGCATCTGCAACAGCATTTGCAACAACATCTACAACAACATCTACAACAACACATTCTTTACTCCTCCTTTTAATATAGGTTTGTACTATACTATATGGGACGATTAGACAAGGTGTTACTTCTTAATATCATTTTTATTATAAGTAATCTTAATTCGACCTTTTTCGTCATAATGTATTGTTTTTCGCCATATTTTTTCTTGAACATCCATTTCCTGCCATATAAGTTTACTATTGTGACAATTAGGAGGGATTAGTGTGAAAGAAAGTAGAGGACAGCCAAAAAGTGGCGCACTAATCTAAGCTGTCAAGAAATGGCAACTTTTTGAAGTGTTCGATTTTGTATAAGTCGCTTGGATTCCATGCTTCACCAGTTGATAACATCTGGTAGATTGCAGTAAGAATCATTGGAGCGATAGCAACTATGGCTCTTTTCTTGCCACGGCGTTTCATAAGAGATTCTTATTTCTTTTTGTAGTAAGGAGACTTTTCGGATTTAACGGCTGCATGAGCACATTGTACTAATGCAGGTTTGAGGTAAACTCCAGCACGTGCGATCCGAACAGATTTCTTCTTGCCACCAGATTCATTCCTGCCAGGGACTAAACCAGCCCAACAGCATAAACGTTTAGAAGAACAGAATTGAGACATATCAATACCTGTTTCGGAGATGATAGTGATTGCACTATCACGTTTAACACCCGGAATAGTCATTAGGAACTGGATAGCATTTTCATAATCAGGATCAGAGGAAATCATAGATTCTATCATAGAGTCTATATCATTGATTTCAGCTGTGATATAATCCATATGTGCACGGACGAGGCGCATACGATATTTCTGGGAATCAGTCATCTGATATCCTTCAATGGATTCAATCACAGCATCTTCTTTGGATTTAAGACTTCTAAGAAGCTTAGAAGCGATTTCTTCATGGTTGATAGAATTGTCAGCCTGCTCAAGCAGGTAATCAATAATGGATGTGGATGACTTCCCAAAGACATCGGAAACAACAAAATCTAAAGCGACATTACAAACAGTAAGCGCATTCTGATATCGATTCTTTTCACTGGAACGGCAGGAAACCAATTTGTAGCGATACCTTGTATATTCTCGTAAAATACGGATTTTCTTACAAGGAATGTAGCTGCCTTTCACAAGTCCGAGACGGAACAGGTCCCCAATCCATTTAGAATCTTTGGTGTCATCTTTGTTACCTTCACAGCCTTTACCCATTTTGGATTAGCAATGGTAACATTGATTTCATCTTCTAAAAGATTAAAGGCAGGAACCCAGTATTTACCAGTGGATTCCATGCAGACATTATGACATTCATTTTCAAGAAGCCATTGCTTGAACTCAAGAATTGAGTGGTTGAAGGTGGAAAAACGTTTCTTTTGATAAGAAGGTTCGATACCACCAGTAGTCTTGACGATTGTGGCAACGAGAAATGATTTGTGAACATCGACACCACAACAGGTTAGGTAAGTAACTTTCATAGTCATACTCCTTTCGTGAAAAAGATAAGAAGCCATTGACTGAACTGCCACACAATTTAGCCAAGGCGTTAAAACAATTCTTAGTGTACGGGCTCATGGCGCCACTTATTTGTGCTTGAAAAGGCAGGACTTACACTGATTAGTATGCTGTCTAAAACGAGAAAGAATTTACAACTCCTCCTCCCGTGCTTTGTAGTGTAGCTTCTTGAAGCTATTATCTCATGGAGTAGAGGGCTTGAAAATCTTTCATTACTATTTGTGCCGCGCCCGAAGGCGCGCGGAATGGAGATTAGTATGAAATACGAAAGAGAAACCAGT
>JAETON010000057.1 GCA_021771695.1 Lachnospiraceae bacterium | reverse complement strand
TCAATAAGATTTTTTACTAACCGGTCAAAGTCAGTAATCTTATTTTACACTGAGGTATTTTTTTCTCAACCTTCTTTCTCGGAATTCCCTATATTTAAATTATACAGGAAGCTCCTGTAAGTTTTATAATTTGAGCATATGACTTAAACCATAGTTTAAGTCAAGAACAATTTGAGGTGATTTTAAAAATGTTAATTGGCGAGATTTCTGAAAAAACGAACCTTCCTGAAAGTACGTTACGGTATTATGAGAAAAAAGGATTAATCAAAGTAGCAAGAGACAGTGGTGGCAGGCGTGTATATGAGGAGAATGATATTGAATGGATTAAGTTTATCCGACGATTAAAAGAGACGGGTATGCATCTCAGAGATATTCAGAAGTATTCTGAACTGCGATACCGTGGAAAAAGTACAATGTCGGAGCGGATGAAAATATTGGAAGTACATAGAAAGTATGTGTTAGAACAGCAACAGAAATGGAATGAGTATTTACAGAATCTGGACGATAAAATTGAGTTTTATAGACAAGCCATAAATGAACAGCCAGAAGGCAACGATTGATTTCTATATTTCTGATAAGAAAACAGCAATGTATGCAATATTGTCCGGAGTTTGATATAATGCGTCTGGATATGTATGAAATGAGTGAAAAACAGAATATTGATTGGAGAATATCAGATGGCAAATAAAAGGAAATTGAATAAAGAAGAACGAAAACGCCGCCGCCTTCAAAAAGGTAAACAGTGGCTGCTTACCTATCAGGGCACACCGAAGCACATGGTAAAACATTACAGGGAAAGGTTTCATGTGGATTCTATGACAACAGTAAAAGATTTACAGGAACTGGGTGTTAATTATTCGCAGGAACAATTGGATAATATAAAACGGGCAGAAGAAGAACGATTAAAACAAAAGCGATTACAGAAAGAAAAAGAAAACCGTGAAAAGTATGAAACTATATATGAGGATTGTGATGATCGCTTTGCATTTATTGCCGGGTATACGTCTGGAGGAGCGCCTTATGGTACTACTTGGGAAGAAATAGGAATTGACCCGGAACTTCCATTTGAAGAAAAGGTTGAGCGTCTGGCTGAGGGCAATTATTCTTTAACAGAAGAGGATGAAACTAACTGGGATGATGAGATGCCGGAAATGCTGGTACTTCCGGGTTTATTTAGTGTCTGCCAGGTGGAGGACTATTCGCAAGTCAATTTGGATGCTGATTACTGTTTTATAGGAAAAACAGATGAGGAAAAATCTCTGGTATGTCGTACAGAGGATGTACCGGATAATACGATACAGCAGAGTGACGGCTGGAGAGCGTTTCGCATACAGGGAGTATTGGATTTTTCTTTGATTGGTATTTTAGTGGAAATATCTGGAGCATTGGCTAGATATGAGGTCGGACTATTTGCAATTTCTACATTTAATACGGATTATATTTTAGTAAAAGATAAAGATTATAAACGTGCTGTAAAGGCATTAACTCAAGAAGCATATCGGATTATTGAAACAGAATGAAAAGGACGGTGATACAAATGAGTAAAAAACTGGTAGCATATTTTTCAGCAACAGGTATAACTGCGAGAATAGCAGAAAATTTTGCAGATTCCATCGGAGCGGATTTGTTTGCTATTATTTATACCTACAACAGGTTACACAAAAGAAGACTTGGATTGGATGGACAAAAGTTCCAGAAGTAGCGTGGAAATGAGCAATGAAAGCTGCAGACCGGAGATTGCTTATAAAAGAGATAATATGTCGGAATATGATATGATTTTTGTGGGATTCCCAATTTGGCTTGCGTACCATAAATTGATACAATGCACCCTTGGCTGTCAGAGGGTGCATTTTTACGATTACCCATACTCAAAAAACGATAGGGTGCATTTGCCTCGGATTTATGGTATTCTATGGTAAAACACAGCGATAAAATATGATTTTCAGGAAAGGTGAGGTATTGATTATGAGCAAGGTATTAGTAGCGTATTTCAGTGCCAGCGGCGTAACAGCAAAACTGGCGAAGCGGCTTGCAGAGGCGTATTCCGTGATTTTCACAGCCTTCCCTATCTGGTGGTACGTTGCCCCGACTATTGTGAACACGTTTCTGGAGCAGTACGACTTGAGTGGAAAGATGATTATTCCTCTGGCAACTTGACTTGAAAATATGTTTAAGAAGAATAAGAAACAGACAGAAAATGTCAAAGAAAAAAAGGTGCGTACTGTCAAGGTAGGCACACATAAGAAAACCGTGATTGCATTGTGGGTGGTGCTTATCGCAAGCGTGAGCTTTGGGGTATATAAGAATTTTACGGCTATCGACCAGCACACGACCCATGAAAAAGAAGTGATAGAGCTTCGCTTGCAGGACACCAACGGGATTGAAAATTTCGTGAAAAACTTTGCGAAATCCTATTATACATGGAGTAACAGCAAAGAAGCGATTGAAGCAAGGACGCAGGCAATCAACGGTTATCTGACAAAGGAATTGCAGGATTTGAATGTGGATACCATTAGAACCGACATACCGACCAGCTCCACAGTTACAGATATGATTGTGTGGCATATCGAGCAGTCGGGAACGGACACTTTTTCTGCTACCTACGAAGTAGATCAGCAGATAAAAGAGGGAGAACAGACAAGCAATGTCAAGGCAACCTATACCGTAAAAGTCCATGTAGACGCTGACGGGGATATGGTAATCGTTCAGAACCCTACACTTGCACCAGCAATCGAAAAATCAGACTATGAGCCTAAGACACCAGAAGCAGACACAAGTGTGGACGCTGATACTGTAAACGACGCCACCGCATTTCTGGAAACATTCTTTAAGCTGTACCCAACAGCGACGGAAAAAGAGCTTGCCTATTATGTATCGGGAAATGTACTTGAACCTATCGGCAGGGACTACCTTTATTCTGAATTGATAAACCCAGTATTTACAAAGGACGGGGATAATGTGAAAGTCAAGGTAGCTGTAAAATTCCTTGATAATCAGACAAAAGCGACGCAGGTATCGCAATATGAGCTTGTACTACATAAGGATAGCAACTGGAAGATTATTGGATAAATAATGATAAGGTGTGTATTTTGGTACAGATTTACACGTTTTGTAGAATAGCATAATTAGAAATTTTACACAAAAAGTAAGAAATATGTTATAATAAGCTGAATTTGAAATAAGGCGGTGGCTAAATGGCGAAGCAAAAATATTCTTTTGATAGCAAGATACATATTTATAGAGCTACAAAGCGAATGAGCCAACAAGAACTTGCTGACCTTGTAGGAGTGTCACGACAGACCATTATTCAGCTTGAAAGAAACAGATACAATCCGTCCATGCTTTTGGCATACAGCATTGCAAAAGTGTTTGATGTAGCAATTGAAGATTTATTTGACTTTGAGGAGGCAGAAAAATGATTGAACTATTAAAGTCGATTCTCAGTAGTACGACAGTATTTAAAATAGGCATGTGGTATACCTTAGTGATTACCATTGCCGTAATTATACTATTCTTTTTGAAAACATCACGAGATGAAAGAGGACGGGCAATTATTGGGAAAGCAAGTATTTTCTCTACGATAACATATATTGTTTTGATGAATGTCTATGCTAAATTATCCAAACTTCTAATCGTTGATTGGTTGACAATGGCTAACGGTACTCAATGGATGTACAACATTGTGTTGACGGTACAGGTTGTCGCAATCCTAATCTATAAGAAAATTGAATAGTAAAAAGATTTCATGCTTGTTAACAAAATAAGCGTGAATTTTTTTGTTCAAATAGTTAGAAATACTTTACATATAGATTGAAATAGATTATAATGAAGTCGGAAAAATTTCCAATAATTTTGAAAGGAGTTGCGATTATGGCAGACAAACATTTAACAGATAATTTGAAAGGGAATTATTTTTCAAGTGAAAGAAAGGACATGAAGTTTTTAAAAGGTTTTACTTTGATTGCGTTACTTCCTCTTTGGGCTGGATATGCTTTTGCACTTTATAATGGGGATAATAACAATTTGTCAAACTACTCTTTATTGATTTTGGCTTTCTCCTTGATGAATTTCAATGCTCTGTGTGGAGTAGAAAAGATTGAAAATAAAGCATTAAATTTGATTGCTAAAATGGACGGCGTTCTGTTTTTTGTTTGGGCATTGGTAACCGTTGTTCAATTACTCATAAAATAAAAAAGAAAGGTGTTGTTTATGGCTATTTTAAAAAGGCGAGATATAAAGAAAGCATTGAAAGCAGGTGCGAAAGCTGGCGGTGTATCATTGACTGATGTTCGGGCGAATATAGAAGCGACCATTGATGAAGTTATGAACAGCACCGACCCAGAAGTGCAGGCAAATTTCAAAAAGTATTTTGGAAATAAACGCCCTACGCCAGAAGAATATATTTACAAGATTACAAAAAAGACAAAAGTGTAATACAAAACAAGTGCTGTAAGGGGGATTGTATTATGGAACATTTTAAGCATAATTCTATACAATCATACACTACCTAACAGCATTTTATTAAAAACTAAATATCTTATAGCTCTAATAGCTCGTATAAAACTATATGTTTTGTGCGGGCTTTTTTCATGCCTAAAAAAATTTTTTAAAATTTTTCGGTTTCAACTTAACAAATCACACCTGCCGTTCCCTATATGGTGCGGAAAGAGGGATAACTACTTTCCACGTCGTAACGGAAAGGGGGTGAGATTGATGAAACCGTCTGACTTCCAGAAAACAGTTCAATGCCGTTTTGAAAGTTGTTTGAAGAAAGTTGTCCGACATGTTGTTAAGGACTATCAGAAGAAATTAAAACGACGACAAAAGGAAGAAACACTCTTTTGTGAACTTCCAGAAATCGTTGTAGAAAATCTGGCTATCTGGGACGACTATGATACGGACTATACAATTTTCAATGTATGCGGTAATGATATTCGTGTCTATGATGATGAATTGGCAGAAGCCTTGAAACAGTTGTCCGAGCGTAACCGTGAAACTTTGCTGATGTATTATTTCTTGGAAATGAACAACGAAGAAATTGCAAAAAAGCAGAATATTTCCAGAAGCGGTGTATTCCAAAATCGGCATAACTCATTGGCACTTATGAAAAAATTACTAAAGGAGAAACAGTAAAAATGAAGCAAACATTTAAGAAGCCGTCCTACTACTTGCTTTCACACCTGGAAGGATGGCTTGATTCATTTACACTGTGCTGCAAATGCAGGAAGAAAACTGGATAATATTTCCTGTAATTCAAATGTCTGTTTTGTGGTCATTGGTGATACGGAAGTACAACCTGAAAAGTTTGGTACTTTATATGAAAGTGTGATTCTGACTGGTCAAATAATGCCGTCAAAGGACAAACAGGCAAGTCTTGTCGCACTGTTGGAGAAGTATAGCAAAGATTTTCTGGAAAAAGGGATGCAATATATTCGGGCTGCAAAGGACAAGACCGGTGTTTATGTTATTTATCCGGAGCGTATCACTGGAAAAGCAAAAAGAATATCAGCACATAGCTAATTTTAATCTATTATAAAAAATAGAAGCGGATATTTATTATCATAATTTTTATAAAAAATATCTCTTATATGTGCAATCTGATATATGCCGCATATGAGAGATGTTTTTTTACTAAGATTTACCTTTTCAAATCAATACATAAATTCAATAAGAGCTCTTACGTCTTCAACTGGCATGGCATTATAAATGGAGGGTTTCTTTGTAAGCTTTTTCGTCCCATTCGCCGGTCACAATATAGTCAGTGGTACCTATTCTTAGAAAATTTAATGGGATTATTGAAAATTGGAGTGAAGTTCCGCTTTGTAAAAATAAAGCATGATAAAGCTTTGGAATATTAAACAGCTCACGCAAATTATTCTCCGCATCTTCAAAAATATTTAAAAATATTGTAGTTCTTTAAACTGTCTGTAGATTATATTACTTCGATATAATTTAAATTGAACGAGATAAATGGTACAGCGTCTAAGGTGCTCATATAGAATAATAAATTATATTTGCAGAAAAATTAAAGAAACGTCCTGTTGAGACAAATTATATGGAATGCTATAATTAACTCAAAAAATTAAGGAGATAGACGTATGATAGAAGCAATATATAATAGACGTAGTATTCGTAAGTATTTAGATACACCAATTTCTAAGGATGATATTATCGATATTATTAATAGTGCAATGAAAGCACCATCATCTAAAAACAGACAGCCTTGGAAATACATTGTTATACAAGGTAATGCAAAGACAGAGATGATTAAAGCTTTTGAAAAAGGAATGCTTCGGGAAGAAACAAAGGAAGCCCTTTTGCCAATGAGTAAAAAGCATATTCCGGCTGCAAAATATACTATTGAAATCTTGAAGCAGGCACCAGTTGTTATTTTTGTAGTAAATTCATTGCAAAAGGGTATGTTAGAAAATTTAGAACCAGAAGAACGTGTTTATAATATTTGCAATATTCAATCCATTAGTGCTTCTGTACAAAATATGTTATTATCTGCAACAGAAAAAGGAATAGGAAGCCTTTGGGTATGTGACATATTTTTTGCATATAAAGAGTTATGTGATTGGTTAAATGAAGATGGAGAACTCATTTGTGCAGTTGCTTTAGGTTATCCAGATGAAGATCCGAAGGAAAGGCCGCGTAAAAAATTTGATGATGTTGTCGAGTGGAGAAATTAAAATAAAAACATTATTTTTAGTCGGTGGCGTCAACAACAAAAACTGAGATATGCAAAGAACATATATCAGCTTGTCAAATTTAAGATGGATGCAGAAAAGCAGTTCTGGTGCAATTAGATGTGCAGAGCTGCTTTTCTTTGTTATGGAATAAAAAACAAACGAGGAGCTTTTAAATCACTATAATTCCGGAGAAGTTACTTCTGATTTTATTATATCATGCTCCTTTAGCAATATAGAAAAATTACTCTGAACCACGTTTAAAGTATTCCGCTGGTTTTCTAATTTGTGAAGTTCTTGAATAGCAGAAATTTTTTCATTTTCCAGTTGATCAAGCTCTCGTGTAAGACGTTCTGGTGAAGGAATTTTAGTAATACCGGCATCCGACAATTGTTTTTTTAAGGTATCGTGCAATTGGAATTCTGACAAATGTTGGGATTTATATAATTGCGGATCCGGAGCACATTTTCCATCTCTGACAATTCTTCTGCATTTGCGGTATGCATCACATTGCTTCTGAAGTACTTGCTGATGGGAAATCTTGTTATTTAAGTTATCTATTTTTTCTTCGCATAAATGAACTGCTTCAGATATATCTTCGATATGCCGCTGAAAACTTTCATAATTCAGTAGGTTATTTTCAGACAGATAATTAAATGTGAGGGCCGCTTGTTTGAGATTGTTACGTTTTGCCCATGTTTCAAATCCCTTCTGATTTCCGGATTCGATAAAAGCAGAAATGTCAATAAATAGTCGGACTTTGCGGGATATGTTTTTAGGTGAAACTGTTTTATGACGATTTCGATTCAAGCGCTCTTGGACAGAATCTTCCGTGTAGTAGCTTCCGAGAGATTTCATATAAGTAAAATTTTTCTGCTCTGGCGCTCGAAAAGCCAGATGTTTGCCTTGCCTGATTTCGTAACCGGAAAGTTTCATTTTCAGTAAAAACTCATCATAGTTCACAGAAGTCCAGATCGCTTTATCTACAGCGACTTTTAATTTTGCTTTCCAGCTGTTTCCACGATGATACTCCATGTTCTCTTTGTAACTTCTGCCGTTTTTTTCTTTTGGCATACTCGTAACCAATCCGTTTTCCTGACATATACGATTGCTGATCCTGCAGATTTTGTGATAACTGCGTTTGTTGGAAACATACTTGTGATAATCACGAAAACTGGTTGCATTAAAAATAATGTGGTTATGAACGTGTCCTTTATCAATATGGGTACTGATAATGTATTCGTATTTTCCTTTTAATACCTCATCTGCAAATTGTTTACCAAGAGCGTGGGCGGTAGTAGCGTCAACTTCACCCGGCTTAAAAGACTGAATCAAATGAAAGGCAAGATTATCACCTTTATCCATCACGTTCTCTTTTCCGGCTTTTCTGGTTAAAGCAAATTCGATATCTGCAGTTTCCGGAGAACATGCAAAAGAGGAAACCAGTAATTTATCGTCTGTCTTATCTGGATTCATAATATAATCTATCGCCTTTTTGTCAGTTATTTTAATGGGAAAGATTTTAATATATGCCATATCTCATCGACCATTCCTTTTAAATGTTCCATATCTTCCGGATAGAAGTCTCCGGTGGTGTTTACTTTTTTAGCAATCTGATTGATGTTTACACCGATTTTGTGCATCTCTTCGTACACCTGCTTGATTGGGGCTGTGTCGGTGTTGATGATATAGCCGTCGATAGCCATTTTCCTAAGATAGGCTCCCATGTTTCTGGTCTTTGAGAGAATCATCTTTTGGCGGATCAGCTTCTTTTCCTCTGGAGTAACACAAAATAATATTTGGATGTTTCTTTTTCTGTTTGACATGTCTATTTTCTCCTTCTGTACGTAATTCGGTTTTGGAGTGCTTCGGGGTTTTCAATTTAGGGCAGGGTTCCCTAAATTGCCATTTTTGCGGAAGTGTATATACACTTCCTGTCCTTGCT
>JAETON010000056.1 GCA_021771695.1 Lachnospiraceae bacterium | reverse complement strand
CTACCGCATAACGTAATGCTGTAGAAAGAAGAATGTCGGAAAGCCGTATGAGGGAGAACCTCACGTACGGTTTGATGAGGGGAAAGAGGGCGGATGCCCTCTAACCTACTCTACAATTCCGATTTTGGGAAGCGCAAAAAGAAACGCATGTTCATCGAACATATGTCAGATAAACGTGCGTTTGGGCATAACAATAAGACGAAAGAGATGCTAGAAAATATAAAAACCTTCGACACCAGCCTCGTCAGCAAATAAGTCATCTTCATTTAAGAAATAATCCATATCAAGGAGATCATCCTCGCTCATACGGCGAATGTCCTCGGATGTCATGCCTTCCGGTGGATTATCCATATATTTTTTGCGTAGTTTCTCTGTATCTGGTTTTATGTAAGCTGCCTCCTTTAAAAGGAGTATAACACATAGGGAGTAATTCGGAAAGTCATGCAGATGACCTTCTTCCACGAGAGCGGGACATCACTTTCTCGTACATTTCTTCCAGAGAAACACGCTTATGGTTAAAGTATAGTTCCAGAAACAGCATGGTTGTGCCGCATTCGCATTTCAGCGGGTCATAACCAAAAGAGGTGAGGATAGCAGTGCGCCATTGGTTAAAGCTCCTGTAGATGTGGTGTTTTTCACGAGATATGGCGCGATGCAGTTTTTTGTCAATCTCTCGATGGCGTGCGTAAATACCGCCGTACCGGATCATTTTATAATGCTTTTCCGGGATATGCTGGATGAGACGTTCTATGAATTCCATAACCGGGATAGTTTCTTCCACAAATGCATCATCTTCATGGCGGTTGTAATGGAAAGTAACCATATCGCCATCATATTTATCGATACGGGAGGTGGCAATAACAGGGCGGCCAAGGTAACGTCCGATGTATTTCACAACGGTATTGGGGTCACATTTGTTGGGCTTGGCATAGACGTAGAAGCCGTCCTTATGCTCGCGGTAACAGCGGGACTTTATCTTTTTGAAAGAGGGTCCGATTTTTTCTTCCATTTCATTGAGCAGAGCGGTACGGAAGGAATTACGGAGGAAGGTATAATTGAAGTAATTGATATTTCGCCAGAAGCCGTTATCAGAGTAGCCACCTTCAGAAATGAGACAATGGATGTGGGGGTTCCATTTTAAGTCCCTGCCAAAGGTATGAAGGACCATAATAAAACCGGGAGAGAAGTTCATGGACTTATTTTGTTTGAAGAACATACGCGAAACAACACTGTTTACAGCATGGAAGAGGCGGTCAAGCAGAGTCCGGTCGTTTAAGAAGAAATGGCGGAGGTCACGATCAATAGTGAAAACACAATGCCGATGGGTAACGTAAATCAGTTTAAAGGACATAGAGGTAGTGCGTTGCATGGCATAAAGGTTTCCACGGGTCGGGCAGAAACGGCTGTGGCAGCGGAAAGGAACGAATTTCAGCCTACCACAGTGAGGACAGCCATACATGGCACCGCCAAAAGCGGGATTGCCACAGTTGATCATTTTATCCACGTTTTCGACGACGGAAGCACGTGGATGTAATGTATAAATCATTTCTTCATAATGGTCTTTAAAAATATCTTGTAGTATACTCATAAGACTATTATGCAGGAAGGCGGCACAAAAAGAAACCCCTAAATCCCCCAAGATTGGGGGCTAGGGGGTGAAGTGTCGAAGACACTTTTTTATGCAGCCAAGATGGACAGCCTGTATTCAACAGGACTCATCCAACCAAGTTTCTTTTTAATGCGTTTTTCATTGTAATATACAATATATTTCTCAATAGATTCCTTCAGTTCATCAAAACTGTAGTATGTCACTCCGTAGTACATTTCCTGTTTTAACAGTCCGAAAAAATTTTCCATAACCGAATTATCATAGCAATTGCCTTTGCGAGACATACTCTGAAAAATTTTATGTTCTCTTAATTCATGAGAATACGCAGGCATTTGATATGCCCAGCCTCTATCAGAATGAAAAGTTCTCCTGTAAGGGCAGTCAGAAATCATTTTGATTGCTTTCTTTTGAGCAGATAATATACTTACTGCAGATGGAGTTCTGCTGATCCCATAACTTATTATCTCACCATTAAACATGTCTAAGAATGGATCCAGATACAGTTTTTTTATGATCATCCGTCCTTTTTCATCAATTTCATAATACTTGAATTCTGTAGTATCAGTAGTAACCTTTTGATGAGGAATGCTGGTATGAAAACGTCTGTAGATCCTATTCGGCGCAATTCTGCCAACTTTACCTTTATAAGAACGATATCGTCGACTTTTGCGTGTGTACGATGTTACTTGCAATCCAAGTTTTTGCATAATCCTTTGAATTTTCTTTTTATTAACATTGAGTCCTTCTTTTCGGAGAACAGCCTGCACACGACGGTATCCAAAATCCTTATGTTCATCATGTATAGTTAGAATCCTTTCCTCTAATCCTTTGTCAGGATTCACTCTGTCAAACCGCTTTTGCCAATACATATACGTTGCTTTAGGAACGCCAACTACTGCGAGAATGTCTTTCAGTTTGAATTCTCTTCGGAGGCTGTGGATGATTCTCGCTGTTTTTTCAGAAGAGTTTCCTCCTCTAAACGCAGCCTCCTCAGTTCTTTTAAATATGCATTCTCTATTCTGAGTTTTAATAATTCGTCTTCCAGTTGTTTCACACGCTCTTCACTGGTGTCTGCCGGTGTTATATCTTCAGCCTGTGTTACATCTGTATTTACTTTCTTTGGATCCAATGATTTCTTCCGACCTTTCTTTTTTGGTCTCAAGGCATCAGGTCCGGCAATCCTAAACTCATTTACCCATTTTGTTAGTAAATGTGGATTTTTAATTCCTTGTGATAAAGCCAGTTCCTGATATGAGACTTCACTTGATAGATATAATTCTACTACATGAAGTTTATATTCGAAAGAATAAGATTCATTTTTTCTTGAACGCATCAAGCTGTTATCTCCGAATTTTTGATATGATGCTATCCACCATTGTATTTGGGAGTGGTTAGGAATACCATGTTTTTTTGCCAAAAATTTTGTGCCGCCTTGACCATTGAGGTATTCCATAACTATTTGTTTTTTGAGTTCATAAGAATATTTTGCCATAAAAAATCGACCTCCCAATCGTTAGATTTTTGGTCTAACTTTTGGGGGTCGCTTCAGTCTTCAATATCAGATGTGCTTATCTACAATTCCATATTAAATTCGTTGTAAGTCTCATCCATAACTGTCGATAAATCTTACTTCCAATAGTTTTTAAGACATTCGATGATTTTTAAACTCCAACAGATTGTATATAAACGCTTAATCTAAAATAATGATTGTATATCCAAAGGAACTCCATCCCTATTTGTCATATTATTGATTGAGTTAATCAACAAATCAAATTGACAAACATCATCTCTTACGTCATTTTCTACCCTAAGATTGTTTATTGCTTCTGTCAAAGTGGAGTTTGGTAAATTTTTCCTAATAATAGTATTTACTGCTCTTATTTGACTTGCAAATGGCTCGCTGACCTTATATCTGTATACTTTATCTCTAATTTCAAATATTGGTGTATCAGGTTTTGCATCAATGATTATGATAATCCACATAATAGCATTGTATAATTGTCTTGCTATCGGATTCCAATTTGTTTCTGTTCTTCTGACATCTCCACCAGCTCTTGCTCTTCCATTTTCATGCCCCCCAACTAACGCTCCTCTATGTAAAGGATTAAAAATAGGAAGACCTTTATGATTTAACAATCTAAGGAAGTCTCTTGATGCTCCCATTCCACATTGAATAATTTCTTTTACTCCATTTGATTTATCTATTGCTTCAAAAATATAGTAATCATTTTGAATTATTTTTCCAGCATCGCTATGCTTTGTCTGTCCTGCCAATAATTGGATATGAGCCACTGGTGTCACATTATATTTTTCAATAATCCATTGCCTTTTTTCTGTACTTCTACAATCCATAAAGTTATCTCTCCTTATAATCTAATACTGCTAACTCCGATATGAAAAATTACTATTTATCAAGTTATTTCTATATCAATTATAGCACAATTTTATTCATTTTTTTGCATATGTTTTATAAAGCATACACAATAGACACTTGATAAACTTTACTCTATTAAGCATATAATACTAATTAAAATAAATTGACATATTATTTTAATTCAATAGAAAAGCAAGCACACCTGCTTTCAATATCAGATGTGCTTATCTACAATTCCATATTAAATTTAATACAAGCCTTGTCCATGACCGTCTATAAGCCTTTATTTTTCAACACCCTTTATGACATCCTACATTTTCAAGGACTTTCAGATACGAAATAGACTTAGGTGATACTTCTATCAATAGTTCAAAAAAACGCTTTTATTGCGTAACAGATATATTTATACAATTTGGGTTGAAAAAATCAGTTATGTAATTGAAAAGGGAGATGATGCCTGTGAAGGCAATATTAAACTTTTCTATACTCAAGTGTGAAAGATCTTTGTAGCCGATATTTTCGTCGTGTCTGTAAGCATTGCTAATGCAAATTTATGCAGTTGGACTCTGTAAAAGTGAAGCGCATGTGTAAGAAACAATAATAGGCTCACATTTGTGATATTGGGGTGAAGCAATAGTGGAAGTTAACCACGATAAAAAATTTTACAAAAAAGCGGAGTGTGAATCCCAGCAGCATGTTAGAGTATACAAAAGTCTAATAGAAGAGGAAAGGCGCTTATCCAGAACTCTTCTATTTTTTGTGCCAGAAAGTAGAAGAATTAGTTTAATTTTATATGATTAAAAAGAAAAGTGCCAGTGATTGTGCTTGATATACACAACAAAATAAATCTGCATTTAATTGATATTTAAGTAACCGTATTTTATGCAGGATATATGCTGTTAGATTTACTGTTTTTAGAAATATTAGTAATAAATGGGGATATGATAGTTATTACCTGCTTATATTCCAAGTACTTCTTGGACTATCCCAGACACTTTTTTAATCCTTTTTTCCTCAAATGCCGGATGATCCCGGAACCATTTTATATTCAGCGGGGAGGGATGGGGCAGAACAAACGCCTTCTTCCCGTTAATTTCAAGATCCTGAAAAACCAGATCTGTTAATTTTTCACCCGGAAAGAAATAAGCGGCGGCATATCCACCAATCAGAATGTAGATCTCATTTTGTACCAATGCAAGTTCCTGGGCTAACCACTTGTCGGCACAACATTTTGGCGGTTTTCTGTCACCGCCGCCAGAAGCTTTGCCTGGATAACAATGAGCGACAGATACGATATAAAAATTATCTGGGTTATAGAAAGTTTCATCAGATATCTGATACCATTCGGAACGTAACCGTCTTCCACTTGCATCATCAAATGGCTTCCTTGTGTTATGAACGCTCAGGGAAGGCGCTTGACTAATCTGCATGATCTTGGCGTTAAGATTACCGAATACAATCGGGTGGGGTTCAAAACCGAAATCATCTTGACAATAGCGGCATGCTGAGATTTCTTTTTGAAGATTGCAAAATTTTCTGAAGTATTCTTCAGAAATACAGTTATTGTATGACATCATAATTCTCCCTTTCGATTCTTAGTATACCCGATCATTTGAGTGGTAAACGATAGTTCTTAGAAGGAGTAAAATCTGAAAAAATAAAGATGATAAGGAAACAAAAGAATTTTATTTCTTAGGGGAAATCTATCTGGTTGGAGAGCATACTAGTAAATGCTAATTCAGAATCTATTCAGGATATGTATGATAAGGTTGTCAGTGGATACAATAACGCACCGGCTTCAGCAACTACAGAGCAGAAAAGAAAATTGCAACAAAATAAGCTCAATTTACAGAATTCTATTCAGTCTAGTCTTGCGTATGCCTATAAGAAGAATAATCCGAAGATAACGCATTTCTATAATAATATTGGATATTCAGATGTTCCAATCTGGGCTTTATTTGAAATAATGACAATGGGTGATTTGGGATATTTACTATCATGTCTTACATATGAGGTTCGAGATCATATTTCAAAACATTTATCCCTAAATGTATCTTGTGATACAGATAGACAATTGATATACAAATATATTTATACATCAAAAGATTTGCGAAATGCGATTGCACATAATGCAGTGGTTTTTGATACTAGATTTAGGAACATTGATCCAACCAGTGCAATGAAACAGTGTTTGAAACTTGAGATTGGATTGCCATATGTGAATTTCAAAACCATTGGAGATTATATTATTCTTATGTGTTACTATATGAAATTACTGGAGGTATCAAAGACAGAAATAAAAGCATTCATTCGGGAGTTTGAAAAGATAACAGATAATTATAGACGAGCTGTTAATTCTAATGTTGCAGGAATAGTGATTCATCCGGATTTGGCATCAAGAATGAATATTTTGAAAAATTTTATATTAAATCTTGAATTTTCTCAATGCTTATTGTGTATTATAAGTATTAATTGGGGTATGCATTTGCGGATGCATACTTGAGGAGTTGTTGCAAAACACAGTGAAATCTGAATGATTTCACTGCTGGAGCACAGCTCCTTTCCTTATGATCAGAAAATCCGGCTCAGAACCGTAAAATGGTTCTGTCTCCGGATTT
>JAETON010000055.1 GCA_021771695.1 Lachnospiraceae bacterium | reverse complement strand
CTAATGGAGGGCTTCCTCCTATGGTAAAACGACAGCAATACTATAATTCCCTAAAAGAAGTCGCATAGGATTTAAAATCCTTGAGGAAAATGTGTCAACTAATCTTGACAAAATCAATAGTCTGCGGAACTTGTAATAAGGTTTTTGCACGGAAAGGCTGGCGCAGCAGCACCGGTTTTGACCGGAAGATATGGCAGTGCAGTGAGAGGTATAAGGTTAAGGGTGTGATGGGCTGTGACAACCGCCATGTGGAGGAAGAAACGCTGGTAAAGGCTTATCTGATGGCGTGGAATGCTCTGGTAGAGAACCGGGAGGCTTTTATGGGGCGTTGGAAGGAACAGATGCAGGGGGAGAACTTGCTGGAAGGTTACCGGGCGGAGAAATTCATAGAATATACGGATGGGGCGGAGCCTTTGACGGAGATGGATACGGACTTTATGATGAAAACGCTGGATCACATCAAGGTCTTTGAGGATGGGACATTGCTAGTGGTGTTCCTGGACGGAACGGAGATGGAATGTAAAAATGAAGAGGAGTAAGAAAAGAGGCCGATTGGGAGTTGTGGTTCCTGATCGGCTTTTTTCTTGCTCTTTTTCAGATAGTAAAATGTAGGTGGATGTGGTAAAATGAAGTTGATTAATAAATCAGTTTAAGAAAGAAGAAATAATTTGAGATAATATAGATTTGTGATGTAAAGGAGAATAAGATGTATTCAGTAGACGCAGATAATGCACAGTTAGTGCTTGGATATACGGATGTTTTTTCTGATGAAATACCTGAATTACAAGAAGAAATTAAGAAGCTGAATATGCATAAGGCAATTTCTATCATTTGTGAATTAATTAGGGTAAGAGATGCAATGCTTGATCCCATACGAATCTTATGGGGAGAATTCAGAATTCCACTTGAAACTGTGCTGAAAAAGCAAATGTGTGGTATTGATCCCAAATCTCCTGAAGAACTATTTTCCAATCCTTTGTTGAAAAAGAATGTACATATTATTTCGGTTCAAATGCTATTGATATTACTAAAAAAATTTATTCAGTATGGTAATTATGAAACCATGTCGAATACAGAATATGAAATAACAGAAGAAGATTATAAAGAAATAATTCGGTTACAGTTAGTGGTGGCAGAAGAACTTAACCAGAAGCATTTGCAGGAATTTGATAAAAATCATTTTCTTTATTCAACGTACCATTTAAATTACCAAAGGAATGTTGCGCATGAATTTTTAAGAATGTATTATATGATGGAAAGAATCAGTAAGGATATAAATAATTTTGATACAGATGTTCAGAAAGAGTATAGGGATTATTATTCGGCTTTTACTGAAAAATATCAATTTACCCCTACACAATATAGTTTTTTGTTGTTTTGGGAGTTGAGCGTCTATTATAGTGATGTAAATGGTTTATTATATAATACGATGTGGCGAGATATTGAAAATGTTTATGGAAAAATGAAGGAAAAAGAACTAATTAACAAAGTTATTGGAGTATTATCACAACAAGCAAGTGACTATTTGATATGGGTATCAGAAAGTGAAAATCAAGAATGGGATTTTAGTAAATTTTTTGAATTTCCGTTTATTAAGGATACCAAAGGAGATTATATATCAGTATGTGATGTTACATTGAGAAATGCATTTTTTGAAAAGATTTTTTGGCTGATTAGAGATTGCTATCCGAAAGATGATAGTAGGGCGATGGCTTTTTTTGGGAGACTCTTTGAAAAATATATTCAGGAGTTAACGCAAGAAGCTTCAAAAGGAGAGTACGTTTATATAGAGGAATTTGCTTATGGGAAAAATAATAAAAAATCTTCGGATGCGTATATAAGAAAAGCTAACAGTTTATTGGTAGTAGAAGCAAAAGGTTTTTCTGTTTTGTTAGACTGTATGACTAAAAATGAAAGCGTTGAAAAAAATAATAATAGAATGTTTGCCAAGCCTATTATTCAGGCAGATGCATGTTTGGCTACTGTTATCGGAGACAAACCGGAATTTACTGGGATAGAAGATGCATATATAATTTCTGTAACAATGGATAATATTAACGCGGTTCCTGATTACTACAATGAAGTACATAAAAGTGTAGAAGAAAAAAAGAAATGCCCCAAAACTAAATATTATTTTAATTTCAATATTGAAGAATATGAGATGCTAATGTATTTAGTTGAGCAACAGAAAGATGTTTTTTCCCTACTGAAAGAATATTACGAAAATGAGAAGTTAAAGCCCTTTAGTAATTATTTATTAGCAAAATATCCAAAGACAGAAATGACAATGTTTATGGAAACTTTATATCAAGAGGCAAGTGAAAAAATGAAAGATATGCTGTTTAAAGAATAGTAATATGGTGTCATGGGCAGGGAAAACATTATTTTTCTAAAAGGGATGCAAACATTTGGGCAAAAGTTATTTTGCGTCATGAAGGTGAGTAGATGAGTAATGAATATTCACAGGAGTATAGAAAAGCACTAGAAATGGCTAGAAAGCAGGAAGATTTGTATAAAAATATTGTGAAAGCGATATCTCCAGAGGCATTGGAAAAGTTTCAAGAACTCAGTGATAAACTAAATGAATGGAAGAATTCACTTAACAGTATGCCGGGACTTCTAAAGTTGGCAGAAATGCTCAAAAATTATGAGCAAGAGGTCAGAGAAACTGAAGGTTTAACTGAAGCTGAATTTGAAGAAAAATATAGAACTGAAATTGAGTGGAGTGAAATGTTCGGAAAAAATGGTTGGGTTATTTCTGAGCATTCAAATCCTGCAGATATTAAAAATTGGGAACAATTATTATGTGGAGGGGAAGCAAAGGTAGCAGAGTTTTTTGACGGAGAAGATATTGTAATTCTTGATGTGATTATAGAGGAGTTACAGGAAAAATACGTTTCAGATGAGATACAGTTATATTTTAGAAATGGTATGCTGGCTTTTGAAAATGAAGATTATATGACGGCAGCTATGTACTTGCTTGCATTGCTTGATAATAAGGTGAATAAATTAGTTGATTTTCCGAACCGATCTATGAGTTATAAAGTTAAGTATTCTAATGAAGGCTTTGCAAATCAAAAAGCAGAAGACTTTAGGCAACTTACCGAAAAACGAGGCTTCATGTCAAAGAAAATATATTTTTTGGAGATGTATCCTTCGTTAATAGCATATTTGAATAGGATATTTGTAGATGGTTCATATAAATTTGAAAATGGCATCGAACCTCCGTATTTGAATAGAAATTGGCTAATGCATGGTCGAATGAACAGAAGAGTTGAAAAATATGAATGTATTCAGATTTTAAATGCATTAAGTGTTATTGAATTCATGTTTGGAGATAGGTAAGGAGCATAACGAATGAATAAAAGAGATGATTTTTCGCAAAAAACTATAGACACATTGTGTGAAAGAGTCGAAGGAAAGTGTTCTAATCCAAATTGTAGAAGAGAAACAAAAGGTCCCCACAGTAATTCAAAAAAGAGGGTATCAATCGGTGAGGCGGCACATATAACTGCAGCAGCTGAAGGTGGACCAAGATACAACCCTGACTTGACGCCAGGGGAGAGAAGCAGTATAGAAAATGGAATTTGGTTATGTAGGTCTTGTGCCAGAATGATAGATAGTGATGAAAGAGTATATTCGGTAGAATTACTGAGAATGTGGAAGTATGCAGCTGAGTACGAACAATCTTGCATTATTAATCAGATGGATAATTGGTTAAAAACAAACGTGGTATTTGAAAATAGAAAAAACATAGCATGTAGGAAGGCAAAAGAAGCGTTAGATAACTTGCATGGTATATTACAATACGCATGCGAATATTGGAAACATAATTTTGAAAATCGGTATGATGGTTCATTTTTGGAAAATGAACTAATGGATCATTGGGTTCTGTATGAAGCTGATTTGAAAAGAATTTATACATTTCAAGAAAAAAGAATGCTTTTGAATGATGTGCTTTTGGAGTATTCTCTGGATTTAGGACCGGAGATATGTCAAGAAATAAATAATTATTGCAATTATTTAGATTTCTCTTATCAAAGTGATATTTGTGGTTTATATGATAATTATTGGAGATGCTTTTTTGAAATGTTGTCTACTTGCTTTGATATTTTAGTGGGTATTAAGAAAAAGGTTGATGACATATTATACCAACAGTATTCTGTATAACAAGGGGGACAACACACTGATAAAGGCTCATCTGATAGCTTGGAACGCACTGGTGAAGAACCGAGCGGATTTTATGGGGCAGTGGACGGAACAGCAGAGCGAGAACCTATTGGAAGGTTATCGGGCAGAGAAGTTCATAGAATACACCGATGGGGCAGAGCATTTGACGGAGATAGATACAGATTTCATGTTGAAAATACTGGATCACATCAAGGTTTTTGAAGATGGAACATTGTTGGTAGTGTTCTTGGATGGAACGGGGATTGAATGTAAAAATGAAGAGGAGTAAGAAAAGAGACCGGTTTGGGAGTTGCGATTCCTGACCGGCTTTTTCTTGCTCTTTTTTTAGATAGTAAAGATTGAAATGGTGTGGTAGAATATTATAAAGTCTTTAAATATCTGTTTTAAGATACAGTTTTGGGGTGACAAAATTGAAAAAATATACGATTAGCAATGTTATAAGTAGTTTTTCGGTAAAGCCGAATGGGAGTATGTCCATGCTTTTGGGGGCAGGAGCATCTATATCTTCTGGTATTATGTCGGGCGGGCAAATGATATGGGATTTTAAGAGAAAAATCTATTGTATAGAAAATAAGGTTTCTGAGGCTGTGTTCCCAGATATGTCAAAGGAAACTGCACAAAGGGAAATACAGGTCTACCTTAATGCAAAGGGAGAGCATCCAAGTTTATATTCAACAGAAGAATATTCGCATTATTTTGAGTATTTGTTTGGAAATAGTAGGGACAGAGAATTGTATATTCAAAGCAAAGTGAAGAATGCAACTCCTTATTTGGGATATCTCTGTTTGGGTGCATTAATTATCGAAGGACGTGTAAATTTTTTAAATACGACTAATTTTGAGGATTTGATTAAAGCGGGTGTGTATGCTATTGATGCTGGGCATTCCATAAAAACAATATCCTCTGCTATTGAGAATAGTGTAGGATTTAATTTAAATGATGGATTTCCTACAATATTGAAACTGCACGGGGATTATTTGGTGGATCATTTAAAGAATACATCGGAAGAATTGCGGGTATTGGAAAATTCCATTAATTTGAAACTTCAAGACGTTTTGCATGAAAGGGGACTTATTGTAATCGGATACGCAGGAAATGACAATTCTGTAATGACTGTATTAGAAGAAATAGTGAATCAAAATGGCTTACCATATGGAATAATTTGGTGTAAACCTAAAAATTCTGTTTTAAGCGCACGTGCTGAAAAGTTCATGGAATTTGCCTGTTCTAAAAATGAGCAATCCGGTATTGTGGATATTGATAGTTTTGATGATTTAATGTACAGATTGTATTTGACAATGGGAAAATCATATAAGGAAATTGACGAAAGGTGGAAGGATCCGGATTATATTAAACCGATTTTATTTGGAGGATTAAGAAAGAGGAATGTGTTTACAAAGACAAATACATTTGAAGTAATAACATATCCTGAAGAAGGTTATGCATTTGAAACAACTATTACATCGTGGAAAGAATTGAGGAGTCATCTGAATAATTCAGATAAGATTGTGGCTGCTTTATTCAAAGGCAAAGTATGGGCTTTTGGGGATAAAGCGGAGGTACGGAAGACTTTTGAAAACGTATTAAAATCAGATATAGAAATGCAAAAATTCCCGGAAGATTGGATACAAAAAGATTATTCATTTGTCTGGAGCATGTATTATGATCTGATTAAATTAGCATTAGTCTCTAAAGGACTAATGTGTTTTGGAAAAAACAAATTTTTTGATCCAAAGGCAAGCATAAAGGAGAATGGAAATATAATTTATGATGCAGTTGAGGTGTTCTTGTCATGTGTTGGTAGGAAAATACTTTTAACTATTTTACCTACATTCTACATTGAAAAGAATAACAGACAGCCTATGGATAGATTGCATAAGCAGAAAATTATTAATTTTCATACTTCAAAATTGTATAATCCAGATGTTAGTCATCGCATAAACGACTGGACAAAAAGATTATGTTTCAATAAGGAATTGGCTTTTAGAATCTCAGAATTTGCTTTGGAATTTAATAAAATTGTATATACAAGTGGAGGTGCGGGCAGGAAAGAATCTTGGCCAGAGATTCAATGCTATCAATGCGAAGAACCGAAGATGTGCTTTTCAGTAGATGATGATAGTAAAGTTGCAGTAAACCAATTGAAAGGCCTAGTTAATTATGGTCCTATAGAACGTTTGAAAAATGGATCAAGTTTGGATAGCATAAAATTAGCAGTTTTAACTCCGGCTCAGACACAGCAGGAAGTTATAACACATTTGGAAAAATTAAAGAAGCAATATGTCACGAATTTGAAACAAGAACGGTATTTTTTACCGGAATATTTAGGTTTTGAGAAGATATTTAGGCGAGATATAGACATTCCAAGCATCAATGATAACGAGAGATTTATGGCCTATAATTTGAATGCGGTAGTAAAATTAGATGCAATTACATTTTATAATGGTTTGACCCGGTATATTAATGTGTTTGCAAAAAATCTGATGTCATTTGATGTATTAGTAATATATATTCCGAGTCGTTTGGCACATCTACGAGAAATAAAAAACGAATCAGTATATTTTGATTTGCATGATTCATTGAAATTATATTGTGCGGATAAAGGAATGGTTGTGCAATTGATTGAGGGAAAATCTGCTATACCTGATAAAAATAATGATTTAGCAAAGATAATGTGGGGTTTATCTACTGGGCTTTACTCTAAAGCAGTTGGACGCTTATGGAAGCCTGCAATATATAATAAAAATACTGCTTTTGTAGGGCTTAGTTATGTGCAATCAGTCAATAATGGCGAAAAAATTTCAATTGGATGTAGCCAATTATTTGATGCAGAAGGGAATGG
>JAETON010000054.1 GCA_021771695.1 Lachnospiraceae bacterium | reverse complement strand
ATGGTATTTTGGATTAGTAGTCATATCTAATTATACCATGAAAGGCAGATTCTCCGGAATCTGCCTTTTGACATTTCGTAAAAAAGAAAGGCGTTGCATTTTGCAACGCCCCCTTTATTGCATAAATCCACCTATATCTTCTTTTTGAATGACTCCTTTTTGTAAACTGTAATATCCACTCCCTAACAGATAAGCACCTGTAGTTTCATTCTGTATTATGGCATGGTTGTCCTGCAATTTTTTATAAATATAATCTGGTATATTTACAGAATATTTTCTGGCTTTCTCTAATACTATTCTTTTTTCTGAAAGTGTAGTATAAATATTCATTTTCTCTATTTCATCCATAATCTTAATTCCGTCTTGATATGGAACAATCACTGTCCTCATATTCTGATCAATTACCTCAAATTTTTGTGACGCCGTTTTAAACATAATTTTAAAAAACATCTTATATTTGTTATCTCTACTTATATTTTTACTTGATGTTTCCAATAGTTTATAGATTTCTTTTTTTCCCTTATCTATTGGATATAAAAAATATGTTTTTATATCTTCATCCATAAAGTAACTATTAAAATACTCTTCTATAACCTCTGGATTCAGAATTTTATTCATTAAAAATTGATTAAAAATCTTAAACGTATGCTTTTCTCCAGTCCCTACTTCCATCATGGTTCCATAACTTCCTTCATCCAGATTAATTACATAGCAATATCCCTTTTCTCTTTCCCCATTTCGATTCACCCGACCAGCAGTCTGAGCAATAGAATCCAATTTTGTAGTATTCCTAATTGCAGCTTCAAAACTAATATCAATTCCTGCTTCAATTAAAGATGTACTGACACAAATAACGTTCTCTCGTTTTTGCAAAATTTTATTTAACTCTTTCAAAACAACTTTCCTATGTTCTGGGCAAAGATGAGAACTTAAAAAAATCACTTGCATGTTTTCTTCATTTTTTAATCTATCAAATATTTGTTCTGCAGTTATAATTTTATTAACCACTACCAATAAACTATTCACTTGCCTCTTTTTCATCAAAATAAAATTAACAGCTTCCTCTATGTTATACCTTTGCTTCCTATAACAGTTTACTATTTCCACTCTTTCTAAGCTTTGAAATTTTTTTCCAACATTTTCTATAATTTCATGATTCATGTTTGCAATTCGAACTGGTAGTTTAATAGCATTCAATTTAGGCTGTGTTGCAGTACATAAAACGATGGTACAATTTCCAACCCTGTTTAAAAAGTTAATTGTACTATTAAATAAAGACATACATTTTACTGGTACTGTCTGAACTTCATCAAAAATAATGGTTGAATTCATCAGATTATGTAAGCGCCTCATATCCTGTGTCCCTTTGTAATAAAAAGTATTTAAAAATTGAACCATAGTAGTAAATACAATATCATTATTCCATCGTTCTGTCATAAGCTTGTACTCTTCTTCTTTATTATCTTCCATCACATTTGAATGATGTTCCAATAAATCACAATCATAATGAAGCGCTTTTCTTATAACTTCCGCATTCTGTTCAATAATTGAAGTATATGGTATGACATAAATAATTCTTTCCTTCTGCTTTAATTTATTATGTTGAATGGCAAATCGCATACTTGCCAGTGTTTTCCCGCCTCCTGTAGGTACCGTTAGTTTATAAATACCAGACTCACAATCGGCTTTTTTTAAACACTCTTCTGAAATTTCACTTCGTATCTTATTTACAGTCTGATATCTTATTTGAACTTGTCCATTCTTTTTTAATTTCAGAATATAATCTTCAAAATATCTTTGATAAATATTCCAATTTTCTTGTATTTTCTCTTTATTCTTTATATATTGATCTGAACTTTTCTTTTCCTCAAAGCACATGCTATCCAGTCGGTCTGCATCAATCAACATGCTATACATCAACTTAATAATTAAATTTGGCATAAATTTAAAATCTTCCGCCTTAATGATTTTAGGCTGCCACAGTAATTGTTGCATTTCTTCATATGATTTTAAAAACAACTGCCTTAAATCTTCTTTTATCTCAGTTTGAAATCTTTCATATACTACATTAAAATCTTCCAACTTGTTTTGATTTGCTATTCTTAGTAACAAAGGAACTTTCCCATCCATGTCTTCGCAATCTGGCAGTCCCCCATGATGATATCCAACTACTAATGCAAGAATTTCTCGAATTGCTTTTTCTCCTTTTAATCCTTCATTTCCAGTATAAATATATTTTGCTCCATAAACACCATGATCAAAACCTGAATGCCTATTTTCTAATAAATACTGCTCTTTATTTTCTTTTGCCCTCTGTAATTCATTTTGAATAAAAAACTGAAAATTATCAGAATATTTACCCATATCATGTAGAAGTCCAATTAATCTTAGTGTATTTCTTAGCCCGACCTTTTGGCCAAAACTTTCTGCTAGTGCAGCTACATTTGTAATATGATTTTCTAAACTCTGTTCTTCTAAATTTTCTGTTCTAAATCTTGCAATGTACATAATTCCTCTCCCTATTTAGTCAAGGTACTGTAAAGTTTTACAACCCTATTTTTCTTTAAAACCTTATATTTTCAAGGGTTACACTACTTTTTTCAAATAAAAAAGCAATGACCCCCTCTTTTCGTGTATAATGTAGTCACCAAAACCAATCAAAATACGAAAGGATAATCATTGCTTATGGATAACATTATACTCTATTTATTCACTATCATTCAAGAACAATACAAACAAATCTGCTGGCTTGTTCTCTTTAAGTCATTTGCAAATTTAAATTCTACCCCTATTTTCTAAACCCGTGGAAATTACCTTTACAAATATAGAGGTGAATTTTATTCTTGCATATTTTGTGGTATCCTTCTTATGTGATGCTGGTTTTATTACCAAGGAGAATACCATCATGAGAAAACATAAACATTTATCCATTGAGGAACGTTCTACTATTAAGTCTATGCTTGACCAGTCCGCTTCTTTCAAAACCATTGCACGTGCGCTGGGTCGGGATTGCACCACCATCTCCAAGGAAGTCCGCAGCCATCTCTATTGTCCTGACTATTCCAAGCAGCCCTGTCCGTCTCTCTCTAAGCCCCTTATGTCTGTAACGGCTGTCCTGACAGGAATAAATGTACGCTGGAAAAACATCTTTATTCTGCCGTTGCTGCACAGCAGGAATACGAACTCGTCCGTTCCAAATCCAGATCCGGTATCTGCCTGGATGAAGCAGAGGCTCTCCAGCTGGATGCCTTCATTTCCCCTTTGCTGAAAAAGGGCCAGTCCATCCACCACATCTGTGCCTTATCAGAAAGGAGCAGCAGAGAATAACCACGAATTCATCCGAAGGATTTTGCGTAAGGGAGCTTCATTTTATAATCTGACACAAACTGACATTGACCTGATGATGAACCACATCAATTCCTATACCAGAGCCAATCTGGGAAATCGGAGTCCTTATGAGATGTTCCGTTTCTTTTACGGTTAGGAGATCTTAGATGCTCTGGGCGCAGCTCTCATTTCTCCAAATGACATTATTTTGCCGCCATAAATCAGGTGTTTTTGCAGTTTTTAACCTTATAGTAACATAAAAACACCAGAGATAAACCATTTCTTTGTGAAAAAATTTATCTCTGGTAGAAGTTACCTTTACAAGATGGAAGTTAACTTTTCAATTGACCTCCATGAATAGCAGGGCGGCTGCCTATCAAATTCTTGCATATTACTTTATAGCACATGAACATCCGATCCGGACATCAAACAGGCGGATCATGAAAAAATTTTCTATCTAAACCATTTTTCTAGACACTAAGCCAAAGCACTGTTTTAAGGATTATTACAGTTTTGAAATTAGCCTACTTTAATCATTATCTCATATTTTTCACAGTTACATCCATAATGCATCCTCAAATATTAATGAATGCGTCCATCAATGCATCTTCATCAAATAAAGTATCACTCGGTAAGCAGACATTATACTTTTTTGTAAAGCTGTCCATAAACTCATTTGATGGTTCTTTATTCTTACAATACTCCTTTTCTAAATCTGATTTCATCTGCTCTCGTTTTTCGTATGCGTTTTCTTTCTTCACAGATTTCGAGACAAGTATTTTTATAATGTCTTTGTGATTCAGAAAAAGTATTTGTTACATTTATCCATTGATTCATGTATGTCCCTCCACAAAGTTATCTTATTCTGCATCATAAAGTAGGGTAATCGTTAAATTTGCATCCTCAGCACTCAGAGGGTACATTGTATCAATTTATGGTACGCAAGCCAACGGGGAATAACTTGATCTCCTTTTCTAAAATTAACCTTTTCTTTATTTCTGCATACCATATAGAAAAATATAATAAGGAGTTATCTTATCATGTATAACCAAAATTGTAATGAACAGAAGCATGTCCACGAAATAACCGGTATCACTCGTGCATTCCAGGAATGCAACGACTGTCATAACCATAGATTTTGTACAGTATCCAGTGAAGCCATACCTATCCCTGGTAAAAATGATCATTTCCATGAGGTTAAATTCCGTACGGACTTTGCCGATGGTCATTATCATGAATTCTACGGAAAATCTTCCGGTGCCATTGACGTAGGTGGCGGCAAACATGTGCATTTTGCAAAAGCATTCACCACTAAGGAAGACGATCACAAACATGAATTCCAGGTTGCGTCCTTGATTGACGAGCCAACAGAATTTAAGTGTAAATAACTCTTGGCAGGTGTTCCGGTATATCCCGGGACACCTCTTAATTCCTTTCACGAATAATCTTCCGGCAACCACAGATAGCTTTTCGCAACTCTTCAATACTTTTTCAATAAGCGGACACATACTGTCTTTATATTTTGCTGGATTCAGTAATATTAACTTTTCTTTTATTCTGCCGCACAAATCAGGCTTATAAAGAATTACTGTATGAAGCGCAGACAAACATTGTCTTACTGCAGTCGGCTTGCCATCATCCAATATTGCAGGCAGTTCATCTATGTAATGTTCCAGTTTATTTTCCGAGTCCCACTGTGCCTATGCACAGCACAAACAGAAACCTCTCACACGCACAAATGAGCTTTGAGGAGAAAGCAGTTTTAGAAATTTTTCAAAATGGTCATACAACTCATTTGATTCTACAGACGTAGCTTCAAGATTGTATTGAATGCTCGCCTTGTCTTTGGAAATTAGTAAGTTCTTTTTTTGTCCAATTACTGAAAATGCTTTTAATTCATGAATTGTACACATTCCATTTGATAACATCACGTTCCTATCCTATTTTTTCTTCTGTCTGTTTTTAAAACTTTTCATACTTTGCTTGCAACGTGGCTGCGTTCGGAAGTTTGCTGGATATTCCCGTACTGCTTTTTTTAGTTAAGAAGGCAGAGACAGCTAATTTTTTCAAGCCATCTCTGCCCTTATTTTTACACGTATTTACCTATTCCTGTTTCCGAAAACGCCGGATACATTTTAATAATTCAACCATCAGCTCCTGATATAATTCCTCATCAAAAACACCTTTTACCAGGGATTTCTTAATCAGTAAAGGACGGTACATTTCCACAATCTGTTCCAATGCCGATTGGTCGTCCATTTTCGCACGGAATAACAGTTCCTCAAATTCCATGATTACTTACCTCCCATCATCTTGCGTATTTTCCGGATTGCATAATAGTAAATTCCCTTTGCCCTGTCTGATGTCATTCCATTGAAGCGGCTCATCTCATCAAATGTGCGTTCCTCGAACACATGCTGGTAGATCAGCTTTCTTTCCTCCTCACTCAGTCGCATCAGGGATCTCACAAGTCTCTGATCTGTCAGCTCATCCCACTCTGGGTAAACACCCATCGCTTCCTGCAACAACAGTTCCTCTTTTTGCTTTTGCTCCAGTAATTCCTCAACAGAACTTTTCAGATCACTCTTTACAACCTCATCAACAAGTGTCTCTGCATCGCTGACTTTTATTTTCTTTTCCAGGTAAAAACTCCTTATTCCCCGAATGGAGTCTAAAAGATACGCTGTAAATTGGTTCTTAACCTTTGAACCTGTATATTCCTCTTTGTTCTTCATGATTTCCCTCCAGAATATTCAAATATTATTTGGTTTTGAATTTCCGGAGTGGCGGAGAACGACAGTGAATATCGGCAATATCTGATAAATTACGACAAAAAATAAGGCCGGACCAGATTATAACTGGTTCAGCCCTATGGGAGATGTATTTTCTGTTATGTATTAAATGAAATGTATATACCTCATATTCTGCGTGTCTATCTGCCCCCTGTACCCATTTGTTAATCAGGATTTTTTTAACAGATTCACTGCACAGACTCTATCCTTAGTACGTTTCAATCCATGATTTCTCCTTGGTTCAGTCTACCTCAGTTCACAAGTCACGTAATATAATGTATGTTTACACGTATCTTAGCGCATTTCATATAATGCGTGTTTAAGATAAAATATAAGCACTAAGTGAGGTGATACAAATGATGGTCAAAAAACTATTGGGGGATACTGTAAAGGAAGAACGCCTGAGAAGAAAACTGTCCCAGATTACACTTGCGGAAAAAGCCCAGGTCTCTCTGCGCACAATCTCCGACATTGAAACTTACAGAGCCAATCCACAACTGGATACTCTGGTCCCACTCATTAAATATCTGAACATTTCCCTGGATGCAATCATTTTCAGCGAGGAAAGCCCACCGGATCATACCATGCGCCAGATTATGGGCGAACTTGACCAGTGTTCCGGGAAAGAAAAGCTGGTAGCACTTTCTATCCTGCGTGGTTATCTGTCCGCTATCCAGAAACAATAACCTATTTTCCTTTATATCTTCACCGCATAAACCATCATTTCTTGATTATAAAGGACGTATCTGTGAGTTATCTGTCCGTAATCTGTGGGTTATCTGTGAGTTTAAAAAAATAAGAATAACAGAAGCAGCCTGTAAAAAACCAGACTGCTTCTGTTGAAAATGAAAGATATGATTTTGTCAAGATTAGTTGACACATTTTCCTCAAGGATTTTAAATCCTATGCGACTTCTTTTAGGGAATTATAGTATTGCTGTCGTTTTACCATAGGAGGAAGCCCTCCATTA
>JAETON010000053.1 GCA_021771695.1 Lachnospiraceae bacterium | reverse complement strand
AACCGGCCTTGGCCGGTTCTTTCTTTTTAAAACAATAAGGAGAGGATTTTCATCCTCAAGAGGGGTAGGATTTGAAAGTATTAACTACTTTACAAAGTTAATGATAACAGTAAAATGTGAACAAAAAGTGAAAAAATAGTAGAAATTTAAAAAAAATTGAATATTATGATTATAAGCCGTTTCCTTGAAAAAGGGTTTTAAATAAGATAAAATACATCACAGATAACAAATTTTGATGTAAGTCAGAAGAAAGGACGAGACAAATTATGAAAAAAGAAGAATGTATTTTTTGTAAAATCGCGTGTGGAGATATTCCATCCAATACAATTTATGAAAACTCTGAATTTAAAGTTATTATGGATATTGCACCAGCAACAAAGGGGCATGTACTGATCATTCCGAAAGAGCATTTTAATGATATTTATGATATCGACGCAGTGACCGCGGGAAAACTGTTCCAGCTGGCAACAGTTGTGGCAAGAGCTTTAAAAGAAGTTTTAAACTGTGACGGAATGAACGTGCTTCAGAATAATGGAGAAATTGCAGGACAGACCGTTTTCCATTTCCATATGCATTTAATTCCTCGTTATGAAGGAGATACCGTCACAATGAAATGGGAAGAACATTCAATGGAAGATGTAGATATGGAACAGCTGCGGCAGGATATCCGCAAAGCACTTTAGGAGACAGAGATGGCAAAACTTTCATGGAAACCGGGAAATATGATTTATCCTCTGCCGGCAGTGATGGTGACTTGCAGAGATCAGGGAGAGGATAATATTATTACCATCGCATGGACGGGAACGATATGTACGAATCCGGCGATGACATATATTTCTGTAAGACCGGAAAGACATTCTTATGAAATGATAAAAAACAGCAAAGAATTTGTCATTAATTTGACTACAAAAGACTTGGCAAAGGCGGCGGATTTTTGCGGCGTACGTTCAGGAAGAGATATTGATAAATTTAAGGAAACCGGACTGACAAAAGAAGAAGCGCAGATTGTCAATGCACCAGTGATTGGGGAAAGTCCGGTAAACATTGAATGCAGAGTCGAAAAAATTATTCCATTAGGTTCTCATCATATGTTTACAGCAAAAGTTGTAAATGTTATGATTGATGACATTTATATGGAAGAAAACGGACGATTTGCTTTGGAAAAAACGAATCCATTGGTGTATTCTCATGGCAGTTATTTTGAAACAGGAAAGAAGCTTGGGACATTTGGGTATTCAGTAAAGAAGAAAAAGAAAAGGAAAAAACAACATGGCAGAAAAAAGAAATAATTATACCTTGATTGGAATGCCTGGTGCGGGAAAAAGCACCATTGGAGTTTTGCTTGCCAAGGCGCTTGGCTATGAGTTTATTGATACAGATTTAGTCATCCAGAAAAAAGAAGGAAAACTTTTAAAAGAAATTATTGCACAAGCGGGAAATGATGGATTTAAAAAAATTGAAGAAAATGTAAATGCAGAAATTCAGGCACAGCAGGCAGTGATTGCACCAGGAGGAAGCGCTATTTACAGTGGCAAAGCTATGAATCATTTTAAAGATATTGGAACGGTAATTTATCTGAAATTGAGTTATCCCACAGTGAAAAAGCGTCTTGGAAATTTAAAAGCACGAGGTGTTGTTTTAGAACAAGGGCAGACACTGTATGATTTGTATTGCGAGCGGACACCATTATATGAAAAATATGCGGATATTACGGTAAAACTGGATAATTTATCCATAGGAGACTCACTGGAAAAAGTATTGGAAAACCTATAATGTTATGTTATAATGTAGAATGTATGATTTTAAATAATTACCAAAGACGAAATTAGGTTTAATAATATAGATAAATTGAGGTGTATCATGGAACAATATGTCATTAAAGGTGGGAACCCGTTAGTCGGTGAAGTAGTCATCGGCGGAGCTAAAAATGCTGCACTGCCTGTTTTAGCAGCAGCAGTTATGACCGACGGGAAATGTATGATTGATAACATGCCTGACGTAAGAGATATAAATGTACTGCTGCAAGCCATCGAAGGAATTGGAGCAGATGTAGATAGAACTGGAAAACACGAAGTAACGATCAGCGGGAAAAACATTCAGCCGGAATGTGATGTTGATAATGAATTTATTAGACGAATCCGTGCTTCTTATTATTTAATTGGAGCACTTCTTGGAAAGTATAAGAGAGCAAGAGTAGCACTTCCGGGAGGCTGTGAAATCGGAAGCCGCCCAATTGACCAGCATATCAAAGGGTTTAAAGCTTTGGGTGCAGAAATTGAAATTGAAAACGGAATGATCAGTGCAAAAGCAGAGGAACTTAGAGGATGTCATATTTACATGGATGTTGTCTCTGTAGGAGCGACAATCAATGTAATGATGGCAGCATCCCTTGCCAAAGGGAATACAATTATTGAAAACTCTGCAAAAGAACCGCATGTTGTAGATGTAGCGAACTTCTTAAACAGCATGGGAGCCAAAATCCGCGGAGCAGGAACCGATGTCATTAAGATTAAAGGTGTTGAAAGGTTTGGAGACTGCCAGTATTCTATTATTCCAGACCAGATTGAAGCTGGAACGTTTATGACGGCAGCCGTTGCAACCAAAGGTGATGTTACAATTAAAAATGTAATTCCAAAACATTTAGAAGCAATAAGTGCAAAGCTTACAGAAATCGGGGCACAGGTAGATGAGTTTGATGATGCTGTCCGTGTGTCAGCGACAAAAAGATTGGAATCTACGAATATTAAAACACTTCCGTATCCGGGATTCCCGACAGATATGCAGCCGCAGATGGCTGTTACGCTGGCATTATCCAATGGAACCAGTGTGATTTCTGAAAGTATTTTTGAAAATCGTTTTCGTTATGTAGATGAACTGACAAAAATGGGTGCAACCATTCAAGTTGATGGAAGAACTGCAGTAATCACCGGAGTAGAAGGTTTTACTGGAGCTGATGTACACGCACCGGATTTACGTGCAGGAGCAGCTTTGGTTATTGCCGGATTGGCTGCCAAAGGATTTACGACGGTCAGTGATATTGGATATATCTACCGCGGGTATGAAGATTTTGAAAAGAAATTAACACAGCTTGGCGGAGAAATAAAGCAGGTAAACAGTGAAAAAGAAATTGCGAAATTTAAACTAAAGATAGGATAAAAGGAGAATTGCCTTTATGCGACAATACTTGAAAAATGAAGTATTCAAAGTTTCGAAATGGGTAGAATTAATTCTCTCTGTGATTATCACGATTGCCGTAGTAGGGGGAACCATTTGGCTGGTTCAGGATTTAGTACAGTTGTTAACAAGTCATCCGGAATCCAGAGATATTTATGAATTTGTAGGGGTGGCATTTAATTTGGTCATTTGTATCGAGTTCATCAAGATGCTCTGCAAACATACACCGGATACTTTAATTGAAGTATTGATGTTTGCCATTGCACGCCAGATGATTGTGGAACATACAAAACCGGCTGAAAATCTGCTGGTGATTTTGGCGATTGCAATTTTATTTGCGATTAAGAAATTTTTGTTCCGCACCTTCGACGATGTGGATAAAATGATTTTTTTGCCGCATCAGTCAATTGCCAGTATTAATGAACTGGTGCATGTCAGTATACCGGAGGAATTTCATGGGCAGACACTTGGGGAATTGATGGCAGAATGGGCTGCATCAGAAAATGAAGAATTTCAGGTAGGACAGTGTTATTTCTTTGAGGGCGGAGCCTTGAGAGTGGAAAAAGCTGTCAATGGACGGCTGGCACAAGTTGAGGTTATCCGAAGTAAGGATGCACCGTTTATGAAAAAAGAGCATTAGGTCCGAAAGTATTCGGGCCTTTTCATATTTATATAAAGGCAGAACAAAAGAATGCGGATTTTCCGCACTGTTTTATATTAAGGAAAGGATAAAATTATGGATAAGTTACTTTTTACATCGGAATCTGTAACAGAAGGTCATCCAGATAAAATCTGTGACCAGATTTCAGACGCGATTTTAGACGCTTTGCTGGAACAAGATCCAATGAGCCGTGTAGCTTGTGAAACAGCTACAACAACAGGTATTGTAATGGTCATGGGTGAAATATCCACCAATGCATATGTGGATATTCAAAAAATTGTCCGTGATACTGTGAAGGAAATTGGATATACCAGAGGAAAATATGGATTTGACGCAGAAACCTGTGGAGTCATCACAGCCATTGATGAGCAGTCCAGTGATATTGCCATGGGTGTAGATAAGGCTTTGGAAGCCAAAGAAAATCATATGACGGATGATGAAATCGATGCCATTGGAGCAGGAGATCAGGGGATGATGTTCGGTTATGCAACCAATGAAACCGATGAATATATGCCGTATCCGATTTCGCTGGCTCACAAACTGGCAAGACAGTTAACCAAAGTCCGCAAAAACGGAACACTTCCTTATTTAAGACCAGACGGCAAAACACAGGTAACCGTAGAATATGACGAAAGTGGAAAGCCGTCTAGATTAGATGCAGTGGTACTTTCTACACAGCATGATCCGGAAGTTACACAGGAGCAGATCCATAAAGATATCCAAAGAGAAGTATTTGATAAAATTCTGCCAGAACATATGGTAGATGAAGAAACGAAATTCTTTATCAATCCAACCGGACGATTCGTAATCGGCGGACCTCACGGAGATGCAGGATTAACGGGAAGAAAGATTATCGTAGATACTTACGGCGGATACGCACGCCATGGCGGTGGTGCATTCTCAGGAAAAGACTGCACGAAAGTAGACCGTTCTGCAGCTTATGCAGCACGTTATGTAGCGAAAAATATTGTGGCAGCCGGATTAGCAGACAAGTGTGAAATCCAGTTATCTTATGCCATCGGTGTGGCAGAACCTACTTCTATCATGGTAGATACTTTCGGAACCGGAAAGAAATCTAATCAGGAACTGGTAGATTTAATCCGCAGACATTTTGATTTAAGACCAGCGGGAATCATCAAAATGCTGGATTTAAGAAGACCAATTTACAAGCAAACCGCAGCTTATGGACATTTCGGAAGAAACGATTTAGACCTGCCATGGGAAAAATTAGATAAAGTTGATGTATTAAAAGCTGAGTAAAATGTTACGGGTTTGATTCCCGTTGGAGTTACTGTAATGAAAATTCTTACGCTTAGGAGGAAAATGAGTGAAAAACGAATTAGTTATCGTCATTGATTTTGGCGGGCAGTACAATCAGTTGGTAGCACGACGTGTCCGCGAATGTAATGTATATTGCGAAATTTATTCCTATAAGATTGATATTGAAAAAATCAAAGAAATGAATCCAAAGGGAATCATTTTAACAGGCGGACCAAACAGCTGTTATGAAGCAGACTCCCCAACATATTCCAAAGAATTATTTGAATTAGGAATCCCAGTTCTTGGATTATGCTACGGAGCACAGCTGATGCAGCACATCCTCGGCGGAAAAGTCGAAAAGGCCGCTGTCCGTGAATATGGAAAAACAAACGTCATTGTAGATAAGAAAGAATCTGCAATTTTCAAAGGTGTAAAAGAAGAAACTACATGCTGGATGAGCCATTTTGATTATATTTCCAAAACAGCACCGGGATTTGAAATCACATCTCATACTACAGACTGCCCAGTGGCATCCGCAGAAAATACAGATCAGAATCTGTACGCCATCCAGTTCCATCCAGAAGTACTTCACACGGAAGAAGGAACCAAAATGTTATCCAACTTCGTCATGAATGTCTGCAGATGCAGCGGAGACTGGCGAATGGATTCCTTCGTAGAAGAATCCATCAAAAAAATCCGGGAAAAAGTCGGAGACGGAAAAGTATTGTGTGCATTATCTGGAGGAGTCGATTCTTCTGTAGCAGCCGTTATGCTTTCCAAAGCCATCGGAAAACAGTTAACTTGCGTTTTCGTAGATCATGGATTACTCCGTAAAAACGAAGGAGATGAAGTCGAAGCAGTCTTCGGACCAGAAGGACCATACGACTTAAACTTTATCCGTGTCAATGCACAGCAGAGATATTATGATAAATTAAAAGGTGTCGAAGAACCGGAACAAAAACGAAAAATCATCGGAGAAGAATTCATCCGCGTTTTTGAAGAAGAAGCAAAGAAAATCGGAGCCGTCGACTATCTGGTACAGGGAACCATCTATCCAGATGTAGTAGAAAGCGGTCTAGGCGGAGAATCCGCAGTTATCAAATCCCATCATAATGTAGGGGGACTGCCAGATTATGTAGATTTCAAAGAAATCATCGAACCACTCCGTGATTTGTTTAAAGATGAAGTAAGAAAAGCCGGGTTAGAAATGGGACTGCCGGAATATCTTGTATTCAGACAACCATTCCCAGGACCGGGATTAGGAATCCGAATCATCGGGGAAGTCACCGAAGAAAAAGTCAAAATCGTGCAGGATGCTGATGCAATTTATCGACAAGAGATCGCAAACGCAGGATTAGACCGAAGCATTGGACAATACTTTGCAGGACTTACCAATATGAGATCTGTTGGAGTCATGGGAGATGAAAGAACCTATGACTACGCAGTCGCATTAAGAGCGGTCAATACGATCGACTTCATGACAGCCGAAGCAGCAGAAATACCATATGAAGTGCTGAATAAAGTCATGAATCGGATCATTAATGAGGTTAGAGGAGTCAATAGGGTAATGTATGATTTGACTAGTAAGCCGCCAGGGACGATAGAATTTGAATAGGCTACAAGCCGTGCAAGGATAAAAGCGGAAGCGGCTACGAGAAAGTGTTTACATTTTCGCGTAGCCGATTTTGATTTTAGACTTATAGGGCGACAGCCCGCATCGAGCGATAGCGAGATGAACGGGATTTTAAACCGGTTGAGAAATTCACGCTTAATAATGGCATGAAATGATTCGATGCATGCATTGTCCCATGGGAAAGTCTTTTTGGAGTAACTGTGCTGCATTTTTGCAGTTGCTTTCCGGTATGCTTTAGATACATATCAGTTTCCTTTGCCGTTATGAAAAATTAGTGATAAATCAGTTTTATGTCTTGCGGTGGTTTGGTTTTTTGTATCAGTCAGGCAGGATACTTCCAGGGTTTTACCCGCTGGGATTTGATGTCCATTTTTTTCATTTATTAACTGATAGTCCGCTTGGAGATGGTTTCTCCTTTCTTCTGTAGCTCTTTTGTGATTTTTAGTGCAACATAGTTTTATTTTGGTCTATCGAAAATATCCTGGATTTTAGCTTTTGCCGTTTCCTTACGTTTTTTGTATCAGAAGGAACATGGTTTAGCCACGCACGATATCCTGACCGTGAAACGCCTAAGAATTTCAGTATTCCAGTGATGTGATAAATTAAAATTGTAACACTAACACTGGATAAGTTATAATAATTAAGAAAGTGAAGGTATTACACATGGCAAATGTACACAAAGTTTATGAACCAGAATTTCGGGAAATGATCGTACGTCTTGTTCTTGAGGAAGGACATACCATCAGTAGTGTCAATAAAGAATACAAT
>JAETON010000052.1 GCA_021771695.1 Lachnospiraceae bacterium | reverse complement strand
TGCATTACCCAACAGAATATGATATTCTCATATGCGCTGCAACGAATAAACTGATTCAGCAGGAAACAGATATTCTCCATTACCATTTTCTTTGTTTCCGGTGTTACCTGAAAGGGATGCATATCCCAACACCAATCCCCGTCAAGAAAAACACAGTTCGGCAGTTTATTTTTCAAGTTCTGGCAGGTAATAGTTTTTCCAACTCCCATAGTTCCGCCTATTAAGTATATATTTTTCATTTCTGGCACCCGTATTTGTTATCAATAATGGTATTCTACAATATCATCTAAAGTTTTCCTCGGACGTTGCCGGGGTACCTCGTCCGCATATCCGAGAGCAACCGCACCAATTAACTGTCCTGGTTCTTTTATAAACTCCATTAATTCCGGATAAGCAAAACAAGTATTCGCAATCCATAAAGTTCCAATTCCCAACCGCTCCGCCTCCAAAAGCATATTCTGGATCGCTGCTCCAATCGAGAGAGAATCTACAATTTCCGTAATACGCTCATCAGCCGTAATATCCTCAAAAGGTGACTTCCCATATGGGTTCATAACCACAATAAGAACCGGTGCTTCTCTCATAATCCGCAGCGTATTCCTTGCATCCGGCAGTCCATAACCAGAGTCCGGCAAAATGGAATTTCCTCTTAACTCTCTTTGTATGCCCTCTTCCATCTTTAAAAGGAATTTCCTCTTTGCATCTTTTCTGTATATTAGAAATTTCCAAGGCTGCTTATTCTTTCCCGAAGGCGCCAATCGCCCGGATTGAATCATTTTATTAATAGCTTCGGTTGAAATTTCATCTGGTTTATATTTGCGTATACTTCTTCGGTCTGCAATCTCTTTTATCATCATCTTTCCCTCGTCAGATCATAATTGGAAAACAGAAAAATCCCATCTTCGTACTGATCATTTTTACCCGCATATTCATGAATTACATGTTTCCAGAATAAATATGCCTGCTCACTTCCATAGGACGAAGAAACCTCCCAATTTCCCGGATATCTCTCAAAACATGCGAAAGCTGCTTTCCTCCCGATTTTATTCCTTCTGAATTTAGGCAATATCATAAATTCTGCTATACTATGGCCAGAATCCCATTTCCGCACATAGGTATTTATCATAACAAATCCCAGAAGCCTGCCTGTTCCCCGCTCTCTTATAAAACAGGCATCTCTTCCTTCTTCCGTAAAGTAATTTTCATACCACGGATATTCAAATAATGCATCTTCGTTCATATCATTCTGATCGCTGAGACTTTCTTCAAATGTAACTATTCAGAACCCCTCTAAGGGATAATGATTTTTTTGTGCAAAACAGAGAACTTTAAAATTTTGTTTTGTCACGATTTTTCTTTCATTAGTGGATATCTTTCCTATGTTTTGTCACAGATTTTATCCATTGTGGATTACTTTCCTGTTACTCGTAATCCGTGCTTTAAATCCTTGATTTTCAGTAGCTTTCGGCTATATACTTGCACCGCCAGAGTTCTGAAAACAGGCTTTTATCCACAGTCATTTTGACCATAGAAGAAAAATTTTACATTCGCCTTTTTACCAACTTTCGTTTAAAATAGAATCATCAGATTGAAACGAAAGAAGGTGGTCTCATTGACAAAGGACGAAATGATCAAACAGCTGTTACAACAGGTTGATTCTTTAACTGCTACAGTGAATGCTCAGACACAGTTAATTGCCCAACTCAATCAGACCATCCAGGAACTGAAAGAGCAGATAAACAAAAACTCCAAAAACAGTTCCAAACCACTTTCAAGCGATGGCTTTAAAAAGCCTGCTCCGAAAAGTCTTCGTAAACCATCAGGCAAAAAAGCAGGCGGTCAGGAAGGACATCCGGGGACACATCTGGCGGTGATCACGGAGCTGGACGAAACGATAAAGCATATGCCATCTGCGTGTGAAGGCTGCCCTCATTATGAAATGTGTAAAGGTACCGCCTGCGCTGCTGAAAAACGGCATGTCATTGACGCTGTCGTCACCGTAAATATCATCGAGCACCAGTCCCTGGAGATACCGGTCTGCATGCTGCATGGTAATACCCGGAAAGGAGAGTTTCCGGCTAATGTAACGGCAGCCGTACAGTATGGAAAAAACCTCCAGGCTTTGACCGTTGCATTAAATACGGTAGGCGCTGTCAGTATAAACCGGATCCATGAAATCCTTTCCGGTGTTTTCAATATCCCTATTGCTACAGGAACGATAAGCAACATGGTAAAACGCTGTGCCGGCTGTGTGGCAGGTCCGGTTGGGATGATCAAACAGAAAATGATCGATTCCGGTCTGGGGCATTTCGATGAAACCGGAACCAGAGTGGATAAAAAACTCTGGTGGGTCCATAATGCCTCCAATTGTGAGTATACCTATCTGGACATCAGTACAAAGCGTGGCTTCGCAGGTATGGGGCAGTGCGGTGTGCTCACAGGATTCCAGGGGATCGCTGTACATGACTGCTGGGCACCCTATTGGAATTATCCGGATATACAGCATGCAGTCTGCTGCGCCCATCTCCTGCGGGAACTGACGGGGATCAGTGAAAATCACTCCGAACAGACCTGGGCATCCGCATTCATAGACCTCCTGCTTCAAATGAAGAAGGCAAAAGAAAAGGCAGAAGAGGCTGGGAAAGAGACTATGAGCCGCTATTATTACCGTAAGTTTGATAAGAAATATGAGGAACTTATCAAACTGGCAAGGCAGGAAAATCCGCTTCCGGAAATTACAGAGAAAAAACGTGGACGGAAGAAAAAAGGAAAGATTCTTGCCTTAGTAGAGCGCCTTGCGAAATACAAGGCATCCGTCTGCCTTTTTATCAAGAACTTTACTGTTCCATTTGATAACAATCAGGCAGAACGCGATTTGAGGATGATCAAGGTCAAAACCAAGGTATCCGGCTGTTTCCGAAGTGAGGAAGGCGCCAGAGAATACCTGAAGATTATGTCATATGTTGGAACCGCCCATAAGCAAGGTTACAATGCATATGAAGCAATCAAAAATGCAATTTCAGGTTCCCCTGATTTTATCTTTGAATAAGAGGGTTCTGAACAGTTACATCAATTTTTAAAATCAGGGTGGCAAATCGGTGGCAAATAGACTGAACCACATACATAAAACCGCCTATTTACGCTGTAAAAGTGCGATTGTCTCAACATGCGGTGAAAGTTACTTCTTATACTAAATAGCGAAAGTCGTGCCTTTTGCGAAAAGGTTTATACCCCACTTAGGGGGATAGTGTTTACCCCATTGTTATCAGTTACCATCTATACTGCTTTCTGTGGAAATGTAACCCATGTACGCCAATATCCTCACAAATCGCTGATAATATTTTTAGAATCTCCTCTCGTGTAGAATCGAACCACATTTCCAAGTCTCTGTCATAAAAACAATACATTACCTCGCCTTCGCCATATGTAGAATATGCACCTGCCTCCTTTGCAATCCTTAATCGTTTTCTTAATGCAACTAACATATCACAAATTGTATCAAGTTTCTCTCTCCACTCTGGATTTACAACAGCTGATTTTCCTTCTGACTTCTTTAGGATACTTCCGTCCCTTGTCCTAAGAACACCTGTATTCAATGCAATAATAGTATCCTCAATAGCCTTATCAAAATCCTCCATTCTTCCTTCTTGGCATATTCTATCATGGAATGATGGTCTGTCAAAACATTGTATAAAAAACTTTATCAATTCTTTATCTCCACCCGTTTTACTTACCACGGTTTCCTCCAAATCCAGAACTGCCATCTGTTCCGAAAGTTCTTTCCATTTCTTCAGTTTGTCAATCGTATACCTTTTTACGTCTGAATCTATTAACTTTGAGCAAGACTGACATAACCATATTCCGTTTTCAGAAGACTTTCTTTCCTGGACAGTCATATTTTCATCGTATCTTGGACCGCCTTTAGAAGCAGCCGTAATATGGGATGCAACTCCTATATTTATAATGTCCGTTTTTTCCGCCCCTGCTCCACGTGTGGCTTTTCTACAATTTGGATTGCTACATTTCCATCCAACTCTATTTGCCAACAAATCCTTTGTAGCTTGTGAAAAATCATCTCTCATATATTTCTACCTTTAAATTCATTTTTCAAATCTTTTATTTATAACCTGCCAAATCATACTTATATCAAATGTGCTATCCTTTTCCATGCAATCACTTATTAATTCCTGTATTTCTTTAGAATTATTGGAATTATCATATGCTCGCAACCTCCATTTTTGCCGATTTTCTTTTTCCTCTTCGCCTTCAAAGCTGTTTGCGACTTCCAAATAAATCATACTTTCAATTTCTTTTGGTAGCTTAAGCCTACTATTTTTATATCGTTTTTTACAATAAGCCTTCACAACCTTCTCACATTCTTCTAATTTCCAAGCCACATTAAGATCAATATGTGCCCCCATTACATATATAATCAATCCATATATTGAGCATTTTTCTAATAACGACTTATTTTTTTCAAAAACGGCATTAAACTGAGTTTTTGTTTCATCCTCTACATTTCCAACCTTCCTCACATATAAGCAACATAGTGTAAATGCAGCTAATCTATTTTCCTCTTTCATTTCTCCCAAATGTGATAAATACATTCTTATTAAGTCATCCATCTTAGGAATTTTATTCTGATAATGAACGAATGTCTCGACAAACCCCTCTACTCTAGCTTTCGCCCCTTCTCCTTTACTACTATCCATCTTCCATATCCAATAACAAGGAGCCGCTTCAAGTTCAACACATCCTGGTATTGCACCTCGCCAATCAAATGCTTCAAAACCAGTTTTTTGAAGTGAAAACGTAAAATCATAAATCACCTCACGCACTACTCGCAATAAGCCACTATATGTAAAGTACACATTATGTTGAAATTCAAATACATCAGCATTTTTTGAAAATTCACTCATCCTCAAATGCTTCATCAACGGCTTTAACATATGCGCATACTTAGAACGAATATTATAAGCATTAGCAAGAGCAACCAAGAATTCCTCTTTTCCAATAGTCTTTCTCTTTTCGTTATAATAAAAAAACTTGTCACCAATATGCCCTACAACAAACTCTTGAAATCTTTTAGATAATTTCAAATGTTCATCTTTAATCAATATTTCTTTTATTTTTTCTACAGCATCTTCGTCAAGCGTCTTAAAAACTTTTTCCAACGCATTCTTTTTATCTTCTTTATAATCGTCCCATATCGGGATATATGAATCATAACTTTGTGCCAAAGATTCTAAGCAATACACAAGCATTGAATATGCAAGACTTATATCCTCACTTAAAAGTCGAACAGAAGCGTTATATGCCACAATACAATTTAATATATTAATATAGTCTTCTCTATTTAAAGCTAACAATTGTTCCAGAAAAACTCCACATGACTTCATTTCATCATCGGACACATTTTTAGATATATCTAATGTTCCGTTGATAAACTCTGACGGTACTGGATACTTACCTCTTCCACTTTCTTTTTTTCTACAAATTCTTTCCACTGTGGATTTGTCTTCATCAAACACTGCATCAAGTGCAAATGATAAAATATTTTTCAATTGCCGAAGAATTTCTTCATCTCCAACCTTTACCAACTCAAATCCGCTATGCGACTTCTGCAATTGATTATCATACATGACAATATAAGGATCCACATTACCCAAAGACTCTGCTGCCTCTATCTTTACATGGCCTATATCATAAATTCCTCTAAATGAAGCATTGGAATAGAGAATTCCCTTACAGTTATTATGATATCTATCTTCACTATTATAAAATTTCCCCGTTATTATTTGTAGCAATGACTTATCCTCCATTTTTAACTTTCGCATAATATTTTACCACATCCACTTATGTTTTACCATCTGCAAAAGAGCAAGAAAAAAAGCCGATCAGGAATCGCAACTCCCAATCGGCATCTTTTCTTACTCCTCTTCATTTTTACATTCAATCTCCGTTCCGTCCAGGAACACCACCAACAATGTTCCGTCCTCAAAGACCTTGATGTGGTCCAGTGTTTTCAGCATAAAGTCCGTGTCCATCTTCGTCAAAGGCTCTGCCCCATCGGTGTATTCTATGAACTTCTCTGCCCGATAACCTTCCAATAGGTTCTCGCTCTGCAGCTGTTCTGTCCACTGCTCCATGAAATCCTCTCGGTTCTCCACCAATGCGTTCCAAGCCATCAGATAAGCCTTTATCAGCGTTTCTTCCTCCACATGCCGGTTGGCACATCCCATGACTCCTTTGACCTTGTACCGTTCACTGCATTGCCATACCTTACGGTCAACGCCCGTGCTGCTCCGCCAGCCTTTCCGTGCAAATACCTTATTACAGTCTCCGCAAATTATCTTGGATGCAAATGGATTGCTTTCCGGCCGGTGGGAATAGGAGTTTGTCCCATGCTCCTCCAGGTACTTTTTCCTGCGTTTTATTTCAAGCTGTACACATTCCCATATCCGCTTTGAAATGATGGCATCATGGTCATCCTCCACATAAAACATCTGGATTTCCCCTTTATTCTGTGTCCGCTTCTTGGTAAGGAAGTCCACCGTATAGCTTTTCTGCAGCAAGGCATCACCCTTGTATTTTTCATTCTCCAACATACTCATTAAGGTTGTGGACTGCCACTTCGTACCGCCATCCCAATTTTTCACGCCTTCTCGTTCAAAAATCCTCTTGATGTAATCGGTTGTTTTTCCGTCCAGGAATTCCTGATACAACCGAATTACAATCGGCTCCTGTGTCCTGTTGATTACCAGCTTCCCCGTTTCATCCGTATCGTAGCCAAGAAAACGCTTTGTACTCATTTTGTGCTTCCCTGTCTCAAACCTTCTGCGAATTCCCCAAGTGCAGTTCTCTGAAATGGATCGGCTCTCGTCCTGTGCCAGTGAGGAAAGAATGGTAAGCAGCACTTCTCCCTTTGCATCGAGGGTATTGATATTTTCCTTTTCAAAAATAATCCCTATCCCCAAATCTTTCAACTCTCGCACATAATTCAAGCAATCCAGCGTATTTCTTGCAAATCGGGAAATGGACTTAGTAATAATCATGTCTATTTTCCCCGCCCTGCAATCAGCAATCATGCGGTTAAATTCATCTCTCTTTTTGGTATTGGTTCCCGAAATTCCTTCATCCGCATAAGTCCCTGCATATTCATAAAGAGGATTTTCACTGATATAATTTGTGTAATAATTGACCTGATTCTCATAGCTTAATAACTGTTCTTCTTGGTCGGTTGACACTCGGCAGTACGCTGCCATCTTCGATTTCTGCACTGATTGTGCTGTTCCTGATTCCGCAGTCGAAATCTGCTTTGCTGGTATAACAGTAATGCTTCTTGCCATGTTTAACCACCTCCTCAATCACTGTCTGCTCCGTAATATTCAAGCCTTGCAATTCGACATCATCAATCCTTATCCCTTTACATGCCTTGACTCCCTTTTCAATGTAGGTGCTGCAAAGCCATTGGATTTTCTTCTTGTAAACCTGTCTGCGCCGGAGCGTTTTTCCGCAGTAAGGGCAAATCAGCATTCCGCTTAAGGGA
>JAETON010000051.1 GCA_021771695.1 Lachnospiraceae bacterium | reverse complement strand
AAAAGGAGTGATTGCGAATGACAGAAGAACAAAAGCAGGAAGTTGAGAGATTACGAAGGTTAGGTTGGGGATACCGGACAATAGCCACAGCACTTAATGTTACCAGAGATCAGGTCAGATGTTATTGTAGAAAAATCGGATTGGAAGGCTACAGACATGGTAAAATTACGGAAAAAACAGAGTTGCCTGCAATCCGTGGCGATGGTATTATAGCATGCAAAAACTGTGGGGCGTTTTTGGAACAGCCGGTAACAGGAAGGAGAAGAAAATTCTGCTGTGAACGGTGCAGAAGGGAGTGGGATAATCGTAATGTCGTATTAAAAATTTACGAACATAAGTGTGCTTACTGTGGTAAGACTTTTACGAGTAGGGCATCCCGGCAAAGATACTGTAATCGGGAATGTTATAAGCGAGACCGTTTCTGGCGAGAAGAAGATGCGGAGAAAATTGCCCTTTGCCTAAGGGAAAGAAAGCGTCCGTCAGTAGTTCCACGTTGGGTGCTGAAACTGTTAATGGATGAAGAAGAATAGGATAAAATGGATTTTGTTGGAGAGCAAGAAAATGGTGGGGTTCAAAGGTGTTCAGGCTCTGTGATAGAAGGGTTCAAATCATACCAAATAGCAAAAATAGGGCGATATTTTGCTATTTAGTATAAGGAAGAACTTTCACCGCATGTTGAGACGGTTGTCTTATTAAGTAGGGAAAAAGTCGACGGACATATCGAGATAGATTTGGATGTTGAAAAACTTGAAGGCAAGTCAGGAACTGCAACATATGCAGAGATTAAGAAATATGTGGCTGAGCATAATGATGGCATGAAAGTATCAAGCCTTTATATCGGGCAGATTAAGAATAAAATGGGCCTTGAGAAGCGTAAGAACTACAATGTAGGCTCTGGTGAAGGAAGGGTGCCTACTTGCCCACAGGAGAAGGAAGATGCCATCATGGAGGCATTTAAGCATTTTAATTTGATATAAGTATGACTAGGGCTGCTTTTATAAAAGAGTGGCTCTTTTCTTTTTTTAATCCGTTTATTTTGACCGCATACAAACATGTTTTTTCACGACATAATTGTTGGTGAAAAATTATGCTTTGAGGAGGTTGAACTTATGAAACAGGAAGAAATATTGAAAATAACTCAGACAACATATTTGCCAGGTATGAGAGTTAAAATTATCAAGATGGATGACATTCAAGCACCACCGATTGGTACAGAAGGTACTGTTAGAGGTGTTGATGACATTGGATCTATATTGGTTACATGGGACAATGGTTCAAAATTAAATGTGATTCCAGGTGAGGATATTATTAAAATTATTTAAGAAAATTATCGTTAGACTCAAACCACAAGTAGTTAATGTATTTTAATTACTTGTGGTTTTTTAGTGGGGATACTGAGAATATATGGGTGACCATCTTGAAAAACAGCTTTCTTTATGATACTATAATTTATACCATGATAAAAACATGCATTAAACAGGGGTTTATATGGAGAAAAATATGAATACTACAAATAAAAAGAATAGTTCTGTTGGTCGTCCTAGAGGCAGACGCAAAGTATCGAAAATAGAGGTTTCTATCGAGCCGGAAATCAAGGAAGAGTTTATGAATCTACTTTACGCAGAAGGCAAAACTGCTTCTGGTCAGATATGTGATTGGATTCGAGAATATCTCAAAAACCATAGGGAGGAGAACGTGCAATGAGAGTTATTTCATTGTTTAGTGGTATAGGCGGACTTGATAAAGGATTCGTTGATGCCGGCTTTAAGATTGTATGGGCAAATGATTTTGACAAATACGCAGTACAGACATACAATGCGAATTTTGATGTTCCGTCAACACTTGCGGATATTACAACATATCCTATTGAAGAAATACCTGAATTTGATGTGTTGATTGGGGGGTTCCCTTGTCAACCATTTAGTATGATGGGGCAACAAAAGGGATTTGAGGACACTAGAGGCACATTGTTTTTCAGAATTGCTGAAATAATTGCATATCAGATTGATGTGAGAAAACATAAACCACGAGCTATTATTTTAGAGAATGTAAGAGCTTTGCGGACTCACGATAATGGACATACTCTAGCAAGAATTAAGGAAATACTTAAAGAAGATCTTGGTTATAACGTATTTGATATGAATTTGAATTCATCAGATTACGGTGTTCCACAGACGAGAAATAGAACATATATCGTATGTTTTGCAAATGATGAAGTAAAAGAATTTGATCCTCCAGAAAAAGAGAAACTGACTTATTATATGCAGGATGTTCTTGAGGAAGATGTGCCAGATAAGTATTTTCTTTCTGAAAAAATCAGAAAAACGGTGTTGTCTAGTGGAAGTGGCGGTTGGGTTGCAAAAGCAGAAACTGATCTTCCTATTGCAAGACCATTATGTGCAACGATGGCAAAAATGCATAGAGCTAGTCAAGATAACTATGTTACTCAAGATAAGGGGTTACGTAGATTAACTCCTAGAGAATGTGCTAGACTTCAAGGATTTGATGGCCCAAAATCATCAGATTTTGTTATCCCTGTATCCGATTCACAGGCTTATAAACAATTTGGAAATGCAGTTACTGTAAATGTATCAAGAGCGGTTGCAAAGGCTGTGAAGACTAAATTACAAGAAGTTGGAGAGTGGAACGATTAACAATGAAAAAGATGAATAACGAAATACTTGAAATAACGCAGTTCATTCAAGCATTCAATATTACTGGAGATCCACAGGATGCTGATATTTGTATTGGTAGAATGACAGCAACTATCGATGAAGATTTTTTAATGCAGAGAGCTGAGATTATCAAAGATGCATTAAAACAGTATGAGTCTGTTAGGGAATGCTTTGGCCGTCTGGCAATTATTTGTAATGATAAAATGAAGGATTGCAAGAATTGTCCAGTAAATAAGTACTGTAATACATACATTAAAGAAGTTAGAAGCCTTGTTGATGAGAATTCAATGAAAATGGTAGATTTATTCTGCGGCGCAGGTGGTTTATCTTTGGGATTTACAGAAGAAGGATTTGTCACATGTCTTGCTAATGATATACAGGAGGTTTGTGTTGATACCTACGCTCACAATCATCCAGAAACTCCTAGGAGCAAAATTATACTTGGTGATATCAAGGAAAAGATTGTTGATCATGTGGAGGAACTCCTAGAAGGAGTAAAGGTGGATGTTATTGTTGGTGGCCCTCCTTGTCAGAGCTTTTCAACAGCGAATCGCCAAAGGATAATCGATGATCCACGAAATTTCCTTTATAAGAACTTTGTTGAGACTGTACAAAAGGTACGTCCGCCATTTTTTGTTATGGAGAATGTTAAGGGAATGCTTAGTGTTAAGGATCAAGTGATAGAGGATTTTGAAGCGGTCGGTTATACTGTAGCAGCACATATTCTTAATGCAAAAGATTATGGTGTACCGCAGAATAGAGAGCGTCTGATTTATATAGGAAATTGTGTTGGTGCAGATAATGAAGCTATTTTTAAAGAAATCTTTGAATATAGTAAGTCTATCTCAGATTATTTCTTGCAGGATGCGTTATACGGATTGCGAGAACTCCAAGCATCACGAATTAAGAACTCAACCGAACTTGACACAGAAGAATCTGGTAGAAGAATTGATCATAATTATTTAACAGAGCAGAATGATTATGTGGCATATATAAATCAAGGTCGTAAGTATCCAGCAGTTCTAAATCATAAGGCAAGGTATAACAATGATCGTGACATTGAGATTTTTGGAAGATTGGACCCGGGTGACAAATCAACTGATCCCAAAATTGCTGATATTATGCCTTATTCAAGTAGAAATGACATTTTTAAAGATAAGTATTTTAAGCTTGAACCAGATAAGGTTTGTAAGACAATAACTGCGCACATGAAATTTGATTGTAACATGTATATTCATCCGTCGCAGGCAAGAGGGCTTACACCTAGAGAGGCAGCACGTGTTCAATCATATCCAGATGATTACTTTTTTAGAGGTGCATACACAAAGACATATATGCAGATTGGTAACTCCGTACCACCATTATTAGGAAGAGCTATAGCACGCGTGATTAAGAAATACATTAAGTATTAAAAGAAAGGCAGGACATTATGGCAGATTTTAAAAGCGCAATGAATGTTGTTGCTAAAACACTTAATAATATAAAGATATCTATCGAAACAGATGGTTTCGATGGTTTGATTGTTAAGGAATTAAAAGCATCAAATACATTGGATAAAAACAGAACTACAAAGCAATCGCATATTGCGATAACTGGTCCTCAGATGGATATGTTTCCATATATTAGAGCTAATGGATATTTTGATGTGGAATATAGTCTTGAAGATGATGAATTGAAAAAATATTTTGTGGCACAGATTCCCGTTAATTTATATAAATCAAATGTGAATTATCTTGATACAACAGCAGAATTCTTTTCAGAAAGTGAAATGAGAGTTCATGTTAGCATAGTAAGAAGTAGACGCAAAGATGCAGCTGATCAAATTCAAATGTCAATGACATATATGGATTCACCTCAGTTTATTGAGTTTAGAAAAATTGTACATGAAGGTTCTTATATGGTTATGCTCAAAAGAAAAGAAGAACTTTTGTATGATATGTACGCTATAAAGCCAGAAGATGTAGACGATGAATTCAAGAAACTCAATAATGCTTTTTTTAAACAAAGTACAAATACTACAGTAAAAGTAGATGAGTTATTGTCTGCTAAAGAACCATCAGACGACAATAAAAAAATTGAAAAAAAGATTATATACAAAACAGGATATTCATCAGAGTTTGAAAGAAACAGAATTGTGTTTGGCGCACCAGGAACGGGAAAGAGTTTCAAGATAAACAAAGAATGCGCAAAATTGATAGGTGATAATAATGAGACTGATTATGAACGCGTGACATTTCATCCAGACTATAGTTATGCTAATTTTGTGGGCACATATAAGCCTGTTATGAAGAAATATCAATCTAGAACACATACGCAGAATGGTGAAAAAGAAGTTATTGATGTACTTAAAGATACGAGTTTAACAGCACAAGATAAATACGATTTGCTTTATGATAAATTTAAAGGTGATGGGTTGACAAGACTTCCAATTCTTCTTGGGCTATATACTGATGAGAATTTTGAAACGAAGAAAGCGGACGGAACTCCAGCAGTTAATGATAATAGCGTTGAAAGGAATCACGGAAGAGCGATTAGACCATATGTATGTTTAGATGACCAAGATGAAGTTAAGGAAGAAATATCTTATGAGTATGTTCCAGGTCCATTTATGCGAGTTTTGGTCAAAGCTTTGAAAAGTGCAATGACTGATAATCCACAGCCATATCTTCTAATCATCGAAGAAATAAATAGAGCAAATGTTGCGGCAGTATTTGGCGATATTTTCCAATTGCTTGATAGAGGCGATGATAATTGTAGCGAATATCCTATTGAAGCTACTGAAGATATGAAGAAGTATTTGTCAAAAGAATTGGAACTTCCAGAGGAATGCTTCAATAAAATAAGAATTCCTGATAATATGTTCATCTGGGCTACTATGAATAGTGCTGATCAAGGTGTTTTCCCTATGGATACAGCATTTAAGAGAAGATGGGATTTTACATATATAGGAATTGATGATAATGATAAAGATCTTCAAGGGAAAACAGTTATACTTGGATCAAAGGTTAAGCAAAAAGTTGAGTGGAATACTCTTAGAAAAGCGATTAACAACTTCCTTGCGAAACAGAAAATAAATGAAGATAAGCAGCTTGGACCTTATTTTATTTCAAGAAAGATAGTTGTTCCAGAGAATGGAAATGAAATTGATAGCGAAAAATTTGTAAAGGTATTTAAGAACAAAGTGATTATGTATCTGTTCGAAGACGCCGCAAAACAAAAACGAGCAACTGTATTTGAAGGATGTTTCCAAAACAGCACTAGGTATTCTGAAATCTGTAGAGAGTTTGATGAGAAAGGGATTGGTATATTTAATCATGACATTCAACTCGCTACTGAGCCAGAAGACATCAATGAAAATGTGGAGGAGAATAAAGAATGATTTCCGTGTTCATAAGAGAGCAGAAAAGGTATACACAGGATGAATTATGTAATCTGCTTGAATGTTCCGGAGAACTTGCAACTAACATTATAAAGAAACTAAAGGAATATGGAGTACTTAAAACGGTTAAATCAACAGATAAACAAAAAGATTTAACAGAGTTATCTGATGCCGATGTTGAGATAGTAGATGTGGAAATTGGCGATACAGAGTATCTATATGTTTTTACTTTTGTAGGTGTTATCACAGTTGCAGGTAGAGTCTTAAAATGTTATCCGAAATATCTGTTACACGCTGAAAAGCCTATTAGTGAGTTGAAGCAGGTTCTGCGAGTACTTGAGAAGTACAGTTCAAAGGAACAAATTATAAGAATGTTCAACAGTACCGATGAGAGTAAGGCTTTTAATATGCTTGCAGTGATTCTTTTCCTTATGAATGACTATTTTATGAACGATGTTTATAGTAATACGGAAGAGATAATAGAAAGCAATGGAGCTGGTGAAATTCTGTGGGACAAGACCATAAACGAAACCTTTGCATTTCTTAGTAATAATAGACCATACTATATTGATTTACAGACAAAGAGAAGAGTTAATGATGATTATGACTATTTCAAGAGACTCCATGAATGTATTCTGACTAAAGCATCTACGGAAATGAAGGACGCAGATTTGCTTACGCTATTTGATTATACTGAAGTTGATCTTACTGATGAAGATTTAGACGAGTTTGGTGATAAAGACTATATTCTATATCGCATTGAGAAAGAACTTAATGTCCAGTTTAATACAAGAAAGCAAATGGTCTTGAAAACGATGTATGCTTATATCGAAAGAGGTGGTCATCTTAGCGATATGGATTGTCTGTCGATGTTTGGATCTAATAGTTTTCATCGAGTATGGGAAGACGTCTGTGCAGATATTATGGATAACCAACTTAATATAAAGTTAGGTATGATTAAGCTTCCACGAAAGTTATCTGAAGCATATGATAAAAATACAAAGCTGATAGATATTATTGAAAAACCCATGTGGACGGCAACTAAACAGACTGCAGCAGATACTTTGATTCCAGATTTGATTTCTATTCGAGATACAGATTTCATTATATTTGATGCAAAATATTACAATGCTATTTTGATAGAAAATCAACGTCCGAAGGGACAACCAGGCATAGAATCTGTGACAAAACAATATTTATATCAGTTGGCATATCAAAAATTCATTAGAGAACATGGTTTTGAATATGTAAGAAACTGTTTTCTCTTACCTACTGAAGAAGATAAGGTTATCTTTAAGGGTGAGGTTGTAATGGACATGCTATCTAGTCTGGGACTTGAAGCAATAAAGGTAAGGTATATACCAGCGACAAAAGTATATGAGTATTATCTATCTGGAAGAAAGATGAATTATGATATTCTCGATTTTGACTATGAGGCAAAGCAAAGCTAATTAAATTATTAGAATAGTAAGAGTGATCAGAAAATGGTCGCTCTTTTTTTATGAAAAACGTCATATTTCAGGCCTTCCCGTGGCTACATAGTGAAGGGTAGTAGTTTTGAACCTCCTTAAATGTATTTCCCTAATAAACAAGAAGCTGCTGTCCTTCAAAAATAGAAAGCCTGATTACGTATAAGGGCCGGTATACATATCGATATCACTTATCAAAGTGGTGAAGATATTTTACTTGGTATAACTATGCCCTTTTCTGCGTGATCAGGCTTTGATGTGGTATAAAAAAAGTTGACATCCCATTCTCAAGGATTTGATATATAATCAAGAGAATAAGGAGTGAACAAAAATGGCAGGAAACAGGCAATATGATCATGAATACAAAG
>JAETON010000012.1 GCA_021771695.1 Lachnospiraceae bacterium | reverse complement strand
ATGGTATTTTGGATTAGTAGTCATATCTAATTATACCATGAAAGGCAGATTCTCCGGAATCTGCCTTTTGACATTTCGTAAAAAAGAAAGGCGTTGCATTTTGCAACGCCCCCTTTTATTTTATCAGCCAATGTAAATATCGATTTTTCTCCATGGCTTTCACCGTACTGCTGCCAAGTAAATGCTCCATTTTTTTCTTAGCATTTTGATTAATTTCCATTTCATCATCTTTCGTTATACATAAATCCGGAAACATAACACACCACCAATTATGCCCTCTGGCTGCTCCTATATCCACACGGACGGCATCATAGACGCCTTCTGGAAATACGTAAGTTCCATAAGTTTTTTGGGGAAATTCCTCTGTCGTAAAATATACCGTTATTTTTGGAATCTTCCCTAGTTTTTCTAATGTGTCTTCTGCAGTTTTTTGAATTCCTCCTTTTTTCTGCTTTAAAATTTTCATTGCTTCTTCTTTTGTTTCCGCTTTTTCCATATAAGGACCCATGTAATCCACAACCGCATTCCTCACTTTTAACTTGTCCTGCTGATCAGCTTTGCTGTCACTGTTTGCCCGTACATGAAAACGAATAATATTTTCTTTCAAATCTTTTTCTATCTTCGCAGAAATTCTTTTTTCTCCTATCATACATAAGCCAATAATTCCTAACATCAAAAAAAGAATTCCCTTTTTATGTTTCATTGTCATACAAAGAGAATTCCCTTTTTTTTCATTTTTATTCACTTATCTTTTTTCGATATATTATAAAACCAACAATGATAATCACAATACCTGCAATTGCCGCCATTCCCGCATACTTTTCCAGTTCCGCCTGGTCACTGGTTTCTGCAATACTCCCTTTCCGTGGTTTTGCAGTATTATTCGTATGGGAAGACGCTGTTGTTTCTGTTGTCTCACTAGTTACCTCACTGGTCGGTTTTTCTGTGGTTTCTCCTTTTGCAAATGCTTTCGCATCATAAATCCATTCTTTTCCATCTTCTGTATAAGGAACTGTTACCAAATAAGGTAAAACTTTTCCATATTGTGCGGAATCAACTTGCTCTATCAAATATACTCCTTGTTTTACCGGAGAGAATACGAGTCTCCCCTGTGCATCGGTGCTTCCTTGAACATACTCTGCTTTCGATTTGTTTTGAGCCTCTGACAGCTTTTTTGCTGCCTGCCGGTAATCACTGGCTGTCTTTAAACTATTTATTTTCACCCCAATGCCTTGGAATTCCGGAAGCAATTCCCATGACATCTCATTCCCTTCTTGAACTTTTGCTATTTGATAACAGGCAAATCCCACGTTGGACATTTCTGTTTCAATATCATTTAACTGTATTGTAATACTTCCGGTTTTCCTGCTGTCGTATGTTTCTGCTTTCACTGGATGGTAAATTCCACCCATCACAAAACAAATGACCACCATCATTATTACTTTCTGCAAAATCTTCTGATTCTCTTTTTTCATTGTTTCCTCCCTCCCGTGATTCCTTTTGGCAGCAAAAGTATTGTTCCTGACAAAATAAGAAATATGATAGAAGCAAGAAAAATTCTTTTTCCCCATATCCAAAACCCCGCTGCATTGCCCTGCACACCGGATTTATATGGAATTCTTATTCCCCGCACCAAGAGCCGGTGCGAATTGATTCCATAAGGTGTACAAGTAACCAATGTCACATAATCTTGGCCGGATAAAATTTTTAAAGCTTCCGTTTGGTTTGGTGTTACTGTTTGTATATGATCTACTTTATATGCCAAGGTCTTCCCTAATACATGAACAAAAAATACATCTCCATTTTTCAGCTGGTCTAAATCCGTAAATAACGTCTTTGAAACCAAACCTCTATGGGCTGCCAGTACAGCATGTGTATTTTTTCCTCCCACCGGAAATGAAGAACCATACAAATGCCCCGCACCTTGTTCTAAACTTTTTGTATTCATTCCATGATATACTGGAATAAATACTTCAATGGATGGTATTTCCAAACAGCACATTATCCCATCCTTTTGCATGTTCAAAATTGACAAATACTCTTGATCCGGCGTAGTACCCCCGGAAAATCCATCTTTTGGCAAACTCTGAGATTGGTATAATTTTTGATTATAAGCCTGAGCTTTTGAAAATAATTCTTTTCTTTGTTTCTCAGGTATCTCTGAGATATTTTTTTGATATTGAGCTGCCATATGATTTTGCTGTCTTTTATTCATCCATTGACAAAGAAATGGAACATTGATTACAGCAGTTCCTGCTAAAATGAATATATAAAATATAATCTTATTCTTTTTCATTACTATTTGTTTTATATCATTCCCCTATCTTATCTTTTAGGATAGCCTCTTTTAGTAATTGATTTTCCCTTTCTAATTTTTCGATTTTTTCTCGATATTTCCGATTTTTCTGCACTAATTTTTTTATTGGTGTTACATTCTGGCTTGGTTCCCCAAGTGATCCCGCTTCATAGGCCTCTCTCCATCGTGCTGCTGCACGCTCAATTCTTTTCGAACCAAGAATTTTGCGGTCAAAACCTGCCTCTTCAAAAATTTGGGCTGGCCCTTTTCCAGAATAATATTCTTGAATGAACTGTATTTTAAAATCTTCGGAATATCGAATCTGATTTCCATTAATATCAAGCACAAAAGGATTCCTCATCAGAATAGCTTTTTCCTTCTGTGTAAGATTTCCTCGTCCCATACTTCCTCCTAAGATTTTTTCTTTTGCCAATATAATACTGATACAAACACTGCCAGCAAGAACATGATTCCTATTCCAAGGGTTCTTACATACTTTTGCATCCACTGGCTGGATCTCTCTGTCGGTTTCAGTTGCTGCTTCTCATTTTTATCGTAAGGAACTCTGCTTCCTCTCACCAATAGCCGATGGGAATTTACACCATAAGGCGTGCAGGTAACCAATGTCACATAATCTTTTTGACGCACCAAAGAAAAATGAGAAGTATCTTCCGGTTTTACCACACGAATATCATCTATCTGATATGCCAGATTTCTCCCTAGTATTCTAAGGTAAAACATATCTCCTTTTTCCAAAAGTTCCAAATCCGTAAACATCTTTTTATCTGTCAGCCCTGTATGTGCCGACAGCACTGCATGTGTTCCTTTTCCTCCTATCGGAAGAGATGTATTTTCTAAATGCCCGACACCTTTATTCAAAACTTCTTCCGTTGTTCCATGATAAATCGGCAGCCGGACTGAAATTTTAGGAATCTCAACCATCCCCATCATACCGTCATGATTTAAATTTAACCTTTTTAAATACTCCCGGCTGTTTCTTCTTTTAATATCTGCTTTGGAAAATGGATCCAGCAAAATTACTTCTTTGTTATACAATCTCTGATTATATCTTTCTGCTTCCTTGTATTCTTCTTTCAACATTTCTTTATTTTGTTGTTCCACCACATTCTGATGATGAAATATTACTTTTTTCTGGTTGTGTTCATAAAGAAAATTACTAAGAAATGGATATCCCATCAATATTCCGCCAAGAAAAACCAGCAGCACTGCAATCAAATTTCGCAGTTTTTTTCTATCTTTCATTTTACTTCCCCATTTTCCTATGCAGCACTTATTTTGTTTTCTGTCCTTTTTGTGATCCGGTAAAATAAATAATTCCCGCTGCAATTATCATAATTCCACCAAGCACAAACAGCCAGATTCCTTTTCCTCCCGTTGGCGGGAACTCAAAACCTTTGGTATTATTGATCGTCATAGAAACTATCCCATCTGCATCAATTTTAACGCTGCCCGTATAAATAGTTCCCGTGTTTTTCTCATCTGCAACATATGCATTAGTCCCTGTAGCTGCTGTTAAATCTACCTTCACAGCTTCTTTTAATAGATGATAGCCAGAAACTGTCTGCAGTTCTTCCAAATAATAAGTTCCGCTTTCCAGTCCCCTCATAGAAATTTTTCCCTTTTGATTTGGATTCATCTTTACAGCACTTTCTTTATCTGCTGCCTTTCCACGGACAACATAGGCTCCATCAGCGCCGGTAAATGTATAATACGTCTTTTGTCCATCTTTTTCAGAATATAAAACAAATTGAATGTCGTTTTTTTGTTCTGACGTCAAATTTGAATTTCCTGCCAGCTGTTTTAACACATCAATCTCAAATGTAAATTCTACAACTTTATCCGGTTTTGTTGTAATGATTTGTCCGCTTCCAACCTCATAGGTCAAAGATACTTCATTTGGGTTTCCAGAACCTGCTGGATTTCCAGCACCGGAAACAGCCTTTTCATTTACTTTTGCACAATAGAAGATTTGCACTGTTTTCTTATTCGATTCTGTTTTCTTTGCCCAATCCGTTAATTTCTCTTTCCCTGCTGCCGTAAATTCAATCGTAATTGTTTTTCCTCCTGCAAATTCCTTTCTGCCTCCGGCATAATCCAAGGAGGTAACGGTAAAATCTTTATTTTTCTCCAGTGAAATCGGATTTTCTGTATTTCCCTCCATCGTTTTTACAGTAATGCTGTCAAAATCCGGTGTCAGTCCCTGACTGAGATCATCTGTAAATTTGTAAGCTGTTATCTTTTCATTGCTATCCGGCGGCACCTGCAAAACCTCACCTGTCAGACGAAAATATACGATATCTCCAATATGTGTTATATCCGTATCTTTCCCCTCGCTCATATCATGCAGGCTGTCGACGATTTTCTTCTCCACATCGGCAGTTCCCGTATTATTTTTAATTTCTGCAGCTACATTTTCTTCCCAATATGTTGTTCCATCTGCTGTAACCGCTGTTGGCACCGCTGCAACAAACGGGCTCTGGGTTTTCGTAATACTGGCAGGCTCTCCATCCACTTTCGCATTCCCTATATCCCATTCTGCAATCAGATATACACCATAACCGTCCATGGATGCCGAAAATGCTCCATTCTTTCCCGTTGTCCCCTGCTTTGTCACAAAATCTTCAATATCCTCTTTTGTTTTCCGGCTGAATGCACGATTGATATCTGCTGCATTTTTAAAATAAGATATACTGTCTTTGGCATAGTCTGCATCCTCTTGAATTCCAATTTTCTTTGCCAAAGCAGTTGAAATTCCATATGCCATTATCTTTTGATTTCCGTCGGTAATCTCATAAAGATTACCGACTTTTGCATATTTAAAAATAACTCCCTCTATTGGTTTTGACTTATTCCCTTTCACATATTTAGAAATTGTAAGACTTGGGTTTCCAGCAAGATCTGCCCCATTTTCATCTTTCAATTTTGTATAATATCCCTTATCTGCTTTTAATGCAGTTATATCCGTTTTTGGAGATGCCAAAACCGATACATTTCCCATAAACAAGAGCATCGTAACTGCAAATGCTATGATTTTATACCATACTCGTCTTTTCATCCTTCTCCCCCTATCCTTTTGAAACCTGGGCCTGCTGTTTCTTTTTTCTGTTGGAAATCATCCAGTAACCGCCTCCGGCAGCTGCCAGAATCAATCCTGCAATTCCAGGCCAGAAGAAGCCAGGACCTTTCGTTGCCGGCATTGTAAACGTATTATTGATAACTTCATATTTCAGTTCAACAAAAATATTTTTACCATCTTTGGTACCAACCGGCTGTATATTTCCTATAGATGTTATATCCTCCACTGCCTTTGGCAATTCTGTAATAATGGATTCTTTCAGACCATTCATTCCAGCCAGCGGTTTCGTTTCTGTGATTTTGTAATAATATCCCAGTTTCAAATCTGTAAATGAAAGTTCTCCATTCTCGTTGGTTTCCAAAACACCCTGTTTGTTCACCAATTCCTGATTACTGCAGACATCCGCATTGATGGAAGAATAAGTTCCATTTTCGCTTTCGCTATATTCAATGGTGAATTCTACACCTTTGAGAGGATTTTCATTTTCATCTTTTTTCACCAGATGAATGGCTCCTTCTAAAGTATTGGTAAATGCAATGGAAGAAATATCTTCATCCGCAGGTTTTGTTCCCGGTAATGAGACCATTCCTGAGCTGCCGGATACTTTGTCAGCTCCGTTCACACTTACCGTTGTATCAAATCCCATACCCTTTTGTTCATTACTCTTTATTTCTTCAGCCTTATATTGGACAGCTTCACCGTCCTTCTTTCTCGGAAGTCCGTAAATAACAATGGTTTCCTTATCCCTTAATGTAAACTCGCTTCCCATGGTTATCTCTTTTGTGGTTGATGAAGTACCATCTTTCACCACCGCTTTATAGGTTCCTGAAACATTTTTATCATTGGTTAATTTAAATTTAAATTCCTGTTCTTTTAAATCATCCGAAGTTAATGTTTTGGAATCTCCCAAATCCACTTTCTTGGAAATTTCCAATTTGGTCGTTGTATTTTCTACCACAAACGCATCATTCTCAGAAATTCCGCTGCCACTTCCTTCTCCATCTTGATAGAAACTGCTGTCAGAAATTTCTTCTATTACATAAACGGTCTGACCGCTGGCATCCGTCTCTGAATTCGGCATAACCTCAGGAATCTCCTTCCATACAGCCTTCCAAGCCTCATATTCTCCATATGGATCAGCTTTGCCATCCTTACTTCCATTCAAAGTTACCTTTGCTTTCTTTGCAAAGGATGCTGTATTTCCATCCTTTGTTTTATACTTTAACTCCAAGGTTACCGGCTGATTCCATGTATCCTTATCATACCCTTCCGGATAATTCCATTTCTTTTGTGCATAACGTGTTGTCCTTTTCACTGCATTGGTAATCTCTGTCGCATAGACACCTGTATCCGCTGCCGTATCTGTATAAGCCACATTATAAATTCCATAATAACCATGCTGAGTATTCGCACCTTCAATGATACTTTGATCTTCATTTATTTCTCTTGCACGATATTCATATTCAATTTTTACAGGATTTCCTCCGCCAAATTTCAGTCCATATGCCGGAAGATTCTCTACTGTTTTCTCAGCAGTATTTTGCGTATTATCTCCTGTCAAAGAAACTGTCGTAACTTTCTCCCAATTTGCAGAAGCATCATTTTTATCCTTTCTCTGGATTTCAAATTTTGTCTCCCATTTACCTTCCGCATTTTTCGGTCTTGTTCCATAAGCATTGCCGCCATCATCCCAAATTTTCTTCACCGTTAATTGAGTTACCGGCAGAGTGTTTTCCCAAGCAGCTTCCTTATCGGCAGGAGTCCCTGAGGTCTGGAACAAAGCATTCGTCGAATTATCTGTCTTCTGCTCTCCAAGTTTTTTCCCTTCTGTATCATAGAAAATAATCTTACGTTCCACCAGCCGATACTCTATCTGGTAATATGATTTATCCGTTTGACTGGTATCTCTTACATAACCTGGAAGATAAGTAAATGTCTTTTTCCATTGATCCGCATCCAGCATAGACAAAGGCGTATTATTTTTTACAATCAGATTGTTATCAGCATCAAACTGCAGGACACCACCGCTTTTTTCTATGGCAAGGTCAAATGCCGACTGGTATTTGTCCTCCGGCTGCCCCATTACCGTTTGATACATTGCCTTCATATCTGTCCAGTCTGTTGCCTTATCTATTGTTCCTGTCGTTCCGTCTGCATTGAATTTCGCCGTGATTCTAGACTGCAGAGCAAATTCCAGCTGTATCTTATATCCAAGATAATCTTCCTGCATTGCTTTCGTATCCGTGGGATTGCTGATATCTGCTGTTTTCCACAGTTTTGTAAGATTTATTTGATCTGTTTTCCATGTATTGGTTACATTTGCGCTGTATACCAGAGCTTCCTGCTCTTCCTCACTGGCAGGTGTACATTGTAACTCTCTTGTTTTTTGATATCCTGGCAGAACTTCTACACCTGATGCGGTTCCGTTATACTCTTCTTCCAAGTAATAGGTCCAAGCCATTCCATTTGGAGCATACCTTTCCAGTTCCGGATCATTTCCTTGAATCTTAAATTTGTATTGATCTGCCTTTCCATTCACAGCCTCCCATGTAATGGTAAACTTATCTTTGTCAACCTCATGCTTTTCAATTGCATTATCCTGCCCCGGCTGTGATGGTGCGGATCTCTTAAGCTTAAATGAAATTGCTTTTCCTGTATTCAATTCATCTACCGTCGGACGCAGTCCCAGCATATCATAATTATCCTGCCATATTTTGACTCCGCTGATTACAATCTTCTTTGGATGCGCTTCATTTTTAAAAGATGCATCCACTGTCTCATCAACAGCAGCATTTAAACCTTCCACGGTACTTCCCTTTGCTGTAATTCCATCTTTTTCCAAATCTCCAGCTCCGGCATAGCTTACATATCCGTCTAAAGATTTCTCTGTCACTTTATACTGCCACTTTTTTCCATTCGGAGCAAAGATATCCAAATCTACAAACGTATAACTTGCTTTCTCATCTTTATATGCCTCGTAAGAAATAGAACCTTCTCTCTCAAAGGATGTATCCCGCTTTGTAACACCTTTGCTGTCCGTATAATATCTATGTAAAGTGAATTGAACTGCCGGATATTTTTCACCCTCTGCTAAATCAACATCCAATATTTTCTTTACGGTTAACTTTCCTTTCTTACTCTCATAAAAATTGGAAACATAAAAATTGTTAATCTCTGGTTCATTGTATACATCTGTAAGTCCCTCTGCATCAACATCTGTCCGGTCCAGCTGTTCTTCCACTGTGTAATCATACCGTCTTCCATTTTCATCATACAAAGGAATCTTTTCCTCGCTGTCACTGCTCACCTGAATGTTTCCATCTGCATCGATGCTGTTTGTATTATTTCCTTTATATTTCACCTGGAACTGATATGAATTGTCATCACCACTATATTGCTTGCTCCAATCCCTCATGGTGATGGAAGCGATTGTGATTTTATTTCCCTCTCTTAACATCTTTGCTGTCCGCATACTCTGTACCAAATCCTTCTGGACTTGTGTCGTCTGGGGCTGTTTCAAAAGACTTGCTCCAACTACCTGCTGTAAAGTAATATCGTTCATAGACTTCTCATAATATTTCTGATAAATATTGAATGTAACCGCAGGCAGATCCGCTTTTTCATATCCGCTAGGAATATTTCCCCATAATTTCTTTCCCTCAATTACAATATTTTGCTCCAGCTGATTTACAAAAGTTCCTCCTTCTTTTAATACCCAGACTGTTTCACCGCTTTCCTTCGGGCTATCCTTATCCGCCGTATTAATCAGGGTACCGTCATCCGAATGTCCGGAAGAATATCCGGTTTCATCGCCAATGACCTGATCGTCATACTTATAATATACTGGTTTATAATCCAATGATTTGGCATCTACCTGCATTTTCTCTCGCGCATAGTAAGTAATTTCATATCCATAATCATCATATTTCGGCAGTTCACTAAACTCTACCTCCCAAAACATATTTGTTTCATCCGATGCATTCTCCCACAAGTAATCCAGTTCAACACTTTCTATCTTCACATCATCCGGTTTCTCAGAATTGTGTACTTTCCGATATACATCCAAATAAATATCCGGTCTTTCGTCTCGGTCGACACGATATACATCCCGCCATTCCTTAGAAAATCTAACCGCTTTCGTTCCAAAAAGACGGTTTTTTATCACGATTTTCTGCCAATCGTCGGTATGCAGATGACCTGTCACATAATCACCAATTTCTTTTGAAACAATAAACTCCGTAGAAATACCTTCCTTCTCTAAAGTCGTTTCTTTATATTGTCCATCCGCGGTTTTCTTGACAAAAACCTGCTCTACGGAATAATGAATCACCGTTCCTTTTTCATCATATTTTGGAAGGTCTTGAAATTCAATTGTCTCAAGCTCGCCGCTTGCTATATCAATTTTCTGATACGCATTAATAGCATTATCATTTTTGTCTCTAATTTGAAAGTCAATTCCATTGACCGTGATAATTCCTCGTTCTGCATCGATCTGAACATTTTCATTATCACATGTCAATTTCAGATAAGCACTGATTCCCTTAGCAGACAAATCTTGTTGTAACTTTTCTCTTTCCTCCCCATCACCATCCAGCCATTCATTTGTAATCTCTAAGTTAATTTCACCTAGACGCTCATTGACAATTGTAAAGAACTGCGTGCCTTCCCGGACTTTCATAAAGTTATTTACCTTATACTTATGTTCATCCGAATCAAAATTCTTTGTAACCGTAGATTCTGTGGTCTCCTCCTTCGTACTATCCTTCGCATGGACTTCGTTCCATATGGTTTCCATCTGTTCCGGCGTGTAAGTGATTTCTTCGCTTTCCCCGCTGTCATCACTATATGCTATCGTCTTTTCCAAAGCCAATACATCTTCATGTTTAATATCTCCGGAAATCTCTACCTGTTTCCACCAAAATCTCTCAGCATCTAATTCAATTTCTGATGTTGTTGTTTTTCCATCTGAAATCTGCTCAATTTTCTTAAAATTGTTTTCTCCAATCCGTTGATATAATTCAACCGTAACTTTCCCTCGATGCTGCACGTCTCCATCATCAATCCATCGTTTCCGGACATTTACCAACGTGCCTAGTCCTGTGCCAATTGTATTGGTAATTATTTCATTATAATGATTTGTTACCGGATCCTGCGTCTGCTCATAACGTGCTTTGATCCCGCCTTCTTCTAAGACAAAATATTCATAGGAATGTCCATCCTTATCATATTCCGGAAGATTTTTAAATACTGCTTTCCAATTCCCATTCATCACTGCATCAATTTTATCATCTTCCGTATCATATACATGGCGCTCCGTAATTGAAATCTGATCTTTATCCAGCTTAACCCTCATCAGCGTTACATTTTTTCCATCATAGGTCTGCCGGAACAGAACAAGACCCACCGGTTTTATATTAGGATTATCTTCCTGTAACTCATTTCCTTTATCGTCCATCCAGCGTTTGGTAATGTTGAAATCTACTGTATCTGCAATACGATTGACAATCACAGTTTTATAACTTCCGTCTTCCTGTTTCACATCCTCTAAATCAGAAGTATAATGTACCGTTCTTCCTTTTTGCTCCAATTGGAATTTCCCATCTTTTAACAGGTTCTCTGTATTTTCTCCTTGATATACTCCTGTTTCCACCCAGCGATATTCTAACTCATGTCCAAAGCTGTCATACTTATCCATTGTTCTTTGATAGGATTCACTTAATTTTTCTTCATTAAATCCCGTCATTTCCTTAGTTATAATTTCCCCGGAATCATCTGTCACATCGTACCATTCATCCCCCTGTGTGAAATGCTTCTCTTTATGTTTTGCCTGCAGAGTAAATTCCACCCGGACGTCTTTAAATTCATCCTGATACGCCATTGCTTTCCAGCTCTTTTCCAGACTTGCTTCAACTGTTCCTGATAAACTGTTATTTACAGTTCCTCCATTATAGATACATTTATCATTTTCCTGCCGCTCACCGTCATAAGGCAGCGTATCCTCATGTTCAAGGGCTGAACCGTCATCAGATGAAACAACTTTACCAAAGGTCTGCACATATTCTTCTTCACTTTCCGCCATGCTTTCCTTGGCAAAATACACATATTCATTTCCATCGGAATCATACTTATTCAGCACTCTGTCTACTCTCAATAAAATATCGTCTTCCGGTTCAATTCCTACCCTGAAATTCAAATCCAAAGTATCTTGTTCATATCCTGCCGGAACGGTTATTTTTACCAGCTTTCCATCAATATTTCTTACCTGAGATGCCATGGTATAATCCGCATCATCCCCTGTTTTACTATATCTCCACAGCGTAAATTCCAATGCCGGTCTATCTTCGGCTTTTTCATCTCTCCAGACCTTTTGTCCCTTATATCTTGTCTCTCCAGCCAAGGTAAGTGTAACCGTTCCACCGGAATATACCCTGTCAACAACGGTTCCATGGCTGGAAGTACTGACATTTGTATAACTAATCCTAAAATAGTCATCTCCCATCACATCCGGTTTTCCTTCTTCTTCCGGTATATAAAGCAGATCTTCCTTCTTAGGATCTTCTTTTTCCTGCTGTGTAATATGATACTCCCTTTCTGATCCGTCAACACGGTACTGTGGAACATCTGCAACCGTTAAAGTATAAGTATCTATCTTATCGGAAGATGCAGTTTTTTCAAATAGGATTTCATCCTTTCCCTGCTCTAATAATCTGCTTTCAAAATCCGGACTTATTCCGGTTTCTTTATACTTAAATACAAAATCTTGAAAAATTGCTTCTTTTATATTCTCAATTGTACCTTTGTCTCCATGACGGACCACAATATTGGCTGTATAATCAAATTCTTTTAAATAATACCATCCGAAACCGATTTCTTTATTGGTATACTTCTTCATGGTTTCTTCATCCGGTATATCCCGGAAAAAATATCCATAATGATCTGCAGTTTTATCAATCCCTTCAAGATTCACAAAATCCCAGCCTTTTACAGAAAATGTTTTCTCTTCTGGATTGCCTTCTTCATCTTCCACCACATAAGTAAATGTTTTTGGCAGTACATTTTCATCAATTCTCATGACATAATGTCCCGTACCGCCTAAATCTTCTACTTTTAACTGGCTTTCGTTTTCCAACACATCAGATACCGGAATCTGTATCGTTTCATCCACTCCCCCACCCTTGTCAAAGTGAAATTCCAGTTTTCCGGATTGATAAAACAATGCCCGATATCCCTCTGTTGTAACTCTATGATTGACATCGTTATTATCCTGCCAGTAAATATCCTGTGACAAAGCACTGCCGTATAAATCTGTACTGGATGGTATGATATCATATTCTTTTCCATCTATCTGTACTCCAATAGGTTCCTTTGATGAAACAGCTGCTTTTTTCTTTTTCGTACTGTCCGTACTCTTTTTCGCAGGCAGCGTAAGCTTGGTCTGATTTACGGTTCCATCGGTATATTTCTGCATTGTCCAGACAACTTCCTGCTTCGTCTCTTTTAAAACAGAATCCGGAATCTTTCCTTCTAGTTCCAGTTCTCCATAAACGGATCCTATATCTTCCATATTTTCTGCATTTTTATGAAAAACAAGCTGGACAGAATGATCTTTGATTGTATAATCTGCCCATGAATCTTTCGAAAGTTTCCCATCTTTCGCTGCTTTCTGCCCATAATATACCGGCTGTTGTTTCCGGCTGTCTTCGATCACAAACCATTCTTTTGGAATCTCTAAAACCGCCTTATCTCCTTCCACCAGCTTCGTTTTTTCTTTTTCTGAATTCTTAAATTGAAACTTTAATTTCAACTCATATGTACTGCCGTTTTCTGATTTATTTAAGGAAATATCATAAAATGAAAACAGCGGATTCGAGGTCCAATTTACAGCCTCTCGTCTTGTCTCTTTTGTTTCTTTCTCTGTACTTGTATCCTGCTTTTTTGTTGTACTTGCTGCGGCAGTTGTACTTGCTGCGGCGGTTGTACTTTCCGCAGCCGTTGTAGTTTCCACCGCTGTCGTACTCTCGGTAGAAACATTCTCCATATCCTCTGCATATGCCATCATATGGCTCATCAACATAATGAAACATAAAGTTACGGCCAGCCACTTTTTGATCTGTTTCTTTTTCTTCATAATACACTCCTCTCTCCATTCCATCTAATCACATATCAATCAACAGTCTCACACAAAAACAGCCGCTTTCTATTGAATACTGAAAAATTGCATGATTTTTTTCTGCATAAGCTTTTACACTCCGTAAACCATAACCATGATTTTTTCCTTTGTCTGATATGGGCAGCCCTGTCTCTTTGGAAAACCTGCATGTTCCTGCAAAAGTATTGGTAATTCCCAAAATTAACTGTCCTTTTACCGGAAACATTTGTATCTTAACTTTCCGTTCTTCCAAATCTTCGACTTTTGCCGCCGCATAAAGTGCATTATTTAAAAGATTTGAAATTACTGTCGCTAATTCAAATTCATTGATCATCCCCATTTCTTTTGGCATATCTATTTTACTAATAAATTTTATATTTTCCTTCTCTGCCCTTTGCATACATCCTGCTACAATTCCATTAATTACTATGTTTTCACAATATTTTTTAAGTGGAGCCGCCTGCAGTTTCACATTCATCTCTTTTAGTATTTTTAGCACTTGCTCAATTTCTCCATTCTCTAAATATGTGTACATTGTTTGACATACATGACGGCTGTCATGGCGGAAAATTTTCATTCGTTCCTCTTCCCGGCGCATAATTGCTGCTTCTCTGCGAAGCCCTTCTGCATAAGTTTCCAAAAATTGATTATTTCTTACCAATTCAGCTTCCACATGCTGCTGGGAAATCAGTTTTATCATCAACACATTCGTCATTTCCATCAAAATTAAGATCAAAATAACCGCTATCCAATTTGACTTTACCAAGTAAATATCACTCGGCCAAAAAATCGTTACATAAATTACCGCATAAAATAATACCTGAATAAGACATAATGTTCTCCATAATCTCGTATATTCTTCCATCTCATCTATCTGATTCCCATGCATCAAAAATGCAATTCCTGCCAGCAGTGCTGCATGAATCATAATCTGTACCAACAGTGCAATCCCAATAGAGCCTTTATAAATAAATAATCCTGTAGAAATAATATTTCCGGGAAGTACATATGTAGACGATGAAATGCCTACAAATAATGTACGGAAATCCCTGTAACAGCAAAGTATAAATGCCGCTGCCTGCACAATAAGAAACTGCACCGCTGTCATCAGATGCTGATTTTCTACTCCTTTTCTTGTAAAGAAGAATAGATAATCTAAGATTCCGGTTAATAGAAAACAGCATGCTGCTATACAGAAAGATTTTCTTTTCGTATAACGAGGAGACAAAAACAACAATTGAAATGCCAACAAATATGACATAGAAATGCGGTACTGAAGAAACATAAATTCCGGACTTACCATAGCTTTTCCCTTTCTTCCGATACATAATAAATATATTTTGCTCGAATATCCGCCAGCCTGTTTCGTGCGATTGGAATCACTCTGCCGTCATCCATTAAAATGGACTTTGACTGTAATGCACGAATATAGCGGATATTAACAAAGAAAGATTTATGCGGCTGCATAAAATTTTTATTGGAAACAATTGGTCCCACTGCCTCCTCAAATGAACCGCTCCGCCGGACACTGACAATCGTATATCCATCACTCATTGTGTAAGTCATTTTCCGCAGATCATTTTCTATATACATAATTTCTTCAATGATTACGCTGGTTACCGATTCCTTTCCTTGAATCAGCATCGTATGTTTCGGTTTCATACGAAATAAAGCATAAGAGAAATCTAGGGCAGAATATAGTTCCTTTAGGTTATACGGCTTCGTCAAATACCGAATGGCATGAATTCCATAAGCCTCCAACGCATATTCCGGAGTTATCGTCACATATATAATTGGAACTTCAGCATCTATTTTACGAATCGCCCGTCCTAATTCAATCCCGTCCATTTCCGACATTATAATATCCAGCAGAAATAAATCAAACGTCTTTTCCTTTCGTGTAAGGTAATCTCGCAATTCCTGCGGATAATGAAATACAGAAACAGAGGCATTAATTCCCACATTTTCTTCAAGCCACTGTCCTACACCATTGCGTAACATATCCAATTCCTGCTTTTGATCATCGCAGATTGCTATCTGAAACATGGTTATACCTCTCCTGGTCTCGAATATTTTTGTTAAAGGGCTTGTTTTAAGTATAAAATATTTTCCATTGTTACAGATTGCTATTTCTGCACAATTTCATACCTTTTCTGAACAATTCTCCTTTTCTTCATTTTCTAAAAAAGAATCTGTTCTATCAAGGTTTCTACTCCAAGAATTCCTATTTATTCCGTCTTTTATACATGAAAAATTTTTTTAATTAGCGCTTGACGAAACCTACCCGGCTGTAGTATTTTAAAATTACAAGATCATATGACTGACGGAACCGTGGAATCAACCACAATGAAGTATGATCATTTTCAGCCGACCGTCTGGGCAATCAGCCTGGACGTGCGGCTTTCTTTATATCCAAAAACTTACCTTTCAAAGTCCGTTCGATGTTTTCATTTTTATCCAGGCATTTGTTTCATCACACAATCAATCATTTTATAAGGAGGTAATCTATGACAGTTGGCAGAGTCCATTCTATGGAATCCATGGGATTAGTAGATGGACCGGGGATTCGGACCGTTATATTTTTACAAGGCTGTTCTCTTCGATGCAGGTTCTGCCATAACCCGGATACATGGGAATATGACAGCGGAGAATTCATGGAATCAAAAACACTTGTAAAGAAAATAAGCCGTTTCAAACCCTATTTTAAAGATACCGGAGGCGTTACATTTTCAGGCGGAGAGCCCTTGATGCAGCCGGAATTTTTATTAGAAGTTTTAAAGCTCTGCAAGCAGGAAAATATTCATACATGCATTGATACTGCCGGATGCGGAATGGGAAATTATGAAGAAATACTAACATATACAGATTTAGTCCTTTTGGATTTAAAGCATATAAACCCAAAAGATTATCAAACCATGACTGGGCATACAATGAAACGCTTCCATGAATTTTTATCTGCTTTAGAGCAGTCGGGAACACCAATTTGGATCCGCCATGTGGTTGTTCCTGGAATCACCGACAGCAAAGACCATATGCTAAAATTACAAAAATACGTCAGTCAGATTCCAAATATTGAAAAGGTAGAATTACTGCCTTACCATTTGTTAGGCACAAACAAATACAAAGTTATGGGAATTCCATATTCACTAGATGGAGTCCCTGCTATGGACAAAGAAAAAACAAAAAAATTACAAGAAAAATATTTCGGAGGATATGATCATGTTGAAAGAATGGAATGGATTTAAAACTGGAAAATGGAGCAAAGAAATTAATGTAAGAGACTTCATCCAAAAAAACTATACTTTATATGATGGGGATGACTCTTTCTTAACCGGACCTACCAAAAAAACGAAAAAAGTCTGGGGAAAATGCGAAGAATTGCTTCTGGAAGAAATGAAAAAAGGAATACTGGATGTAGAAACCAATATTATTTCCGGTATCACAAATTTTGCTCCCGGATACATTGATAAAGAAAATGAAGTTATTGTTGGACTTCAAACCGATGCCCCATTAAAACGTATGGTAAATCTTTACGGTGGAAAAAGAATGGCAAAAAGTTCTTTGGAACAGTATGGTTACAAATTAAATGAAGAAATTGACCGCCATTTTGATGAATACCGCAAAACTCATAACGAAGGGGTATTTGACGCTTATCCGGAAAGAACCAGAAAAGCAAGACATGCCGGACTGTTAACCGGACTTCCAGATGCTTACGGACGCGGACGCATCATTGGTGATTACCGCCGTGTGGCTCTTTACGGAATTGATTATTTGGTGGAAGAAAAGAAAAAAGATCTGGCTGCATTGGACGGTTCTATGACCGAAGAACGGATTCGTTTAAGAGAAGAAGTCTCTGAACAGATTCGTGCTTTAGGAGCAATCAAAGAAATGGCTGCTTCCTATGGCATTGACATTTCCAAACCAGCTTCCAACGCAAAAGAAGCTGTACAGGCAACCTACATGGGATATTTGGCAGGAATTAAAGAAAATAATGGAGCTGCAACTTCTCTCGGACGTACTTCTACATTTCTTGATATTTACATGGAAAGAGATTTACAAAATGGCGTCATCACAGAGGACGAAGCACAGGAATTGGTTGATCAATTTATTATCAAACTTCGCTTGGTTCGTCATTTAAGAACACCGGAATACAATGAATTATTCGGCGGAGATCCAACTTGGGTAACCGAATCTATCGGTGGTGTAGGAATCAATGGAAAACCTTTGGTAACCAAAAACTCCTTCCGTTATCTGCATACATTATATAACCTTGGAACTTCTCCAGAACCAAACCTGACTGTTTTATGGTCTGAAAAATTACCGGCAAACTTTAAACGCTTCTGCTCTAAAGTTTCCATTGATACAGACTCTATCCAATATGAAAATGATGATGTAATGCGTCCAATTTACGGGGATGACTATGCCATTGCCTGCTGCGTATCCGCCATGAAAGTTGGAAAACAGACACAGTTATTTGGTGCAAGATGCAACCTTGCAAAATCTCTCCTTTACGCAATTAATGGCGGAAAAGATGAAAGATATGGTACAGAAGTTGTTCCTGGCATTGAACCAATCATGGATGAGGTGCTGGATTACGATAAAGTCATGGAAAATTACAAAAAGGTCATGGCTTATGTGGCTGAATTATATGTAGATACTGTAAATATTATTCATTTCATGCATGATAAATATGCTTATGAATCCAGCCAATTTGCCCTCCATGACACACATATGGAACGGATTGCAGCCTACGGTATCGCAGGCCTCTCCATTGCCGCTGACTCTTTATCCGCGATTAAATATGCAAAGGTAAAACCAATTCGTAACAAAGACGGTATCGCCATTGATTTTGAAACCATTGGAGAATTCCCGAAATACGGAAACGATGATGAGCGTGCAGATGATTTAGCTGTAGACATTGTTACAACCTTCTCCGATGAATTAAAGAAACATCCGGTATACAGAAATGCCATTCATACACTGTCTGCCCTTACCATTACATCCAATGTAATGTATGGCAAAAAGACAGGTACAACTCCAGATGGACGTAAACTGGGAGAACCTTTAGCACCAGGCGCAAACCCAATGCACGGACGTGATAAAAACGGTGCTCTTGCATCCTTAAACTCTGTTGCAAAAATCCCTTACCGCAGTGTATGTCAAGATGGCGTATCCAATACGTTCTCTATTGTTCCAGATGCTCTCGGTAAATCTCAGGAGCAAAGAGAAGAAAACTTAACAACGATTCTGGATGGCTACTTTGTACAAGGTGCTCACCACTTAAATGTTAACGTATTAAATAGAGAAACTTTGATCGATGCCATGAATCATCCGGAAAAATATCCAACATTGACGATTCGTGTGTCCGGATATGCCGTAAACTTCAACCGTCTGTCTAGAGAACAGCAGGAAGAAGTTATCAGCAGAACGTTCCATCAAAGTATGTAATATAAGAATTACTAACTTCCTTTTAAATCAATCGAATACAAAAGCAGGAAAACAGGCTGAACCTAATAGATTCCAGCCTGTTTTCTTATCTCTGAATTTTTACAATCTGTTTTTATCTCCCCATTCACACATTCCATCAAGGATTGGTATCAAGGATTTCCCGCGTTCTGTCAAAGAATATTCTACTTTTGGTGGAATCTGAGGATATTCCTCTCTATGAACCAATTGATCTGCCTCTAATTTTTTTAAAGTTGAACTTAGTGTTTTATAGGAAATATCACCAATGTATTTCTTCATTTCATTAAAACGAACTACACCAAACTCCATCAACGTATACAAAATTGTCATTTTATATTTTCCATTAATAAGTGACAATGTATAACTGAAACCTGTTGTTCCCAAACATTCTTTTGATATGCATCTCATACTCATTTCGCACTCTCCTTTAGGTAAGTAATAAACTTATATGTAAGTATCGTACTTATATGTACGTACTTGTTTTTTATCTCATTCTTGCTATGATTATAGTATCAGGCATAAAAAAAGTCAATCTCATGAACCAAGGAGGTAAACCTTATGAACAAAAAAATTGTAATATTAAATGGGAGTCCGCGTAAGAATGGAAATACTTCTGCTTTGGTCAGAGAATTTACTAAAGGTGCAGAAGATGCAGGTAATACAGTTACAGAATTTTTTCTCAACAATATGGATATTCATGGCTGCAGAAGATGTTTTGGAGGTCATAACACCAAAGAATATCCCTGTGTTCAGAAAGATGATATGTGTAAAATTTATCCAGCTGTTAAAAGCTGCGATATTATCGTACTCGCTACCCCTTTGTATTACTGGAATATGAGCGGCCAGACCAGAATAGCTGTTGATCGGCTGTTTGCATTAGAAGAAGGGGAAGATAATCTTCTCCGCGGTCATAACAGAGCTTCCGCACTTCTAATGGCTGCAGAAGGCCATGATTTTGATGATGTGGTGCTTTACTATGATCATCTAATGGAACATTTAAAATGGAAAAACCTTGGCCATGTACTTGCTGGCGGCAATGGAGATATCGGTGATATCGAAGAAAAACCCGTACTTCAAGAAGCCTATAAATTGGGAAAATCCATTCAATAAGTTATAAGAATGGACAATTAAAATTCCTATACACAACCGGGCAGTTGTTCCATGTAATTTAAAAAAATATATTGAAGTCAATGATCATTATTTATATATCTATAACGTAGAACAAAGTTTTTTCTTACTCATAAATTACTTGTATATCATGTTGATAACAAATTTCATCAATGCATTCCGGCAAAGGCTGATCTGTAATAAGAACATCCATCTCGGAGAAATCTAAATCTTTCCAAAAAAATGTTTGTTCAAATTTAGAATGATCAACTAATACAACTGTCTGCCCGGAACATTCATGAAAAGTTTTCTTTAGAACAACTTCTTCTTTTGCATAATCCGATAACCCCTGTTCCGCACTAAGTCCACAGCCGGAAATGAAGCATGTCTTTGCATAATGCTGCTTAATAAATTGACATGCTTCACTTCCATAAATACTTGCTCTGCCTGGAAAATAATGTCCGCACACACATTCTACATAGGCATTCCCCTCTTCTGCTAAAACCTGAGCTGTTGGCATTCCATATGTAAGTACATTCAAATTTTTCTTTTCAACTAACGCCTTTGCCAAACAAAGCCCTGTACTGCTGGAATCAATAAAAATACTATCTCCATCTTGTACAAAGGACGCCGCAAGTTTCGCAATATATACTTTTTCTTTAATATTCGTTTTATTGCGAAATACAAACGGCCACTTTACCAAAGAAGGACTAAGATAAGAAGCCCCGCCTCTTGTCCGCTTTAACGATCCTTCTTTTTCAAGATATGCCAAATCCCTCCGAATGGTTGACTCACTAATAAACATTAGCTTGGCAAGTTCCTCTACAGACATATATTTATGAATAGATAATAAATTTAGGATTTCCTCTCTTCTATCTCTCGGAACCATTTTCTTTCCCTCCATTTTTTATTATCGTAAAATAATTCTCTAATGCTGTCAATAAACATTGCTCAAATTATGCTCAAAAATGCAGTTAAAAATGCTTATATGTCAATAAAACCGCCGTCTATTCAAAAAAAAATGCTCAAATGCTATAATTCAATCATAAATTAAATAATCAAAAAAGGAGGAACTTTATGTTAGTAACATTAAAAGAAATTTGTGAAATTGCAGACAAAAGGGGGATTGGAGTTGGTGCTTTTAACGTACCAAATTTAGAATCACTAACAGCAGCACTCGAAGCTGCAGAAGAATTAAATGCACCAGTTATTCTCTCACACGCAGAAGCCCACGACGAATTGATCCCAATTGAAATCATTGGTCCAATTATGATTAAGATGGCAAAGAAAGCATCCGTTCCAGTTTGCGTACATTTAGATCATGGAGTAAGTTTTGAGGAATGTATGAAGGCTCTCCACATTGGATTTACTTCTGTTATGATTGATGCCTCTGCATACGATTATGAAGAAAATATAAAACAAACTGCAAAAGTTGTCGAAATTGCTCATGCTATGGGTGCTTCTGTTGAAGCAGAACTTGGACATATCTTAAAATTCGAAGCAGAATCTTCAAAAGAAGGTGTTACACAAAATGATGTAAACCCTGAGGAATGCTATACCGATCCTGATACTGCAAAAGATTTTGTAGAACGTACAAACGTTGATGCATTAGCCATTGCGTTTGGAACAGCCCATGGAATCTATGTTACAAAACCAGTGCTGGATTTAGACCGAATTACCGCAATTAAAGAAAAAATTGATATTCCATTTGTGATGCACGGCGGTTCTGGGGTTTCTAAAGAGGAATTTAAAATCGCTATTAGAAACGGAATCCGAAAAATCAATTATTATACTTATATGGCTTTGGCAGGTGCAGAAGAAGTTGAAAAATTACTTGATGAAAAACAGCCGGAAGAAAAAGTACAATTCCATGATATTGCACTTGCCGGAAAAGCTGGAATGAAAGAAAATATCAAAGAAGCTATCAAAATTTTCTTAATGGAATAAAAAAGAAAGGATATATTAAAATGAATGATACATTAAAAGATATGAAAGAAACCTTATTAGGTGCTATCCAAACCGGTGTTTCCTATATGCTTCCATTTGTAGTTGCCGGAGGAATCTTAATTGCCTTAGGATTTGCCTTAGGAGGTTATGATATTCCAAATACTGTCGAACCCGGCAGAAATTTCGCATCCACTATTTTCTGGATTGGCAAGATTGGTCTTAGCACATTTATGGTTCCAATTTTAGGAGGCTATGTTGCCTTCTCCATCGCTGACAAACCCGGTATCTGCGTCGGTATGTTTGGAGGATGGATGGCAACAGATCCTTGGGGCATGGGATACGGTTCTGGTTTCCTTGGAGCACTGATTGCTGGTATTATTGCTGGATACCTTGTAAATGGGTTGAAAAAACTTCCATTACCCAACGCTTTAAGGTCATTACTTCCTACTCTAATTATTCCTGTAATCGGCTGTGCAGTAATCTGTTTATTAATGCATTATGTTATCGGTATACCTCTTGGATCAATGGTTACATCATTGACCAACATGTTGAATACTCTTGGATCCGGAAATCTAATCATTCTCGGTCTTGTTCATGGAGCTATGATCGCATTTGATATGGGTGGTCCATTAAACAAGGTTTCTTACGCTTTTGCAATAGCATGTATGGAAGCTGGGAATTATGTACCAATGTCAACTGCCTTTGCAGCAGCTATGACACCGCCAATGGCTATGGCAATTGCCATGATTGTTAAAAAGAACTATTTTACACCTGAAGATAGAACATCGATCCCAGGATGCATTGCCGGATGCCTTTGCATGATTACCGAATTTGCAATTCCTCATGCAGCAAAAGATTTAAGAAGAATTCCTTGCTTTATGGCTGGTTCAGGTGTTGCCGGAGCAATGTGCTACACACTTGGAATTACCATGAAGGCACCTCATGGCGGACTTTTTGTACTATTTGCTTGTAATAAACCAATTCATCTTATATTATGCATCGCTGTTGGTTCTATTGTCTCAGCAATTTTAGTTATGGCAATTGGAAAACCTGTAGAACAGGAAATTGCAGAATAAAAGTCGCTTAAAATTAGGAGGATTGTTCCATGAACAATATAAAATTAGCTGATGTTCTTCTCAATGAAATGGTAGTTCTTGATTGTGAACCTTTCACAGATAAGAATGAAATGCTTGATGTAATGACTCATAAATTTGAAGATGCAGGTTTTGTATCCAATGCGAAAGCTTTTAAAAAGGCCTTAGAATACAGGGAAACGCTAGGTCCTACTTATATGGGTAATTTCGTTGCCATTCCTCACGGCAAATGTAAAGAAGTTTTAAAACCAGGAATCGGATTCTGCAGATGTAAAAAACCTTTTATTTATGAATCCGGCGGTGAATCGGGCGAAGTCAAATATATATTCATATTAGCCATTTCCAACAATCAAGAAAATGATTATCACCTAAGAATATTAGCAACATTAGCTGGAATGTTAGCACATCAGAATTTTTTAGAACTTTTAGAAAATGCATCTAGTTATGAAGAATTAATTTCAGGAATAAATAATCTATGAAATAGGAGGCAAAAATGAAAGTTATTGCAATAACATCTTGTGCAACTGGAATTGCACACACCTATATGGCAGCAGAAGCAATTATGAATATCTGCAAACAAAATGGCCATCAATGCAAAGTGGAAAAACAGGGCGCTTTGGGAATTGAAGATAAATTAAAAGCCCGCGATATTAAAGAAGCTGATTTAATCGTATTTGCCAATGATGTTGGCATTTCAAAAGCAGAACGATTCAAACCATATAAGGATAAAATTTTCCAAACCAAACCACATGAAGTAATTAAAAATCCAAGTATTATTTTTAGTAATAATTAAAATATTATTTTTCGGTGCCTCAAATTGATGAAGCACCGAATTTTTTATTATTTCTCGTATATTATTACTTCATACGGCTTCATCTGTAACTTTCTTCCAATCATTGTTGTCTGTTCATAATTAACAAACACCACATTCTCATAATCTTCCATTAATTCTATTTCCGCTGGCTGACTGCTATAATTACAAATAACGATGAGTCTTTGTCCCTCCAATTCCCGTTTATAGGCAAAAATTGATTTTGTGTCTTCATACAGAGGTTGAAATGTCCCATACGTTAGTATTTCTCTATATTCCTCTGATTTTCGGAACGCTATCAGCCTTCGATAAAAATTTAAAATAGAACCATATTCCCTTTCCTGCTTTTCTACATTTAACTCTTTGTAATTTTCATTCACCAAAAGCCACGGTGTTCCATTTGTAAATCCTGCATTTTTCTTATCATTCCACTGCATCGGAGTTCTTGCATTATCCCTGCTGTGATGACTGCAGGCTGCCAGTGCATCTTCTTTGGAACATCCGGAATCAATCATAAAATGATATTGATTTACAGTTTCTATATCATCAAAATCTGCCAATCTCCACTGACGATTTACCATGCCGATTTCCTGTCCTTGGTATAAAAACGGAAGACCTCTCTGACAAATCATAAGCACTGCCAGCGCTGTGACACTATAAAATCCATAGTCTTCTTCGGGAATAAACAAACTGGCCCCTCTTGGCTGATCATGATTTTCCACAATATTTGCTTCAAATCCATTCTCTCCAAGTATCTTTTGATTACCAAAAGTCTCTTTTCTCCATTCCTCAAACGGCATCGGCCATTGGTACTCTCCATACATTTCACCTTTTCTATGTGCATGGCATGGTTCAAAAGCAAAAATAGAAGAAAAATAGCCGTCATCTCCGATATATTTTTTCACTTCCTCCTCTGTTAAATACATCGCTTCACCAATAGCAAATCCGTCATAAGGTTCAAAACAGCGGTGTTTCATCTCCAGAAGGTATTCCCCGATTCCTTCTGCTCTCTCTATGGTTTTGTGAACTGCACCCATACCATCTGCACCATCCACAGGTAAATCCCTCCAAGTCAAATCTTTTTTAATATTCATGATTGCATCAATCCGAAAGCCGCCCAACCCTTTCTCCATCCACCAGCAAATCATCTGATAAATCTTCTCCCGGACCTCTGGATTTTCCCAATTCAAATCCGGCTGTTCTTTTGCAAATGAATGGTAATAAAACTTATTTTCATATCCCGGAAGTTTTTCCCACACACTGCCGCCAAAATAAGAACGCCAGTTATTTGGAGGATTTCCATCTTTTCCATCTTTCATATAAAAATATTCTCCATATCTGCCATCCGGATGTTTCATTGCCTCTTGAAACCATGGATGTTCACTGGAACAATGATTCACTACCAAATCCATCAAAATACAAATATTTCTCTTCTTCGCTTCCGCAATTAATTCATCCATATCTTCCATAGTTCCAAATATAGGATCAATGGCATAATAATCCGAAATATCATACCCGTTATCCACCATTGGAGATTGATACATTGGAGATATCCACAAAATATCAATACCCAGTTTCTGTATATAATCTAATTTCTGAATGATTCCACCAATATCCCCAATTCCATCTCCATTGGAATCCATAAAACTCTTTGGATAAATTTGATAAGCTGCTTTTTCATGCCACCACTGTTTTTTCATATAACTCTCCTAAATTTTTTTATTCTGCAATTTCAAATTGACGGTAAAGCTTTTTTCGATATGCTTCAAATATACACTTCTTTTTCAATATTTCTAAGCAATATAACGAAAAAAACAGAAGTTTGGATTTTATGTTTCAAACTTCTGCTTCTTTTCACTTATGTATTACCGTATCTGATTTGCACTAATAACTATGTCACCCTGTTTTGCTTTGATTCCCTTTGCTTCCAGCAATTCAGATACTGTGCAGACCTCATAACCTTTTGCTTTTAATTTCGGCAGCACCTGTTCTACTGCAGCAACGGTAGGTGCATGAATATCATGCATCAGGACAATATCTCCGTCCTTTGCATGTTTTAAAATACTGTCAACAGTCGCCTGTGTACTTCTCGTCTTCCAGTCTAAAGTATCCACACTCCATAAAATCAACGGACCATTAATACTTTTCTTAACATCATCATTAATACCTCCATATGGCGGACGGAAGTTGGCGGCTTTCACACCGCAGGCTTTTACAAGTGCATCATTCATTTTTTTATATTGATTTGCTACCCCTGCTGCTCCGATTTTCGTTAACAGTGGATGGTCATAAGAATGTCCGGATACCTCATTTCCAGATTTTTGTACTGTTTTCACTGTATCTGGGTATGCTGCTGCATTCTGCCCAAGCATGTAAAATGTTGCACGGTAGTTATATTTATCTAATGCCTTTACCACTCGTTCCGTATTCCCCGGTTTTGGTCCATCATCAAATGTAAATGCAATCAGCTTCTTCGTCTTATCTATTTTTCTTGGAACATATAAAGCTTTTTTCAATTCTCTTCCAGTTTCTTTACTTAGAATACCTTCATTTGCTTTTACAACATATTCTCCAAGTCCTTTATTGACAGTTTCATATTTTGTACGCCCTGCCCTCACAAAAACGACAACACCCAAAATAATAACTGCAATAACTGCTATCAGTACTGCAATTCTTCCTTTTCTTAAACGTCTCTTTTTCCGCATCTTACCCTTCCTTTTTTCCTAATAGTTGAAATGTTGTGACATCTACCAGCCCTAGATCCGTCAGCCGAAGCTCAGGTATCACTGGCAGAGCCATAAATGACAGCGTAATGAATGGATCAATATTTTTGGAGATTCCCATATTCCATGCTTTTTGAAGCATTTCATCAATGTTCTTTTGAATCTTGGCTGCCGGCTCCATACTCAAAAGTCCCGCAACAGGCAAAGACAGAGTTCCTACAACCTTTCCCTCCGATACCAATGCATACCCGCCCTGTATATCTTTTATCGTTTCTACTGCTTTGATAATATCAGCATCATTATCACCTGCTGCAATAATATTATGAGAATCATGTGCTACAGACGTAGCAATTGCTCCATTGACGATTCCATAGCCTCGAAGCGGAGCTGCCGCTGCATTTCCAGTTCCTCTGTGTCTTTCAAACACACACAGCTTACTATATACCGCATCCGGCACAAAATATCCGCCGCAGGAAGGAACTTCTTCTTTCAGATATTCCGTCACAATCTGCCCGGAAACCATACCAATCACCGGTATTTTCCCATCTGCTTTTACTTGAATCTTGTCTTTTGATATTTCCGGCAGAACCACCGTATGCAAAATAGATTCCCTGACTTCCGGCATCGCCGTATCAAAAAGCTCTGGTGTTACTTTGCGTCCTTTCTTGTAGACATCCGTAACAACGACTTCATCCAAAGAATTCAATACTACAATATCCGCATCCCTTCCTGCTTCAAGAAGTCCTGCATTTGAAAGCCCATAGGTATCTGCCGCATAATATGTAGCCATCGCAATTGCTTGTATTGGATCTAATCCTAATTTTACGCTCTTCTTTATATTGTAACTAATATGCCCTTCGTTTTCAATAGTATCTAAGTGCTTATCATCTGTACAAAACATATAATTCGGCATGTCTGCCGGATCATTTAAAAGTCCCGGTATGATATTTTCTACATTTCTGGCAGCACTTCCTTCCCGCACCAGAATTTTCATACCTGCATGGCATTTTTCCTTTGCCTCTTCATAAGTTGTACACTCATGTTCCGTCATTACTCCGGCTTTTACATATGTTTTTAAATCTTCCCCGGAAAGTCCCGGTGCATGTCCATCAATTACCATCCCTTTGCACAATTCCAATTTGTCCATAATCGCCGGATCTTTTGCCAAAACTGCCGGATAACACATGACTTCTCCAAGTCCTAAAACCCTTGGATGGTCTTTCCACTGTTTCATATCTTCTGCGGTAAAATCAGCACCATTCGTTTCAAACGGTGTTGCCGGAATGGAAGAAGGCATCATTACATATACAGTTAACGGAATTTCTTCTGTGGCATCCAAAATATATTCCATTGCCTCATTGCCTTTGACATTCAGCAATTCATGTGGATCTGCAATGACTGTTGTTGTTCCATGCGGCATGACTGCTTTTGCAAATTCCAACGGTGCTGCCATACTGGATTCAATGTGAACATGGCTGTCAATAAAACCCGGACATAGATACTTTCCCTCACAGTCAATTTCTTCTTTTCCGGAAAAAGCTCCGATTCCGCAGATTTTTCCGTTTTCCACTGCCACATCTGCTTTCAAAATTTTCTGGTTTTTGACATCCACAATCTCTCCGTTTTTAAAAACCAATTCATACGTTTTCATTTTTTGAACTCCTTTTCAAACCGTACCATTCCTACATAATATTTTTTACTGGAATCAAACAGCATATTCCAGTCAATTTCTTCCCGCTCTCCGCAATTTGACCAAATAATTTTTTTCTTTTCTCCATCATAACCGGTAATTGTCACCCAATGCCAATTATCTTCCCGAAGCTCTTTTGCCGGATGTCTGAGAATCAAAAAAGCAATTGGATGGTTCTGGTCAATTCCCTGACAAATAAAATGAAGTGCCTTTTCTTTTTCCTTTGGAAGAAACATCTGTCTGGAAGCCAAAGAAATTCCACAGTCTTTGGCATATTTCACAAAATCTTTTGCAAATCTTCCAATTAAAGGATAGCCCATAAATCCCGGTTTCATATATCCATACATCGTTTCCATTAATTTTAAATATTCTTCATAGCTGTAGAAATTATTCTCAGGATTGTATAAACCTTTCATATCTTCATCCATTCCTGCATAGATAGCAGCTATATTGCTTCCCGTTACGCTGCCACATCCTGCTTTCCTTTGAAATTCTCCTAAAAACCACTCTTGATTTCCTCCGTATCCAACCATCTTCTGATTTTTATAAATCACCGGACATTGAAGTTCTTTTTTCATGTGTTCTTTTCCTTTCTCATAAGCAAAAGTCTCACTGCATACAATATTAAAAAGGATTTCACTCATTCTATGAATCATTTATCCAAACATCAAATTTTCAAACTCTGCCTTATTTTCCCTATTATCATAACTCTGTGTTCTTCCCTGCTTTCGCCTCATTTATATGATGCGTTTTCTGCTTTTAGAACTCCTGCCTTTGCTCCTCGTCCCACACTCTTGTTTTTCCTTATGCTTCTTTTTGCACTTCCCAATGGAATATCCTGTTATTATGCCTATTTTTCAGCTGGTTATCATAAAACTCTTGTTCTGAAAATGTTTCTGGCATTTGACTGTTTTTTATTTTTCTGGCCGATTATTTTATTTGAATATCAGCTTTGTTTCTTTGCTTTTGTTTGGTGTTTGGCACTATTTCTCATTGGTGTCTGCTTATTATTACATCTGCTTCAATTATGCCGCCGCTTGGCCTGCCTATTTTCCCTTTGTCTTATATGGTGCGTTTTTCTTTGCTGCTTAAGCCTTGGCATTCTTATTTTAAATTAACGTGAAACAAAAACAAATTGATTCTCAGCAGATAAGGCTTCTTCAAATGTATATCCTTGAAATTCAAATGCTTTCAACTCATTTGGATCATTGATTTCATGATCAATCATATATCGAATCATACGGCCCCGGGCCATCTTTGCCCAGGCCGTAATGGTTCTTAGTTTTCCATCTCTCAAATTCAAAAATTCAACGTCAATCCATCGGTCATATGGTTCTGCATATTTTTGAACCGCTTTTGCATATTCACCTGAAGCAAGATTCACAATCACTTCTCCCGTTTGAAAAATTTCATCTGCCAGACGCCGATTCCAAAATCCATATAAGCTTTTCCCATGTATTTTCAACGGACACGCCATTTCCAAACGATACGGATGTATTTCATCTAAAGGTTTTAACACGCCGTAAAACCCGCTTAAAATCCGCACATGCTGATTGGCATAATTCAGCTGCTCTTTCGATAATTCCTCTGCTTTTATATTTTTAAATACTAAACCATCGTAGGATAAGATTGCGGCAGAACCTTTCTTTTCTTTTTTCAATGCCTGATAATCTAAAAATGCCTGTGTTGCAATCCTTTCATTCACTTTCATAAGACTCTGAATATCCCAAGGCTGCATTTTTTCTAATTCTTTATATATTTCTTTTGTTTCTTCCAAATATACCGGAACAGACAATTCTAAATCATCCCGATCCACTTCCTGCATATTTTTCGCAGGTGAAATTATCCCTATCATAATATCTCCTTATGATATATACTATAATTCAGACAAGCATTTACGAAAGGATGATGTTTATGAAACGATGGTTATTACCGCTTCTGTTTATGATTTTTATTCTTACTTCTTCCATAACGCTGACATTAAACTTCCGACCTTTATATTACCACGATATACAGCGTTTGAAAATAGAACAAACTTCCGGATTTTCCAAAAAAGTCATATGTGAAAATTACAACGAATTAATCGATTACAATTCCGTTTTCCATCGGAAGCCATTAAAACTTACAATGAAAATGTCTGAAGAAGGAAGAATTCACTTTGAAGAAGTAAAAAGAATTTTTTCTTTTCTGCAGATTTTCATGATGATTTCTCTCCTTGGTTCCATTTATTTGGGACGGCAGCAATTAAAGAGAAAAAATTATGCATTTCTAAAAACAACATCCATTCTTACCCTTCTTTTCCCTTTGGCAGCAGGTGCAGTTATTGCCGCCAGCTGGGACAAGGCATTTGTTTTATTTCATAAGCTTTTATTTCGCAATGATTACTGGATTTTCGATGAATATTTTGATCCAATCATCAAAATACTGCCAGATGAATTTTTCCTTCATTGTGCTTTCATGATTATTTTTCTCATTGTTTTGGAGAGCTTTCTCTGTTTTACATTTTATAAATTTTGTTCTTCTTTTCGACACAAATCTATGCTATAATATGTGTTAAATATTTATTTCATTTGTTACAATTATGTTACAGGAAGGCTTTGTCCCTATGAATCTTTCAAAAATAAAAACAAAAGAAATCCAAAAAATCATTAAAAAGCAACGCTGCCGCCGCTATCTGATACTACTGATCATTCTTTTAACCGCAGGTACTATCACCGGACTTGCTTATCGAAGTATTTCCCGTTCCCAACAGCAGGAAGCTGCAAAAAAAGAAACCGCTGCTCAAAAGAAAAAGGCTGAAAAAAAGACAAAAACACCGGAAACCGTTTTAAAACCATGGTACACTTATCGGTGTATAGCACATGCTTTGGGCGGAGTTGACCAAAAAGATTATTTAAATTCTGTAGACGGCTTTTACCAAGCCTATGCCAAAGGCTGCCGTGTCTTTGAAATGGACCTGTTGTTAACAACAGACAATGTACTGATTGGAAAGCATCAATGGGGCTGGAAACTTTCAGATCCTACAACGAAAAAAGGGGATCCTGTCAGCTATCAAAAATTTAAAAACACAAAAATTTATGGAAAATATACACCCACCTCACTGCTTGACATGCTCAATATCATGGGTCAGTACAAAGATTTTTATTTAATGACAGACTCTAAAGGCAACGAAATCGCAGAAGTAAAAAAAGAATTTACTATTTTAGTCCAAACAGCGAAAAATGCGAAAAAAGAATATTTGCTGGATCGTATGATAATCCAGATTTATAATCAGCAAATGTTTCAAGCTGTGAAACAAATTTATCCATTTAAACATTTTGTTTATACTACCTATAAGCAAAGAGATGCTGCATTTTATAAAATGGTAAAATTCTGTAAAGCCAATGGAATTGAGGCCGTCACATCACCGCAAAATGACATTAATGATTATCGAATGGAGATTCTGCAAAAAGAAGGTATTTATTCTTATACACATTCTGTCAATAATTCATATCTTGCCAAAGAATACATGAAATTAGGTGTATATGGAGTTTATTCTGATTTCCTTACTCCCGCACAAATTGACTTATCATGGATTCGGGCAAATTATTCTGATTTTATCATTCGTTACATAAAGAATCTTGTACCGGCCTACCGCAGTTTGTAACATAAAAAATACTGCAATTTTCGTCATTGCAGTATTTTTTGCATTATCTGATATTTTATAAATTATAATAAGGATTTATACAAACCAATAATATCTTCCAAAGATGCATCTTTTGGATTTCCCGGTGCACACGCATCAGCAGCTGCTGATTCTGCTAAGAACTGAATATCTTCTTCTTTTACAATTTCTTTTAAATCTGCAGGAATTCCTACGTCAGCAGAAAGCTGTTTTACAGCATCAACTGCTGCCTTTCTGTATTCTTCCTGTGTCATATCATCGACACCTTCTACGCCCATTGCTTTTGCAATATATTTATATTTATCTCCTGTAGCATCTGCGTTAAATTCCATAACTGTTGGAAGTAAAATTGCATTTCCCACACCATGTGGTGTATCATAAACTGCTCCTAAAGCATGTGCCATAGAATGAACAATACCAAGTCCTACATTGGAGAATCCCATTCCTGCAACATACTGTCCAAGAGCCATTCCTTCTCTTCCTTCTGGTGTATTTTCAACTGCTCCTCTTAAATTCTGAGAAATAATTTCGATTGCTTTTAAGTGGAACATATCTGTCATTTCCCATGCACCTTTCGTTATATAACCTTCAATGGCATGTGTCAGTGCATCCATACCTGTCGCTGCTGTCAGTCCTTTCGGCATAGAAGCCATCATTTCAGGATCAATAATGGCAACAATCGGAATATCATGTGTATCTACACATACAAACTTACGTTTCTTTTCTACATCTGTAATTACATAATTAATCGTAACTTCTGCTGCTGTTCCTGCGGTTGTAGGTACTGCAATGATCGGTACACAAGGATTCTTTGTAGGTGCAACCCCTTCCAGACTTCTTACATCTTCAAATTCAGGATTGTTAATAATAATACCAATTGCTTTGGCTGTATCCATAGAAGATCCTCCGCCGATAGCCACTAAATAATCTGCACCTGCTGCCTTAAATGCTGCAACACCAGTCTGAACATTTTCAATCGTTGGATTTGGTTTAATTTCAGAATAAATTTCATACACTAAACCAGCTTCGTCCAAAACATCCGTTACCTTTTTTGTCACACCAAATTTTACAAGGTCTGGATCTGAACAAACAAAGGCTTTTTGAAACCCTCTTGCTTTTGCTTCTGTTGCAATTTCCTGAATTGCTCCAGCTCCATGATAAGATGTTTCATTCAATACAATACGATTTACCATAATACACGCTCCTTTGACATTGATAAATTTCTAACTATCTTCATTTTAGTATTGTATAAATTTTAATACAAGTTACATTTTCCTTAGAATGTAAAAAATGTTACACTTCGCAAAAAGTGTAACATTCTATTTTTCCTAAATATCTTCCAATAATTCATGCAGCTTTGGCGGTAACGCTTCCATCAGCCGTTCTGCCATTTCCTTTGGCGGCACTTTCATACCTGTAGTCGCCCACTCTGCTGTCATATGAATCGAACCGCGGCAATACATTTTTAACAAAAATTCTATATCTTCCGGAATATCTTCTACTCCTATTTGATGAATCATATCCCGGTAAAACTGATAAAACCATTCATAATCATATTCTTTTAAACAGTTTTGATTTTCGCAAGAAAATGCCGCCGGAAAAAATTTTCCTTCTCCTTTGATAAACTCAAACTTCTTCCGAAGCCCTTCTTTTAAATTCAGACTTCCTCCCATTTCTTGAAAAGATTTCTGAACCAGTTTATCAAAATGCCAATTTACCAAATCATATTTATCCTTAAAATGCCGATAAAAGGTCGGACGGGTTACACCACAGTGATCCACAATTTGTTTCACTGTAATCTTTTCTACCGGATAATGTTCCATCAATTCTTTCATAGAATCTGCCAATTTATATTTCATCTTTTCCGCAGCGTCCATAATTTCCCTGCCTCTCCTATCTTCTATCAAATCAAGTATAACATAAAATCAAATGGATTCCGACAATTACCTCTTTTCACTGCATCAAATATTTCCCTGCCATAACTGCTCCCAAACAGCACAAAACACTCAACACCATGTAACAGACTGCATACCCTTGTTTACCTGCTGCCATCAAATTAGAACTCTCCAAAGAAAAAGTTGAAAATGTAGTAAATCCGCCGCATACACCAGTTTTCAAAAGTAAAATCCATCTGGAATCTGAGATTCCATATTTCACGGCTGCCTGACTTACCATTCCAATTGCAAAAGCTCCAAGTATATTAATCCCTAACGTTACCATTGGAAATTCAAATCTCTCCGATAAAGGCAGCATCCCCAGCAAATAACGCAGCACTGCGCCGATAAAACCTCCAATGCCGACAAATAGACAATTTAACATTTCTTATTCCTCCAAAAAAAATCCTCCAGCCAGTTCTATTTTACACTAGTTAGAGGATTGATACAAAACTTTTCTTTTATGAAATTAATCCGTTTTCTTTTAGCTCCATTTCAATAAATTCTTCATCCTCACTAAATAGCTCCCCTTATTCTTTCATCCTGTCTTAATTGCTCCACCGTTAATTTATCAAAATCTGATATCACCAAATCCGCCAGAGTAAAATCTTGTTCCAAGCCCTCTGGATTTGCAAATCCAATGCATTTCATCCCTGCTGCTTTTCCCGCCTTTATTCCGCTCATAGAATCCTCAATTACAACACAACTTTCCGGTTTCTTACCCAGCATAAATGCCGCTTTTTGAAATATTTCTGGATCCGGCTTCCCTTTTTTACATTCCTCTCCGCTGACAATTTCCTGAAAATATGAAAGAACTCCCAGCATTGACAAGTTGGATATTATGTTTTTCTTAGAAGATGAAGATGCAACTGCCATAGGTATCCCGGCTTTATAAATTCTCTGAATCAGCTCAACAACTCCCGGTATCGGCTGCAGTCCTTCTTTTTGAATCAATTCATCGCGTTTATCTTTTGCTGCTTGAACATAATACACTGTATCCTCCGGCAGATGAAATTCTTCTTTCATTTTTTCCCACATAAATTCATAAGTTGTCCCAAGAAACTGATCATGATAATGCCAGTCAACTTCTACTCCCAAACTCTGCAGCAATTTATGTTTTGCCATAACATTTACATACTCTGAATCTGAAATTACCCCATCCATGTCAAAAATAACTGCTTCTTTCATTGCTTTCTCCTTGCATCTAATCCTATTAGTTACCATTTTCTTCTTACTAACACTATATAGAATTTTCTCCGGTTTTCCAATACTTTACAAGGTATTAGAAAGTTCTTTCAAAAAAATATCCTGCAGACATTTTCTTGCAAAAACTTTTGCAAAAATTAATCTGCAGGACAATTTCCTGTTAAATTCTATTCACGATGCATAGAGAAGGAATCCATATCATAATTCTTCAAATTCTCATGAATCTCTCTCTTGTCCGCCTGTGCAAGCAGTGTATTTCTGCTCTTTCGGCTTAAATTCGGTTTCTTAAATGAACATGGTCCATTGACACAGCCGCCTTCACATGCCATACCTTCAATGAAGTCTTCCGGCAGTCTGCCGGCTTTCATAAACATCAATGCTTTTTTACATTCTGCAGCACCATTGGCTTTGCAGACTTTTGCATCAATCTGATCTTCAGATTCTTTTAAGCTTTGCAGTACCGCTTCTGTAACTCCGCCTGAGAATGCAAATTTCTTTCCATAAATAGAAGATTCCTGATATGTATTTTCTTCTGGTTTCAGCTCTACATCTTTTGCTTTCATAATGGCACGAATTTCACTGTAGGTTAATACATAATCTGCATTACTTTCAATCTTTTGATCAACAACTTCTGATTTCTTTCCAATACAAGGTCCGATAAATACCGTCACTGCATCCGGTTCTTTTGCCTTAATCATTCGGGATACCGCACACATTGGAGATACTGTTGTAGATACATTATCATTTAATTGTGGAAAATGATTATGTATCATATTTACAAATGCAGGACAGCAGGAAGTTGTCATCTTCTTTCCTTTTTTATAGGCTTCTGCCCATTCTTCTGCTTCATAAGCTGCTGTCATATCTCCGCCCAATCCAACTTCAATAAAATCTTCAAATCCTAATTCTTTCATTGCTGTTTTCCAGCTGTTCATTGTAATGTCTGCTCCAAACTGTCCTTCCGTTGCCGGAGCTGCCATTGCATAAACTTTCTTTCCTGATTTCAGTGCTTCAATCACATTTACGATAAATGTCTTAGATGCAATCGCTCCAAATGGACAACTGTGGATACATTGTCCGCAGCGGATACATTTTTTCTCATCAATTACAGAAATTCCATGTTCATCATATGTAATTGCATCTACCGGACAGCTGAATTTACATGGTCTTTGTAAATGTGCAATTGCATTATATGGACAGGCTTTTGCACACTGACCGCATTCTTTACATTTTGCCGGATCAATATGAGAACGATGACGTCCGCTTTCAATGGCATCAAATTTGCAGGCATTGATACATGCCTTTCCAATACAATTCTGGCAGTTTTCAGTTACTGTATAGCTGGAAATCGGACAGTCTGCGCAGGCTGAAGAAATCACCTGAATCACATTTCCATCATCTTCCGGTCCCGGAGCCTTTCCTTCCGCTAAACGTACTCTCTGACGAATAATTTCACGTTCTTTGTAAATACAGCATCGAAACTGTGGATTCGGTCCCGGAATCAGTTTCATTGCAATATCATCTTTCTTTTCGTCTAATGTTCCTTCAAAGGCAAGCTTGGCTACTTCGTACAATACTTCGTGTTTGATTTTTAATAAATTTTCATCTGCGTGCATTTCTTTTCCCTCATTTCTTATAATTTCCGTACTAGTCCGCCTATTGTTTGTCATTTTTTTAACATGTATATTATAGCATAGATTGAGGGTATTTTGAGATTTATTTTCAATTAATTTTGCTTTTTAACATGCCTTTTGAAACTCTTTTAATTTTTGTTTTGCTCTCGCATTTAAATTCTGGGGAACCTGGATTTGAACGGTAACATATTGATCCCCATATACGGAAGGACGACTCATTGACACGATTCCTTTTCCTTTCAAACGAATTTTAGTTCCGGACTGAGTTCCTCCCTGAATCTTACACAAAACATTTCCATAAAGAGTCTGTACAACGACTTCTCCACCGAAAACTGCCGTTGTAAATGGTATCTGAATCTTTGTGTATACATCATTACCTTTTCGTAGAAATCCATGTTTCTCCTCTACGGTTACCTGCAGCAGCAAATCACCGCTTGCTCCTCCATGGATTCCCGGCATGCCTTTTCCTTGAAGCCGGATTGTTTTTCCTGTTTCAATTCCCGCCGGAATATGAACCTTCAGAGTTTGAACACCTCCTCTAATCGAATCCGGCTGGCTTAAATGAACTATTTTATCACAGCCGGATACTGCTTCATCGAAACTTACCGTAATTTCTGCTGTGATATCCTCCCCTTTTTGAGAAAATCCGCCTGTATACTTTCCGTGAAACATAGTTCCGAATATATCCTCAAAAATATCTCCTGCATCTCCGCCTGTAAAATGAAATTCCTGATATTGTCCTCTATGCCTTTGATCAGCCCCTGCTTCTGTGCCGTCAAAAGCTGCGTATCCAAAACGATCATACAGCTTTTTCTTTTCAGGATCACTCAAAACATCATATGCTTCTGTAATCTCTTTAAACCTTTGTTCTGCCCGCCCATCTCCAGGATTCATATCCGGATGATATTTTTTTGCAAGCTTTCGATATGCTTTTTTTATATCATTATCCTTTGCAGTTCTTGAAACTCCAAGTATGTCATAATAATCTCTTTTATATGCCAATATCATCACCCCCTGTATTTCTATGAAAGAAAAAGCATCCCCGGAAATATCTCCGGGGAATCTATTCTATCCTTCAATGGTTACATACTGTTTTTCTTCCACTTCCTTCTTTTTATTCTTTTTGGGAATATCCAATACTAAAATGCCGTTTTCAAATTTTGCATGAATCTCATCTTGTGTAATCTCTTTTCCTACATAAAAACTTCTGCTCATATTTCCTGTGTAGCGTTCCCGCCGAATGTATCTTCCTTCCTTATTTTTCTCATCATTATTCACATTTTTTTCTGCATGAATCACAAGATATCCATCTTTTAATTCTGCATGAATCTCATCCTTTTGAAAACCTGGCAGATTTATAGAAACCTCATAATCATGTTCTGTCTCTTTAATATCTGTCTGCATAATATTTGCACCTTGTTTTCCATACAGCTTTTTATCAACCTCCGGAAATGTGAAATCCATCCAATCATCAAATAAATTACTGTTAAAAATACTTGGCATCATCATACATCTCTCCTTTTTGTTTTATTGTTCTGTTTGTTCTATATGTAATATAACATTTGTACTTTATGCTGTCAAGAACTTTTTTAAAAAAAGAAAGCGCTGCGTTTTTATAATGAAATTACTCAAATTCCACTATATTTGACGCAGCTCTTTCTTCTCTAAGCCACTCCCTTATTTAATTCTTCTGTTTTCTTTTTCGTACAAGAGCTCCTGCAAAAATTGCGAGACTTGCAATTGCCAAAAATACCATTTCTGCAACTGGTGCTGAATCTTCAGTTTTTGCCAAACGGCCGTTCCTTGGTTTCCTATTTGGTGTGGATGTTGTTGTAGTTGTTGTTTCTTTGAAAGTATTATAGAAAGCAATACCATCCGCTGCTTTTCCGCCTTTCTCGTAACTTACATCTACGACTTCCAGCTGATTCTTCTTGTTTTTCTTCACCGTTACTTTTACTGTAATTGGCAGATCATCATAAGTATAACCTTTCTTGGCATCATTTACTTCCTCTACTCGATAAGTAAATGTTTTTCCTTCTTCTGAATCCGCCCATCCAAAGTTATCTTTCGTTTCTTGGATCATAATTGGTGCAAATTCAAAAGTTCCATCGGCTTTGTTTTTCACTTCCTGTACTTCTCCCGGAGCATCACCCCGTGGTGTCAGTTTAAATGTAAACTGCCCATTGGATAATTCTTTTCCTGTTAAAGTTTTAGTACCTCCCAAAACAAGTTTCGCTGCTTCCGGCTCTTTGTATTTGTTCACAAAAGTGCTGCCGCTTTCATCTCCAACTTTGGCACTCTTTTCATACTGAACAGAAGTTACCTTAAGCTTATGATCTTTACTTTCAACTTTTACCACAGCAGTAATTTCTGCATCATCATATTCATAGCATACATCTCCAGTATTCTTTTCTGTAATCTTATAAACATATGTCTTAGATGCGGCTTCTGAATCTGTTCCATCTGAGGTAAATGTAATCGGTCCAAATTCTACCTTACCATCTTTATCATTTTCTATCGTTACAGAAGAAAGTTCCTGACCGTCATCACCTTTTGGCATTGGTGCTTTATCTACCGGCTTTAAGGTAAAGGAAAACTGCTGTTTTTCCAGTTTTCTGCCTAACAGCTGTTTGCTGACTTTTAAAGTTGTTTGAGTATCTGAAGGCTTCGTATACTTATTTACAAAACTTTGTACCTCTTCAGATTCTATACTTCCTTTTATATAAGTAACTGAAGCAGTTAACTGGTTGATTGCGGCATCTTTTGACACTTTAACCTTTACATGAATCGGAGTTTCGTCATATTTTAAGTTTGGATTCTTTTCTCCTGACTCTTCCATGGTATAGTTATAAGTTCCCTCTCGATCCCATGTCAATGTGTCAAAAGAAATGTTTCCATCCTTATCATTTTTCTTTGTTTGTAAAACGTTTCCTTTCTCATCCTTCAACTGGAACTCATATGTTCCATTGACACTCATCTGTGACTGATCTGCTGTATTCACCACCTGCTTCTTGGCTTTAAAGGATGCTTTTGCTGCTTCCGGTTTCTTGTAAGTATTGGTAAATGTATCTTGATTCTGTCCATCACCGCCGGTATAAGTTACAACTGCCTGCAGCGAATTTCCAGTATCCAAACCAACGGTTGGAAGCGGTGTCGCAGAATTTACAGATGTAACAACAACAGTTGCTGTAATGACGTTTTTACTGGCTTTCCAGCTTACATCATTATCTTTCACTTCTGCTGTTTCATGGATTTTATAAATATAAATTCCCGGTTTTGTATAGGTAATACTTCCAAAATCCACTTTACCAGTCTGGTTGGTTACTTCTGTATCTGCAGGCATTGGTGTACCTGACGCCGTGCCGTCACCTTTCTCAATTTGGAAGGTAAACCATCCGTCAAGGGTATTGATATTTGGAGCCTCTGTTCCGGCTACCGCCTTCTTGACCGCAATGGATGCTGTCGTTTCCGGTGCAGTATTCGTAAAGGCTGCGGACATTGTCTGGTCCTTCTCAATCGTTCCTTCATTTCCGGCAGATGTCACATTATACCAAATCTCATTGGCATCTGTATTCTGGTTCTTCTCTGTTATCCTATACGTAACACCTTTCGGTAATCCTTTGATCGTAACTGACTGTCCATGTTTCAAGGAAACTTCGCCTTTTCCTTCATCATTCAGCGTCATTGTTCCGGAAATACTTCCGCTATAACTATATTCTCCAGTTAACGGCTTATTCTTTAACTTCAGTTCTACTTCAAACTTGAAGTTCTTCTCTGTACTGCCTCCAGCTCCTGCAACAGTTTTCGCAATCTCTAAGCTTCCATCTTCATAAACATTTTCAAATTCAGCGTACTGTGCATTTTCAGAAGAATCTTCCTTGTTCCTATATGTTACACCATTTGATTTAACTCTCAGTTCTCCATTAACATCCTCAACCTCAACCGTCAATGTCCAATGGTTCTTGTCATATGCAACATAGGAAAGTCCCGGATCTTCTTCAGCTATGGTAAACTCATATGTTCCAGCCTTTTTAAATGTTATGGCATCAAAAGATGCCTCTTTTTCTTTGTCATCCTTCGTTACAGTTACTGATGCACTGGTATCCTGCGGCATTACAACTTTTTCATCTGAATATCCTTTATCATTTTCAATTTTAAATTTAAAAGTTTCATCCTTGCCAAGATTGCCGCTCATAGTTTTCTTTACTTTTGGTGTATATGAAGTTTGAGACGCCTTATAGCTGTTTTCAAAAGACGCTTCCTCTGATGATGCTGTACCATCTGGTTTCGTATAACTTCCCTGAGCCTTCAGCTTCCCTTTGTTATCTGTTACCGTAACCGTCAGTGTCCATGTACTATCATCATAAGTGTATCCCGGTTCGTTATTCTTAATTTCCTTCAACGTAAAAGTATACGTTCCAGCTTTTGTAAACGCAATATCACCAAAAGAACCTTTTCCTTCACCAGTTACTGATACACGGGTATTCTGCGTCTGCGGCATCTCGTAACCCTCTGTACCGGTGACATTTGCATCTTCCAAAGAAAATGTAAAGGTTTTCTCACTTGGCCGTTCATCCCCATTTGCTGCAAATCTCTTTGATACCTTCGGAGTATAGGCTGTATCCGTTGTCTTATAAGTGTTGGTAAATGCTGCGGCATCTGTAGAAGTTTCCGTTGTTCCATCCTTTGCATATTGATGATTTACAACTTGAAGTGCTTTGACTTTAACCTTCTTTCCATCTTTCTCTACTTCCACTTCTTTATCTTCGACTTCAATCGTTAATGTCCATTTACTTGTATCACAAGTATATCCATCTCCGTTTTGAACAACTTCCTCCATTTTGAACTTATAAGTACCCGGCTTTTTAAATGTGATGGCATCAAAATTGGCAGAACCTGCATCCGTTATGACTGCCTTGGTATTTGCCGGTAACTCTGCGCCATTCTCCGGATTACCATCACTTTCCTTCAGTTGGAACCTAAATTCTTTTTTATTCGCATCCGGTCTGTCTGCACTATCTGCAGTGAATGCCTTTGCCACCTTTGGAGCAAATGTTGTTTCTTTTGTACTGTAAGTATTGACTGCCTTTACCAAAGAAGCTTCCGCCGGTTTTTCCGGTATTGTGCCGCTTCCATTGGTAATCTCAGAAGAATATCCCGTTGGTACCTTTACTTCCTCAACATTGTACTGAGTTCCCACCGGAACATCTTTTATCACTGCTGTCTGTCCGTGTTTTAGTTTCAGCACAGCTTTCCCGTTTTTATCTAAGGAAAGTTTTTTGGAAGTATTTTCAATCGTATAGTCATACTCTCCTGTTAAAGGTTTTCCATCCAGTGTTAATGTTACTTCAAAATCAAATTCCTTCTCTTTATCCGCAGCATCTCCCTTAACCTCTTTAGAAATTTTCAAATCATTTACGTCAATGAGTCCAAGATCCTGATTGGTTTTTCTTTCCTTGCTGTTATCCAATTTAATATTTTGATTCTGAATTTTATCAATGGTATGCAGCTTCATTTCCTCTTCATTATTAGAATATTTGATTGCATACGTGTATCCTTCCGGCAGGCCGCTGTAATTGGATGCCTCTACACCATCACTGGTATCAGCATCATTTTTACCCTTTACTTGATAAGCTGTCTCTCCGGTATATGCTTTTAATGCATCACCCTTGAACGCTACAACATAATCTCCTGCTTCAAGATTTTCAAAACGATAAGCTCCATCGGCTTCTGTGGTTATGGTGCCTTCTTCGCCAATTGAGTTCCCTAATTTATCTGTCTTGCAAACCTCATAACTGCTGCCGTTTTTCTTAAACAGTGTACATTGAACCTCATTTATTTTTGGTTCTCCTTTATCACGAACACCGTCCTTATTCTTGTCGTACCATACAACACCGGAAATTTCACGAGAGAGTACCGATGTCTGTACAATCGTAGAGGAAACTTCATTAGAACCATTCTCTGGAATCCAGCTGTGTGCCACATTTCCATAAAGATCCGCTGCTGCCTGGTTTTCCTTTTCTGTATTTATAGGAAGAACCTTCATATTCATCGAAAGTGTCCGCTGAGGTCCAAGATTCTCTACTTTGATATAAAGACCTTTAATCTCCTTAATAAGATCGCTTATATTCGTAAGTCCACTGTCCGGATCAAAAGCTCCTGTCGTTTTATCAATCGTCCCTAACTTATGGAACCAGTCTGTATCAGCCAACATGTCATCAACAGCTTTTTCATCTTTTCCATTGAAACCTGCAATCTTTTCCTTCAATTCTCCTGATTCTTTTGTACTGTAATAAATCGTAACATCTGCACTAAAGTTTTCCCCTTCGCTCTTTTCTCCGGTTAAACTGGCACTAAACTCCCGTAATTCCATGCCGCCATGAAAAGCACTTCCTCGAATGTCGCCATTATATGGCATCAAATCATAGAAATATATTTTACGAACCTTTTGTTTGCTGTTATTTGTATATTTTACAGTATATTCAAATAAATCGTTCAGCTCAACCAATGTTTTATCAACACTTTTATCAATAGCGGTTCCCTGCAGCTGTGTAATACTAATGGTTTGATTATCTGTATTTCCCTTGGTCTTCTCATATGCACGGCAGTCACCTTCACCGCTGATATATACATGAGATTCTATGGTGTCATTGTTATTTACTTTTTTTGAATTCAAAGATGCAGAGAACACAATATCCGGCAGGTTTACTCCTATCGGAACCTTTGACAATTCAAAACGGATTCCATTATTAGACGGCATATCCAATTCTGCATAAATTTGAATCGCATAACATTTGCCCTCACTGTCCTTAAACCATACCGTTGTCGGATTCTCTTTTGTACCGATCATAATATCCTGTGGAACTCCATCCGGTTTTTCGGCTTCTGCTTTACTTGTAAACCCTTTCATCTTATAAGTTCCGGCTGTAATATTAATACGGTCCTGGCTTTCTTTTCCTTTATCTGCCACTGCCTGAATCGTCAAATCTGTCTTTTTTCCACTCACACGTGTCTGATCGGATTCTTTTGCTTTAAGATTATAAAGAGTATACTCTACTGTATTCTGCCCCTGGTCCATATCATATGTGGTTGTGGAAGAGCTGTCAGAACCTGCCTTTGGATTCTTCGTCTTAAGGTTCACCTGTGCTTCATATCCTAAAATCAGCAAAGTATTTCCGGACTGTACCCCTCCTGCATGGGTTCCGCTTATCTGCTGTCCGTCTTTATATTCTGTTTTTACATAGTCTTTTGTCCCGGAAATTTTCCCACAGCTTGTTCCGTTGGCAAGTTCACCACGATAGTGCTTTCCATCATCTCCCACGTCTGGTTTTCCTGTCGGCTCTTGATAGTTCTCCAGTGTATTTTTCCCTGCTGTACTGTCCCATTTGCCATCTTTCCATGAAACAGGAGTATTGTCTGGATTTTTCATATCCTCCTCATCAGTCCAAATACGCACTGTATTAACTGCAGCTATTGTTTTTCCAACCAGTCCCTCATCATCGCCATTTACTTTTACCGGAACCTTAAGGTACTGATACATACCTCCTTTTAAGTCACACTCCCGAAGTTCCATCATTACGCCAATACATTTTAAATTCTTTGTTTCATTACCAATTTGAACTGTAATCGTACCATCCTCATTCAATGTATCAGAGTAGACCAAATCTTCTTCACGAACGCGGTTCATATATTGTAAAATGCCTTCTGCATTGGTATCATAACCATTTTCATAATCCGGATCTGCGGCATAAAGGATTTTTTCCGTTCCTTTTGTTCCATCTGTAGAATCCCAATAAACTTTAGGATCCCCATTAATACTGAGTGCTCTGCTGTCAAACAGCTGCAGTAAATTCATGGATTTCACACGGTAATCTGAATTTGAAGACAGCATTCCATAACCAAGCAATGCTATGCTGTCACCTGCAAAAGCCGAACAATCGTAGGAAGTTCCCCAATAAGATGTGCCTAAATACTTCTCAGCTGCTACCTTTGCATCTGTTTGATTAAAGGAGTTTCCTTTGGTCATTCCTCCAATGGCATAAAGATCAATCTTATCCGTTTTCACATTATCCTTTTTATTGACTTCATGCTGATACTTTGTATCATCATCCGAAGAAGCCTGAAATGTTGTCCCATCTCTGGTAGTGATAGACAGATTATTGACAGTTGTTTCCAGTTCCAGATCTACAACACTTTCTTTCTGGTATCTCGGAAAAACACTAAGCACCTGTACATATCCTGCGGAAAAACCCTTTGCAAATGTCGTATATTCTGAAAGTGTACTGCCATTTCCCATATCACTTTCCGGAAAGTGATAGGAATCCAAGTCAAAATCATAATCCTTTACCTGAAATTGATACGTGGTGTCGGAACCTGTTCCTGTTACATTTTCGGCTGTAGATTTCCATTGCCCACCGCCATTGGTAATCTCCCAGTCCCCGCCATAATAACATTTTGTAACTGGATCGCCGGAAACGTGATAATTTCCAGGTGCTGCGCCTTTTGCATATGGTGAACGCTGCTCTTTATTCCAATACAGATTGCGCTCCCACTTTCCCCTATTCGTACCATTTCTTATAACAGAATGACCATCATAGGTTTTATTATAAGTTTGTGTGGCATCAATATTTTCATTATAATCCCACAAAATCGGCGTATAATTTTTCTCATCAAGTTTCGTTCCTCCTGCCCTTGCCGTAGAGGTAAAATTTAGATCAAATGTAATATCTCCCGCCGGCAGAGAATATCCCTTCATTCCCTTTGCCGCCCGATTGTCCTCCGGCTTATTATCTGTATCATTATACAGCTGTAAAGTAATACCATAACCACTGATACGGCCGTAACGGTAATTCTTATACTGATTCTTCTTATCCTCAGATAACCGATTTCCCTCTTTATCTACAAAGTCAGCCGGATTGGATTTTCCCTTATTAGCATCTAAAATTGCCAGTTCATCCAATTCTTTTTGTATACCAGCATCTACTGTCATGCCTGTACTAAAATCAAACCAGTTCTTATACGTTAAATCAACATTTTTCTTCAGCTGCATATTAAAGTTTGTTCCTGCTGAAACAACCACTGTATTCTCATCATCTGCTTTTAATACATTTCCATTCTGCTTTTGGGCAGGATGAAATACACCGCTCGCTTCACTTTCTTTTCCATAGTTGTCTTCATTTCCCTGAAACCAGAACTTAAATTCCGGCTGAAATTTGTCATTGTTGTTTACATTCTTTACTTTAATTCCCGCTGAAAATGTTTTGGTCCCGGCAATAACATTGGGATTATCCTCTGTACTTTTCAATTCAAAAGATCCCGTAAGGCGCTGTGTTTCAATCCCAGGAACTCTATAACTTTTCCCTTTTTCCTGACTGCCGTATGCCAATTGATTAATTGTTGTTTCTTTTCCATCTTTATCCCAGATCTTTCCTTCATGATCCCGGGTACAAATTACATTACCGTCTTTATCTAAATATTCTATTTTATAATGATCACCCAGCCAAACCATGCTGCCGAAATCAAACTCTGCTTCTGTTAATCCTTTTTTCAAAGTCATTTCAAATCCCATGGTTGCTGTGTCTTTTTGAGCTTGTGTGTCACGCTGCTCAAAAGTAGTTGTCAAATCATATTTAATTGTATCAAACGAACGGACCACCTTATTATCACTGCTTTTGTCATTTCCCGGATGACTCACTTTACCCTCTGCCGTCAAATCCCCTGTTTCGTCAAAAGGTCCCGTACCATCTGTAATTTCTTTCACTGCAAGATCTGTTACATATGCTTCAAATAACTTTTTACTGACGAAAACATACGGACCGCCCTTTGATGTCGTAAAGGTAAAACCATTATATTTATCCTGACCTACCTTAACATCCTCTATGGTGCTTGAAATATCCTCTAGTTTTGTCCCCTCTTGATTGCTGTTAAAAATCAGCAGTTTACGCTTTGCAGACTCTCCAAGAAGCTTGGCATCATCTTTTAAATACTCCAATGTTATTGTTGCAGAATCCCCGTCAGAAAGAACAGTGTTTACATCTTTATCAAATGTTCCATCATTATTTATTTTCACCCAATGAATCGCATAACACTGGTAATCATTATATTCTCCTGCAGTCTCCTTCACGGCGTCATCTGAAGGATAATGCTCTTCCCCTTCCTTAACTTTTTGAATGTACAGATAATAATTTTCTGGTATATTTGTTCCTGCTGAAAATGTAACTTTTGCTTTTACATTTGCCTCCGCCTCATCAGCAGCATCATACACAATCCATGATCCATCGTCCCGCTTTGCTCCCGGATATATTTCTAAAGCAGCTAATTCACCATTAGGATCAAGATTACTTTCTGCCGCTTTGGCAGGCGTTTTCTTTTTCTCTGTACTCTTGGTTTCCGTAGTCTCCGTACTTTGATCTGTAGAAGTATCTGTTGTTTCAGTGGCAGTCGATGTATCCTGCTCCTCTGCCTCAAGAATTCGTCCGGCAGATGCAGTGATGCCACCCCCTCCCCCTTCTATTCGTGCAGTATAAACCACAACATACTTATGTCCATCCTCAGCATCCAGATAACGTTCCTTGGTTAACTTGACCGGCTGAGAATCCTTTTCATCAATTATAGAGTAAATACTGACTGCATAAGACGTTCCGTCTTTATCCTTTGCGGTTACCCCTTCTAATAAATCCACTTTACCACTCACCTTATTTTCATCTGGTAAAGAAATCGTTACTCCGGACTTTTCTATCTCCGGATAATCATCCTTTTCACAAACAGGACAATGGAATTTGCAGGAAGAACTTCCTGTTTCTTGGTCAAATCCACATTTTTCTGTGTGTGCCGGATGATGGCTGCACAATGCTTTATCATTTGCAGCTTTTTCCGCCCATGCATTCATATTAGAAGGAACCATGAATATTACAACAAGCAGAAGTGCTATTATTTTTTGATATTTTGATTTCACCCTCATGCGTTCTTTTCCCCCTTTCACACACATATATATTCTTAGATTATCACATTGCATTCAGCTATTCAACTATATACTAAATATTTTTACCCCCTCCCCCGATGGTCAAACTTATAGATAGCACCTCCTTTGGGGCATAAAAAACCGCCGTTTCAAAGATATAAGTATTGATTCATCATCCACTTCTATTTTTCTGTATAAGAAATCTAATGATGGTTCCGCAGGTGAAGCAATATACACCAGATCCCGAAATTCATGTGCTTCGATTGCATTAGAAAGAATGACTATTCTTTTTTCCCCCGTTTAATAATATTTTTACTTTACAAAAATTATCAGCTATTTCAAATCTGCCTCTCGATATTTGCTTAAGTACCAAAGTTATTATAGTAGAAGCATATTTTTGATGTCCTGCATTATTCAGGTTCTAAAATGCCATCTATAATGTGCTTAATTTAATCCACATTTTCTTCAATTCTTTACCCTAATATCCCCATTCGACAAAATTCAGCCTTTCGCCAAAAGTTCAATTTTTTTTACCCCACCCGTTCCAAGGAAACATATCTTCAGTCCTACAAAACAAAAAACACAGAAACATCGTTGCCCCAATCCGCTTATTTCCATCAGAAAAGCTGTGATTCTTCGTGACAAAATATAATAAATTTGCTGCCTTTTCTTCCAAAGTGGGATACAAATCTTCTCCTGCAAAACTTTGATAAATTGCACCAATGCAGAAAAGCACACCATTTCTGATGTGCCTATCTACAATTCCATATTCAAATTATTACAAGCCTTGTCTGTGACCGCCTTTAAACCTTTATCTTTCAATGTTTCTTCAACGGATTCTATGTAGTCTTTTTCCACATCGCTAAGTGTTCTTGTCTTATATTTTTTATACTCTTCGGTTGCTTTTTCCATAGGAGCCGCTAACCGCCGATACTTACTATACACAACTTTCAAAAAATGCCCAAAATATAAGGAACCTCTTCCTTTTTTGGTGTAAAATTAAATTACCAAAAAAACCTTACTAAACAAAAATGCAAGGGATTCCTTATGGCTAATTTTACATCAAATACTTATCAAAGGTATTGCTGGCATACTCTCGTATGCAAGACAAGGTGTCAGGCTCTGGTTCTATACATCATTTTTAGAACTGTATCGATACGCTCCGGATTTTATCAGGGGATAAAAATTTAACGGAAATGCCACATAGTGATACGCTGAATTATTACCTGGAACGCCTTTCTCCCAACTGTCTTTCGCAGCTCAGGAAGAAACTGATTAGAAGAAACATCGGGTAAAAAGGAGACCGTCACATTCCGATGGCTGACCAATATCGAATTAACAGAAGAGAATGTGGAAGAAATGGTAAATGCCGCCAGAGGGAGATGGAAAATCATTATCTTCTAACCCAAATGGCAAACATCATTATGCAGATATATCTGGCGTGGAACCCACTACGCAAAGAGATAAAACAGAGCATAAAAAATACATCCTCAAGGTTCTTGGAAAGTTTTCGCAGACAAGCCATAACGGATGAAGATGTATTCTACATTCAAGATACACAACCGTGTATCTTGGTACGAGTCCTAAAAATGCAGCAAATTTCTCTGGTTTTGCAAAACGTTCAAAGTTGCCGATCTCTACTACCATAGATAATGCAGTGTGTGTGTTTACACCTAGAAGGCAGCCAAGCTTTTTGACTTTTCCCCACATCTCCCTATACACTTCAATATAAAATTTAATGCAGCTCGGATATGTATATAAATACCTTCTGCAAACTCTTTTATAAAGGCCTAATATTTTGCATCACAAGCAAAATTCAACAGGTAGTCAAGTAAATGCGGTAGTTCATCTTCTGATACTTCCTCCCTACCACACACATCTTCAACCAATGGCAAGCAAACATCATACATATACTAACACCAGTGCCATGAAAAAGCAGAATCCGGAAGGGTGTCCGTGATATCCTTATCCCAGGACAGCACTTTACACCGGAGAATGCTTTGCTGCCCCTGATCCCGGAAGATGCTTGTACCCTCCGCCACCAGCTCCGTCCAGTACATTTTCGCTGTACTAATATATTTTTGCTCCCAAAGGAATCAAGGCGGTCACCCGCTCCGTGTGGTCGACGGTGACCTTGATCCTGCTTGCCACTGTTCCTCACCTCTCAAGCACAAAAAATCGAACGGTTTTCTTGCTATTTCCGTTCGATTTGAGTATAATAATCTTAGAATTCCACATACTGACTGCGTAAGGAGGTGCTATGTATGTCAATTACCGCTACTGAGTTAAAAATGAACCTTGGAAAATACCTGCAGCTTGCAGAAAGCGAAGATATTTTCATCACCAAAAACGGAAAGATTGTCGCCAAGCTGTCAAACCCCAATGCAGACCGTGTCGAAATGGCAAGGTCACTTCTCGGTGTAATTCCAGCCGATATCACACTGGAAGAAGCACGTGCGGAAAGGGCAGATAAATTATGAAAGCACTGATCGACACCTGCGTCATTGTGGATGTCCTGCAAAAACGGGAACCGTTTTATAAATCCGCCATGGATATCGTCCTTGCCGTTTCCAACAGACGGTGCCTGGGTGTTCTCACCGCAAAATCGGTCACGGACGTTTACTATATCCTGCGCCGCAGTATCCACGATGAGGAAGAAGTACGGAAACTGCTCCGTATGCTGTTCACACTTTTTGATGTGGAAGACACCTTCTCCACGGACTGCCAGCTTGCCCTCGGCTCTCCCATGAAGGACTACGAAGATGCCATCATGGTACAGACCGCTATTCGTGTTGGCGCAGACTGTATCGTGACCAGGAATTTAAAGGATTACAGGCTTGCAGCCCTTCCGGTCTTTTCTCCGGATGAATTTCTTGAAAAACTTGCAGAAGAACATACAAATGACGAGTAAGGCTGTGCCCCGCCGGATATCCAGCGGGGCATGGTCATTTCCCTTGTTCTCCTGCCAACTCTTTTTTTGCCTGTACCTCCACCATTATGTTCTGGCCCCACAGTTCCATGATCTGCGGCAGCACCTCATAGATGGAGAACATATCAAACTGGTCCAGCCATTCCTCAATGGTCGGTGGAATGGAGTTGTCCGCATGGTAGGCCATGGTATAAGCCATGCTCTCAAAAATCTCCAGGTTCTCGATCTGGAACTCCTCACCTTCATCCCACAGATCTCAATTTCCCGTTTCAGCATCTTTTACGCTCCTTCCTGCCCTGGCTCTTTTTCCGTTGGCAGATACACTGATTTATACCAATTTATATATGGTGTTAGTATATAAGTGTGGACATATCTGGCTTCCAGTCAAACACCCGTCGGCATACTAACTATTCGCAAACAAATTCAAAACCAATAAAGCTTTTGTTCATTAGTTATTACCAAATAAGTACAGTTCTCCAATTTATGATAGCAATTAGAATACCTTTTACCAATAGATTGATTTTTACACAAATTCACATATGATAATGCCCCATATAATCTCAAGCACCCAAAATAACCATTTAATGAATTTATAATTCTTTTTCTGCATCGGCACGATGATATATTACTTCTTCTTCACATTTTTGTTACTCAAAAGAACGACTGATTCCACATGACTGGAATGACTAAATTGATCTACAACGCTGACTTTCTCTGTCTGATACCCGTTTCCCTCTAATATTTTTATATCTCTTGCAAGCGTTGCGGGATCACAGCTGACATACACAATCCGTTTTGGCTCCATTTTTACCATCGTATCCAACAGTTTTCCATCGCAGCCTTTTCTTGGCGGATCTACTACAATAACATCCGCATAAATTCCATTCTTTTTATATTCTCTCGGAAGCACTTCTTCCGCTTTCCCTACAAAAAATTCTGCATTTGAAAAACCGTTCATCTTTGCATTCAATCTCGCATCATCAATTGCTTCCTTCACAATCTCCACACCATAAACCTGTTTTGCCTTTTGGGCAAGAAACAAAGAAATGGTCCCAATTCCACAATATAAATCCCAAACAGTTTCATTGCCGTTTAACTGTGCATATTCTAAAGCCTTTTCGTATAAAACTTTGGTCTGTTTTGGATTTACCTGAAAAAATGACAGCGGTCCAATCTGATATTTTACATTTCCGATATAATCATAAATGTAGGCAGGACCATAAACTTCTTCTATTTTATTTCCCAAAATCCGATTGGTCCTTTCCTGATTCACGTTTACACAAATGCTGGTCATACCGTCGATTTCTTTCAAAGAATCAACCAAAACATTTAAATTTCTTAAATCTTTCTTAGAACCATTCACCACAAGGCAAACCATGATTTCTCCAGTCACAAAGCCAACCCTTGTAACAATATGGCGGATCAGTCCTTGATGAGTTCTTTCATCATATGCAGAAATGTGGTTCTTTTCCATATATGCTAACACTTTTTGCAAAATGCATTCATTGACAGGATGCTGAATCACACAATGCCTGCAGTCAATGATCGTGTGGGTTCTTCCGGCATAAAATCCTGTTACTAAATTCCCATCCTTATCAGTTCCCACTGGAAACTGTGCTTTATTACGATAATAAAATGGTTCTTCCATACCATAAATCGGCTCCATTTTTGACTCGATGTTTTCCAATCCGCCGATTCGTTCCAAACAGTTTTTTACTTTATGAAATTTATATTCTAACTGCTTTTTATAATTAAAATGCTGCAATGTACAGCCGCCGCATGGACGTGCAACAGGACACTTTGGTTCTACACGATCTTTGGATGGTTCCAATATCTCTTCCACTCTTGCAAATCCATAATTTTTCTTTGTTTTTATGATCTTGGCACGAACTCTGTCACCAATCACAGCATTCTTCAAAAAAAGGGCATAGCCGTCGATGTGACCAATGCCCTCTCCTTCATTTCCAATATCATCAATATTTAATTCTATGATTTGATTTTTCTTAAACTCCATAAGCACCTCTAAATAGATGTTTTGCGGATTCTTGTATCTAACAGTCTCTGGAATCCAGACCATTCTTGATCTTCTTTCTGTTTTTCCATAATCTCTGCAAATGTCTCCATCTTCGCATCCAAATTATCTGCCTGACTTAATGCAATTGCTTCCAATAATGCCGGTTTTTTGGGAGAACCAAACTCCAGCTCACCGTGATGAGCTAAAATACAGTGTTTTACTTCATTGGCGAGTTTCGGTGGAAATCCCGGTATCTGACGCATCAAGCGGTCTAATTTCATCGCTCCCATAACAATATGACCTACCAGCTGTCCTTCATCTGTATAATCGTTTTCCGGAAAGCCAGACAGTTCTTCGACCTTTCCCATATCATGCCATAATGCACTCAACACAAGCAAATCCCGGTTCAATTGAGGATACAAAGCTGCATAACTTTCACAAATCTTTGCCACAGACAAACTATGTTCCAAAAGTCCTCCTATGTAACCGTGATGAACGCTTTTTGCCGCAGAATGTACTTTAAATTTCCTTGCAAAATTCTTATCTTCTACAAAAATCATTTCTGCAAGTTTCTTCAAATGCGGTTCTTTTGTTTTCTGAATCATCGCCAGCAGTTCTTGATACATGCCGTCAATGTCTTTTTTCGTACTTGGCATATAATCAATCATTCGGTATTCGCCTTCCTGTGCCTTCCGAATCTGCTGAATATTCAACTGATGGGAACCTTGATAGCTGGTTACCTGTCCCCTTACCAAAATATAATCCATTGCTTCAAAATGGCCAATGGCATTGGTAAGTTCCCATACCTTCCCATCAATCACTCCTGTTTTATCCTGCAGTGTCAGGGAATAATAAGATTTTCCAAATTTAGAAGTTCCCGGTGACTTGGTTTTACACAAATAAATCTCAGAAACCTGATCCCCTTCTCGCAGCTCACTAATATATCTCATAACATTGCCTCTCTAATCGTTATATTTATTTTATTATGCCACAGTTACAAACTGAAATCTATACCAAATTACCCCTGTACAGCAAAGAAGACATATCCCTTCGAATATGCCTTCCGCTTCTTTTTTATTTTCTTTTTGCAATCATTTCCCGTTCCAGCAGTGTTTTCTCATAATCTTTCAATTTTCTAGAGGCCATGCCGAAATTACATTTCTTTTGAAAAGTTTCCATGAAGCCTTTGTCCGTACTGGATGTCTTTACGAAAATAACCGCATTGGGATTTAATTTCATATATTCTTCTGCCATTTTTTCCATCATCGGTGCCATAGAAGCTGCTCCCGCAATTTTCAACCTGCCTTTTGGCTTATATGATAAAAATGTACCGGGTTTACGAACCGGAATAAAAAACTCTCCCGCTGCTTTCTGTCCTTCTGTCTTTACATAAGCAAGAAAATCAATTTCCAGATCATTTAATTCTTCATCATGCAGCAAATACATCGGCTGATTCGATACGTTTTGTTCTGCTGTTGATTTCACTTCTTTTATATTCTCAAAAACATGTCGTCCTGTCATTCCTGCAAATAAAATTATTGTTAAAAAAAGAGCTGCTGATTTCTTCATTCTTTTCATTTTCATCACCCTTCCTTTCTTTCAATTTTATTTTATCTAATACCGGTAAAATTCTTTCATAGTTTGTGTAAAATTTGTGTAAAATATATCTTGTTTTTTTAGAATCTGCTTACATTTACACGAGTAAAAATATATGTTAAACTTTTGATAGTATCATGAAATTTTATCTCAACAAAACTGCATGAATAGAGGAACAAATCTTATGAATCAAAAAGTATTGCAAACACTTGAATTTGATAAAATCATAAATATTTTAACCGGCTATGCAACCACGGAACTTGGGAAAATAAAATGTGCCGATTTAACTCCTATGACAGAGGAATTTGACATTTTAAACGCACAGGATCAGACGCAGGATGCATTGACACGAATCTATAAACGTGGAAATGTATCTTTTTTTGGTGTAACAGATTTAAAGCCTTCCTTGATGCGTCTGAAAATGAAAGGTACTCTCGGAACCGGAGAATTACTGGATATCGCCAGAACCTTGGAAACCGTGAAAAATGCTGTTTCCTATGGCGTACGGACAGAAGATAACATTGAACCGGATTCTTTAGATGAGTTATTTGAAAGTTTAATTCCAATGGATGACCTGCTCCGTGAAATCAGACGCTGTATTATTTCGGAAGAAGAAATCAGCGATGATGCATCTTCTACATTAAAGAGCATCCGCCGTGCCATGAAGCAGACCAATCAGAAAATTCATTCTCAATTAACTGCAATGATAAGTTCTGCTTCCAATCAAGATAAACTGCAGGATGCCATTGTTACTATGCGGAACGGACGCTATTGTATCCCGGTAAAGCAAGAATATCGAAGCAGTTTTCAAGGCATGATTCATGATCAGTCTGCTTCTGGTAATACCTTATTTATCGAACCGATGTCCGTTGTTACTCTAAATAACGAATTAAAAGAATTGGAAGGAAAAGAACAGACAGAAATTGAACGTATTCTGTCTGCTTTAAGTGAGCAGGCATCCTATGGTATTGATGATTTATCTCATAATCAAGAAACCCTGATTCTTTTGGATTTCATCTTTGCCAAAGCAAAATATGCCAAAGATTTAGATGCTTCCAAACCAATTTTCCGAAAAGACGGATTTATTCATATCAAACAGGGACGGCATCCTTTGCTGGACAAGAAAAACGTCGTGCCAATTAATGTATCTTTAGGACAGGATTTTTCTATGCTGATTATCACCGGACCAAATACCGGTGGTAAAACGGTCTCCTTAAAAACAGTCGGACTCCTGACTTTAATGGGGCAGTCCGGTCTTCATATTCCTGCTTTCCAAGGCTCCAGTCTCGGAATTTTTGAAGAAGTTTTTGCTGATATTGGAGATGAACAAAGTATTGAACAGAATCTGAGTACATTTTCTTCTCATATGACAAACATTGTATCTATTATTCAGCAGGCACACCGCAATTCTTTGGTACTTCTGGATGAGCTTTGCGGCGGAACAGATCCTATCGAAGGAGCTGCCTTGGCAATCTCCATTTTAACGGACCTTCATGACCGCGGAATTAAAACTATGGCAACTACCCATTATAGTGAATTAAAGATATTTGCTTTATCTACAGAAGATATCGAAAATGCCTCCTGTGAATTTGACGTAGAAACCCTTTCCCCAACCTATCGTTTAATGATTGGTATCCCCGGAAAGAGTAATGCTTTTGCCATTTCCAGAAAACTTGGTTTAGATGAACACATTATCCACGATGCTTCCGGACAAATTGACCAGTCAGTAAAAGACTTTGAAACGATTCTTGCAGATTTGGAAAAGAGCAAACAAACCATTGAGCAGGAGCAGGAAGAGATTTTAGAATACCGAAGGGAAATTGAATCCCTCCGCCGCAGTTTAAAATCCAAGCAGGATAACATCAAAGAAAAACGCGATAAAATGCTTCGAGATGCAAGAGAAGAAGCTCACAATATTATTTCTGAAGCAAAAGAAATCGCTGATTCAACGATTAAAGAATATAACAAATTAAAAAATCAAAAGAATAAAGACGCCAATAAAAAAATGGAACATATGCGAAGCGACTTACGCGGACGCATGAATAAACTGGAAAATCAAATGGCATATAAAACAAAGAAACGATCCAAAAAACGCCACGATGCCAGTGATTTCCAAGTGGGTGATGAAATTTATGTAACCAGCCTTTCCCTTGCAGGGACAGTACAAACTCTCCCAAATGCAAAAGGAGATTTGTATGTACAAATGGGAATGATGCGTTCCCTTGTCAATATCAAGGATTTGGAAATCACCAAGACTGCCAAACAGGTGAAACGGGAAAATCAACGAAATCAAAACCGCAACACTGGAAGAACCGCTGTGAGCAAATCGGCTTCTATCAAACCTGAAATCAATGTTATGGGTATGACGGTGGATGAAGCAATTGCCCAGCTGGACAAATACATTGATGATGCCTGCCTTGCAAATTTGAATCAGATTACCGTGGTTCACGGAAAAGGTACTGGTGCTCTGCGAAAAGGTCTGCATAATTACTTTAAAGTTCTAAAAAAACAAAAGAGAATTTCCGGATACCGGGATGGAGAATATGGGGAAGGAGATTTGGGAGTCACTGTAGTTATTCTATAATTTAGAAATTTTAACAGGAGCAGGAATTGGATGCTTTTTGTCTCGATTCTGAAAAGTATAAAAATCCAGTATAAATTCAATTTTTTCGTAACTTCATTTGAATCATATACTGGATTTTCTAGTTCTATCTTTATAATTTAAATCTTTCTTTTTATATTTATTCAATTATTATTTATAAAAATGATTCATACATTTCGTACAACATCTCATCCGTTATATCAACAGGATTATTATATAAATTCGGATGTCTGCTGATTTGAACAAGTTCTTTTACTTGCTCTTCCGCCAGATTTAAATCTTTCAAATCATTACGAAGTCCTAAATCTTCCTTTAAATCATGAATTGCATCTGCCATTTCTTCCACATCTGAAAATCCTAATTTGACAGCCATCTTTTCCAGCCGTTTGTTTTCTGCTTCTGCATTTATTCTTGCAAAATAATCAATCGTCAACCCGCATGCTTCTCCATGAGGGATATGATACAAATTTGTTAACGGAAAAGAACATGCATGAGATGCTGTTGTTTTTGGTAATGTAAATGCCATACCGGCAATAACCGATGCCTCTGCCATCTTTTCTCTAGCCTCCCTATCTTCCCCATTAAGATAAGCCCGTTTTAAATACCGAAACACTAATTGGCATGCATGAAATGCCAATGCATCACATACCGGCTGATGACCGACACTCCAATAGCCTTCCAATGCATGACACAGCACGTCAATTCCGGTACTTGCAGTGACTTTTGGCGGCATGGAATATGTAAGTTCCGGATCAATAATAGCTATCGATGGATAAAATCCATTGGATACAATCGGTGATTTTTTTCCATTCTCGTGATCGGTTAAAACAGATACACAAGTTACTTCACTTCCTGTTCCCGCCGTTGTCGGTACTGCAATCAATGGTAAATGTTCCATCGGCATTGTTTCGCCTGTTCCATGATATTTACGAATAGAGTCGTTCGTTAAACAAATACTTCCTGCTGCTTTGGCACAATCCATGGAACTTCCGCCGCCCAGCGCAACCAAAAATCCATGTTTATTTTTTCGTATCATATCTGCACATGCATCAACCTCTGTAACATCAGGATTTGGAGAAATATCTCCATAAATACCAGTTAATATTCCTTCATTTTCGGAAAGAATTGTTTCAGCTAATCCATTTTGAAGAAAGAAGGAATCACAGACCAACAGTCCATTTTGATATCCATATTCTTCTGCGGTCATTCTGATATCTTTTATTGTTCCATTTCCAAATCGAATGGTTACCGGCTGTAAATATTCCCAATCCATACTATAATCCTCCTTATTGAATCTCTCCAGATAATATTTTTTCATCCACCTTTGTTAAAACTTCATCTAAAATTGGCAGATATTCCTTTAACTCTTCTTCTGTAATAATTAATGGAGGACAGATTTCAATGAAATTTTCTCTTCCAAAGGTTGCATAACCTCTTCTTTTCAATTCAGCAAAAATCCATGGCATCCATTTTCCGGGAATTCCATACTCTTGTAACGGTTCTCTGGTTTCTTTATTTTTTACCATTTCAAAAGCTGCAAACAGTCCAATACATCTTGCTTCTCCAACGCAGATATGTTTTTCTACCATTTCATTCATGAATGTTTCTACAATAACATGCATTTTGGCTACATGTCCTTCTATGTCATGATCAATATAATAATTTAGTGCAGCTACACCCGCAGCACAGGCAAGTGTATGCCCTGAATAAGTCAAACCACACTGCAAAACATTCTCTTCAAAATACTTTGCAATTTTTTTATTTACGATAACTCCTCCAAGCTGTACATATCCGCAAGTTACACCTTTCGCAAATGTAATCATGTCTGGTTTGATATCAAAATTCTGCCATCCGAACCATTTTCCTGTGCGGAAAAAGCCTGCCATTACTTCATCACAAATCATCAAAATTCCATACTTATCACAAAGTGCTCTTACCCCTTCCATATAGCCATCCGGCGGTAAAATAACTCCGTTGGCTCCAACAATGGATTCCATAAGGATTGCGGCAACATTTTGCGGACCTTCATATCTCAATTGCAGTTCCAAGTCTTCCAGAGCCTTTTTCGTTACAGCCTCATCATCCACACCTTTGTTAAATCCATCCCGGTACATATGTGGATTCATAAATTTAATGAAGCCGCCTGCGCCGCCAATCTCCGCTGCAAATCTTCTCCAATCGCCAGATGCATTGGAAGATGCCAGTGTTGCACCGTGATAACTTCGATAACAAGAAAAAATCTTTGTGCGTCCCGTTACCATACGTGCCATTTTAATTGCATTTTCATTAGATTCTGCTCCGCCATTTGTAAAAAATACTCTCTGATAATCTTTTGCACCTGCTGCTTCTACCAGCATTTTTGCCAGCTTGCTTTTTGGTTCTGTGGCATAAGCCGGTGCCATAAAACACATTTTATCTGCCTGTTCTTTAATTGCCTCCACAATTTCCGGTAATTCATGTCCAAGATTGGAACAAACAAGCAAAGAGGACATATCTGCATATTTTTTCCCATCATAATCCCAAAAATAAATCCCCTCTGCTTTTTCAACTGCAAGCGCATCCACACCTGATTTGCTCCATGACTGCATCACATAATCCTTGTGCATCTGTGCAATTTCTTTTCCTGATAATTCCATAATATACTCTCCTTTTCGTCTAAAAAATAAATCTTTCTCAATTTATTTTTATCTTAAAACAAGCATATTTCTGCTTCAACGTGATACCCGCCAAAAATTTTTGTGCACATGCACACCTTCAAAAAATCAGGGAAATTCCAGAAATAAGAATTAAGATATACGTGATATGAAGAAAAAGCTGCTGGCTGATTTTTTTGTATAATAAATTTCCAAAGGCACTGGAAAATATTAATACAATGATGCTTATTATAATTCTTTCGATTGTAATAAAGTCATAACATCCCTGGCATCCGTAAATGACAGATAACACTCCATCTAAAACAATCCAGACAAAAGCAATGGTCGTTCGAAACTCATTTTTATCTTTTAATATACTCAAAGCATATACCACTAAAAGGGCTCCGCCTGATAAGAACATTCCATGAATCACTCCTGCCATCAATAGCACCAGTTTCATAATCCAATCTGGTAAGATTAATTCCTTTTTCCAAAACATTTTTTTTAATGAAATACAAATTAACATAACTGCATACAGAAAAAGCAATTGCGTTTCTGGTATAATTTCTAAAAGAAGAATGCCTGCTGCCATCCCGGCTGCCATATATACGAGCATCCGGACCAGTATTTTCCATTGAATATCTTTTTGGTTTTGTACTACAATGATTAAACATGCAAACATAGTAAACAAATTAATCACTGTTTTTGCATCCTGCAGCCCTATCAGCTTCATTGAAAACGGCATCGCTAATAAGTTCCCGGCAAATCCCGTAATTACTTGAACCGTATTAGCGAAAAATAATATGATTTGAAATAAAACCTCTCTCCACATCTATTTCTTCCTTTTTATTTCTTTTAACATAAACGCAATCATTAATTTCGTTCTATTTTCTTGTTCACTAATTGATAACCCCAATATCTCTTCGCATTTATGTAATTTGTATGTTACAGAATTTCTATGGAAATGCAATTTTGCTGATACTGCCTGCGAACTGCAATTTAATTCAAAATATTGTTTTAAAAAATAGTAGTAATCTGTTTCATTAACATGATCGTATTTTTCCAGTTTTCCTAGCACTTCCTGATAATATTCCTCTATAATCTCTTCGTTCTCTATCGCTAATAAAAGTTTTGCTATGCCCAATTCATTGTAAGAAGCAAAGTAATTTTTTATATGCTTTTTCTTTTGTATTTCTAAAACCTGTCTCGCCTGATGATAGCACTTACCAATACACCGAATGCTTTTTGTACTTCTTCCTATTCCTGCATAAAAATGAATTTGATTTGGAGTATATGGTTTCATATCTTCCCACGCATGATTTAGCATTTCCTGTACTTTTTTTTCTTTACAATTGGGAAACATTAAAATGATTTCTCCCTCCATGTCTTGAATCATCATTTTGGGATTTTTCTCTAGAAGATGTCTTTCTAACCTTTCCTGCAGTTTGTTTCTTTGCTTTTCTGATAAAATATGATACATATTATCATAAAACTTGATGATCGCAACGCAAAAAGACCACTCTCTTTTGTAGCCGTATTTTAAAAATGTCGGCAAATATAATGCTTCACTTTTCGGAAAATAAACAGCATTTTTTAAAGCATATCCGCATTCCAGACTTCGTTGCTCATCTAAATTAATCTGGGCCGCAAAATAGTGCATAATATTTGCCATATGTACTCTCCATGGAACTTCAAAAATCGGAAAATCATGTTTATCACCAAAATCTTTTATTTCCTGAGATATTTCCTGTATAAATGGTCCCACATTAATTACCATTCCCGACACATTTTTTTTATAATTAAATTCAACTAATTCATATAAATCTTCTTGAGAATTTAAAGCAACTCCCGTTGTAAAGGAAATTTCATTTCCCTGCAGGAAATCAGAAATGATGGTCCCCTCGACCATATGAACCCACTGAACTTCCCTATATAATCCCTTCTCCCCTGCAACCAATTTTATTTCTTCTTTATCTTTTACCCCATCATATAATTGCTGCAAAGTTACTGCCATATTTTTCTCCTGTTCAGACTAAAAATTACCCGGCAGACATTTTTCTCCTACCGGGTTTTTCTTATTTTGTACCATTTGATATTGCATTCTGGGCATTAATAATATTTAATATTTCTTCCCTTATTTCCATATATTCCCTTGAATATCTTGCCGCTTCCTGATTTGGTCCATCAATATCATAAGTAAAATCCGTATGAAATTCCTTTACGATACAGCCAGGTCTCGCTGACATTACAATCACTCTCGTGGCTAATGCCAACGCTTCATCTACATCATGTGTAATAAAAAATATTGTATTTTTCGTTGTACTCCATATTTTTCGAATCAATGCCTGCATATTACTTCTCGTCAAAGCATCCAATGCTCCCAATGGCTCATCCATTAATATCATTTCCGGTTGATTTACCAATACTCTTGCCAAGGAAGCCCTTTGCCGCATTCCTCCAGATAACTCATACGGTTTTTGTTTCTTAAAATCATGCAATCCGACCAAATCAATGAAATGGTTTACATCTTTTTCAATCTGATCTTTTGGAAGTTTTCTCTTTTTAGGACCATATGCAATATTTTCATAAATATTCAGCCATGGATAGAGTGGAGGTGTCTGGAATACAACCCCTCGTTTCCAATTTGGTCCATCTATTTCCTTGCCATCCATGATTGCAGTTCCAGATGTCGGCTTATGAAACCCGGCAATAATATTCAGTAATGTACTTTTCCCACAGCCAGAAGGTCCTAAGACACAGATAAACTCTCCTTTTTTGATATCAAGATTTGCTTCTTTTAACGCGAGTACTTTTCCTTTTTCACTGTCATATTCCAAACTAGCATTTTTAATTGAAACAACTACTTTTTCCTCCATATACTCATCTCCTAATTCCACAAACTTATTTTAATGCACTTTCAATATAACTTGGATCCACTGCCTTTTCGAAAACAGATTTATTTGGTACTTCTGTAATGCTTCCCTGATTCTTTAAGAACACTGCTGTATCATATAAATTCTGGACAAGACTTCCTTTTTTATCTGTTGTTCCAAAATATTTTTTATCTAATTGCTCTTTTGCACTTAACCAAATGGAGCCTGACATCTGACCTTTTGCGTCCTGCTTTTTAAGTTTTAACGCTTCTGCTATGATTTCTACTGCAGAATCTTCATCCTTTTGATATAAATCCACTGCTTTAGCTACTGCTTTAATATATGCAGTTGTTAAATCCGGATTTTCTTTGGCAAACTTTGTGCTGACAAGTTCCATATTTGATGTCATATATCCTGCATCTGCCATGTCACTGCTTGTGCTGATAATCTGAGAGTTTTCCAATTCAGATAACGTTGGCTCCCATACATACGCTGCATCAATCTGCTTGTTTTTCCATGCTGCATAAATTTCACTTGGCTGCATGTCTAACAACTTCACATCACTTTCACTAAGCCCTGCTTTTTCTAATGTATGTAGAAGTGAAAAATGCGCAGTCGATGCAAAAGGTGTTGCAATTGTCTTCCCTTTCAAATCTTTTACACTTTTCATTCCTTCATTTTTTTGTAATGCCAAACTTTCAATAGAACCTAATACTTCATGAATCCAGATACATTTTACTTCTGTTCCCTGACTAATGGCTAAAGAAGCCGGGCAGGAACCAAGCAGACCAAAATCAATACTATTGGAAGCTAATGCAGTTACAACGTCTTTTCCGGAATCAAACTGTTTTATTTCAACTTTAATACCCATTTCTTTTGAAAAATAATCTTTTGCTTTTGCAATCCCTTCATCATTTGGCATTTCCTGCGTTCCAATTATAACTTTTTGCGCTTTTTCTTTTGATGTATCCTTTTTCTCTTCTGTGGAAGATCCTCCACATCCTGCCATTGCCGCAGCCAAAACTCCTATCAAAACCACACTCATCATTCTTTTTACTATTTTTAACATAATTTTTCCTCCATTTTCTTATTTTTATGCTTTTCCACTCCATGGTACAAATTTTTTCTCAAGCAAATTTAAAATTACATTTATTAAAATCCCTGTAATCCCCATAATGATAATACCGACGAAAACAATATCATTTCTTAACCAGTTTTTTGCATCCAGTACCATCCAGCCAATTCCTACATTCGCAGCTACCATCTCAGCTGCAACTAATGTTGAATATCCAACACCAATGGATGTACGAAGTCCTGTAAACATATCCGGCAGACAAGACGGAAATATAACTGAAAAAAACACTTGTAACCGGTTTGCTCCTAATGTATATGCGCTATTGATATAATCATGATTTACCCTGACAACGGCTGATACACAGGAAACATAAATCGGTGCAAAACATGCCAAAAACAAAAGTGAAATCTTAGAAGCATTATCAATACCCAATGCTAAAACTAACAAAGTGTAGTATGCCAATGGCGGCAATGGACGATAGAACTCAATAATTGGTTCAAATGCCGCTCTCACCGTTTTACTAAACCCACTCAGCAATCCCAATGGAACTGCAGTTACAATTGCAAGCCCAAATGCAATAAATAATCGCTGCATGCTGACACCAATATGCTGAACCAATGTATGACCTTTATAATCTGTACATACACCCCAAAATGCTTTCCACACTGCATTCGGCGATGGAATTAGTTTACTATCTACCCAATGATTTGCTGATGCTGCAAACCACAATATAAAAATGAATGCAACCACAGTTATGGATATTGCCCTTTCCTTTACTTTATCTTTCATAAAACCACCTTCCTTACTCCCCGGTTATTTTCTTTCTTGTCCGTACATTAAATGTACTTTCAATTGGACATATAAAAATCTTTCCATCTCCCTGTGTTTGTGTAGAATTCACCTGCATAATTGCTTTTACAACATCTTCTTCCGCTTCATCTGGTACAATAATATTCAAAATTCGTTTATTAACAAGATTTGTCCGAATATGACTTCCATCTGCAACCATAAACTTTACTGGTTTTTTCCCTCTTCCCATGGCCTTTTGACAGGTATATCCCGGATAACCAACCTCTATTAATTTTTTCTTTGTATCAGACAAGCAGTTCGGACGAATAATTGCAACAATCTCTACCATAAAATTCCCCCTTTATAAAGTCGCTGACTGTGTACTTATTGTATATGCCTTTTTCACAGGAGAAACAAAAATCCTTCCATCTCCATAGTTTCCATCATCACCTGTATAAGCATTTTGCATAATAATATCGACAACAGTATCAACTTCTTCATCATGAACGACCATCATAATCATGTGCTTTGGAAGCTCGTCATAAAAAGTAGTGCCAACCTGCAGTCCTTTCTGTTTTCCTCTGCCATACACATCCATTCTTGTCATAGATGGATAACCTTTTTCCAATAAAGCATCTGCAACACAATCTGCCATTTCCGGCCGAATGATTGCTCTAATCATCTTCATATGCATCCTTCTTTCTTTCAATGTTTAAAAACAAAAGAAGCATGACAAAGACTTTTATGACGTCTTTGTCATGCTTTACAAATCTGCGTGTTCTTTAAATTAGTGTTTATTCTAACGAAGATTCATTTGATTTTCAAGAGCAATAACGCACAAACTTCCTTGTGCGTATGCACAAAATCAAGCATATAACAAATTGTTATATTATTTATTTCATCTTTATCTCCACCTGGCACATTTTCATGGCTTCCAATGCATTTTTATGGCTTTCCGGTGTGACTCCGGCACAGCATGACGCGTCTACAACAAGCTTCGCTTCTGGAAGTGCCGCTTTGACTGCCATAACATTAGATATGACACAGATATCTGTGCATAACCCTATGAATTCAATGGTAACATCCTCTCCTGTATATTCTTTTGCTAAAATATGAGCTAGTTCCATAGAGCCGAATGTATTTTTCCTGCAGAAGTCATGAACATTACCTTTTGTTTCTGCAATCGCCTGCATAATCTCACTGTTTAATGCCCATCCATCTTCTCCGTAGACACAATGGACCACTGGAAGATTTTTTCCCTCCTGCGTGGTTAAGTAATCTTCCCCATGGGTATCCAATGTTCCAAAAATATCCCCTTCAAACTCACGAATCTTCTTTGCTGTATCGACCGTAATCTCCTGAGCCTCCTTTGTCCCCAAAGCTCCATCGATAAAGTCATTTTGCATGTCCACAACAACTAATGCGTTTTTCATTGCAGTTTTTCTCCTACGAGCTGATTTACCAGTTTTCCATCAGCTTTTCCTTTGACTCTCGGCATCAAATTTTTCATAACTTTTCCTTTATCCTTCATGGTTGGAGTATCAATTCCCAGTTCTGCTAAAACTGCTTCAATCTCTGCTTTAATCTGATCTTCACTCATCTGTTCCGGTGCAAATTCCTCTAATACTGCCAGACGTCCTTTACATTCATCAATAATATCTGTACGATCTGCAGGGCAGGAATCCATCGTTTCTTTTGTCTGTTTGATTTCTTTTGCAATAATTGCATTTTCTTCTGCCTCTGTTAAATCCTCTCTTTTATCAATCTGTGCATTTTTCAATGCATTTAACAGCATAGATAAACTGTCTTTTCTTGCCTTATCTTTATTTTTCATTGCCTGCATCATTTCTTTACGAATTACATCAATCATACTCATAATTATCATTTCCTCCTGATTCATTTTACATTTTCTTTATTCTAAACCTTTCACACAAAAAAAGAAAGTCTCTATCATAGAAACTTCCTTAAATCTCCCAAAAGTACTGGCTGCCCTCTAATTCTCTTTTAAAAGAGCCTGCCAGCCATACATCTTTATATTTCCGAACTTCCCGGACATTCTTCTGCTCTTTTTCGAGAAATTTTTCATCCATAAATACATGTACATACATGATTTCTTTCTTTTTCTCCGGCTCGATAATTTCTGCAGCATCCACATAAGCACATCCAATATCCAGCCGTTTCCCTTGTCTTGCCTGCACAACAGTCTGCTCATAAATTGTAACTCCTTCTGTCATAAACAGAAATAATTTGATCGGATGTACCCACAAGCAGTCCTCCGAAATCACTTCCATCTCACAGGGAATCTGCCTGCCGCAAATGTAATCCCGTAATTGGTGTAAAGTTTTTCGTTCCTCCTTATTTTCGGCACGAAGGATTCCCATTCCGCCAAGTTCTGATTTCCTGGAAATCACTTTTTCTTCCAAAATCATGACGGCCTTCCCTTGTTCCTGTTGAAAATGTGCCTCTACTGCATGTTTTAATGTTGCTCCAAGGTATACAGTATCAGCTTTTTTATCACTTTTCAAAATGGGATAATCGGGAAATTCTATTTTCTCCTGCCAGATTGAATGCATTGTTATGCCTCCTTTTCTATATGTAAATTTTATCTGGATTAGCATATGCATTCATCTGGCAGCTTATACAGGTCTGATTATAATAATCGAAATACCTGTTCTACTGCCAATGCCATATTCTTTTTTGCATTTTTTGTATTCATTGCCTCCTCCAAAGTGGTGATACCTCTCACAATTGGGAAAAATGCATCCATTCCTTCCTCATTACATTTTCCTGCATCGTCCGTTACACTGCCTGCAAAAGCAATTACTTTACAATCATATTTTTTGGCTAATTTGGCAACTCCAACCGGAACTTTTCCCATTGCTGTCTGAGTATCTAATCGTCCTTCTCCGGTAACCACGACATCTGCATCCTTAAACTCCAACTCTAAATCCAGTGCTTCTAATATAATCTCAATTCCGGATTTCAATTCTGCATTCGGCAGATAACTTAAAAATGCAAATCCTAATCCCCCCGCAGCTCCAGCTCCTTCTTTCTTAGAATTATCCTCTCCAAATAATTCTTTTGTTATTTTTGCATAATGCTGCATTTTTTCATCCAATATCCGCTTTTCCTCTTCTTTCACACCCTTTTGCGGACCATATACATACACTGCACCATTTTCTCCGCATAACGGATTTTTCACATCACAAGCCACTTGAAAATGACACTGTTTCAATTTTGGATGTACATTTTTCATGCAGATTTTTTCGATTTGATCCAATTCACCTATACCGCTGCTGATAGAACTTCCATCTTTTTTCAGAAATTCATATCCTAATGCCTGAAGCATCCCAACACCTCCGTCGGTTGTTGCACTTCCCCCAATTCCTATCATAAATTCCCGGCAGCCTCTATTTACTGCATCCATTATCATTTCCCCAACACCAAAGGTTGTTGCACTCCATGGATCTAATGCTTCCGGTTTTACTAAAATAATGCCTGCTGCCTCTGCCATTTCCATGACAGCAGTTTTCCCATCCGGCATAATACCATATCGTGCTTCCACTTTTTTCCCTTTTGGCCCGGTAACATCAATCAATACATATTCTCCGCCAAGACCTTCAATCAAAGCCTCTGTGGTTCCTTCCCCGCCGTCTGCCAGAGGCTTCACAATTACTTCTGCATCTGGACGTGCTCTTAATATTCCTTCTTTGGCTGCATTTCCTGCTTCTATGGAACTTAAACTTCCTTTCAAAGAATCAATTGCTGTGATTACTTTCATAGATATAAATTCCTCATTCCTTTACTTCTTAATTTCTTTAGTATTTGCATTTTCCCACGGTTCTTGGATATGGAATAACATCTCTGATATTACTCATACCTGTCACATACATTACCATTCTTTCAAATCCTAAGCCAAATCCTGCATGTCTGGTAGAACCATATTTCCGTAAATCTAAATAAAAGTCATATTCTTCCGGATTCATGCCAAGTTCTTTCATTCTACATTCTAATTTTTCCAAATTATCTTCTCTCTGGCTTCCACCAATAATCTCACCAATTGCCGGTACCAGAAGATCCACAGCTGCCACCGTTCGACAATCTTCATTCATTTTCATATAAAATGCCTTAATATCTTTTGGATAATCTGTTACAAACACTGGTTTCTTAAATATTTTTTCTGTCAGAAAACGTTCATGCTCTGTCTGTAAATCAATGCCCCATGACACTTTATACTCAAACTGATCATTATGTTTCTCTAATAATTTCACAGCTTCTGTATACGTTACTCTGGCAAACTCTGATTCTGCTACATGATGCAGACGCTCCAACAGCCCTTTATCAATAAATTGATTGAAAAACTCCATTTCCTCCGGCGCATTTTCTAAAACATAAGAAATAATATATTTTATCATCTGTTCTGCCAGAATCATATTATCTTCCAAATCAGCAAATGCCATTTCCGGTTCAATCATCCAAAATTCTGCTGCGTGGCGGGTTGTATTGGATGCCTCTGCACGAAATGTTGGTCCAAACGTATAAATATTCCGGAATGCCTGCGCATAAGTTTCCCCAGCCAGTTGACCGCTGACTGTTAAACTAACCGGTTTTTCAAAAAAGTCCTCTTTATAATCCACTTCTCCTTGTTTTCCTGCCTCTTCCAAATTAAGAGTTGTCACCTGAAACATTTCTCCGGCACCTTCACAATCCTGTCCGGTGATAATCGGTGTATGCACGTATACAAAATCTCGTTCCATAAAAAATTTATGAATCGCATACGCAATCAAAGAACGGACACGAAAAACAGCTTGAAATGTGTTTGTTCTTGGCCGAAGGTGTGAAATACTTCTTAAATATTCAAAAGTATGGCGTTTTTTCTGTAAAGGATAATCAGAAGGACAGCTTCCTTCCACAGTCACTTCTTTTGCCTGAATTTCAAAAGGCTGCTTTGCATCCGGAGTCTCAATTAATATTCCAGAAACAATCACTGCTGTTCCTACCGTTAATTTTGAAATTTTTGAAAACTCCTGTAGTTCATTACCGTATACAATCTGTATCGGCTCAAAAAAAGTTCCATCATTAATAATCAAAAATCCAAAGCTTTTGGACCCGCGGTTACTCTTTACCCACCCACAAATTTCAATTTCTTTCTGAGCATAATGTTTATAGTTTTTATGCAATTCTCTTCCAGTCATCATATCCATAAAAGGATACCTCCAAGTCTTTAAAATTCAAATAAATTCAGTCCAATTTCTTCATCAAACTTACGGTCAACAACTCCATCAATTTCCGTCAGCACCAGCTCTCCAGTTCCACTAATCACAGCTTCCGTTAAATGTCCTCCAAATACATTACCTTTTTCATCGGCAACGCTGATATGGAAATGTGCATAGGTTTCCCCATTCATGGTATTGATATTCCCGCCGATGGACACTACCTCCAAATCACCTGTCCATGTATGCCCCTTAAATACCTTTTCCTTTGTGTCGAATACCCCGGCTGTTACCGTTCCAACAGCACCAATTCCAGTTAAATAAGCAAGCTTTATATTTTCCTTTTGGGCAGCTTCTTTTAGTTTTTCAACAATTTCTTCCCCACGGTCTAAACGAATCACATATTGATTTCCAAACTTGCGATAATCCATACCTCACATCTCCTTTCCATTCTATGGCTGCCTTTCAAGATTTTTTTATTTTACCATGAATTAAATAAATCCACAAATCAAAAGAAGCATCCAAACAAAATTCTATTTTGCTTTGAATGCTCCTAATTTTTCATAAATGTTTGTTTACATATTCTGCTGCCTCATTTTCAGATACAGAAAATCCTTCCTGAATCCGCTTCATCATCTCCTCTTTTGATAATCCCAGTTCCTCATATGTCTCAATCAGAATATGAATCACTTCTTCTCTGGCTTCCTCTTTCGCTTCCATCTTGTCAAGTGCTCTTTCTTCCCATGCCTGCATGTATCTCACCTCAATTTCTTCACTGCTTTTGATTCTCTCTACATGCTCCTTTATCTTTTGGACTTTCGAACTCTTTAGTTTTATATTATCATTGGTGTGCTCAATATAATCTAAAAGTTCTACCAGTTCTGGATTTACTTCATCTTTATTTTTTCCATGTGTATTCAAAAAGATTCTCGTTGCTCCGTCTTTTAATTTCACTGAAATATCTTCATCACAATATGCTCCAAATGTATACTGGTATCTTTCTTTTCCGAACAAATCAAATGGTGCAATGATAATAATATAAACATCCTTCAGCTTATTAAAGTCCGGATCTCCCGGCTGTAAAAGTTTACTGTCAATCACACCCTGATAATAACGGCTCCGTTTTGGAAGATTTTTCGTGTCTTTCTGTTGGACTTCTGTATCATACACTGTATGTTCTTTATCCTCAGCCCATACATCCAGCCGGATAAACCGCTGCAGCGGAGAGTGTTTCTGTTCTTTTTCTGCCTGTGGAAATCCTTTTAACACAATTTCTTTTCCAAGAATAATTTCCAATAAATTTTGCAGAAAATCAGCATCTTCCACAGCCTCCGAAAACAGAAAACGGTCCAATAGAGTTAATTCCTGCAGTGACTTGTTGCTTTTTGCCATATACTTCACCTTTTATTATACGCAAAAATATAATTTATTTCAATATTTCTGCTCTTTTCTTTTGTTACTACCACTTTCATCTTGGATAACCGGGAAGATTTTCCCAAATTGAAATGAATCCAGACAATACCCAGTTTACTTTTTCCTGCATGAAAAAGGTGAGACGTTTATTTCCACAAATGTCCCACCTTGAAAATATATACCCTATTTTAATTCCGGCCAGTAAGCTTTGTTGGCTTCAATCAAATCACCTAAAATCAATTTTGCAACACCAGCACTTGGTACTGTCTTTGATAATGTCAATGCCTGCCACAATTTCTGATAACTTCCTTCTATCCATGCCTCTACTACCAGTTTTTCCTAATTATATACGAAAAAATCCTCTCAGAAAAGTGACTATCACTATCCTAAAAGGATTTTTTCATAATTGTTTTTTATTGAAACACCTTTTGAGAGCATATTATTCTGATATTACAGTAAAATCCTCCCAAGGAATATCTACTTCTGCACCATGATTAATAATATCATCTACATGCATCAGTAATGGGTAATCTTCTAAAGATACAATACCTCTTTGGGCCAGTTTCTTAACGGCGCGGGCAGTTCTTGTAGCAATCACGATAGATTCCAAAGTTACACCCTGCAGTTCCTCCATGGCTTCATCAAAGGATAAGCCACGTCCTAATAATGTACCGATTTTACGTGTTCTGCCTCCGAATACAGTTACATATAAATCACCCGCACCATGAATAATATTCTCTGGTTTTCCACCGATTAAATCTAACAGACGAATCATTTCTTTCACACCCTGTCCAAACAGTGCTGCCTGAGAGTTGTAATGCACTGCACCGATTTCTCCATCTCTCTTTTCTGAAAGACCTACCGCAAGAGATACACCTAATGCATAAGCATTCTTCATAGCTACGGCACATTCCACACCAACAACATCTGTAGATAAACTAATATGATAGTAATCTGTAGCAAGCAGAGATTTAATAAATTTCAAAGTTTCCATATCTTTTCCGCAGAAAGCAACATGGCTGTCATCATGATCCGCTAATTCATAACTGGTACACGGACCGCCAATTGCATTGAAATTAATATTCTTTCCTTCGGGCTGTCTTTGGGCAAAAATATGTGGGTATGGCACTAATGTTCCATCATCCAAATCTACCATACCTTTTGTTACTGTTAACAATGGTACATCTTCCGGAAGTATCGGCAGAATTTCATCACAGAACCAGTCTAATCCAAAACTGCTGACTCCCCCAAGAATTAAATCAGCACCTTCCAATGCTTCCTCTAATTCCTCAATTTGATAATACTTGATTCCATCATGTAAAGTTCTTTTTAATGTGATATGGAAATTATCTTTTCTTAATCCATCAATAATATCCCTGTCTAAAGGTGAACCTACCAGACGTACTTCATGTCCATTTTCAAATGCAGGGAATGTAATTGCTGAGTTCATCTGGCCTGCACATACAAATGTTATAACGCTCATTTCTTTTCCTCCTAAAATTTTAGTTAAATTATCTTACTACTTTTTTACATGCAACAACGTCTACACCAAGTCCTAATACATCTGGAATCACTACATCCCCAACCTGTACTGGTGCTTTCACTGTCACCTTTGTTAACTCTTCCATAATATCATAAATTTTACCTTTTGGAATGTCACCATTGGTTTTTACCGGAACACGTCTTGCAGTTTCTGCCTCAACCTTTACCGTAGAAGTAATTACTCTAGTAGGATTTACCAGCTCTTTTTCACCATAAGCCGCCCCTCTGGGACATCCGTTTCCAGTGACTTTATATCCATTTTCTTCATCGACTTTTAAATGGCATCCTTTTGGACACACAATACAAATTAACTCTGTCATTTTTGCACCTTCCTTTTCTATTCCACAGATACTGTGATTTCTCCATTTTCAACTTTATCTAAAAATACCTTTGGAATTACGATTTTTTCCATTTCTCCTGGAGCCATATGTTCACGTTTGAAAGATGCAAGCTGCACTCCATTGGATCTTACTTTAATTTCAACATTTTTGAATACATTTCTTACACGGAACATAACTTCCACCATTTTGTCCACGTTTGCAGGACGAACCTTTTGTGGTACTGTATATCCAACGTTGTCTCCGTTCTTTAATTCGATATAAGTCTGATCTTTTGTTTCTCCATTCTTCACATATTCCGCAGCACTTCTTCCTGCTTTCTGGCTTTCTGCTGTAACGAAGTCAACCAAATCATGCACATGCACAACGTTTCCGCTGGCAAATACCCCTTCTGCAGAAGTTTCCATATTTTCAAACACAACCGGCCCGTTGGTTCTTGGATCCATTGTAATTCCTGCAGCTCTTGTTAATTCATTTTCAGGGATCAAACCTACAGACAACAGAACGGTGTCTACGTCAAATTCAATTTCTGTTCCGGGAATTGGTGTATTGGTTTCATCTACTTTCTGGACAATAACTTTTTCTACTCGTTTATCTCCCCGAATATCTGTGATTGTATGAGATAAATAGAGCGGAATATCATAATCTTCCAAACACTGTACGATATTACGTGTTAAACCGTTGGAGTAAGGGCAAAGTTCCACACATCCCACAACTTTTGCACCTTCCAAACTCATACGTCTTGCCATAATCAGTCCAATATCTCCAGAGCCTAAAATCAGAACTTTTTTACCTACCATATATCCTTCAATATTCACATAACGCTGTGCAGCACCTGCCGTAAATACTCCTGCCGGACGATCTCCCGGAATTGCAATAGCTCCCCTGGTTCTTTCACGGCATCCCATGTTTAAAATAATAGATTTTCCTTCAATCTGCATGTATCCCTGCTTTTTATTCATTGCATGAACACATTTATTTGCTTCATCCACATCCAATACCATCGTATCCAGCATAACTTCAATGTTAGTCTGTTCAAGCATTTCAATAAATTTTCCTGCATATTCAGGTCCTGTTAATTCTTCTTTAAAATAATGCAGTCCAAATCCATTATGTATACACTGATTTAAAATTCCGCCTAATTCTTGATCACGTTCAATTACTAAGATACTTTCAGCACCATTTTTGCTCGCTTCTACTGCTGCCGCTAATCCTGCCGGACCTCCGCCGACTACAATTACATCATATTTCATTATTTGGCACCTCCGTCCTTCGTTTCTCCTGTAATAATATCCATTCCAATTCTATCCTGTGGTACATCTTTTAATGGAACATTTAATTCTCTAGAGATAATTTCCTGTACTCTTGGTCCGCAGAAACCGCCTTGGCATCTACCCATACCTGCATTACATCTTCTCTTAACAGCATCAATGGATGTTGCAGGAATTGGACGATGGATTGCATCAACAATTTCACCTTCTGTAACAGTTTCACAGCGGCAGATAATTTTTCCATATAGAGGGTTTTCTTTTACCAATTCCGCACGTTTCTCATGACTTAAATGTTTAAAACGATGGACTTTTCTCGTATCCACAAGATTGTTTTTTTCTTCCAGCACAAGTCCGGTATCTGCCAGCATTTTTACAATATCTAAAGCAACAGCCGTTGCAGAAGATAATCCCGGAGATTCCATTCCTCCAATATTGATAAACCCTTTGTTTTCCTTATCTTCATAAATATGAAAATCATGTTCTTTTGTTCTTGCACGAACACCAGCAAAGTTACGGATAGATTCTCTGAAATTAATTCCCGGCACAGATTTTAATGCGGTATTTCTGACAAAATTAAGCCCTGTAGATGACGTAGAAGTATCATTTCCAGAAGTCGGCTGTGAATCCGGACCTACAATTAAGTTTCCATGCACTGTAGGTGCTACCAAAACTCCCTTGCCTTTTTCATTTGGGCATTGGAAAATAACATGATTTACTAACTCTCCCTGACTTTTATCTAATAAGTAATACTCTCCTCTGTTTGGATTGATTTCAAAAGTCTTTTCATTTATAAATTCATTCACTTTATCTGCAAAAATTCCAGCTGCATTACAGATATATTTTGCTTTTACTGTTCCATTGTTTGTTGCAATTTCATATGTATCATCGTTTTTCTCAATTCCAGTCACTTCTGTATTCAGTTTTAAATCTACATCGTTTTGTACTGCAACTTCTGCGAGGGCAATTGCTAATTCCCAAGGACTGACAATTCCAACATTTGGTGATAACAAAGCAGCAACAGCTTCTTTGGACACATTTGGTTCTTCTTTCTGAAGTTTTGCTTTATCCCAAATTTCCATATCTGGAACACCGTTTTTTTCGCCTCGCTCTTTTAACTCTTCTAAAGTTTTCTTTTCCTCTTCACTAAAAGCTACTACCAAAGCTCCGATCTGTTTAAATGGTACATCCAGCTTTTTGCAAAGTTCTTTTGTATAAATATTTCCCTTTATATTATACTTTGCCATTAAGGTTCCCGGCTTTGGATCATATCCCCCATGGATAATTGCACTGTTTGCTTTTGTCGTTCCCACAGAAACATCATTTTCTTTTTCAATTAAAACTGTTTTCACATTATATTTTCCAAGTTCATATGCGATAGAACAGCCTGTGATTCCTGCACCAATAATTGCTACATCATACACTATTTTCACCCTCCTGTTTTCGTTTGCGTTTGTTTCTTGTTGACTTCATCTAATCACACTTTTTTTGCTCTGTCAAACCCTGAAAACCGCCATTTTATGCGGTTTTACACAGATTTTAATTAATCATTTCTTCTGATTAGCACCCCTTCTCAATGAATCTGTTTCTAATGATTTTCCAAGAATTACGGAAACTCTTGAAAAGCCTGTTAATCACTTGTATAATATTACTAATCGAATATGTTTTTCAATTAGTAATTTGAATTAATCAAAATAAATCATTTCTTTTTTTGCAAAGTTTTTAAAAAAAAACTATAAGAACGGAGGATATAAAATGGGAAAAAGAAATAAAGTCACTACAAGAGATATTGCTGAATATACTGGGGTTTCACAATCTACAGTTTCTATGATTTTGAGCAATAAACCTCACGTATCATTCTCTAAAGATACCATTGATAAAGTAAAAGATGCTGCTAAAGAACTTGGCTACAAAAAACCAATCAAAGGATTAAGAAAAAAAGACACTGCTTTAGCTAAAAGCATTATTGTGATTTGTCCGATTTTATCCAATGGATATTATTCCATGATTATCCACTCAATTACAGAACGTGCCAGGGAATATGGATATACAGTCTTTACGATTTCCACATTAAGAGATGTTTCCAGAGAGGAGCTTTACTTCAATCTTTTATCAGGATTTGAACTTGCCGGAGTTATTTCTTTATATCCCCCTACAAAAATTGCAGAAGCCAATGCCTTATCCAAGCAAGTCCCTGTAGTCTCCATCGGTGACAAACCGGAATCCTGCCGTTTTGATTCGGTGGAACTGGATAGTAAAAAACCAGGTTATATTATTGGAAATTATTTAATATCTCTCGGACACACACATATAACTTATGTGTCCACACCAATTCGAGCAAAGGAAGTTGGGCGGATCCATCGTTTAGAAGGTTTAAAAGCAAGCTTTAAAGATCATGGACTGGATTCCTCCCAAATCGAAGTAAAATCTCCAACATTGGCTGCTTACAGCCATTATCCTGCAGATATCTCTGAATATCAAAATGGGTATGATTTGGCTTCACAGGCATTAGATGAACAAACACCATCTACTGCTTTTGTTGGAAATAACGATATGACCGCTTTTGGAATTATGGCTGCTATTTCTGACTACGGCTACCGAATTCCATCCGATTATTCTGTCTGCGGATTTGATAATATCACCTTATCTTCTATGCCTCAGATTTCTTTAACTACCATTGAACATGCTTCTGTATATAAAGGGCGGGAGGCAGTAGACATTATTTATAAAAAAAATGCCCAGAAAGACAGCTCTTCTAAACATCACTATATTATGAGAATGGAATACGAACCAGAATTGATCGTTCGAAATTCTACTGGGAAATGTAAAGGATAAAACAAAACTTTGTCACAAAACTCTCTGAAAAAGATGGTATTAGTGTGTATTGATTCCTATACAATCTCTGGGGTATGATATAAACATGATAAACGTTTATGTATGATACAAGAAAGGAAGGGCGCATGGCCGGCAAACTTCTTACCGATGAATTTTATAATAATATCTGCTTAAATTCAAAATGCAGTAACGTAGAAGAAGCAATCTGCCTGGCAGGAGAACTTCTGGTTCAAAATCATTATGCTGCACCGGATTATATCCAAGGCATGTTGGAACGTGAACTAGAACATTCTACATATATAGATTTTGGTGTTATGATTCCGCATGGTATTGATGGTTCCGAACAATATATCAATGCATCTAGGATTTCTTTTATCCAAGTACCCGACGGTGTAGACTATGGTGGTGAAACTGCTTATATTGTCATGGGTGTTGCCGGAAAAGATGGAACTCATTTAGATATTTTAATGCAGCTCGCCGGAATTATCTGTGAAACAGAAAATATCGAAAAACTGCGTAATGCAAAAACCAAACAGGAAGTTTTAGATATCATTGGCAATTTGGAAGCCTAATTTGCAAATAAATTTCTTATAATCGTATGCATTCATACAGAAAATTTCCATAACATAGAAATTTTCTGTATGATTTTTTTGTATAACAAAAAACTCTCAATAGAACTATACAATTGAGAGCTTTTTTAATTGCGGGAGCCGGATTTGAACCAACGACCTTCGGGTTATGAGCCCGACGAGCTACCAGACTGCTCCATCCCGCGGCATTCTATGAAATTAAATGGCACACCTAGATTTCTCTAAGTGTTACAAAGGCGCCAACCAGATTTGAACTGGTGATCGGGGAGTTGCAGTCCCATGCCTTACCACTTGGCTATGGCGCCACATAATTCAATATATGTCAAAAAAATAAAAATATGACTCCAACGGGATTTGAACCCGTGTTACCGCCGTGAAAGGGCGGTGTCTTAACCACTTGACCATGGAGCCTTCTGTTGACTGATGAAGTCTTCTGCTCCATCATACGCCCGTC
>JAETON010000116.1 GCA_021771695.1 Lachnospiraceae bacterium | reverse complement strand
ACTGTTGCCAAATTGCATCTTATGAATCTTAATATTTCTAAGAGCACTTATGCAAAATTAGAAACCAATCGCATGAATATAAAAGTTAGCGAGTTAGTAGCATTATCCATAATTTTTAATGCGAATTTTGATGATTTTTTTCGTGGCTTACGTGACGAATTTTCCTCACATTTTGATTGATATATTTTTAAGAGTGAACTCTCCATTGTCTAAAGCCAATGGATTTTCTGCTTCATCGACCTCTCAATCTACTATCTCCACAGGCATAATTTCGGGCAGTCCATGCCCTATCTAATTGACTGCTCTTTCTCATTCTTTTTCCATTCACTCCTTTTTGATCAAAAAGTAAGACACCAAAAACTTCTTCAAATTTCTGATGTCTTACTTACAAGCAGAGAAATCTTCTCCGCTAAGTTCTATCCAGTAGTGTGCATCTGCCGGTTTTCATTTTAAACATATTTAAAATCTCCTGTTTCTAACCACATTACTTTTTCCTTCAACAATAGTGGTTGGTTGCATATCAGGGAACCATAAAAATTAACCAGAACACCTTTTCCTACCCTTGCTGGTTCTGCCCCGCTGCCGTCATCGCCCGCCACCTCATACAGATATTTTCCATCTGGTACTGTTGCCCTGTCGATTCTCATATCATAAAATTCGCAAACAATACCTTTGACTTCTACTTTCTCAGTTTTAATCTTCCTGTAATCGTATCTCATACATCCTCCTAATTAAATACTCTGATTTCATATTTGTTCTCTTTCCAGATATCAGGCTTCTTATACTTCTTGTCTCTGTTTACTTGATTTTTCATTATCTTTTCCTAAATTACCACTCTCCTTTTTGGAAGCAAAAAAATAAGACATCAGAAATTCGCAGGGATTTCTGATATCTTACTTTACAGACAGAGACTCTGCCTGGCTCGTTCATATAAAAGGCTTACGTCTAAAAATTAGCTTCCGGTATAGATACCACCGGAACAAACATTTGAATGTGGTTTATAAACACACACAAATCAGTACTACTTTCATGATATCACTATATATAGTATGTGTCAATAT
>JAETON010000050.1 GCA_021771695.1 Lachnospiraceae bacterium | reverse complement strand
TTCCAGTTACCTGATTAGGTGTTGCGTCCATATTCAATTTTTTAGCCACCAAAAGATGGCTTGTTTGCTATGCCCTTTATTCTTTGGCTGTCCTCTACCTATTTGTTTCAAACTTTTTCCTCCTTATTTAAAAGTATTTTTATTTCTTACCGGTTATCAATTTTTTCCGGATAAAGATCATGATTCGCAAGCCTGTTCCAAGCAGCTTCTTCCCATTTTGTTCCCGGCTTTCCGTAATTACAATATGGATCAATGGAAATACCGCCTCTCGGTGTAAACTTTCCCCACACTTCAATATACTTTGGTTCCATTAATTTTATCAAATCTTTCATAATAATATTCATGCAGTCTTCATGAAAATCTCCATGATTTCGGAAACTATACAAATATAATTTTAAAGATTTACTTTCTACCATTCGTTCGCCCGGCACATAAGAAATATAAACTGTTGCAAAATCCGGCTGTCCGGTAATCGGACACAAACTTGTAAATTCCGGTGCATTAAATTTTACAAAATAATCATTTTCCGGATGTTTATTTGGAAAAGTTTCCAATATATCCGGTGCATAATCATCCGGATATTTTGTACCCTGATTTCCAAGCAAAGTAATGTCCCCTAATTCCAAATTATTTCGTCCGCCCATAATATTCTCCTCAATTTCATGTCCATATTTTTGTTCATATTATACCATAATTTCTGCAATATTACACCAATTTTATCATTGTTGCTTCTTCCAGAGGATAACAAAAAATATAATTCTGAAAAAGCCATTCTCCATTTATCCGGAGATGTTGACATTTCACTTTAGTATCAGTAAAATATAAAAAGAAACGATTCATTCTGAAGCCAAGGTTTTTCCTGATGCCAAGTTTGATTTTTATATTGATACGATACCCTTTTGGGGTCTTTTTCCAGTACAAATAAAAACCAAAGGCATATCCGCTTCGGATATGCCTTTTTCATTTTGTTTCCAATTCTATGGGAGGTAATTATGACTCAAACAACACGCATTGCTTTAATTGGTATTTTAATCGAACAGGAAGATGCTGTGGAACCTGTCAATCAGGCACTGCATAAATACAGTCATTATATTGTAGGCCGTATGGGAATTCCTTATCGTGCGAAAGAAGTAAATATTATTTCCGTTGTTTTAGATGCACCGGAAAATATTATCAGCACTTTATCGGGACAGCTTGGAATGATTCAAGGTGCCACTGTAAAATCAATGTTTACAAAGAAAAAATAAAGGAGAGAAAATTATGTATAAATATGATCCAAAATCCAGCAAAGCCGAAGAGTTTATTAACGATCAAGAGATTATGGATACTTTGGCATATGCAGATGCCAACAAAGATAATGAAGAGTTAATTTTATCTATTATTGAAAAAGCGAAAGATTTAAAAGGGTTGTCCCATCGTGAGGCATCTGTTTTACTTGCCTGTGAAAACAAAGAATTACTGCAGAAAGTATATGATCTTGCCATGGAAATCAAAGAAGATTTTTACGGTAACCGTATTGTGATGTTTGCTCCACTTTATCTGGCAAACTACTGTGTAAACGGCTGTACTTACTGCCCTTATCATCATGGAAATAAAAATATCCGCAGAAAAAAATTAACACAGGAAGAAATTAAAAAAGAAGTGATTGCTCTTCAGGATATGGGACATAAACGTCTTGCATTGGAAACGGGGGAAGATCCTGTGAACATTCCAATTGAATATGTACTGGAAAGTATTAAAACCATTTACAGCATTAAACACAAAAACGGTGCTATCCGCCGTGTAAACGTGAATATTGCTGCTACCACTGTGGAAAACTACAAAAAACTAAAAGATGCAGGCATTGGAACTTATATTTTATTCCAAGAAACTTATCACAAGGAAAGTTATTTAGAACTGCACCCAACGGGACCAAAACATGATTACGCTTATCATACAGAAGCTATGGATCGTGCCATGACTGCCGGAATCGATGACGTTGGAATCGGAGCTTTGTTTGGACTGGACAAGTACCGCTACGAATTAGCCGGTCTTTTAATGCACGCAGAGCATTTAGAAGCAAAATTTGGTGTTGGTCCGCATACGATCAGCGTTCCGCGTATCCGTCCTGCCGAAGGTGTTGACATTGACAGTTTCAACAATGCAATCAATGATGATATTTTTGAAAAAATCGTTGCTGTCCTTCGTGTAGCCGTTCCATACACAGGAATGATTGTTTCCACTCGTGAAACACAGGAATCCAGAGAACGTGTCCTGAAAATTGGTATTTCCCAAATCAGCGGTGCTTCCTCTACCAGTGTTGGCGGATATGCTGAAAAAGAAAAACCGGAGGATAATTCTGCACAGTTTGAGCGGGAAGACACACGTACATTGGATGAAATTGTCGGCTGGCTGATGGATCTTGGCCACGTTCCAAGTTTTTGCACCGCATGTTACCGTGCCGGACGTACCGGAGACCGCTTTATGTCTCTCGTTAAATCCGGTCAGATTGCCAACTGCTGTCTTCCAAATGCATTGATGACTTTAAAGGAATATTTAGAAGACTATGCCTCCAAAGATGTCAAAGAAAAAGGTGAAAAACTGATTCAGCAGGAGCTTTCTAAGATTCCAAATCCATTGGTAAGAAAACGTGCCACAGAATATGTTGAAAATATCCATGAAGGAAAACGTGATTTTAGATTTTAGGAGAATTTTATGTTGGAACATTTGGAAAAACGGATTCCAAAACGAATTGATGAAGAATTGGAAAGAGTGTCCGCAGTATTGATACCTCTGATAAAAAAGGATAACGAATATCACATCTTATTTGAGGTCCGCTCCCAAGGCTTAAAGCACCAGCCCGGAGAAATCTGTTTTCCCGGCGGGAAAAAGGAAGAAGGAGAAACCACTCTCCAAACTGCAGTTCGTGAAATGAAAGAAGAACTTTTAATCAGCGATTCCAATCTAAAAGTTTACGGTGCTTTGGATTATTTCCTGTCTCCGGCAAAAATCCGGGTGGAGCCGTTTTTAGGTGAATTGATAGATTATCATGGGCAGTACAGCTTGGATGAAGTTGATTCTGTATTTACAGTACCTTTGCAGTTCTTTCAAGAAAACAAGCCGGAGATTTACGATACAGATGTTCTGACTTCGCCTGACGCATCTTTTCCTTTTGAAGCTGTTCCTAACGGAAAAAATTATCCATGGGCAAAAGGAAAATATGAAGTCTGTTTTTATCGTTATAAAAAGCATATTATTTGGGGAATGACTGCAAAAATGCTGTATTCTAATCTCAAATATTTATTCTAACAGCCAAAAAGCCGTGCATATCAAAATGCACGGCTTCTTATATATTTTCCCTAAATTACTTTTAAAATATTTGGAATCATCTGTTTCTTTCTGGATAATACTCCCGGAAGAACCGCAATGGAATCTTCTACTTTTGTTTCAAAAGCATTTTCAATAATTTCAATACTGTCTTCTCCTGTGACAATCAAGTGTGTTGTCTCTTCCAAAATATTCGTCAACATAAAGAATACCATATCCAAACCTTGCTCTTCTCTTGCAGATTCTACATAAGGAAGCAGAGTTTCTTTAATATCATCTAATTCACTTTGATCCATGGATGTAATCTGTCCAACACCAAAATTAATATCGTTGGCAGAGAATTTTTTATAGTCTTGATAAAAAATCTCTTCTGCAGATTTTTCTTTCCAATTGCTTCCTGCACGGAACATACTTTTTGCATGTTCTTCTACATCAATTTCTGCAATTGCAGCCAATTCTCTGGCAATCTTTTCATCCACAGGAGTACAGGTTGGTGAACGGAACATCAATGTATCTGACAAAATTGCGGAACATAATAATCCTGCCATTGGTTTTGTAATTTCAACACCATTTTCATGATACATCTGCGTTACAATTGTGGCCGTACATCCTACCGGCTGATTTCTAAAATATACCGGCCCAACAGTTTCCAGACTGCCGATTCTATGGTGGTCGATAATTTCAAGGATTTCACATTCTTCCAAACCTAAAACTGCTTGATCCAATTCATTATGATCAACTAAAATTATCTGCTTTCTTGTAAATTCCAGCAGGCGGCGGCGGGAACCCATACCTACAAACTCTCCCTCTGCATTCAGCACCGGGAAATAACGATAACGTTTTTTCGTCATCTCTTCTGTAACATCTTCAATATAATCATCAATTTCAATCGTATCCGGTTCTTTTACCATCACTGCAGATACTGGAATTGACTGGCAGATCAATCGGCTGGCAATAAATGTATCATATGGAGTTGCAATCACTGTACATTTCTTTTCTTCCGCAAGTGCTATAACATCTTCATCTACGCCTGTATCCATACATACAACAATACACTGTACTCCACGGTTAATTGCCGCTTTTTGTGCATCTGGACGATTCGCCAAAATCACCACGTCTTTCGGACGGATAAATGTTTCCATCGTATCGACACTGGCAGCAGAGACTGTTAATTTTCCACTTTCAATGATTCCTTCCGGATCTCCCACATACAAAGTTCCATCCAATACTTCTACCAGATTCTTATATGGTGTTTTTGATTTTGCAATAATTTCATTATCATATACATCCATATCTGCCTGCATAATATCTGTATTGGATATTAAACCTTTTAATTTTTTACCTTCCAGTACCGGCAGAGCCATGATTTTTTGTTCTACCATCATATCTCTTGCCCGTTTGATAGAATAATCTTCTTTTACTCCTTCTAACGGGCGGTAATTAATGTCTCGCATTTTCGGTTTTACGTCGTTTACATATGTTGGAGCCTTCACACCGAATTTATCCAGCACATATGCCGTTTCCCCATTTACGTTTCCGGCACGGTATGCTTTATAGCCTCCTCCGTGTATCTCATTTTTCAGATTTGCATACGCAAGTGCAGAACAGATAGAATCTGTATCTGGATTACGATGCCCAATTACACATACTTTACTCATAGGTCCTCCTTCTTTCTTGGCAGCCAGATGGAAAAAGTAGTATAGCCATCCTGACTGTTAGCCTTAATCGTTCCACCATGAAGTTCTACAATCTCCTTTGCAATCGCAAGTCCTAATCCTGCACCCCCTGTTTCTGAAGATCTTGCTTCATCCAAACGATAAAATTTTTCAAACAGATTTTTTAATTGATGGGCTGGTATCGTCTTTCCTTGATTTTGTACAATAATTTCAGCGCCTTCCCCTTTGATTCTTCCATACACCTCAATCTTGGTATGCGGATAACAATAGGCCACTGCATTTCTTAAAAGATTCTCAAAAACTCTGGCAAGACGATCCGGATCTCCATAAATTAAAATTCTGTCATCTACCTCAATTGTACATTGCAGTCCTTTTTCTTTCAGCACCGGATTAAAGGAATCTAAAATCTGTTCCAGCAATACATACAAATAAAATTCCTTTCTATCCAATGTGATATTCTGAAGATTATATCTTGTAATTTCAAAAAATTCATTAATCAGCTCTCCTAAACGTTTTGCTTTTTCCAAAGAAATTCCCGTATATTTTGCCCGCTGTTCCACAGGCATATCCGGTGCTTCATTTAAAAGGCTTAAATAAGCAATAATTGATGTCAGGGGCGTTTTTAAATCATGGGCAAGATAAACAACAAGATCGTTTTTTCTCTGCTCGCTTTCCTCCGCATGTCTTCTCTGCTCCTTTAATGTTCCTTTGATTTCATTCAGCTTATTTTCCAACGGCTGCAATGGTGCCGGCAACGAAATCTGGTCACTGGACTCATTCAAAATCATCTGAATTCCTGCCTCAACCTGACGCAGATATGTAGTGAATTTTGACATTCCCAGATAGAAACTAAGCAAAACCAAAACAAAAAATCCTGAACCAACAATTAATGCTTTATTTTTCCAGAAAATCAAACGGTACAGATGAATCGCTTCCACTTCCGTCATCCCAATCCTCTGAAACATATACACAACAGTTTTTGCAAACGGATCCTGCAAAACTCCATCTACAAAAATATCCAGTATAAAATATCCAATCAGTCCCACAATAATACTGATTCCTAATGTCTGTATCATAATTCGTATTTTCAGACTTCGATACTTACTCCTCAACTTTATATCCAACTCCCCAAACAGTCTTTATCAGTTCTTTGTGTCCCATAACTTCCCCAAGTTTTTCTCTCAAATGCCGAATATGAACCATCACGGTATTATTATTATTTTTAAAATATTTTTCCTTCCATACCTGTTCAAATAAACTTTCTGAACTAATTACTTTCCCACGATTCTTTGTTAAAATCCATAAAATAGAAAATTCCAGCGGTGTCAAAGTTACCTCTGATTCACCGTACGTACATTGATGAGTTGAACGGTTTAAAATCAGTCCTGCAATTTCCTGCGTATCTTCCTGATTTATGCCTGTCCCGTCATTATATCTTGTAAATCTCCGAAGCTGAGCTTTTACCCTTGCCATCAACTCCAATGGTTCAAAAGGCTTTTCTATATAATCATCTGCCCCCAATGTCAATCCATTGATTTTATCCATTGAAGTTGCTTTGGCCGTCAGCATGATAACCGGAAATGTATATTCCAAACGTATTTGTTTTAAAATTTCAAACCCGTCAATATCCGGCAGCATCACATCTAAGATGGCTAAATCAATGGTCTCATGCTGTACACAGTTTAATGCATCTGTTCCGTTATAAAATTTATGCACTACATAATTCTCATTTTTCAAATATAATTCAATAAAATCAGCAATTTCTTTTTCATCATCAACTACTAATACTGTTGACTGTTTCATATTTCCCTCCTTAATGTTTTCCACCATCAATTACACGAAACATTCTTTCTGTCTGCTGTTCCAGTTCCTTTCTGGAATAACCTTTCTGCCCATACACAGGCACGCTGTAAAAAATCTTTTGAAGATACCCGCAAAGCTGTTTTTCTTTCTCCTCAGAATCCTCTGTAAGAAATTTTACAGATTGTAAGACTGTTTCCAAATAAGTCTCGCCATTTTGAATCATCAAAACGATAGATTTCATAACCAGCATTGCTTTATATCTATCATCCTCAATTTCTGATAATACGAAAGAAAATAATTCTGGAATCCCATCCCAATTTGTAATTCCATTTCCCACTGCTAATTTTATATATTCCTCTTTCGTATATTCTCGGAATTTTAAATCTGAATTTTCATTCCACTGGTCAAACACAGCATTCCGGTTCATCACTTCTCTGCTTGCCATGAACAATCTCATATCTCTTTGATTTCTCAGCAAAAGTCCGCTGTTCCAAAAAACAATCCGAATCAACAGAAATTCTTCAAACTCCTCATATGCAGCTTCATATTCTGCGATTTTTCCAAAAATCTTATAACAGTCATATATATCCAAAATCCCATAATAAAACAGCATTCCAAAAATAATTTTTTCCCATTCGTCATACTTTTCTATATCCGCCTTCATACGGCGGCTTCGCATAGAAAAATAAAATATATCTTTTGCCTCAGGATTCACTGCTATATTTTCGTCTTTCATAGAAATAAATCCCAAATACTTCAACTGTTGAAGTTCATTTACATAAGGCTCCGCTGTCATACCCGGCTCTTTTTCATTCCATAAACGAAATAATAATTCAACCGCTTCTTTTTGGAGCATCTTTCCCAAAAGATCCGGCTCATCCTGCAGCTTCTCTGCAATATTTGAAGCCATAGTTCTTGCAGGAGTATCCTCTTCAAATTCTAAAAATAAACGTTCACATATGACCATCAAATTTCTCGGCTGATTTGCAGACAATTCATCGATGTAAGATTTTTCGGAAACTAGTATTCTGGCCATTGCTGCCTCCTTTTATTTTGGGAAATCTATCTTCTTTGTATTTATCTATTGTATCACAGAAACTTCCTTTATTAAAATAATTCCTGAATCTCTTTCATATGTTCTTGTGCAATTCGATATCCCATGTCATAGGTTTGTTTTAAAACATCAATATCACTCTCAAAGCTGTCAATTGGATGTTCTGGTCTTAATAAAACTGCCTTTCCCTCCTGTTCCAGTCTTTCACAAAATTTCACCGTATGGTTATATCGTTTGTATCTGGTGAGAAGCTGCTGAGGCAGCTTCGGATACTTTTTCCGAAAAGCATATGCTGCCACTTTATGGCTTCGGCTTAATTTCTTTCGATAACCCTCTGGCTGAGTCAAAAGAATCAGATTCTTTTGATTCCCATCTTTTATTGATTTACGAATTGGAATCGGATCTGTAATTCCACCATCATAATATGGGATACCGTTCATTTTTATTGCCGGAAAAACAAACGGCAAGGCACATGTAGCTCGCAGCATCGTACATTTTTTGTCTAATTTTCTACCATCTTTATATTCTGCCTGCCCTGTCTGTGCATTGGTAACACCTACTAAAATCTTTCCTTTGTACTGATAAAATGTCTCCCAGTCAAATGGATATAATTTGTTTGGAATGGTGTTATATACAAAATCCAATCCAAACAGGCTTTTTTCTTTTAATAAATTTCCTTTTCCTAAATATCTCGGATCGTTTCTATGATTCATCAAGATCTGCAGATTCCGTTTTTTCTGTTTGGATACATAAGAAAATCCGTCACAGATTCCCGCAGACACCCCAATCACATATGGAAACATCACGTTCTCATCCAGCAATGCATCCATAACACCTGCGCTGAAAATAGGCCGAAATGTTCCGCCTTCTAAAATTAAACCTGGCATTTATTTATACACTCCTTTGATTCTTCACTTCTGCCCTGCTGTGCCGCAAAGGCTTATGTAATCAGTATACCACGTTTTCCACTTGATATGATAGAATCATTTATATTAAATATATCAAAAAAATAAGGAAATTTTATGAACAATGCGAATAAATGTTTTACATAGGTTATTGCTATCACGAATATTCAATGATACAATAATCTAGTAACTAAAATGGGAGCTTAAAGAGCTGTCTATGCTCTGGCTGAGAGGAAGCACAGACTTCGACCATGTACCTGATGCGGATAATGCCGCCGTAGGGATTTGGATGCT
>JAETON010000011.1 GCA_021771695.1 Lachnospiraceae bacterium | reverse complement strand
CTCAATATCATTCAAGTAGCAGACCTTGTACTGCCAGATAAAGATACCACTTTTGAGGAATACACGACCATTGAATTATTGTCGGTGTCTATGCTGATTGTGATTAGTACCTTTGCCCTTGATTTTATCCATTCGGACAGAAGCATTTTTAAGATTGTAGATTTGGACGAAGCGTGGGCGTTCTTAAATGTGGCACAAGGCGAAACCCTATCAAATAAGCTGGTTCGTGCTGGACGAGCTATGCAGGCAGGCGTTTATTTCGTTACCCAGTCTGCCTATGACGTGTCAAAGGAAAGTCTGAAAAACAATATCGGTTTGAAGTTTGCATTTCGTTCTACTGACATCAACGAGATAAAGCAGACCTTAGAATTTTTCGGTATCGACAAGGACGACGAAAACAACCAGAAACGCTTGCGTGATTTGGAGAACGGACAATGTTTATTGCAGGACTTATACGGGCGTGTCGGTGTGGTGCAGATACACCCAGTCTTTGAAGAATTACTACACGCCTTTGATACTAGACCGCCCGTACAGAGAAATGAGGTGGAGTGATGAAAGAAAGGATACAGAGTGCGTTCACAAAAAGGAAGATACTTCACTTTCTCAAAATGGCTCTGTTCGTGGTGGCACTTTCCCTTATCCTGCTTTCACTTCTGGGGACGGTGGCTCATGCGACGGGGCTTGTGGACGATACCATAAACGCAGAAAATCTATATTCAAAATATCCGCTTTCCAACTACCAGCTTGATTTTTTCGTCGATAATAGCTGGTCGTGGCTTCCGTGGAACTGGCTGGACGGTATCGGAAAATCGGTACAGTACGGGCTTTACTGCATTACCAACTTTGTCTGGACGATAAGCCTTTATTTAAGCAATGCAACTGGCTATGTGGTGCAGGAAGCCTATAAACTTGATTTTATTAACGATATGGCAGACAGTATCGGAAAAAGCATACAGACCCTTGCAGGCGTTACCGAGAACGGCTTTTCTTCTACGGGCTTCTATGTTGGTTTCCTGCTTCTTATTATCTTAGTGGTGGGAATGTATGTTGCCTATACGGGACTGATAAAACGGGAAACCAGCAAGGCACTTCACGCTGTTATCAACTTTGTGGTGGTGTTCGTGCTGTCCGCTTCGTTTATTGCCTACGCTCCCGACTACATCAAGAAGATAAATGAATTTTCATCAGACATCAGTACCGCTTCGCTTGATTTGGGAACAAAAATCATGCTCCCCAACTCTGACAGCGAGGGCAAGGACAGCGTAGACTTGATACGGGACAGCCTATTTTCTATTCAAGTACAACAGCCGTGGCTACTCTTACAGTTTGGAAACAGCAACGCAGAGGAAATCGGGACAGACCGTGTCGAAGCTCTCGTATCGGCAAGTCCAGAGGACGAGGACGGAAAGACCAGAGAAGAAGTCGTGAAAACAGAAATCGAGGACAACGACAACAACAATCTGACGATACCGCAGGTGGTAAACCGTTTAGGTATGGTGTTCTTCCTCTTGTTCTTTAATCTTGGTATTACGATATTTGTATTCTTGCTTACGGGTATGATGTTGTTCAGCCAGATACTTTTTATTATCTTCGCTATGTTTTTACCTATCAGCTTTCTACTTTCCATGATACCGAGCTATGAAAGCATGGCAAAGCAGGCAATCGTGAGGGTATTTAATACCATAATGACACGGGCAGGAATAACGCTCATTGTAACGGTTGCGTTTAGCATTTCCAGTATGTTTTATAACATATCCACGGACTATCCGTTTTTCATGGTGGCGTTCTTGCAGATAGTATGTTTCGCTGGTATCTATATGAAGCTGGGCGACTTAATGAGTATGTTTTCTCTCAACGCTGGCGACAGTCAAAGCATGGGACGCAGGATATTCCGCAGACCGTATCTGTTCATGCGACATCGGGCTAGGCGTATGGAACACCGTATTGCAAGGGCTGTAAGTGCTGGCGGTATTTCGGGCGGTGTGGCTGGTGCGGTAGCTGGAAGTGCCGTTGCTGGCAAGAGAGCCGAAAGAAAAAATACGGCTTCTAAAGAAAATCGGGGCAATACCACTTCCAGTATGGGACAGCGTGCAGGCTCAAAGGTGGGTGCTGTCTTAGATACGAAAAATAAAGTGAAAGACAAGGCAAACGCTGTCAAAGAGAATATCAAGGATATGCCCACACAGACCGCTTATGCGGTGTATTCCGCAAAGGAAAAGGCAAAGTCCAGCGTGTCTGATTTCAAGCGTGGTATGGTGCAGGAACAGCAGTCCAGACAGACGGGACGCTTGGAAAAGCAGGAACAGCATAAGAAAAGTATCGCTGTCAAGCGTATGGAGCTTCAAAAGGCACAAGAAGCAAGGCAGGCACAGCGAAAGGCTGACGGATCAGCGACAACGGGAGCTACCCGTCCCCATGAGCGACCAGCCACAGCTTCAACCGTTTCAAAGACGGGTGCGGAAAAAATGCAGGAAGTCAAACGCCCTGCCACAACTCCGACTACGAAAGCAAGCGAACCAGTTAAGACAAGCGGTGTCAAAGAACGTCCGCTATCTTCTAGTACTCCTGACGGGAAAGCGACCCAATCGACATATAGGCAGAATGTAGAAAAAGTTACCGTGTCAAAGGAAACACGCCAGAATTACACCAAAGACCGTAGGACAAAGGTTCAGCAGACCCAGACTGTCCAGAAGAACCAGCAGACCACAGAGAAAATCCGTAATCTTGTAACGAAGAAAGGACAGAAGAAAAAATGAAACTGAAACATATCGCTATCATTGGAAGTCTGTTTCCTATTCTCTTTTCTCTGGTGCTTTTCTTTGGGGTGCTGATTAGTGCGGACAGCGACGACGAAAACAGCAACTTTTCTTCTGGCATTACGGGTATGAACTTATCCGCAGAAGTTTTGAAACATCAGCCTATGGTAGAAAAATACGCCAGAGAAAACGGTATCTCCGAGTACGTCAATGTACTACTGGCTATCATTCAAGTAGAAAGTGGCGGTACGGCAGAAGATGTTATGCAGAGTTCAGAAAGTCTTGGTTTACCGCCTAGTTCCTTAGATACGGAAAGCTCAATCAAGCAGGGGTGTAAGTATTTTGCGTCCCTGCTTTCTTCCTGCAAAAATCAAGATATCGACGATTTGAATGTAGCGATACAGTCCTATAACTATGGCGGTGGCTATGTGGGCTATGTGGCAGGAAACGGAAAGAAACACACTTTTAATCTTGCAGAGAGCTTCGCCCGTGAGAAATCGGGTGGAAAGAAAGTAACCTATACCAACCCGATAGCCGTTGCGAAGAACGGAGGCTGGCGGTATGGCTATGGAAATATGTTCTATGTGGAATTAGTCAATCAGTATTTAACTGTTCCGCAGGTATCGGGAGAGCTGGCACAAAAGGTAATGAATGAAGCGTTGAAATATCAAGGGTGGAAATATGTGTTTGGTGGTTCTTCTCCAACCACTTCCTTTGACTGTTCGGGACTGACGCAATGGTGCTATGGAAAAGCTGGTATCTCCTTACCGAGAACGGCACAAGCCCAGTATGACGCTACCCAACATCTTCCACTCTCGCAGGCAAAGGCTGGCGATTTGGTATTTTTCCATTCCACCTATAACGCTGGTTCGTATGTAACCCACGTCGGTATCTATGTGGGAAATAATCAGATGTACCATGCAGGCGACCCGATAGGATATACAGACCTAAGTAGTAGTTACTGGCAACAGCACTTAATCGGTGCAGGACGAGTAAAACAATAGAAAGGACTTGAAAAATATGTTTAAGAAGAATAAGAAACAGACAGAAAATGTCAAAGAAAAAAAGGTACGTACTGTCAAGGTAGGCACACATAAGAAAACCGTGATTGCATTGTGGGTGGTGCTTATTGCAAGCGTGAGCTTTGGAGTATATAAGAATTTTACCGCTATTGACCAGCACACGACCCATGAAAAAGAAGTGATTGAGCTTCGCTTGCAGGACACCAACGGGATAGAAAATTTCGTGAAGAATTTTGCAAAGTCCTATTACACATGGAGTAACAGCAAAGAAGCGATTGACGCAAGGACGCAGGCAATCAGCGGTTATCTGACAAAGGAATTGCAGGACTTGAATATGGATACCATTAGAACGGATATACCGACCAGCTCTGCCATTACAGATGTGATTGTATGGAGCATTGAACAGTCTGGAACGGACACTTTTTCCGCTACCTACGAAGTAGATCAGCAGATAAAAGAGGGGGAACAGACAACAGCGGTTAAGGCAACCTATACCGTAAAAGTTCATGTGGACGCTGGCGGGAATATGGTAATTATTCAGAACCCTACCCTTGCACCAGCAATCGAGAAATCAGACTATGAACCAAAGACACCAGAAGCAGACGCAAGTGTAGACGCGGATACCATAAATGACGCTACTGCATTTCTGGAAACTTTCTTTAAGCTATACCCAACAGCCACAGAAAAGGAGCTTGCTTACTATGTGTCTGGAAATGTGCTTGAGTCTATCGGCAGGGACTACCTCTATTCTGAATTGGTAAACCCTATCTTTACGGTTGATGGGGACAATGTGAAAGTCAAGGTTGCCGTGAAATTCATTGATAATCAGACAAAGGTAACACAGGTATCGCAGTTTGAATTAGTGCTACATAAGGAGAGCAATTGGAAGATTATAGGATAATTATTGAAAGCGTGCATTTCTTTAGGAATTTGCACGCTTTTGTTAAGAGCATTATTCTTTATATTTATGAAAGACATCTTAAACAAAGTATTAATGGCTTCGCAAAATTTTTTTCTTAATATATTTGGATTAGAAAAAGCGCATCTTAATTGTAGACTTACTATACATATGAATTATGCCAGTCAACGTATTTAAAATTTATGTTGTTTTATTTTGTTGTAAATCGCAAGAATAGATAAGAGTAATCAATGGTGAAGGGGAATTATTAAAAATACTATTGGTTTCTTCTGTCCCGTTCCAATTTGCGCATTGTATTTTTTCATAAATTACAGAGTGGTCAATTATGTAGTTCAGATATTCCATACAAACTAATTGTATTGTTTTTACACTCGGTTTCCATACTGCCACTTTTGTCATTCTATCACTCATAATACAAATATTATTATGAGCAACTTTTCTAAGTAGTTCATTTAAATTTGATACATGGTCAAGGTGAAAACCAAGAAGAAGTTTGTCAGCACTCATATGTGTCAAGGGGAAATGCCTATTTATGTGCGAGAGCGCTATGAGAAAATGCTTGCCGTATCCATCCGTGCTCCAAATTTAGAAGGAATGGTTGAAAACTTTGATAAGGATTTATCTCGCCCTAACGAGACGGATTTGATCGAGCTGAAAAATGCCATATCAAAGTAAATTGCAAGAAAAAAGCAAGAATATAAATATAGCATTTTCAGAACACTGTGTTAAAATGTTATTACTTATACTTATAAAGGAGGGGATGTTTCGTGTCAAAAGCAACACTATTTGATAGTCGTATCAAAAAATACGCATACTGTAGAACATCAGAAATTTATCGAGACATTGGCTCATCTCCGGATGGTTTATCCATTGAGCAAATCGGTTCAATGCGGGAGAAATACGGAGCGAACAGCTTCAATGGGCGGAAAAATGATACGACGATGCAACGGTTGAGACGGGCATTTATTAACCCGTTTCATGTGATTCTTTTTGTTCTGGGCATTGTTTCTCTTGTTACGGATGTTTTCGTAGCATCCAATTTTGCGAGAAATGCTACTACCGCCATTATCATCTTTTCCATGATCGTAATTAGTGGCGTAATTCGTCTGATTCAGGAGCTGCGAGCAAAGAGCGCTGCTGCTCAGCTTGATCGCCTAGTTCATGAAAGCGTCACAGTGAGGCGTGATGGAAAGTTAATAGAGATTCCTGGCGAAGAATTAGTGGTAGGGGATATTGTACTATTCTCTGCAGGTGATCGTGTTCCGGCGGATATCAGATTGACGAAGATTACGGATCTCTTTATCTCTCAGGCTGCGATTACTGGCGAGAGCGCCATCATTGAAAAGAGCTGCCGAAAACTCAGTTACGGAGAGCAGGATACACTGACTCAGCTTGAAAACCTCGCTTTTATGGCAACCACAGTCATCAGTGGAAAAGGGGAAGGCATTGTACTGGCAGTAGGCAAAGATACCCTGTATGGAGGATTTACCAAACCGGATTCTGATGATAAAAATTCCTTTAAAAAAGGAGCCGATTCCATCGCCTGGGTGATGATACGTTTTATGGCGATATTAGTTCCCATTGTATTTATATTACTGGGGATTACTGATGGAAAATGGATGGAATCTTTTGCTTTCGCCCTGTCAGTTGCTGTAGGTCTGATGCCGGAAATGCTTCCTATGGTTATTACAGCCTGCCTTGCCAAAGGAAGTCTTGCTATGAGCAAAAAGCAGACCATTATCAAGGATATTAATGCCATGCAGAGCTTTGGTAGCATGGATGTGCTTTGTATGGATAAAACAGGAACACTTACCAATGAAAGCATCCTGCTGGAATATTATATGGATATTTTTGGAAATGAAAATGCAGAGGTTCTTGATCTTGCTTATCTGAATAGCTGCTATCATTCTGGTGTCTGCAATACCATTGATAATGCCATTCTTGCCTGCAATACCATGCCAGGGCGGGAAGCCCATTACGCAAATCTTCTGACAAAATTCCAAAAAGCTGATGAAATTCCCTTTGACTATGCTCGTAAGTTTGTCAGTACACTTGTACAGGATAGCAATGGGAATAGTCAGCTTATTATGAAAGGTGATATTGAACATATATTCTCACGCTGCAACCATGTAGAATATCGTGGAAAACTTCTCCCCATGGGGCAGGATGCGAGACAGAGTGTATCTTCTGTAGTAGGTGAAATGTTACAGGACGGAATGAAGGTCATTGCGGTGGCACGAAAAAATGTGGGAGCGCAAAAGAAAATAACTCCTGATGACGAATGGGGCATGACTCTAGTTGGCTATCTATCCTTCTTTGATGCACCAAAGCAGACAGCAAAGGAGTCTGTAACTGCACTCAAAAGATTAAAAGTTATCCCTAAGATTCTGACAGGGGACCAGGCAGCGATTGCTGTGTCTGTTTGCCGCCGGGTGGGTATTTATACAGAGCGTATCTTAACTGGTACTCAACTGGATGAAATGACAGACTGTGAACTTAAAAAGGCTGTGGAACATACTCATGTTTTTGCAGAGCTTACTCCGGGACATAAGGTGCGTCTTGTCTCTGCTATGCAGGATAATGGTCATTCCGTGGGATTTCTTGGTGATGGAGTCAACGACATTCCGGCACTGAATGAAGCAAATGTGGGAATCTCTGTAGATACGGCAGTGGACGCAGCAAAAGATGCTGCCGATGTGGTTTTGCTGCAAAAGGACTTGAATGTTTTGGAGCAAGGTGTAATGGAGGGGCGAAAAACTTTTACCAATATGCTGAAATATATTAAAATCACCGCTAGCTCTAACTTTGGAAATATTTTTTCCATCATTTGTGCCAGTGCCTTTTTACCGTTCCTGCCTATGACTTCAATTCAGATTCTGCTTTTGAATCTGCTGTATGATACGTTGTGTATTGTGCTTCCTTGGGACAATGTAGATGAGGAAGAGATGCTGTCCCCAAGAGACTGGTCCGGCAAAACACTGAGACAGTTTATGCTGTCTTTCGGACCGATCAGTTCTCTGTTTGATATTGTCACCTTCCTATTTTTGTATTATTTCCTATGTCCGATGCTATGTGGAGGGGCAACCTATCTGCAGCTTACAGATCCTTCCCTGCAACTTCAGTATGTAGCACTGTTTCAGACTGGATGGTTTTTGGAATCTATGTGGACACAGGTTTTGATTTTACATTTTCTGCGAACTTCCAAGATTCCTTTTTTCCAGAGCAGGGCATCTGCACCGGTCATTTCTATAACTCTAGTGGGGATTATTGCTTTTACTTCCCTTACATTTGTCGGCGGTGCGTCGTTGTTTGGACTGACGAAATTACCTCTTTGGTATTTCGTATTTTTACTGCTGGTGGTATCTCTCTATATGCTGCTGAATTCAGTAGCCAAATATTTTTATAAGAAAAAATATCAAGAGTTGATTTAAGAGGAGGCATTCATGATGAAAAAGAATATTAGTTATATTCCGATGGATTCGGCTCTTGAAATCTGGCTATTAGAAAAACTACTAAGAGATCCACCGGACAGTGATTGTGCGAAGGATTTACTTTCTGGTATTCAGGAGATGATTCGTGGAGAGGTATCTTCGTTATTGTTAGGAGCATCAGAAGAAAGCGATTGGCCAGTGGGTACTCTGTCAGATAGAATCCTGGCAGGGGATCTGGAAATTTATCCAAGAGGCAGAAAAGTACTGATAAAAGGTTCTGAAGTCAACCTGACTCCAAAGGAATTTGATATTTTGTACTTTCTTGTCCAGAACAAAGGTGAAGTTTTTACAAAGGAACAGATTTATCGTGCCGTATGGGAGGAAGATTATATTCTGGATAACAGCAACATTATGGCTTTTATCCGGAAGTTGCGAAAAAAGATTGAACCTGCTCCGGATTGTCCCACATATATTTTGACCATCTGGGGTATTGGATACAAATTTAATGATCAGATATGACAAAGACGGACTAAGACCATTTTCGGTTTCAGTCCGTCTATTTTCTTACCAAATCGCAAGAAAATCGCAAGACTTTAGCCATAGGATTGTATTTGGATTTTTTATATACTGTTAGTAGTTAAAGGGAGGTGTTTCATATGTTTTACACAGATTTTATTTTGAGAATTGCCCTCTCCTTAACACTTGGATTTCTTATTGGATTAGAACGGCAATTGACTGGTCATCCTGCAGGTATTCGTATCAATGTGTTAATCTGCATGGGTACAAGTTTCTTTACCTTGTTTCCTATGCTCTACGGTTCGGATCAGGTATTCCGTGTCGGAAGCAGTATTATATCCGGTGTTGGTTTTTTATGCAGTGGTGTTATTTTCAAGGACAGAGGGACAGTACGTGGAATGAATACCGCTGCCACCTTATGGTGTACTGCAGCGATTGGAATTCTTGCAAGTACGGGAATGTATGCAATGGCGATCACCGCCGCTACTATTTTAATTGGTTCCAACCTGATTCTACGTCCCTTTGCAAGAAAGTTTCACCCAATTACTTCCAGTGATGAATCTGAAAAGCAGTATCGTATTTCGGTTACATGTCAGGAAAAGGCAGAGCAGGATATACGCTTATTGCTGATTAACAGCAATTCCTGTAAGACGCTCTTTTTGAACAATCTGGAAAGCGGTGATGTGGTTGGTGACAAGGTTGAGATTGTCGCAGAATACTGCTCTGTCGGAAAATCCAAAAACAATATTTTAGAAGGAATCGTTGGGCAGGTATTGGTAATTCCGGAAGTGATTAGTGCTGGTTGGGAGGTGTTGTGAGTGAGGAGAGAAATCGAAGATTTGAAACGAGCAATTCTTTTTGCTTTCTACCCTGTATTTACAATCTTATGTAGCTATTTGGGTTGGAATTTCTTTGAACAAAGAATGGTAATCTTTAAGATATGGTATCAGGTGAGTATTGTGATCTGGTTTATTCTTGCTGTTACTATTATTGTGCTCTTCATTAAACTTCTGAAGCTGACGAAACTAAGAAACAGGTTTAAGCATTGAAAGGAGGAACAAACGATGGATTTTACATGTATCTTTTTTGGAATTTTATTTACTCTTGCAGGCTTTTGGTTGGCCTTTGGAAAAGGATATCGTCATCTTTCCCTGTGGAAAAATATGCCGCAGGAGGAGAAAGATAAAATTAATATTGTCCCGCTTTGTCGTAATGTTGGAGAAATGATTGCGTTAAATGGGATTATATTCTTAATGAAAGGATTTTTGCCGGGATTTTCAAACCACTGGTTTGTATTTGCAATAATCGCATGGCTGATTGTTGCCGGCTTTGATGTCTGGTATATCGAAAAAAGTGTCCGCTATCGCAACCAATAATCCACATTGAGGTTTCACATAGATATTTTTTTAAGATTGTGAGGTGAAAGACATGGACTCTGATGTCAGTCCACGAAGGCAGAGAATATTATATGAGAATTTGGAGATTCCGTGTCGCTCATATAATATTCCTTGCCCCTATGAAAATTCAAGGAGGTAAGACCAATGAACAAAAAAGAAAATCGTATGGCTATTCGTCAGACTGTAGAAAAAGCAGTCATCCGTGACGAACAGAACCGCCGCATTCAATTTGCGGCAACAAATCCTATTAAAGAAGTTTTAAAAAAACTTCATACCACACTTCGTGGCTTAGAAGTAGATGAAGTATCCGTAAGTCGTGCTAAATATGGTACCAATAAAGTCACTCATGAAAAAAAGAAATCTCTGGCAAAACGACTGGTTGGCGCATTTATCAATCCATTTACCGCCATTTTATTTTGTCTGGCTTTAGTATCCACAATTACAGATATGATTTTTCCGTATTTTTCTCTGTTTGGCAGTGTGCCAGAGGACTTTGATTCCCTGACTGTTGTAATCATTTTAACAATGGTATTCATTTCCGGTACGCTTCGTTTTGTACAGGAATCCAGAAGCGGAAATGCAGCAGAGAAATTGTTAGCCATGATTACGACCACTTGTACAGTTACTCGTAGAAACTATGAAAAAAAAGAACTTCCTATGGATGATTTGGTGGTGGGAGATATTGTGCATCTTTCTGCTGGAGATATGATTCCGGCGGATGTTCGTATTTTGGATGCGAAGGATTTGTTTGTCAGTCAGGCAAGTCTTACTGGTGAGAGTGAACCTATTGAAAAAACACCCAATGTAAGTGCTCAGAAAGAAAGCGTGACTGATTACACAAACATTGCTTTTATGGGGAGTAATGTAATTTCTGGTAGCGCAACAGCTGTTGTTGTTTGTGTTGGCGATCATACTCTGTTTGGCTCTATGGCGTCCGCAGTTGCTGGAGAAGCGGTTGAAACAAGCTTTACCAAGGGTGTCAATGCCGTTTCTTGGGTATTGATTCGTTTTATGCTCATTATGGTTCCGCTGGTGTTCTTTGTCAATGGTATCACCAAGGGCGATTGGTTGGCGGCCTTCTTATTCGGCGTTTCTATTGCTGTTGGTTTGACACCAGAAATGTTGCCGATGATTGTAACAACCTGTCTTGCGAAAGGCGCTGTTTCCATGAGCAAGAAGCAGACAATCGTTAAAAACCTCAATTCCATTCAGAACTTCGGTGCTATTGATATTCTCTGTACTGACAAGACTGGCACGCTGACCCAGGATAAGGTTGTGCTGGAATACCATCTGAATGTAAATGGCGAGGACGATACGCGAGTACTGCGTCACGCTTACCTCAATAGTTACTTCCAGACTGGCTATAAAAACCTGATGGATTTGGCAATTATCCATAAGACGGAGGAAGAGGAAGCCGCAGATTCGCGTCTCATTGACCTGTCTGAAAACTATGTGAAAGTAGATGAGATTCCTTTTGACTTCACACGTCGTCGTCTGACTACAGTGGTACAGGATAATAAGGGTAAGACCCAGATGGTAACAAAAGGTGCTGTGGAAGAAATGCTCTCTATTTGTGCGTTTGCAGAGTGTAATGGAGGAGTGCAGCCTCTGACTGATGACGTTCGTTACAGAATTCTGGAGACAGTGGACAATCTTAACGATAAGGGATTCCGCGTACTAGCTATTGCACAGAAGAGTAATCCTTCCCCAATCGGCGCATTTGGTGTTAAAGATGAGTGTGATATGGTACTGATTGGATATCTGGCATTCCTTGATCCTCCAAAAGAATCTACTGCGGATGCTATTAAAGCTCTGAAAGACCATGGTGTTATAACCAAAATTTTGACAGGTGACAACGACAAAGTGACTCGAACTATCTGCAAGCAGGTGGGATTAGAGGTTCGCAATATGCTTCTCGGTTCTGATTTGGAACAAATGGGCGATGCAGAGCTTGCAAGAGTGGCAGAGTCTACAGATGTATTTGCAAAGCTAACCCCTGATCAGAAAGCCCGTGTGGTTTCTGTTCTCCGTGAAAATGGTCATACGGTCGGTTTCATGGGTGACGGTATTAATGATGCTGCAGCTATGAAAGCCGCCGATATTGGTATTTCGGTGGATACCGCCGTGGACGTGGCAAAAGAATCTGCTGACATTATTCTATTGGAAAAAGATCTGATGGTTTTGGAACAGGGTATTATTGAGGGACGAAAGACATATGCCAACATGATCAAGTACATTAAAATGACTGCTTCATCCAACTTCGGCAATATGTTCTCAGTGCTTGCTGCATCTGCTTTGCTACCTTTCTTACCAATGATGAGTGTTCATCTTATATTTCTAAACTTAATTTATGATTTATCCTGTACTGCAATTCCTTGGGATAATGTGGATGAGGAGTTTATTACCAAACCTCGTAAATGGGACGCTTCCAGTGTTGGAAGTTTTATGATCTGGATTGGACCAACCAGTTCTATCTTTGATTTTACAACCTATATTTTTATGTACTTTGTATTTTGTCCATTGTTCGTATCGAATGGTGTATTATTTAATGATTTGCCTGCTCATTTCAGCGGTGCAGAACTGGCAATGCTTCAGGCACAGTATATCGGGATGTTCCAAGCAGGGTGGTTCGTGGAATCTATGTGGAGCCAGACATTAGTCATTCACATGATTCGTACTCCAAAGCTACCTTTTGTTCAGAGTCGTGCATCAGCTCCGGTGACTTTGCTAACAATGACTGGAATTATAGTTCTGACCATTATTCCGTTTACTGTGTTTGGAACTATGCTTGGATTTGTTGCATTGCCTGCAGCATACTTTGCTTATCTGATTCCATGTATTCTGCTGTATATGACTTTGGCAACAAGTTTAAAAAAAGCCTATGTCCGTCATTTCGGAGAACTGCTTTAAGGAGGTGGAATGATGAACTGGAAAGAACTTTGGATGACCCTTTTTGGAACTACCGAATGGCTTGGTCTTAATATCGGCTTTTGGGTGGCTATGGCAGTTGTGTTGCTGATTGTTATTGTAATGAATGTAGTATTTTGGTCCATGAAACCAAAAAAAGACACAAAAGAGTCTTATAAATAAGATATCAGTATGAATGAATCAAGGGAGATGCACAGTTTTTTATTGTGGAATCTCCCTATCATATCAAGGCGCATTCAATTGTGGCAATTTAGTAGTAAAGTATGTGTTTTTTTATCATTGAATTACCTATAAATGCTGTATATAAGTGGATAATTGTAATTTCGATATAAAAATTATGGTACTTAAAAGAAATTTCGTTTTTTATTGTTTGTTTACGCGTCTATAACGAAATCGTGAAATAATATTCAAAGGTAGATTTTATTATGGAATGTATGTCTGTAGAAGAAGCTTCGATAAAATGAGGAGATATCTGAAAGAAGGATAAAAAAATTATGTAATGGAAACAGAATCCCAAATCTATTGTAACAACAATGACAGGTAATGAATGGTTACGTAGATTGATAATTCCTATTCAAATTATTATCTATCTTATATTGAGTGGTGTTTTGTAATTACATTTTTATACAAAAAGAATATGTTGAACGCACAATGATAAATATTTTGTATTCCCCAACTAATAGAATAAAGTTTTTGCTTGGAAAGTATGTTATATAGGCATTATGGTTTGTAATGATCACGTTGACAGATTATACCGCTATATATGAAGTCAAAGAACTTAAATCATTTACAAGTGAGATAATCTATCTAAGTCTAAAAAACTGGATTTCTCAATCTATTGTCAATGAGTCCATTACTTATTATTTGTGTTTTGCAAAGAAATGTTTTCTACTCTAGTTTACTTTTTAGTTACTAAATATCGGGAATTGGTTTTGTTGGACTATATTGATCTGAAAGTATACAAAATATTATTCCGTGGTCTGCTGTAACCCCTATAAGTTTATTAGATGCACAAGGATTGCTACCTTATATTTCAATTCTACTTTGTTATTTTGCAAGACTGATTATAAATACATACTGCTTTAGAGGGTTTAGTTTAGTTCTTTTTGAACTTTTGAATAAGACGACGGTTATATAGCCGCCGTTTTATTTTTGCCTAACGTTGGACAAATTACTGGATGGTCTTGTTTTATCGGCTCTAGGGGTAGCCGTATGAAACACTTACATATTCAACAACTTTCGACCATCGGTAGTTCATTAAAAAAACATTTAAATTCTACGGAACATAATGCTCCTATATGTGGTTTTTTACAGCATATAACAGGAATAATTTGTTTAGCACAAGATCAGTACGTCTGTATTGCCCTTGTGCTTTTTTACTGCATAAAACTTTTTCAAAAAATTTTTGCGGTTGGGTATCAAATCCCACCTTTCATGGTGAGTGTTAGTGCGAAAAGAGGTAGAAGTCTTTTCGCTTTAGCAACTTTCGCTGGAAAGGGGGTGAGATTATGAAACCATCTTCTTTCGAGGGCGCTATCAGACTTCAATTTGATTGTCTAGCTCGCAAGGTTGTAGGACGAACTGTAAAGAACTATGACCGAGAGCTTGGCAGACGTGCAAGACGTGAAACGCCGTTCTGTGATTTATCTGAAATGGAGTTAAACCAGATCGGTGCCATGGACGAATATTGCGTTGAGTTTACGTCATTTGATGTATTTGGTTCAGAAGTCCATATCTATGATGAACGCTTATGTGAAGCTATCAAAGAATTAACAGAAAGCCGACGTAACATTCTGCTTATGTCCTACTTTCTTGAAATGACCGACGCTGAAATTGCAGAGGTTATGGAAATGGAACGATTTTCCGTATGTAGAAACAGGCTGCACACATTAAAGCTTATTAAGGATATGTACGAGGAGGAATAAAAACATGATGAAGTCTACAAAAAAGTGTCCATCATTCTCGACCATCAGTTCTGCAGCTGACGGTAACGAGGTGGCAATTGAAAAGATTTTGAACCATTATGACGCTTACATATCAAAAGCCAGCCTACGCCCGTTCTATGACGAACACGGGAATATGTATATCGTGCTTGATATGGAACTGAAAGGCAGGATACGGGCAGCGTTGATTAAAGTAATCTTAGGGTTTGAAGTCAAAGTGAAGTAAATATAACAGAGAGTATCTACCACCTCATTTTAACTCTTTTCCGTTCTTTGACAAGTGAATACAGTAATCAGATACGTTTGATATACGACGAGCCAGCGGACTGGAACGCCACGACCACTGAAATGGGGAAAGCAGCGAGCGATTATGCCAGTGAACCGCAAGCGATCTTTGGAAAGGTTGCTGCCATGACTCGTATATCTGAATAATGATACACCCGTATGACACGGTTCACCCATCAGAATGGGAATGGTGAAAGTCCAGTGGAGCTGCCGAAGCCGTCTGATTACTTCCATAAATAAAAAAGCAAGGAGGGTTTTAATGAATAATATAATTAGGTATAGTATGCAAATTGCTATGTTAAAACAACTGCTTGCCCGTAAACTGATTTCTGAAAAAGAATACACTCTTGTAAAACAAAGGCTGATGAAAGACTATAAGGTGCTTTCTGACATAACTGCTTGAATTGTGTTTTTTAAAGTAGTACAATAACAATATGAAAGGAACACAAAATAAGGAGGTGTACTATGCAGGAAGTTGAAGTAATAAAAGCAAAAAATGTTTTGTCAAGACAAGCCCGTGGAAAAGCCATTGAGCGTTTGCGTGTAGCTGCATATTGCCGTGTAAGTACAGATAGCGAAGATCAGTTAAACAGTTATAAATCACAAGTTCAGTATTATACTGACATGATTAAGAAAAACAAGGAATGGGTGTTAGCTGACATTTATGCTGATGAAGCAATTACGGGGACACAAGTAACAAAACGAGAAGATTTTCAGCGTATGATAAATGACTGTATGAATGGTGAAATTGACATGGTATTTACAAAATCCATATCAAGATTTGCCAGAAATACTTTAGACACATTGAAATATGTTCGTATGCTAAAAGAGAGAAATATCGCCATTTATTTTGAAGATGAAAAAATCAATACACTTACAATGGATGGAGAGTTATTGCTTGTTGTTCTTAGTTCTGTTGCACAGCAGGAAGTCGAGAACATTTCAGCCAATGTAAAAAAAGGGTTGAAAATGAAAATGAAGCGCGGCGAGCTGGTAGGTTTTCAAGGTTGTATTGGATATGATTATCACCCAGAGGATAAGACAATAACTGTAAATCAAGAAGAAGCAGAGATTGTCAGATATATTTTCAACCGTTATGTTGATGGTGCTGGTGGTTCTGTTATTGGACAGGAGCTTGAAAGTCTAGGTTATAAAACGAAGTATGGGAGTTCCACATGGGCACCATCTACGGTTATTGGAATTATTAAGAATGAGAAATACAAGGGTGATATACTCTTAGGCAAAACTTTTACTGTTGATCCGATTTCCAAACGTCGCCTTGAAAACATGGGTGAAGAAGATAAATTTTATATGAAAGATCACCATGAGCCGATTATTAGTGAAGAAGTTTTTGAAAAAGCACAGGAAATTCTTAATCGGAGAAATAAGAACCGAACAACGGTAGGCAGCGGTAAGCGTGAGAAGTATAGCAGGAAATACGCATTTAGCTGTATGCTAGAATGTGGCTTTTGTGGTGGTACTTTAACAAGACGTAATTGGCACAGTGGCTCAAAATACAGCAAGGTTATATGGCAATGTGTAACGGCTACGAAGAAAGGAAAGAAATTTTGTAAACATAGCAAAGGTATTCCAGAAACAGCTATTGAAGAAGCATTTGTAGAAAGTTATCGTTTATTATGTGATGATAATAAAGATGTTCTGGAAGAATTTTTGCAGAGAATGGACGATACTCTTAGTAGTAGTGTGGTGTCAAAACAACTTGCAAAAGCGGAAAAGGAGATAGACGCATTAGAGAAGAAAAAAAGTAAACTTGTGGATATGCGTCTGGAAGAAATTATTGATAAGGAAACCTACGAAAGTAAATATGCTGATTTAGTAAGTAAACAAGAACAGCTTGTTGAAGAAAGACAAAAGTTACAAGAAACTTCTGATAATGAGAAAGACATAAAAAAACGTTTGAAAGAGTTTAAGAAAACTCTGGAACAGAATGAGGTTCTTGATAAATTTGACCGCTATGTGTTTGAAAGCATTGTTGAAAAAGTAATTGTAGGTGGACTTGATGAAAACGGAAATGTTGACCCTGCACAGTTGACCTTTGTTTATAAAACAGGCTTGAAGAATAGCGTAGATGGTGCTAAATTTAAAACACAAAGGAAAAATGCAAGAGGACGGCATAGGACTAATGAATTGTGTTCACATGACAGCAACGAGGTTGATAAAATGTGTTCCGATAGTAGTAACGACACATGTTGAATGCGTGTGTCTGCTAGTAAGAAAATAAAAGTGCAAATAAGCCGATAACTAAAGGCTTTTTGACACTTTTTGATAAGTAAAAATTGAAGCACTCAAAAAAGGGGTGCAACTGCTACTAAATGCTAATTTGCCTGATTTTTATAAAAGTCAGGCTTTTCTTATGCTATTTCGCTAGTTTTACTGTTCATGAAAAAAAGAGATTTTGGGGGATACGAAAAGACAGAATAAGGTATAAAATTAAGATATAGAAAAGATATATCATTTTCGATAGATATGTAGAAACTTGTGTGATAGTGTATGTTGCTGATAAGGAGGTACATACATATGTTAGAAGATGTACAAGTAAAACTAGATATTCTATATGATTCAATGCAGGCGTTTATTACAGTCGCAAGTATTAACAGAAAAGACACAGATATTCCATCAAAGGAAGTGGATGCGATGCTTAGGATTTATTGTAACTACTTAGAGGAAATTCAAACAGATATAAACCAAATGATAAAAACAGGAAGGAGTGAGGAAAAATGAAACGATTAACCTTGTTATGTGCATGCTTGTTGTTATTAACCGGATGTACAACAGAACAACCGAAAGAAGTAGCGAAGGCAGACAAAGATAAGATTGTGCAGAAAGAAAATAAAGATACAGAAAAATCAGACAAAAAGAAAGAATCTGATTCATCCGAAACAAATTCTAAAGATCAAAATGAAATGAAGAAAAATTATGAAAAGAAAGAAGATTTAAAGAAAGATACTTCTAAGAATCAAACAAATACACAGAACTCAGAAACACCGACAAATAATCCTTCAAAGGAAGAACCGTCGAAAGAACAAACTACTCCAACTCCTCCTCAACAAACGGAGAAACCTCAAGAACCAGTTCAACCTGAACAACCAACAACACCTCAGTATACAGAAGCAAGTTATGCTGAGGAAGTAAGAGGTCTAATTAATTCAATTCGAGTAAACAATGGATTACCTGCTCTTTACTCAAATGCATTACTAACGAGTATTACACAACAAAGAGCGAGTCATCAACTTCAAAATTATGGACATGTACTACCAAATGGAATGACATCTGGACAGTGGGCAGAACAACAAGGAATTATACCCGGTGGAGAAAACGTGGCTATGATGTCACAAAGTTTTACACCGAGTGCAGTTGTCAATGATTGGATGGCATCACCTGGTCACCAAGCACCGATTTTATCGAGTCATACATCTTATATGGATGTTGCTGTAAGATTTGCCAATGGCAAGGTTTATGTCGTAGCGTGTTGGCAACAATAAACTAAACAAATCCACAAATTCAAATCAGCTTATAGGAAACATGAAAGGAGAAAACCATGAACTACTATAAGGTGATTGAACCATGAGTGCGAAAGCACTCGGAAAATATAAAACAATGAAATAAACTCTTGATAATAGGCATGGATGATATGACAAACAAATATCATCCATTTTTTTATACTTGCAAGCATAAAAACTGATACATATCAGAGAAAGGAATGAACATGAAAAATCGATTAAAAAAACTATGTATCGTATTTTTTACGATGCTACTTACGATATCGAACATAAGTTTTACGCCGATATTTGCACAAGATTTAACAAGTTCGGATCGTAATAAGATTATTGCAGAAGCAGAAAGTCATCTAGGAAAACCATATGTCTGGGGTGCTGTTGGTCCAGATTCTTTTGATTGTAGTGGATATACACAATATGTATTTCGTCATTCGATTGGATATCAACTGAATCGTACTGCTGAACAGCAGCGAATTCAATTGATCTCTGAAGGTAAAGAAATCAATAAGAATGATAAAAGTCAATGGAAACCCGGTGATTTACTTTTCTTTGGAAATCATGGAGAAGCCGAACACGTTGCCATTTGGTATGGAAATGATCATATCATTCATGCATTGATGGACAAAGTACGTATTGATCGTTTTGACCAATTGATTGATAAGGATGGACAATCCTATCAAATCATGACAGTTATTAAAACAGTTGAAGATATGGGAGGATTTTCTATCTTAAAAGTTGATGAAAATGACCAACCATTAAGTGGTGCTGTGTTTAAAATAACTTATCCTGATGGAAGTACGACAACGAGAACTTCAGGAGGCGATGGAAAAATAGTATTTAATCAGGTATTATCTGGAACGTTTAAGGTGCAAGAAATTACAGCACCTAATGGAAAATTGATTGATAATACTGTCAAAAATATTACTGTACAGAGTGGATGGAACGCAAATGAGCATGTATATAAGTTTGTAAATAATTCACCAACAGGAAAGATTACACTTACTAAATACAATAGTGATAAAAGTGCTACAGTACCAAATACAACCTATCATGTGACAAGTGATACAGGATACGATATGGAACACACTACAAATAGCGAAGGAAAGATTATATTAGAAAACTTAGAACTAGGTACATATGTTTTTGAGGAAATTCGCAGTGCTGATGGATATTTATTGAATAGTGAACATATTACTGTTGAACTAAAATATAAAGATCAAAATACAGCTGTTATCGTTGGAAGTGCTGAACAAACCAATGAAGAACCTAAGGCAAGAATTGTTATTGAAAAAGAAGATGCGGAAACAATAACAGCACAAGGGGATGCAACTCTAGAAGGCGCAGTGTATGAATTAACTGCGGCTGAAGATATCTATAATAAGGCAAAAACACATAAGTTTTACTCAAAAGGAGATGTAGTTGCAACTCGTACAACAAAGGTAGACGGTAGTATGGATGCCATAGAAAATGTACCTCTAGGATCGTATTTACTCAAAGAAAAGAGTGCAAGTACTGGGTATTTAATCGATCCAAATACATACACGATTCAATGTACATATGAAGGGCAAACTGTGAATACAGTGATTCGTACACAAACTTCAAAAGAACAAGTCAAGAAACAAGCGTTCCAAATTGTTAAAATTTCTACGGATGAAACAGGAGAAGCCGTCAAGTTGGAAGGTGCTGAATTTACAGTTAAATTAAAAAGTGAAATCGATCAAGTAGGATGGGAACAGGCAAAAACCTATGACATCTTAAAGACAGATCAAAAAGGTTTTGCGCAAAGCATTGAACTTCCATATGGAACATATATGGTTAGGGAAACAAAAAAGTTAGACGATGTTTTCCCAGTCGATGATTTTACAGTGGTTGTTGAAGAAGATAGTCGTGAACCACAGGAATGGCGAGTCTTAAATGATGCACCATTCAAAGCCTTAATAAAAGCTGTAAAAGTAGATAAAGAAACAGGAAAGACAGTTTTATTACCTGGTACAACATTCAAAATCAAAAATCTAGATACAAACGAATATGTAGGTCAATGGGTTTGGTTTCCAGTGCCACATTATGTAGATACTTTTGAAACAGATGAGAGTGGTACAGTTACAACTCCTAATACGCTTAAACCAGCTGACTATCAGTTAGAAGAAATTCAAGCTCCATTTTCTTATACTGTAGATAAGACTCCTATCAAATTTACAGTATCATCAAACAGTGCATATGAGATGGCTGAGGATGGGAAAACACCAATTATTACTGTGACAAAGGAAAATGTTTCTGTGAAAGGTAAAATTACAGTGTCAAAAATTGGTGAACAAGTCGTATCAACAAAACAAGATGATAAAGGAAATATCCAATTTATTTATGAGAAGAAACCAGTTGATGGAGCTAAGTTTATCATCAAAGCAGCTGAAGATATTCTATCTGCAGATAATCAAGGTGATGTAATTTATACAAAGGGTACAAAGGTTGCAGAATTAACGACAAAGGGTGGTAAGGCAACGACGGATCAATTACCTTTAGGAAAATATACTGTCTATGAACAAATTGCTGGAGATACATTTGTATTAAACACAGAAGTTAAAACGGTAGAGTTGACTTATAAAGATCAAGATACAGCGGTTGTAAGTGAAAGTACTGAATATGAAAATCAAAGACAAAAAGTGTCTCTTGATATCATGAAAACAGATAGTGAAACAGGAACTGCATTAAAAGGGGCTAGGTTTGGAATCTACGCAAAACAAGATGTTATTGGATATGATGGTTCTATCCTTGTTAAGGCAGGAACACTCATTGAGCAAGTGACAAGTGATGAAAGTGGAAAGCTAAGCTTTAAAGTGGATTTGCCAATCAATCAACATTTTGAAATTAAGGAACTTCAAGCACCAATTGGTTATGCATCTACACAAGAGGTAATTGATGTAAATACCGCATATAAAGGACAAGAAATTCCAACAATCTCTTTCAAAAAAGAAGTGAAGAATGAAATCACGAAAGTAGAAATCAGTAAAAAAGATGCAACAACCGATGAAGAATTACCGGGTGCGCATCTAACATTGAAAGAAAAAGATGGAAGTGTATTTGAATCTTGGATTTCAGGAAATGAACCTCATATTGTGAAAGGGTTAGAACCTAACACAATCTATCAATTGATTGAAACAAGCAGTCCTTATGGATTTGCCTTATCACAAACGATTGAATTCACAGTCAAAGATACAGGAGAAATTCAGAAAGTTGAAATGAAAGATGATCTTGTTGTGGGTCATTTAAAATGGCAGAAAACAGGGGAAGCCTTCAATGGTACTGTTACTGGTCAAAGTGAATTTGGTACAACCGAATCACCAGTATGGGATACTCAAAATTTATTAGGTGCAAACATAACGATTTATGCGGCAGAGGACATTACACTTGGAAATGGTATTACATATTGGCATAAAGATGAAGCGATCCAAACATTAGAAAGTGATTGGGAAAGTGTTACATCGACACAATTATTGGTTGGAAAATATTATTATGTTGAATCGTCAGATTTACATGGCTATGTGACAGATACGCAAAAACATTATTTTGAAATCAAAGATAGTCAATCAACTGAGATTCAGATTGTCAACTCAATCCTTGAGAACGAAAGACCAAGAGTGAATGTGCAGTTTACAAAATTCATGGAAACACTTGAAGATCATGAAGAATTGAATGCATGGAAAGATGTAGTATTTGGAATATATGCCAGAGAAGATATCTACAACTACATGGGCGAAGTAGCGATTCAGGCAGGACAGTTAATCGATACAACAGGAATCGATGAGCTAGGTCAGTTTGATCATTTCCCAGACTTACCAAATGGAACATATTTTGTTAAAGAACTTCAAACAAACAAGATGTATATTCTTGATGAAACAGAATATGACTTTGAGATTGCATGGCATGGTGGAGATGTTTCTGAATATCGTATCACGATTGGTAGTGATGAAGGAATTATCAACGAACTTCAAAGGGGAAGTATTTATCTTCATAAGACCGATTTAGATTCAGGAAAAACACTAGCGGATGTTCGCTTTACGATTGCGACCGATAAAGCATTTGAACATATCGTACAAACTGGATTAACCGATAAAAAAGGATATTTAGAATTCAAAGAATTGGAACTAGGCACATACTTTATCAAGGAAGATCCAGCAGATGGTTATGTGACTAACGATCATATCTATGAAGTCGAAGTGAAAAAAGATGGTAATCAACTAGGTATCAAAGTAGAGAATAAACCAGTGGAAATGGAATTCTCAAAAGTTGATATTACATCTAAAAAAGAGTTACCGGGTGCGAAAATGCAAGTTACAGAAAAAGAAACTGGAAAAGTGATTGATGAATGGATTTCTGGAAAAGAACCACATAAGATCAAATATCTTGTACAAGGAAAAGAGTATGTATTGACAGAAAAAACAGCACCAAAAGGCTACGAGATTGCAGAAAGCATTATTTTCAAAGCTGAAGATGGATTAAAGATCACGATGAAAGATAAACTGATTCCGGAAAATCCAAGTACAGGAGATCAGACAAATATCATGTTGTATGTTGGAGGTGCTCTTGTTTCTGCAGGTGTAATTCTTGCACTATGGTTTTACAAGAAAAAGAAAAATGAAGAAGATTTTGATTAAATAAACTAGGGAGGCATATGTCTCCCTTTTCAAGTAAAGGAGGAAAAGGGTATGCCAGAATCAATATCCATGATCGTAGGAACGATTGGCATTTTAACTGCTGTTGGAATTGGTATTTATACATTTGTTAAGAAACGAAGAAAGGATATGTAGAAGATATGATTCCAATCGATGCTACAAAAGAAACATATGATTTAGTTGAGGTTGATGGACATATATGTGCATTTACAAACGCTAGATTAGATAGGAAAACTGTATCCCAATCTTTACATTGCTATGATGTTCGTGATTCGGATATATGTGAAGGTATCTTTGCAGAAATTAAACCACATGTCCTTGTGAATCATTGGGGTACATTGTTGTGCAAAGAATTATTTCCATTAGAATTAGATGGTTCGTATTATCCAATAGAAGAAGAATCTTATTTGGGTGAAACTATCACAATGGAAGAATATGAAAAGCTAGACATAAATCAATTTATTGGTAAACAAAAGATTGAACAAACAATGAAATAACAGGAAGGGGTGAGAAATGATTTGAATAGTTTAATATCATGGATCGGTGGTAAGAAAGCATTAAGAGAAATGATCTATCAAAGATTTCCTGCAGACTATAAAAGATACATCGAGGTATTTGGTGGAGGTGGATGGGTACTGTTTGGTAAACCACCTGAAAGAGGATTGGAAGTATACAATGACTTTAACCAAAATCTAACGAATATGTTTCAAGTCGTTAGAGAACAGCCATTGGCATTTATTAAAGAACTTGGTTATCTACCAGAGAATGGTCGCTATATCTTTCACTTATATCGAGAAATTGTAGATAAACAAAAGATTGAAGATAAATTTATTGAAGAAGAAATGCATAGAGTCAATGAATACTTCAATGAATTGCAGGCAAAAGAAATACAAGAACTCATGCAACCTGATAAAGCATCCAACGATGTAAAACGAGCAGTTGCTTTCTTTAAATTGATTCGCTATTCTTATGCAAGTGGCTGTAAGACATTTGGTGCAAGACCATATGACGTAAGAAAAGCATTTGTACAAGTGTGGAAAGTTAATGAAAGACTGGCAAACACAGTCATAGAAAACAAAGATTTTGAGGCATTGATCCATCAATACGATAGACCAGATGCCTTTTTTTATTGTGATCCTCCCTATTTTGAAACGGAAGGTCACTATGAGGTGGAATTTAAAAAAGAAGATCATATTCGTTTACGAGATACATTGGCTAACATACAAGGGAAGTTTTTGTTATCGTATAACGATTGTCCCTATATTCGTGAACTGTATCAAGATTATTATATTGAACCCTGTGAAAGACAGAACAATATGGCAATGCGATATGATGGAAGTTCACAGTTTCCTGAAGTATTGATATCCAACTATGATACAAGTGAAAGAAGATCGTATGGACATCAAATTGATCTATTCGCATACATAGATTCCCCATTCAATGATACAGAAGGAGAAGAAGATGAAAACGAAAACTTTTGAAGCAATAGTAACAGATGATGGAAAAATTGAAATTCCTGTAGAGGCATTACTAGATATGGAACTGACAGCAGGAGATAGTTTAGAAATCAGCTATCCTTGTCCTACAGAACCAATTGAAAAGTGCTTGCGAGTGGAAAGTAGCTATCATGAGGAAAGCAATCCAGATAGATACTTATGTATTCCTAATGAATTGATGGAGCAATGTGGCATGACAGAAAAAAAGATTCACATGATATGTTTTAATGAAGAAATCACAATCACGACAAGTGATAAATTATGCGAACTTGTACCTGATGCAATTATGAACATCTTTGTATCACATGGAATCAGTTCAGAAGAAGTTGCCAAAGGAATTGCGGAAGCATCAGAAATTTTATAAGACAAAAATTAAGAAAGGATGGTTTAAATTGGTAGAAAGAACAAAAAAACGATGGAAAAAAATATTGGCATTTGGATGTGCCATGTATGTAGCAAGTGTGTTTTCAATCCAAAATATTTATGCTACAGGAGATGTAAGTGGTGCGATTGAGGGAGCATGGGGTGCAGCAGAAGGACAAATCAAATCCGTAGTTAATAATGTGGTATTTCCAGTTATTGATTTAGTGTTGGCTGTCTTTTTCTTTGTGAAACTAGGCACTGCTTATTTTGATTATCGTAAACAAGGACAATTTGAATGGGCAGCACCTGCAATCCTATTTGCTTGTTTATGTTTTACACTGACAGCACCAAACTATATCTGGAATATTTTATAGGAAATATAAGATATGTTTATATTTGATTTTGTAGTTGATACGATTCTAGAAGGCATCATGAATTGGATCTTTGAGATCATAATGGATGCCCTCTCTGAATTCTTCGGCATGATGGGAAATATGGGTGCTGAATTGTTTGATGAAACATGGGTACAGGCAATCGTATTATTCTTCAATTACTTTGGCTGGACTATGTTTGCCGTAGGACTTGTGGTAGCAGTCTTTGAGTGTGCTATTGAATCACAGAACGGAAGGGGTAGTATCAAAGATACTGCCCTGAATGTTCTAAAGGGATTTATGGCAGTCAGTCTAGTTACAACAGTGCCTGTGGAACTTTATAAATTTTGTATCTCACTACAGACACAGCTCACAGGTGGAATGACCTCCTTAATTGGTGGAGGCATGGGAGAAATGTCAACAAGTGCATTAGATATTATTACAGGTCGTTCGATGGGAATCGTCATTACATTAGCGATGATCATCATGCTTGGATATTCGGTCATTAAGGTGTTTTTTGCCAACCTAAAAAGAGGTGGTATTTTGTTGATCCAAATTGCTGTAGGAAGTTTATATATGTTTAGTGTGCCAAGAGGATATACCGATGGATTTATCCAATGGTGTAAGCAAACGATTGCGATATGTTTTACTGCGTTTATGCAGACAGTGATCTTATTTGCAGGACTCGGAGTTATGCAATCGGAGTTGCTATTAGGACTTGGTTTGATATTTGCAGCCGCCGAAGTACCAAGAATTGCACAACAATTTGGACTAGAAACTTCAACAAAAGGAAACATCATGAGTTCTGTTTATGCCATGCAATCTGCTATCACAATCACAAAAACGATTACAAGCTCAGTGAAGTGATGTGGTATAATACTGTTGCGATATAGGATTAAAAAAGCAATTTAAAAAAAGAGGTGTCTATTGTGGATTTAGAAATATATTTTCAATATATTAAAAATAATGAGTTTGAAAAGGCTCAAAAATACAAAAATTCTTTTATACCTAATAAACTTTATAAATATTATAGTTTGGATGATAGAAAAGAAGTAAATGAAAAAAAATTATCTTGCCTAGAGGAAAATAAAATTTTCTTAAGCGACTTTAATTCCTTTAATGATCCATTTGAGGGTAGATATTTTATGTTTGACTATAAAAAATTGCAAGAGTATGGATTACAGAAAGAAAATGTACAAGATATACTTTCAGCGTTACAAAAAAATTTAAAGGTTAGTTGTTTTACCAACACTAACGAACAGAATATGCCAATGTGGGCTTATTATGCGAATAATCACCAAGGGTATTGTGTTGAATATGAACTTGATGAAGAACAAAAAAAGCTTATTTTTCCTGTTCTTTATGAAAATGAAAGAAGAAGTGGTGATTGGACAATAGTAAGTCTTTTAGACTCTGTTAGAAATATCAAAGATAAGGATAAAATAAAAGATGATGGATTTTATTTTTATTTACAGATATTAGTCCTTGCTAATACAGTAAAACATTCAAGTTGGTTTCATGAAAAGGAATTTAGAATTATGAGTCCATTAGATAATTTCTTTTATGCAAATCCTAGAAAAATCTATATAGGAAAAGACTGTGAGCAAAAATATAAAAACAAGTTAGTAGAGATTGGTAAAAATTCTAACGGAAAGTGTGAAGTTTATCAGATGACATACAACGAAGAAAATTTTAGATTTGAACTATATGAAGAAAAATGTTTTTAGTTTATGGAGAAAGAAATGACATCATATATTAAACCAAATGCGAAGGAAATTAGTATTTATAAATCTAAAATTAATCAAAAGTTTAATGATCAAAAGGATCAAACGTGTTGCGCTCTTTGCGAAAGAGAAATAAAAAATGTTTCAGGTTCATTTCATAAATCACATACAGTTCCATTCTTTTGCCTTGAAAATATTAAAGCACCATATAAAAAGAATTATGGTGTACTAACTGCTAATTATATGGGGTTAAGAATACCGTTTGGGGATAAAGAATTCATAGGTACAAATAAAGCTGGGGTATTTTATTCAATATGTTCTAAATGTGATCAAGAAAAATTCAGTGTTTATGAAAGTGAAAATGCTCTATTATTTTCAAATCCAGCTGATTTAGTAGATTCAATAGCATTGAAAACATATTTAAATGAATTGTTTAATAGTAGATTTAGAATTTTTAAAGGGAGTCTTAATCATTCTGAATTAACAGAGGATCAGTTAATATCTTCATACTATGAAAGCATGGGTAAAATAGAATCTTCAGCGGTAAAAGTTGACATTCAAGATTTTTTTAATGATTTGCAATATGCAAAGAAAAGCTTTGAAAATGGGTATAGGAATTTTAGGATACTTTATCACCGTGTATTAGATTATACAGTACCTATTGCTGCACAAACCTCCATTCCGATATCAAGAAATGTAGATCACTCTATACTTCAATCAGTAACTATTCAAAATAAAAATAGATTGGAAGATCTCGTAGTGTGTATCTTTCCTTTAAAAGAAAAATCAGTTATTCTAATGTTTACTAGAATAGATAATAAATTAATGAAGCAATATAATAAACAATTTAAAAAATTAACAGATGATGAAAAGTTAAGAGAAATATTTTATTTGTTGATTCGTTATAAAGGAGCTAATTACTTTTATTCTCCTTTGATAAAGGAAATTTTAATAGATGAAAATATACGAGGTGTATATAGCATTGAAGATACGATAATGGTGTTGGATAAGCATAAAATCGATTTGGCTAATTTTGAAAATTACAGTTGGAAGAAAAACCTGCCTTCTTTATTATCAGAAAAATATTCAATGCAGGCTTTAATGTCTAATAAATAAGAAAAAGATAAAAGCAACCTTAATGGTTGTTTTTGTGATTATAGGAGGGTTACATGGAAAAGAATTTAATAAAACAAAATGCTCTAGATTCAGAAAAAATAAAGAATGATCAATTCGTTACAGTATGTTCACGATGTGGATTTGAAGTATTTCCAAGCGCAGTTGAAGATTATGAGTATCAATGTTTCTTTCATGATGAAGATCTATATTCAATTGAAACAAAGGTGATCTCACAAGATGAATATCTCAATTATTTGGCGAAACATTTCAATTGCTCAAAAGAGGAAGCTATCTATAAAATGAATGGATATCGAAAGTATGTCCAAGAAAATCAACAGGATTACACAATGAGTCTTCCTGAATTTTGTGCAATTCAAAATGGACTATCCATTCAAAAAATGTAAAGGAGTGAGGAAATATAAAAGAATATATGTATCCCGATAATTTGAAGGGAAAACCAGTCTTGTGGCTTTGGTACTTACAAGATATTGGAATCATTGGTGTTGGTTCTATAATATCTGTTCTATGTATTACTAGAGCCAATTTTTATTTGCCTATGGCATGTATCACTGCATATGGATTTCTTTCTATTCGCTTTGACGATACAAGTATATTGGATTTTATTAAATATGCTTGTAACTTCTTTGTTTTGCAACAACAATATTACGTTTGGCAAAAGGATTCCGAGAAAGAGGCATGATGTATGGAAGTATTGGCAGTGTATGAATGCTTGAAGTTTAGGCAACCTAGTGGAAAACCAGTGTGTTTTATCGAAGATGCTTCTGAAAATATTGCTGCTTTTATTATGAGTGTAGAAGATTTTAAATCGTATGCATTTATTACAGAGAGCGATGAAGTAAAGTTATTTTCTATGGGAAACTATTTGGACTTAGTTTTCAATCAAGAAGATCTGCCACGTTTACAAGCGGCAATTATTCCTATGCAAATGTTTGAGAAAGAAATACCTGAGGTAAAATATGTGGAAGAAAATATCATTTATGATATGTTCCAACCCATGTAAAAAGGGAGGTTTAATGACAAAAAAGAAGAAAAAGAAAACGAGCTCGACTCGACAATTGATCAATATCAAGACCATTTCCGATTATAGTTTGTGTTGCTATAACAATGTTGAATTGGTCTTTTTTCTTGTCCAACCACCAAATCTGTCGGTGATGTCGGTGGAAAATGTAGGTGCTAAGATTTTCTCTATGACCAATGTTCTAAAGGGAATTGATGATATTGAAATCTTGTGTTTAAACAGTCGTGATAATTTTGAATACAATAAGATTTTTATCAAAGAAAGAATACAGAGAGAAAGAAATGTTCAAGTACGAAAACTACTGGAACAGGATCTCATTCATTTGGATAAGATTCAGATTCAAACAGCAACAGCTCGATTGTTTGCTTTAGTTGTTCGTATTAAAGAAGAAAATCAAGCAGAAATCTTTCCACTGTTACGAAGAATCGAAAAATTATTAAAACTACAAGGATTTGATGTAGAACGTGCAGGGAAGGAGCAATTGAAAGAGTTGTTGGCTGTTTATTTTGAACAAAATGTAACGACTGATCAATTTGAAGATATCGATGGAGAAAGGTGGCTGGAAGATGGCAAAGAGATTTCGTAAAAAAGAAAAGATAGATGATCCACAGGAGATTGCTGTTCAAGATTTTATTGATATGATTGCACCTTCTACATGTAAGTTTTATAGCGAATACTTTGTATGTGGAAATACATATCGATGTGTTTGGGCATTACGTGAGTATCCTACTAGTACCGAAGATCAAGCATTACTTCGTTATCTTGGCGAAAAAGATGGAGTCACGCTCAGAATCTACACAAGAGTCGTATCTCCATTAGAAGAAAAGAAGATCATTGGAAATGCAGCGAATAAGAATCGAATGAAACAGGGAAACACCAATGATTTGCAACAATCCATTGAAGCACAAAGCAATCTAAAAGATGTGGTAGATCTGATTGCCAATATGCATCGCTCAAAAGAACCATTAATGCATTGTGCTGTGTTTTTAGAACTGATGGCTCTGGACTATGATGCTTTAAAACTGTTACAGACCGAAGTTATGACTGAGCTAGTACGTTCAAAACTCAATGTAGATCGATTGGTACTTCGCCAAAAACAAGGGTTTCTTTCTGTGATGCCCTCTGGATTTGATGCCTTTCATGGACAGTTTGAACGAGTGTTACCGGCTAGTAGTGTGGCAAATCTGTTTCCTTTTACCTATTCAGGAAAGACCGATCCAGATGGTTTTTATTTAGGATGTGATAAGTTTGGAAGTAATATCATCGTAGACTTTAATCGCAGAGCAGATGATAAAACAAACGCAAATATTCTCATTATCGGTAACTCAGGACAAGGAAAGTCATTTTTACTAAAGCTGATTTTATGTAATCAGCGTGAAGCAGGAATGAATGTGATTTGCCTTGATCCAGAACATGAATATGTTGACTTAACTAAAAATCTAGGTGGAACTTTTGTCGATTTGATGTCAGGAAAATACATCATCAATGTGCTAGAACCTAAACTATGGTCAACAGGAGATGAAGAAGATGATGAGGATACACCTGAACCTTTTAAACAATCTTCTGTACTGTCACAACACGTGTCCTTTTTGAAGGACTTTTTTAAATCTTATAAAGACCTTACCAATGAACAAATGGATACATTGGAACTCATGATCATGGAACTATATGCACAGTTTAATATTGATGATTCTACGGATGTATCACTTTTACTGCATGATGAATTTCCAACATTGGAAAATTTATATGAGCATATGAAGTATCGATACAAGCATTTTGATGATTCGTCTAAAAGTCTATATACAGAAGAAACACTGCGAGAATTATGCCTTGCATTAAACTCGATTTGTATCGGTGCTGATAGCAAGTTCTTTAATGGTCATACCAATATCAAGGAAGGTCAGTTTGTAACATTTGGAGTGAAAGGACTATTACAGGCAAATGAAAGTATTCGAAATGCCATGCTGTTCAACATCCTATCGTATATGAGCAATGAACTTCTTACAAGTGGTCATACAGTGGCTTCCATTGATGAATTGTATTTGTTCTTGACTAATCTAGTTGCTGTAGAATACATCCGAAATTTTATGAAACGTGTTCGTAAAAAGGAAAGCTCCATCATTCTGGCAACACAGAATCTGGAAGATTTCAATATTGAAGGAATACGTGAACTTACAAAACCATTATTCTCAATACCAACTCATGCGTTTCTGTTCAATGCAGGGAATACCGACAGCAAATTCTATATTGATGCCCTTCAATTGGAAGAAAGTGAATATGAATTGATTCGATATCCACAAAGAGGATGCTGTTTATATAAGTGTGGTAACGAACGATATAACTTGGTCGTGCATGCTCAAGATTACAAGGAAAGACTGTTTGGTAATGCAGGTGGTCGTTAATGGATCTACGAGATCAAAACTTTGGGATTGAAATCGAATTTACTGGTATCACTAGAGAAATGGCAGCGAAAGTTGTTGCGAAACAGTTTCATACAACAGAACGAAAGCTGGGGAATGCTTACCATGTCAAAGATGAACAGAACCGTACATGGAAAGTAGTATACGATTCCAGTATCGTAGCACAGAGAAAAATGAATCGAGAAAGAATCTCTGCTTCTGAAAACTATAAAGTGGAATTTGTTTCACCGATTTGTCAGTATCGAGATATTGAAACGATCCAAGAAATTGTGAGAAATTTTAGACATAAAGGTGGTTTTGTAAGCCAAAAATGTGGTATTCATGTGCATGTGGATGCAGCCAATCATGATGTGCGTTCTCTACGAAATCTAATCAATATTATGGTATCTAAAGAAGATATCTTTTATAAAGCATTAGATATTCAAGTTGAACGACAGCATTACTGTAAGAAAGCAGATGTACGTGTTCTTGAAGAAATTAATCGCAAGAAGCCCAAAACAAAACAACAGCTTTCAAAGCTATGGTATGGTGATACTACCTATTCAAGATCACATGGTCACTATGATCAAACTCGATATCATGCCTTAAACCTACATAGTGTGTTTCAAAAAGGAACCATAGAATTTCGTATGTTCAATAGTACACTTCATGCTGGCAAAGTAAAAACATATATCCAGTTTAGTCTAGCGATCTCTGCACAGGCAATCAATCAGAAAAAGGCAAGTGCATTACGAACAAGGTCGACCAATGAAAAATATACATTTCGCACATGGTTGCTTCGTTTGGGGTTGAAAGGAAAAGAATTTGAAACAGCAAGAAAGTTTTTATTAGAAAATCTAGATGGTTGTATTGCATGGAAAGATCCAGCACAAGCTGAAGCACAGAAAGAGCGTCTGCGAGCCATACGACACCAAAGAAACATGGAACAAGGCTCCTCTATAATCAGCGAAGGTGAGGCTGTGTCGAACCAAGAACAAGAATCTTCGATGATGATGAATATGTAGGAAAGGAGAATGAAATGACAAAATATTATGTTGCTTATGGAAGTAATCTAAATTTAAAGCAGATGTCACATCGCTGTCCATCTGCGACAAAAATGATAACAGGAAAACTAGAAGGATATGAGTTACTGTTTAAAGGGCAGGTTGATCATGCCTATGCTACCGTAGAAAAAAATCCAGAGTATAGTGTGGATGTTCTTTTGTGGGAAATCGATTCACAGAGTGAAAAGTCTTTAGATCATTATGAAGGCTATCCTCACCTTTATACCAAAGAAGTTGTCAATGTGAAAACTTCAGATAACAGAGAAATAGAAGGCATGATGTATGTTATGAATCCCAAATTTGAAGTAGGATTACCTAGTCATACTTACTTTATGACGGTATTAGAAGGCTATATGGATAATGGTATAGATGTAGAACCATTGATGCAGGCATTATCCAAATCGAGTGTTTTACTACAGGAGAATCAGAAACCTCCTGTTCCACAAATGGAGATGTAATGTATACAAAGGCGATAAAAGTTGCGAGTGCAATTCTGTTCAATAAAGATGCTCGTAAAGCTGTGGGGAAAGTAATTTTAGTGATACTTTCTCCCTTTTTACTGTTCGTATTGGCAATTACTGCAACAGCTGATGCTGGAACACAGCATAATCAAGAAGTGATCAGTACGCTGTTTGAATACAAAGCAATCCCTGCTTCCGTTCCAGTTGAATTTAAAACTTATCTAGAATCTATGCAAACATACTTCCATAAAATCGATGAAGAAAGTGAAAAAATACAAGCTAATGTTCAAGAAGGTTCACTTGATCTAATCCAGATGAAAGCTCTGTTCTTATCGATGTATATACAGGAAGTAGCTCCAACTCTTAGCGATGATACATTACATGAGTATGTTCTGTGTTTTACTGAAACGATTGCAGCGGAAGATAAGGAGGATTTGGAGGAAACCGATGAAGAGCTGAAGAAAACTTATCGTGTTTTATACGATATGAACAGAATCAAAAGAAATGTAGAGGCACTATTACACATAACGATTACAGAAGAAATGATGAAAAGTTATCAATCCATTGTGTCTTATGTGAATCCAGGTGCAAATGCTTCCACAGAAGGTGATGGAATGCCACTTTCTACACAGTTTGCACCGCTAATTGAAGCATCCAATAAGAAGAAATATGTTGGTGGAAAGATGAGTTCACCATTTATGGATGATTGGAGAAATAAGGTTAGTTCTGAATTTGGATATCGTTCAGAGATCGTACTTCCTGATGGAACAATCACTTCCTCTGCACATACAGGACTTGATATGGCAGCTCCTGGTGGAACTCCAATCGTAGCTGTGAATGATGGTGAAGTTGTATATGTTCGTAATCATCAAATTGGACTGGGTTTACATCTTGTTGTAGATCATGGTGGAGGAAAACTAAGTGTGTATGGACATACATCAAGGATCATTGTGCAAGAAGGTGACAAAGTAAAGCGTGGACAAAAAATCGCTGAAGTAGGAACAACAGGGTATAGTACAGGTAATCATTTACACCTAGAAATATGGGAAAATGGCAACTGTCAAAACCCAAGAAATTATTTAGAATAACAAGAAAAGGAGAACAAAATATGAGTAAACAAAAGATTAAATTAGAAGTTGAAGGGTTAAAGATATCACCTCTGCGTTTCTTTATGGATAAGCAGGGCAAAAATTTAGAAGAAGAAATTGTAAGAGGAATTGATACGATGTACGAGAAGTATGTTCCTGTACAAACCAGAGAATTTATTGATTCCCAGTTAAGCGAAGAAAGTCAGGAAGAAGGTCAGCACCTCACAACATCAAGACAAGGAACAGAAGAATCTAATGGTGGAAAGTCAAAAAGGACTCCAAGACAACCAAAACTTAAAAACACATCTGTTCAAAATGGTGTTCATGAAGCCGTACCAGAAACTGCACCTTCAGATGTTCAAGAAGCTGGTATTACGCAGCAAATGTGAGGCAAATGGTATGAAAGAAAAGCAATATGCATTTTATGTTTTACGCAGTGATTTTACATCTGTTATGGATGCGATAGAAAAAGGATGTGTAGGAAGTCTACGTGTTGGTGAATTTACACAAGAAAATGGTGAAGATGTGTCTTATCATGGCTCACCTGTCTATGAACAAATAACGACAATTACCGATATTGAAACAAAAGAAGAGTTCCATCATAACAATTATGATAAATACAATAAGGTTGATTTTATACCATTTGAAGATGTTCAAAAAAGATTAGATTGGGCAATCAGTCAATCTGAGTCTGACTGTAAAAAACTGTTGAGTCAAGTGAATATGGAAAAACTAAAGCAGGAATATATTGTACTAGCAAATGCAGAAATTGAGAAAATGCAAAGAGGTGTATGTCCTTCTAAATCAGTTATGGTAATGCAATGAATAGCACAATTTATTAATAGCAAGTGTTTAAAAAGAGAAGAATTCAATTTCTCTGTAATAGGCACTTGCTTTTCTTACGAAAGGAGAAACAAAATTGGAGAATCAAAATAAAGTAAATATGTTAAAGAAAAAATATCCAACAGGAACACGAATTCAATTAAAACACATGGATGATATACAAGCAGTTCCTGAAGGAACGACTGGAACGGTTGAGTTGGTAGATGATGGTGGAACAATTCATATGAAATGGGATAATGGCAGAGGATTAGGACTAATTGAAGGAGTCGATAGTTTTCAAATCATGGAAACTAGAATGGCATACAAAGGTAAAATGGTAGAATCATTTCCAATGACTGCAAAATTGACTCGTTCAACGGAACGAATGTTTCTAAATGATATTTCAATTGATCTAGAAATCATTTTAAGTGATATGAGTTATCAATATTTTAAAACCCATATGAATGAAGATTATAACTTTATTCGAGAAAATAGAGAAATTTTATTACTAAAATAAAAACACTATTCCATGTCTGCTCGTTAAAGGAGAAACAAGTGAAGATGCAATCATTGTACAAACGGATGAAAACAATCTAGCCGAATATTATAGCCATATTCCTTATGCTCAATCTTTATTAAATCGGTTGCATCGCCCAATCGATGAAACTGTAAGGTTTACACAAGGAGTGTTTGTAAAAAAGGAAGTAGAACTTATTTCCACACCAAGTAAAGTTGAAAATATTGTGCATTTATCTGAAAAAGATTTTAACTATTTTTCAAAGCATCTTCTTCATGATTATGAATTTATTGAAGAACATAAAGAAAGTATGTTTAAGGATGAACATGGAGTACAACATTGTTTATTAGTGATTGGAGAAGATCATGATGAAGGTATATTAGTTCAATCAGAGGGTTCATCTTATGCTAGATATTCAGCGTTATTGCCGAATGCGAAAATGTGGATCAAACAAAATGATTTGATGGATATGGTAGATGATGTATGGATGATCAACAAGCAAAAAGAAGATAAGATTCGAGTGGTGATTGTTGAGCCCGAACAACCACCAAGAGTAGAAATTATTGATAATACATTAGAAGCAAAGCAAAAAATTGTGGATGGATATATCGAAGTCATAGGATTGAGTGAAACTGCAGATTTGATTTGTAATGATGAAGGAAAGCTCATTGGTTTACTACCGAATCGCAGATTAGGAAATGATGTGATTGCCGGTACTTTCTTGATAGTTGGTGCAAATGATAGTGAATATTTTTGTTCGTTAAGTGATGAAGATATCGAAAAATATCAAGAACAATTTCAAGAGATTGAACACATGACAATGGATGATATATCAGAACCCCAAGTAAGAATAATTGGATTTGATTAGGAGGAAAGAGATGAAAAAAGAAGTAATTCAAGTAAAATATAGTGCAGAGCGATTGCGAGCGATACGTTCTCAAATGGAAAAGAGAGGAATCAATTTTGAAGAAGAATTCAATGATCTTGTAGATGGTATCTATAAAAAGTATGTTAAACCTGAAGTTCGTGAATTTATCGAAGAAGCTGAAAAATTAGCAAATTCAAGAAATGCCAAAACATAAAAAAGTGCAAATTCAAGATATTCCCCCCCTTTTGTTCGCTCTGTGTGCAATTGTATACAAGAACTAGGGTAAAGATACCACGAGAGGAAGTATTGAAGCGTGTGAAAGGTTTGTGGCGATCGTTTAAGTTTTGTAGCATATTTGATGATGATTTTATATATCTGAAAACAGAATCGTGAGGTGTGCAGGTTAAAGGCAGAGGGGTCTTGAACCCCTCTTGCCGATAACACCTCTGCCGGCAGTGCCGACAGTCAAAGGCTTTGTGAAGATAATGAACGTAACGAAGATGGAGGTCATTGTGTAATGTATGAAGTCAAATGTGATGTCTAACAAAACGAAAGTTAAGAAATATCCCTATGTAAACAGAACTTTCACAATATGAAGGTAGGAGTCATTATTGGAAAAGAGGATGATATATGGCAGATAAGACAGAGAAAAATAAGATTGCTTTGCGTTTAAATCAAGAGCAATTACAGAAATTAGATGGATATGTGAAGATTGCGAATGCACCAAGTCGAAATCAATTCTTGTTAGATGCCATTGAATTTTATGGTGGATATGTGAGTTCAGAAAAGAATAAATATTTGCCCAATGCGATTGCATCGGCGATGGTAGGAATCATAGATACGAGTGAAGATCGTATATCAAAAATTATTTTTAAGAATACAGTGGAGCTTGCCATGGTTATGAATATACTTGCGGCAGTTGCAGAAGTAGATGAAGAAAAACTGAGAGCGTTAAGAGGAAAGTGTATCAAAGATGTAAAAGGAACAATTGGACAGATCAATTTTGACGAAATTTATAAATATCAGAAAAGAAAATAAAGAAAATCATTAAATAGTATTGACTTAGAGTTAACTCCAAGTAGTAAAATATGAAAGTAATGAGAGGAGAAAGTAGGATGACAATTAAAGAGGTTGCAGAGAGATATCATATTAGTCAAGATACTTTACGATATTATGAAAGAGTAAAAATGATACCAGAAGTTACAAGAACAGCTAGTGGAATTCGAGATTATCAAGAAGAAGATTTAAAATGGGTGGAGCTTGCAATTTGTATGCGGAGTGCAGGATTACCTATTGAAGCAATGATTGAATATGTAAATTTATTTCAACAAGGGAATGAAACTATACCTGCAAGATTAGAGTTGCTTTATAATCAAATGGAAATACTAAAATTAAAGAAAAAGCAAATTAATGAAACGATGAATAAACTATCTTATAAAATTTCTCATTATGAAGTAGCTTTAAAAACAGGAAAATTGACTTGGACAGATGATGAGGAGGAATAAAATGAAGAAACTAGTGGCATATTATTCAAGAGCTGATGAAAATTATTTTGGTGGTTCAAAGAAGTATATTTCTGTGGGAAATACAGAAAAAATTGCAAAAAGAATTGCGTCTTTAACTGGAAGTGACCTTTTTAAGATTGAACAGAAAATACCTTATGCGAAAGACTATGATACATGCATTATCCAAGCTAAAAAAGACTTACAAATGAATGCTAGACCAGAACTAATTGCTTTACCCAATAACATGGAACAGTACGATGAAATTTATCTAGGGTTTCCAAATTATTGGGGAACAATGCCTATGGCAGTATATACATTTTTAAATAAGTTTAATTTTTCAGGAAAAACCATTTATCCTTTTTGTACGCATGAAGGTAGTGGTCTTTCATCAACTGAAAGAGATATTGCCGATATAACTCAAGGTGCGAATGTTTTAAAAGGAATTGCTATTGTAGGTAGTTTAGTGGATAAGGAAAATGAAGAGTTAGAAAGGTGGATAAAAAATGAAATTTGATAAAGGATATGTATATCAACTAATGGATCAGGGTGGACCAACAGATGTACGTGAAGATTACTTCAAAGAAGCAAGTGAAGAAATGATACATGCCAGAACACTTTGTGCTAAAGCAAATGCAACTATGCCAAGTGATCCAAATTATATTACTTATTTAGAGGAGTTATTTGATCGTAAGCTTGATGATGTAAGAATTCTTACACCATTTATTTGTGATTTTGGAAATAGAGTGAGATTTGGAAAAGGTGTGTTTATTAATCACTCAGCAATTCTTTCTGCGTCAGGAGGCATTGAATTTGAAGATGGTGTAATGGTTGCTCCTGGAGTTCGTATTGCTACGATTAATCATGATATGAATGAAAGGCATTCTATATATACCTATGGGAAAGTGACCATTAAGAAAAATGCATGGATTGGAATGAATGCTACAATTTGTCCAGGTGTAACAATTGGTAAATATGCTGTTGTTGCAGCAGGTGCGGTTGTAGTTAAGGATGTACCTGATTATGCTGTTGTTGCAGGTGTTCCTGCTAAAATTATTCGATATCAGGATCCTGCAGAACAGAAAGAATAGATTGACAAAAACAACGTATGAAACAGAAAAATTATAAGGAAGAATTAGTAAAAGACTATGAACATTGGAATGATGTTTATACGAACGGATGTAATGATCCATCATGGACTGATGGTGTCAATTTGAATCTGATTAGAAACCATATCATCATTGATAAAAGGAATTTAAAAGAATCTTTGTCAGAAGATGATTTACCTGATTTATATTTTCAAGAATTACCACCAAAAGTTGATAATAACTATATGGCTAGAGCAAATGAAATAATGGAAAATGCTAAAAAATACTACGAGGCATGTACATCGTTAGAAGAGTGGAATCAATTATTAAACGCATTTGATTTCTTGGAATCGAAAGATTCAAAACAAGAGTCAATGCGTTTTTTTATTCAAAGAATCAAATGTTTAAAAGATGCTATTGATTCAAAAGACTATGTATATATGAGAAGGTTTAAAGATCCAACAGAATCTATTCAATTGATAAAGGAGTATGCTGAACAATTGGATGATATGGAATTAACACATCTTCAACAAATCACATTGTTTTAAGAGGAATTATTATGCCAAGATTTATAGTGAAGTGTAAGTTTATTAAAAGTGCAAAACATCGAGATTTTTATACAAAGTATATGGCTACAAGAGAAGGTGCAGAAAAGATACATAATTCTTTTGGAAAAGCAGATGCAACTGCTAAACAAAAAGAAATGATTCAGTCCTTATTAAAAGATTTTCCAGATGCTAAAAAACTGTTTGAATATGAAGATTATATTCGAGAACCTAATCGAGAAAATGCAAGTGAACTAATTCAAACGATTATGGAACAGAATCTAGAACAGATTGCAACAAAAGAAAACTATGTGGATTATATTGCGAATCGTCCTCGTGTAGAAAAACTAGGAGAACATGGATTATTTTCTGATACAAATGAATCTTTGAATTTAAATCAAATTGCTACAGAAGTGGCAATGCATGAAGGCACTGTTTGGACAAATATCATATCGATTAAACGAGAAGATGCTCAAAGACTTGGATATGACAATGCGAAAGCATGGATGAACTTGTGTCGTGCGAAAAGAAATGAATTGGCTGGAATTATGAAAATTGATCCTAACAATTTAAAATGGTATGCAGCCTTTCATAACGAAGGACATCATCCTCATATCCATATGATCGTTTATTCAAAGGATATGAAACAAGGATATCTTACAAAAGATGGAATCTATGGCTTGAGAAAAGTCTATGCTAGTTCTATTTTCAAACAAGATTTTCTTCATCTTTATGAAGAAAAAAGTACAAAGCGAGAGGAAATCAAAGAAATTAGTAAAGAACAAATCAAATCGATACTTTCGTCACTAAACCAGCCAATGCAGGAAAACAAAGAACTGGAAGAATTGATTTATAAATTACATAATGAGATTCAACAACATAAAGGAAAACTTGTATATGGATTTTTAAAATCTGATGTAAAAAAGATTGTGGATGATATTTTTTCTCTTTTAGAACAAGATGAACGTATTCAAGTTTTATATGATGTATGGTATCACCAACAAGAAGATATCAAACAGACATATCAAGATACACTAGATGAGCGTGTACCATTACATCAACAGAAAGAGTTTAAAAGTATCAAAAATATGATTCTAACTGAAGTTAGTCATCTTTCTGAATATGAAACCAGACATAGAGAACTGGAAGAAGGTTTCGATTTAGAATCATTTATTGATACAGAGGAAGATGTCCTTGAATCGATACAGGATGATATCGTATATACATCTCAAAGAAATGAAATCTATAAGATGGAATGGAATGAAACATATAAAGAAGCTATGCAATATCTGTATGAAACAAGAACTATTGAAAAAGATACAGAAAAAGCAATTGATCACTTGGAATACGAAGCAGAACATAATAATGTGCTTGCTTTATCAGAATTAGGAAAAGTGTATCAAAAAGGAATTGGTAGAGATGTGGATGTTGAACTTTCTAATGCTTACTATAAAAAAGCATTGGATGGGTTTATGAGTTTACTTCAGGATGCCGAAAAGAAAAAGGAATACATTTCGTATCGTATAGGAAAGCATTATTTGTATGGCTTAGGTGTAGAAGTGGATCATACAAAAGCATTGAAGTTTTTCATGAATGCACAAAAGAATCCATATGCTTTATATTTGCTTGGTACGATGGCAAAAAGAGGACTCGGTAGAGAGGTATCTGATAAAGATGCATTTGTATATTTCATAGATTCTGCTAATAAAGGAAATGCTTATGCTTGTTATGAAACTGCACTTGCCTATGATACTGGTAGTGGAACAGATAGAGATGAAACAAAGGCGAAATCATACTATCAAATTGCTTTTAATAAGTTTTCCAACATGGAAGATGAAAATGGCGATGACAATTTACAGTATCGATTAGGTAGAATGTATTATGAAGGTAAGGGTACAGAAAAAGATATTCGTGTTGCAATTACCTATTTACAGAAATCAATGAATATGAGAAATGAAAATGCGATGTTTCTACTATCAAAAATATGGATCAATGAACAGTTTTATGAGCATAGTGAGGAAGCACGTAAATTATTAGAAACACTAGCAGAAAAAGAAAACAAAAATGCAGTCTATCTTCTTGGTAAAGAATATTTGAATGGAACATTTTTTGAAGAAGATATCAATAAGGCAATTTCATATTTTAAGTTATGTAAAGATAATCCGTATGCAGAATATATGCTCTACAAGGCATATATGAAAATAGAAGATATTTCTTCTGCATTAAAATATCTTCAGTTGTCAGCTGAACATGGGAATAGTGTTGCACAATTTCAATATGGAAGATACTTATATGACGGCGAAATGATAGAAAAGAATATTGATGAAGCAATGGTGTGGTTAAAAAAGTCTGCTTCACAAAACAATATGTTTGCTCAATATGTATTAGGCAAACTTTTTTTATTTGGCAAAGAGGTACAAAAAGATGAAGAACTTGCCATTCAATATTTAGAAGCATCTGCTTCACAAGGGAATCCATACGCACAATGGTTGTTGGAACATAAGGATGATTTTACACATCAGTCATTATCATTATTAGTAAGTCGTTTCTTTCATCATTTCAGTCGTATCTTTGAAAAACAACTATTACCAGACCATACCAATCCATTAACTGGAGTTGATAAAAAATTACGAAGAAAAATACAAGAAAAAAGAACTGCTCTTGGTCATAAAGAAGATGATTATACAATGAATTTTGAATAAGAAAGAAAGGATAAAAACTTGAAAACAAAAAAAGAATTAAAACAGATTATAAAGAATCAAGTAATGAAAGCAAAAGCTGTCATAATTCCGAATAAAACTATACAACAAAAACATAGTGATCGACATCACTGAGAGGAGGATAGCTCATGTCAAAATATGTAGCATTTTCAAAAGAACAAATTCAGATTGCGAATAATATTGATCTTGCCGATTTCTTGCGGAAACAGGGTGAAACATTAGAGAAATCCGGAAAAGAAATTCGTTGGATGCGAAATAGTAGTGTCACAATCAAAGGGAATCGATGGTATCAACATAAGTATGAAGAAGGTGGATATCCAATTTCTTTTCTACAAAAGTTTTATCACTACTCATTCCCAGAAGCGGTACAACTTTTATTGAATGAATCAGGAGTTCCTTATGAACAAGCGCATCACGAAGAACAAGAACCAAAAGAGTTTCATGCACCAACTAAAAATGTAACCATGAAACGAGTGTATGGTTACTTACTGAAACAACGATATATTGATAGAAATGTATTAAATACATTTACAGAACAAGGACTTATTTATGAATCCGAGAAGTATCATAATGTAGTTTTTGCAGGGTTTGATGAAGAAGGAACAATGCGTCATGCACATAAACGTGCCACCTTTGGAAGTTATCGTGGTAATGAAACTGGTTCTGATCCTAGATATAGTTTTCATTGGAATGGAACATCTAATGAAATCTATGTATTTGAAGCACCCATCGATTTGTTGTCTTATATATCTTTACATCCAGATAATTGGCAAGAACATCATTATGTGGCTTTAAATGGTGTATCGATACAACCTTTGTTACATCAATTAAAAGTACATAGTGGAATTACAAAAGTAAATTTATGCTTAGATCATGATATTGCTGGAAGTGAAGCCATGTCACGAATACAGGAAGAACTCGAAGAAAACGGATATCAAATTGTAATTGAACAGAAGTATGCAACTTTGAAAGATTGGAATGAAGATTTAAAACAAACTAATGGGGTACAAGATTTGCAAGAAGGAATTGATAATCCCAAACCGATAATGTTTCAACATCTGCTTAGAAAATACAAAGAACAATTTCAACCATTCAAGGAAAAAATTGAAATCAAACACATTATGGATCAATATCTTTCTATTTTTCCAATATTGAATCAAAAAGGCAAAATAGAATTTGAGAAAGTAAGAAATTGTTTATGTGAACTGAGTTCAAGAGCATTTCGGTATCATCAACAATTAAGCGAGCATCCTATTGAAATAGAGGGCGCACTTATAAAGCAATATCGACCACATAAAGATCGTGGTGATCAGAACAAAAGAATCGAGCAATTAAAAGAGTTGATTCACAAATTAAAAGACTGCTACATCAATAAGGAATATCCACAAAGGCAAGAACGGTTACAGAAACTGTTGTTGGATGTAGCCGATGACAGCATGATGCTGATTGCTTATTTTGATATGCAGGAAGATCTAGAACAATATATACAGGAGGAATTTAAGATGGATCAAAATAGAAAACCTAAATGTCCGTTAATTGGTACGGATGGAAATGTCTTTGCCTTAATTGGTATGACACAAAAATCATTACGTGCGATTGGAGAAGAAGAACTGGCTAATGAAGTATTTCAGCGTGTTACATCTTGCGGTAGTTATGAAGAAGCACTAGGGATTATGCAAGAATATATCGATGTGACTTCTATTGATGAATTTAATGAACAGGTATTTATGGAATTAGATAGACTTAAAGTAGATTTAAAAGAGGTAGGACAAGATGATATTCAGGAAATCAGTATGGATGTAATGACATCCGAAGATACCGAAGAAGCGTTACAAAAGATGAAAAATTATCGTAGAGAATACCTTCCCAGTATGGAAATGAGTCTAACTTAAAACGATGTGAATATGGAAGGACTATTATTATTCGTTTGTGTTGGTGGAGGTATGTTTGGATTGATTGCTTTGATACAATTAGCATCTCACAGTTATAGTTTAGATGGTATAAAAGCAAAGACTGTAGGAAATGGTCAATATGGTACTTCTGCATTTGCATCGAAAAAAGAAATTCATGAAACGTATCATATCGTACGATATAATCCAAAAAATTGGAGAAAAGGAAAGAACCTACCACAAGTTCAAGGTCTTGTGGTAGGTAGTACTGGAAAGAAACGAAAGCTTAGTGCATATATAGACGATGACGATATCCACTGCTTGATGATCGGTGCAGCAGGGGTAGGAAAGACATCGTTTTTTTTGTATCCAAATTTAGAATACACATGTGCGTCAGGAATGAGTTTTTTAACAACGGATACCAAAGGAGATTTGTATCGAAACTATGGAACAATCGCCAGTAAATATTATGGCTATAAAGTAGCAGTAATTGATTTGCGTAATCCAACAAAGTCACATGGAAATAATATGCTTCATCTAGTCAATAAGTATATGGACTTATATTTACACGATTCTACCGATTTACGCTCAAAAGCAAAAGCAGAAAAATACGCAAAGATTATAGCGAAAACCATTATTTTTAGTGGAGAACAGGATGCTTCTAGTTATGGTCAAAATGCTTTTTTCTATGACAGTGCAGAAGGATTGTTAACATCTACCATTTTGCTAATTGCTGAGTTTTGTGAACCAAGAGAAAGACATATTATATCTGTATTTAAACTGATACAAGATTTACTTGCACCATCAAAAGTAAAAGGAAAAAATCAGTTTCAAATACTGTTGGAGGAACTTCCTGAAAGTCATAAAGCAAGATGGTTTGCAGGTGCTGCTTTAAATACTGCTGAACAGTCGATGCAATCGGTACTTTCCACAGCCTTATCTAGATTAAATGCTTTCCTAGATTCCGAATTAGAACAAATCCTTTGTTTTGATAGTGTCATCGATGCAGAAAGTTTCTGTAATGAAAAGACTGCGATATTTTTATGCTTACCAGAAGAAGATGTTACGAAACACTTTTTGATTTCTTTGATTATTGAACAGCTGTACAGAGAAATCTTAGTGGTAGCTGATGAAACGGATGGAAGATTAAAGAATCGAGTCATGTTTTTTTTAGATGAATATGGAACATTTCCTAAAATCAATTCGGCTGAAATGATGTTTAGTGCTTCTCGTTCTCGCAGAGTAACTTTAGTACCTCTTATTCAATCCATTGCACAAATGCAGAAGAACTATGGAAAAGAGGGTGCAGATATTATCATTGATAACTGTCAAGATACGATATTTGGAGGTTTTGCACCGAATAGTGAAACTGCAAAGACTTTATCTGAAGCATTAGGCACACAGACTGTTTTATCAGGATCGATTACTAGAGGGAAGAATGATCCATCACAATCGTTGCAAATGATAAGTCGTCCTTTGATGACACCAGATGAATTAAAGGCATTAAAGAAAGGACATTTTATTGTAACAAAGACAGGTACAAATCCAATGAAAACAAAATTACCTTTGTTTATAAAATGGGGAATTACTTTTGAAGAAGCCTATCGAATTGAAGAACAGATTAGTCGAAAGGTTTACTATGCGGATCGAGAAAGATTACAGAAATCAATATTAAATAAATATGGTTCAAAGGAAGATACAGAGGATGAAATTCTTCATATTCAAATCAAAGGAAATGGGGAGGTGAAGGTGTAATGGATTATATTAATTCGATTTATGCTTCTGGTTTAAAGCTAAGAGCGAAAGCAGTTTATATGTATTTAAGAAGTCGTTGCGATAAGGAAGGGAAATGTTTTCCTTCCATCAATACGATTTCTAAAGATTTAGATGTATCCCAGAGTACAGTAAAGCGTGCCTTAAGAGAATTAGAGAGTAATGGATACATAAAAAAAGTTGCTCGATACCGAGAAAATAAAGGAAATACGAGCAATATGTATTTTTTAAAGTAAATTTTCAAAAAGGGAGTAGACTCAAAGTTTGTTGAACAAGGGAGGAGGTCATTACTGAACCGACAAGAACTTATTCAGTTTAACTTAAATAAAATTACAGAGTATAATCTATATCTTTTATTACATCATCTAATCTAAAATTAGAATTTATTATTTTTATGAATTATCCTTAATGATTAGGAAGTTAAGTGTATTTAGAAAACAATAATTTAAAATAATTAGGTAAATCAAATAAAAAACAGGATTTCTCCTACTATATAGTTAGAATTAGAAATTCTGTTTTTTTAGGTTTTAATGAACTTTTGTTTTGATATAAATTATCATAAATATTAGTAAGTATTAGATTTTTTTTCTGATTAAATTACTTACATAAGGACGTTTTCCAGAAAGTATTTCATCATAAAAATTCTGCTTCCAATCAATATAATCAACGCTGTCTTCTAACTCCTTGATAGATTCTTTTAAGGCTTTTCTTTTCTTTGCAAGCATTTCTTTTCTAGGTAGAATGGTTGATTCTCCTTGCAAACATAATTCAAGATAATTTTTCATTTCTTGAATGCTCATGCCACATTTCTTTAAACAAGTTAAATCTTTAATCCATTTTACATCATGTTCATCAAAAATGCGTCGATTATTCGCATCACGTTTTACATTTGGTACTAAACCCTCATTACAATAATATTTTAAAGTTTGGTAGGTAATATCAAGTTCCCTACATACTTGCATCATAGTATAAATATGAATCTCCTCCAATCATAAAAAAAATTTTTAAAATTTTTCAAAAAAACTATTGACCGATAGTAACAACCGTAAATTATAATCGGTTACGTAAACCGGAAATGACAATCGGATTATAACACGAATGATAAATATTCACAAGTGAAAGGAGATGATTGCCGAGTATGAAAGTAATATTAGTAAATGGCAGTTCAAGGAAAGATGGATGTACAAATGTGGCTTTAAAAGAAATAGAAAGAGCATTAAATGAAGAAGGAATTGAAACAGAAATATTTTTCATTGGAAACAAGGCAATTCCAGATTGTATTGCTTGTCGTAAATGTAAAACGACAGGAAGATGTGTTTTTGATGATATTGTGAATGAATTTGTAGAAAAGGCAAAAGAAACAGATGGTTTTATATTTGGTTCGCCAGTATATTTTGCCCATCCTAGTGGCAGGTTACTAACTTTTATGGATCGTGTATTTTATTCAGGAGGACCTATATTTGCTTATAAGCCAGCAGCTGCAGTATTATCTGCAAGACGTGCAGGAACAACGGCATCATTTGATGTAATTAATAAATATTTTACGATTTGTTCTATGGCTGTTGTTTCTTCAACGTATTGGAATCATGTCTATGGTGCTCAACCTGAAGAAGTGAAAGAAGATAAAGAAGGTTTAATGACCATGTATAACTTAGGTAAAAACATGGCATGGATGTTAAGGTGCATTGAACTTGGAAAAAAACAAGGAATCAAGCATCCAGACAACGACAAAGTATTAACAAATTTTATTCGATAAACGTGGAGGTTAGACAATGAATAAATTTACATATTCTTATCCAACAAAAGTATATTTTGGAAAAGGAAGTGCCAAAGATGCACTCACACAAGAATTAAATCAATATGGAGATACTGTACTACTTGCTTATGGTGGAGGATCAATTAAAAAAAATGGTATCTATGAAGAAATTCTAGAATTATTAAAAGAAAGTAATAAAACCGTGATTGAGTTCGCAGGAATTATGTCAAATCCAACCTACAAGAAAGTACAAGAAGGTGTAAAAATTGTAAAAGAACATGAAATAGATTTTATCTTAGCAGTAGGAGGAGGCAGTGTGATTGACTGCTGTAAAGTGATTTCAGCACAGTCTCTACTAGATGAAGATATTTGGGAAATGGAATATATAAAAGGAAAGTTTCCTACAGATGGTATTCCAATGGGGGCTATTGTTACTGTATCAGGAACAGGGGCTGAAATGAATGGTGGAGCAGTCATTACCCACGAAGAAAAAAAGTGGAAAGGAGGCATCTTTGCGACAACACCAACATTTGCAGTGCTTGATCCAACTTATACAATGAGCGTACCTCGTACGCAAGTATTATCAGGTGCATTTGATACATTAAGTCATGCGATGGAGACATATTTTGGAAATAGTGATCAAGATAATGTATCCGATGATGTAGCACTTGCGATCATGAAAAACACAGTCGATAATATGCTGCGATTATTAACTGACATTCATGATGAACAGGCAAGAGGAAATCTAATGTGGGATTCTGCAATGGCAGAAAATGGCATCTTAAAATGTGGAAGACAAACAGATTTCCAAGTTCACCAGATTGAACATCAACTAGCTGCCTATACCGACTGTAATCATGGACAAGGACTAGCAATTATACAACCTAGATACTATCGTTATATTTTAGATCATGCCAGAGAAAAGCTTACGAAACTAGCAAGAGTCGTGTTCAATGAGGATACTGCTGAAAAAGGATTAGATGCTTTGGATGATTTGATTAAAGAATGCGGACTTCCAACAAAACTAAATGATCTAAGTTCTACTATGAAAATTACACCGGAACTGTTAAAACAAGTCGCAGATACTACAAATATTATTCAAAGTAATCCATATACACTTTCAAAACATGAAGTTCATGAAATTTTATTGGAATGTATGTAGGTAAAGGTATGAATGTAAAAAAAACTATGATTGTGGGAAGTATATTTATTATCATCTGCGTATTCTTTTTAGTCGGATATAACATATTTCGCTATCCCACACTTTTTAGAAGTTTAAATGATTATTCTCTTAATGCTGAACAAACAGAACAAATTAAACAAGAAATACTATCAAAAGAAGAATTAACTATACTCGTTGCTTATTTTTCTTACTCAGGTACTACACAAAGAGTGGCAAATGAGATTAGCGAAAAAACAAGTGGAGATTTATTTGAAATAACTCCCAAAACAAATTATAGCAATGTGTATATAGAGTCTAATATGGAAATAAGAAATAACGCACGCCCAGAACTTGCGAGTGAAGTGGAGAACATGGATGCCTATGACATAGTCTTTGTTGGTTATCCTGTATGGTTTCATGCAACTCCTGCACTAATCAATACTTTTCTAGAGAGTTACAATCTAGAAGGAAAACTTATTATTCCATTTTGTACAAGTGGAGAGAGTGACATTGATGAAACCATGCCTACATTTTTAAATTCTAGTAAAGATTTAGCAGTATATGGGCAATCAAGAATATCAAGTGTTAATCAGATTGAATCTTGGTTAGAAGAACTTGAAATATTGAAAAAATAGAAAGGATGAAAAACATGACAAAAAAACTTAAGAAAATTTTATTCGCATTAATTATGACAATTTCCTTAGCAGCTTGTTCAAGTGCTCCAGAAGAAAAAGAAACACAACCCAATGAAGAACCACAAGTAACAGAACAAACAGAAAGTGATGGAAATGTATTAGTTGCTTATTTTTCATGGTCTGGAAATACGAAAGAAATGGCAGAATATATTGTGGAACAAACTGGTGGAGATGTATTAGAAATTGAACCATTAAATCCATATCCAGAAGATTATGGCGAAACAGGGGATATCGCAAAAGTAGAACGAGATGAAAACCAAAGACCTGAGATTGCAAATTTGCCAGCTTCAATTGATGAATACGATTCGATTTTTATCGGCTATCCAATTTGGTGGCATACTGCACCAATGATTATTGGAACATTTTTAGAAAATTATGATTTAGCAGATAAAGATGTGTATCCATTTACACAGTCAGCCTCTATGGATACAGAACAGTTTGAAAACTCTATGGACTTTATTCGTGAAACTGCGAAAGGAGCAACTGTTCATGATGGATTATTTGTGAGTTCATCTAACACAGATGGTATTCAAGATTATTTAAATGCAAATGGATTTACGAAGTAATATGAAGAAGTTAAAAGTGATCGTAGATGTGTGTATGGTAATCTTGTTGATTGTCCTAATGTGTGTCAGTCAGACAGGAAACTTTATACATGAACTAGCAGGTATTTTAACAATTATCTTATTTGTAATTCATCAAATATTAAATAAAAAATTTTATAGAAATTTGCAAAAAGGTAGATTCAATAAAATTAGGATTGCCTATGTAATGATAAATAGTAGTTTGCTAATTTTTATGATTATTATGATCAGTAGTTCTTTTATGATTTCACAGGAACACCTGTCTTTTGTAGGACTTCGCAATGATTTTCTAGGAAGAACACTCCATATTATATCTGCTTATCTGATGTTTATGTTATGCGGTATCCATTTAGGACTTCATTACAATTCAGTTATAAAAGTAAAAAAAGAAAATAGGATTGTAATAAATATATTCTTGATTATATTTGCTTGTATATTCGGAGTTCGTGGTTTCATGAAAAGAGAAATTATCACAAAACTACAACTTCAGTTAATGTATCCACTTCATTTTGAAGAAAATATGCTTATTTCTTTAATCGATTATATTGGTATATTTATCATGTTTGTCATGATTGGATATGGAGTTTATCAGTTGTTAATGTTAAAAAACAGAAAGGAAAGATAAAAATGAAAAAAAGTAAAATGATTAGTATTATTGTTGGATGTATTGTACTTATATCAGTAGGGCTTGTATATTTTGGAACAAGCACAAAGAATACGAACCCCAATGAAAATGCAAATGTCCCAGAAAACGTGGAAAATAATGAAAATCAAAATGCAAATAATAGTAATGAAGATGTTAATTCATTAGTAGTATATTTCTCTGTTCCAGAAACAGATTCGCCAGATAACATGACAAGAGATGAAGATAATTCTGTTCATGTGGTAGATGGAGAAGTATTAGGAAATACACAATACATTGCAAATCTAATTGGTGAGAAAACAGGCTCTGATGTGTATCGTTTAGAACCAGTAGAACCATATCCAACAAACCATGATGATTTATTAGAACGTGCTGCAAATGAAATGGAACAAGGCGCAAGACCAGAAATGAAAGATCCGATGGATATTAGTTCCTATGATGTAATTTATATCGGTTATCCAATTTGGAATGCTGATTTACCACCAATTATTAATACGTTCTTAGAAAACAACAATTTTGATGGAAAAACAATTATTCCTTTCTGTACACATGGAGGATCAGGAATTTCAGGGACACCTGCAACGATTCAAGATATGCTTCCTAACGCTAATGTAATTACAAACGGATTTTCTATTTCAAGAACAAATATGGATGCATCTGAATCAGAAGTAAGTGGATGGTTATCTAGTATTGGCTATTAGTGAGAGTGAAATATCTATGAATAGACCTTATATTATTTGTCATATCTTAAGTGCATTAGATGGAAAAATTGAAGGACCATTTATGCATAGTAAAGTAGCACAACAAACCAGTAAAGAGTATGCAAGAATACGGGATGAATATCGTGGAGATGCTTGGGTTTACGGTACTACGACAACAAAAGAGTTTACTGAAGGAAAGAAGCCAAATTTAGATTTTAACTTTGAGGTATTAGAAGGAGATCATATAGCTTCACATACTGAAACACTTTACTATATATCCATTGATATGTTAGGAGAAATTGGTTGGGAATCAGGAACATTCCAGAAGTCTGGACGACCCAATGCTCATGTCATTGAAGTCATTAGTGAAACGACATCAGCGAGTTATCGAGCGTATCTTAGAAAGCAGAATGTTTCTTATATCATTGCAGGAAAAGATAGATTAGATACAAAAATAGCTTGTGAAAAACTATATACATATTTCGGTATTCGTAGAATGTTGATTTGTGGTGGAGGAGCTATCAACTATACATTTGCACAATCTCATATGATAGATGAATTGAGTTTGTTGATTGCTCCAGTGGCAGATGGAGAATCTGATTCAGCAACTGTTTTTGAGCGATTACCATTACTTAAATCAAGTAAAACTATTGAGTTTAAATTAAAAGATGTAAAGCGTTTGAATCATAATGGGCTTCATTTGATTTATCATACTAAATAAAAGGTTCAGGAAATGAAACATAAAATTGTTTTAATATTTGGTGTATGGATAATTCTAGTAAGTGCACTTTGGGTTAATTTTCGTAATAATAATGAACAAGAAACGTCGTTACATATGATTAATATGAATGTACAGTACCAATATACAATACAAGATTTCGAAGTCAGCTATGATAGCGAAAGAATCTATGGGCAATTGTACTTGCCACAAGATACTAAAGATAAACATCCTTTAGTCATCATTTCACATGGACTAGGTGGTAATTATGAAACAGGATCAACATATGCAATGAATTTTGCAAAACAAGGTTATGCTGTGTATTGTTTTGATTTTCGTGGAGGAAGTACAGGTAGTAGAAGTAGTGGCTCAACATTAGAAATGTCTCTTTTTACACAACAAGAAGATTTAGATGCGGCGATAGACACATTAAAAACGCAATTCTTTATAGACAATGAAAATATTTTTCTGATGGGAACTAGTCAAGGTGGTGCTGTATCTGCAATTACGGCAGCGAATCGAAATGATATACAAGGAATGATTCTATTATATCCTGCATTTGTACTTGTAGACATGGCACAAGAACAATTTAAAAGTGTGGATGATATACCAGAAACATATCAACTTCTTTGGTTAAGGGTAGGAAAGACATATGCAGAAAAACTGTTAGATTATGATATTTATAAAGAAATTAAAAAATATCAAGAAGATGTGTTAATTTTGCATGGTGATAAAGATGATATTGTACCATTATCGTATTCTCAAAAAGCAATAGATTCTTATAAATCAGCTCGTTTGCATGTTTTACATGGTGCAGGACATGGGTTTTATGGCAATGATGCAACTCAAGCAATTGATTATATCTTGGAATATTTAGATGAGCATTTAGAAAAAAGTTAGTCAGGAGTTTTTGATGAAGAGAATAAGTATAACTGTTTTATCCATATTTATGTTGTCAGTTTTAGTAGCGTGTACTATGCCAAATAACGAAATAGATTATGATCAGCATGAGAATTACATAAATGTAGAAGGAACAAAAATTAAAATGATTACTGAAAATACAGAAGTTTTGATAACTCTAAACAGTTCTCATGCTGCTTCTAGTTTATTATCGATGCTACCTCTTGAAATGACATTGATTGAAAGAAATAAATTTGCGAAAGGAATGACATTACCAAAACAGCTTTCTTCTAATGAAGAAACAACAAGAGAATATAAAATTGGAGATTTTGGATATTGGAGATTTGTTCCAGATTTAGCAATTTTTTATGATGATATTTATGAAAAAACAATTGTAGATATTGTTCCACTAGGACATGCAGGAGAAGGTGCGGAAAACTTAAAATATGAGAGTGGAACAGTAAGACTAGAGTTAATGAATGATGAAGGAGAGATGACTGAAAATGAATAAAAAAGTATTGATTATATCTGCAAGTCCTCGTAAAGAGGGTAATTCAGACACCCTTTGTGACCAATTGATGAAGGGAGCGATAGAGAGTGGAAATGAAGTAGAAAAACTTCGCTTATCAGAATTAAAGATTGACTATTGTTCTGCTTGCTATGCATGTAAAAAGATTGGACATTGTATCAAGAATGATGATATGGAAATGGTAGTAGAAAAAATGCGTTTGGCTGATGTAATCGTTTTAGCAACACCAGTTTACTTTTTTACTATGAATGCACAACTTAAAACAATGATTGATCGTACTTTAGGTGGTGCTCAAAAAGCAGGGCTTGAAAATAAAGAGTTTTACTTAATTGCAACTGCTGCTGATGGAAAACACGCAATGGAACGTACAATCGATGGACTACGTGGCTATTTAGATTGCTTACCAAATGCAAAAGAAATGGGAGTTATTTATGGAGCAGGTGCATGGCAATTAGGCGATATTATGAATCATCCTGCAATGGAAGAAGCATACAAAATAGGAAAGAACATTTAAAACGGAGGGAATTATGAAAACATGGCTTATAACAGGATGCTCGAGTGGTTTTGGAAAAAGTTTAGCAAAAACTGTGTTAGAAAATGGAGATAATGTAATAGTAACTGCAAGGAAAATAAAAGATATTCAGCATTTTGAGAGTGAGTATCCAGAACATGCATTTGCATTATCGCTAGATTTAACAAAATCAGAAGAGATATCAAATGCAGTACATAAAGGAATCGAACATTTTGGATGTATTGATGTTTTAGTAAATAATGCAGGATATGGATATCGTGCAGCAGTGGAAGAAGGAGTTAAGAAAGATGTTGATCAGTTATTTCAAACAAATCTTTTCGGTCCAATTTCTTTGATTCAACAAGTTTTACCATCTATGAGAGAAAGAAAAAAAGGAATAATCATTAACTTTTCTTCGATTGCAGCTATTGAAGCTGAGCCTGGTTCTGGATATTATGCAGCAAGCAAAAGCGCATTAGAAAGTATATCGGAGGCATTGTCAAAGGAATTGAAACCTTTAGGTATTCAAGTAATGATTGTAGAGCCTGGGGGATTTAATACCAATTTCTTTAGACGATCTCTTACGCAGTCAAGTGTTGAATTAGATGACTATAAATCCACTTCAGGAAAAAGAAGAATTGGAAAAGAACAAATTGATACTAGTGTTTTGGGTAGCACAGACAAAGCTGCTTTACAGATTATAGAAGCAATGAAAGAAAATGAAATTCCACTTCGCTTATTATTAAGTACACAGGCTGTTGATTTTGCAAGAAGTAAATTAGAGTCAAGATTGCAAGAAGCGAACAAGTGGGCATCATTGAGTGCTAAATCCCAATGATATTCTAATAAAAAAGGGGGTCTTTCATGTTTGAAATGTTTAATAAATATAAATATTACTTTGTTTTCTCAATGATGTTGTGTATGCTTGTTGGATGTCAATCTTCTCACTCAAATCAAATGAATGAACTAAATGATTGTGAAGTAAATAATGTTTGCACTGTAGATGTACAAAAAAAGAATTTTGTTGATATGGATATGGAACAAGCTCTTCAATTTTTAGAAAATAAAGAAATTGGAATATTATATTTTGGGTATGACGAATGTCCTTGGTGTCAACAAGCATCTCCTATATTAAATGAAATTTCTATAGAGAAAAATCAGGAAATAAATTATATACGAATTGTGAATGCTGCACATGAAAGATTATATACAGATGAACAGAATGAAAGATTATCTCTTCTTATATCTAATTATATGACACCTGATGATCAAGGTACTTTTCAATTATATGTACCGCTAGTGTTGTCTGTTAAAGATGGCAAAATAATGAACGGTTATATTGGAACATTTGAAAATCACAATGCAAATACTAGAGAAATGACAGAAGAAGAAAAAGAACAATTAAAGTCAATTTATGAAAAATTGATAAATGAAATAATCTAATCATAAGAATTGTGAGAATTGATATGGGAAGAAACAATTCAAAAGATTTGAATCAACAAAGAATTCTTAACAAAATATCTAAAAAAGTAAAAAGAATTATTATACTTGAAATTGAAAATGATAATTGTTTTATCGAGAGTCTTGTTGATTATCTAGATGATAGATATATTAAGTATGATAGTGGTATGATCTCACAAGGAGAATTCCAACTAAATTGTTCAAAAAAAATTCTTTTTAAAAATCATATTCAAATATATTTAACATATGCTGAGTTTAATTTATTAGAATTATTAATGACGCATCCAAATAGGGTGTTCTCAAAAGAACAAATTTATGAGGAAATATGGAAAGAATCAAGTAATAGTTGTATTCATGCAGTAGAAAATATGATTTCTCGTTTACGAAAAAAAATAGAAGAAAATCCATCAAATCCGAAATACATAGTTACAGTAAATGGATTTGGATATAAATTTGAAGATATGGATAAAAGAGGTGAAAAATGTGAGTGAAATTTTGATAGTATATTATTCATATTCTGGGAATACAAAGAGAATTGCAGAAATTATTAAAAGAAAAACAGGAGGAGATTTATTTTTTACATTTCCCAATCCCCAATATCCAAAGGATAGCATTGATACTTTAGAAGTATCAAAACATCAAAAAGCAAATAAACAATTACCTGAGTTAACAAAAAAATTAGAATCATTAGATAGTTATAAGTATATTTTTATCGGAACACCTAATTGGTGGTCAACTATGACTCCTCCAATTCAAAAATTTCTTAACACATATGATTTATCAAACAAAAGAATAATTCCATTTATAACGCATGGAGGTGGTGGAGTTGCGAATATTATTAAAGATATGAAGTTAATCTGTGATAAATCATTTTTTTTAAAAGAATTATCAGTTATCGATAATGAAACAGAATTTGTTGAACAACGTGTAGAATACTGGTTGAATGAAATATTACATACTAATTAATTATATACTTTGATTCAAACAATTCATGAAAGAGATACAGTCAAATATGAAATCTATCTAATTATTACAACAGATCATGGAGAAATTGGAACAAATTTCAGTGAATCGAAAAAAGGCAGAGAATGAGTAAGGAGCTAACCTTATTTATCCTCTGCCTTTTTCTCTTTTTTCATATCCACTAGTGTTTTTAAAAGCCCCTCAGTAATTTGAATTGATTCATTATCTAACTCATCTAACATTGATTCTATGTATCTTCTTTTTGAATCTTTGTTGGGAGTAGTTTGATAGATGATTTCATCAATAGAAATGTTCAACAATGTGATGATATCTATAAGTGTTTTTAAACTGGTTCGTTTGCCTTCGTTTTCTATTGCAGTGATATAACGAGAGGATAAACCTGTTTTTTCTGCAAGGTCATCAACAGTTAGACCAGCTCTTAATCGCCCTTTTTTAATGGCTTTTCCAAATGGTGTGAAATCAAATTTTTCTTCTTTTCGTGTCTCTTTCGTATTCATTATTTATCACCATTTTAATTTTACAAGGTATTTGTTCTTGTTAGAACGAGCTATTTGTTCCTTTTTGTTGAACGATTAGATGAAGTTACATAAAAAATAAACTGATAGGTTTTTGTGAAGTGTTTGATAGATGTATTTATGATAATGGTTGCAGGTAAAGATAGGTGATTACTTGTGATTCATTATTCGACTAGGTAATCCCCCTAATAACAGTAGGGGGCAAACGAAATATGTGTTTAAAAGTTTACAAATTTCGTTCGTCTCTAATACCGAACTAACAGTTCGTTTTATAGGAATAAACTATATTAAATATTATCCAATACATATTTTGTGTTGGATTTTTATTTTGCCAAATTGTAGGAGTCCACCGTTTTCCATGTTTTTCAAATCAAAAACGAAAAATATGGAGGACAAATAAATGAACGATTACAATAAAAATTATTTTTGGACTACAAAAGACCCAATGACAGAAGAAAAGAAATATTTCTTTAAAATCAATGGAATCATGGTTGAAGTTAGTAGAGAAGTTTATAATGTGTGTTTTAACAGTTACACCAAAAGTTTAAGAGATAATAGACGAGATGAATATGCTCAATTGTCTAGTATGGATGCAATAAACAAAGATGGTCATGCATTAGTTGATGTTATTGCATCACAAAGTGATGTTGAACAGGAGGTTTATCTTAATATTATGATTCAAAAATTAAGAGATGAAATTGAAAAGTTAGATGAGGAGGAAAAGAAAATTATTTTTGGATTACTATTGGAGGATAAAAGTATTAGGAAAATGGCTATTGAGTGGAATATACCTGAGATGACATTACATGATAGAAAAAAACGAATATTTGATAAGCTAAAAAAGAAATTATCGAAGTAAAACATAAAAAAGAACAATTTAGCTGAAAGAGTAATAAATCAGCTCATTGTTCTTTTATTTACTTTAGTAATTCTTGTTTCATTATAGCGTTGTCTATATCTGTACAAAATTTTGGCATATCTCCATTTTCGTAACGTTCAATGTATTTTTGAAAATCCTGAACAATGGTTTTTATGTTTTTTTCAATTGTGGCAAGTACTAGTTCGCCAAAGAAATCTCCATCCATTTGATAAGGAAGGAAATACTTAGAATCAACAGGGAATGCCTTTGAATAGTGGATACCATGATGGTTACCGTCTCGTGTTGTTGATCGAGTAGGTAATGCAAAATATGTATTTTTTGGAGCATGATATGAGATGTTGGATCTAAGAGGTAAAGCGAAAGTGTATTTCTTGTTTTTATACTTGATTTTTATTAGTACTAAACATGGTCGTCTATGCATTTCTTCTTTTATAGTTAATAACTCTGGATCAGAATTATCATCAAATAATTTAAAGAAATTATCGTGAATTGTAACTACTTTAATTTTTCTCTTTTTTTGACTTGCCATAGTTCCTCCTATAAAAAAAATGGGCAATATTCTTCGCTTTACAGCAACCCGTTGCCCTCGGGACTCATCACATACTAATGAGCAATATTCTTCGCTTTACAGCAACCCGTCGCTCTCGGGAGTAATCACATACAATTGGATAATATTCTTCGCTTTACAGTCTCCCGTCATCCTCGGGAAATGGGTGGACCCAGATCTTTCGATCAGCCCAAATGGTATTTCTACCTGTGTCAATAATATAACATGACTCTCAAGTTTTGTCAATTTTCACTCACAATCGAACCATTAAATAAAATTCTTTTTCTACGTTATTATATGCATTTTCTAAGAAAAAATTCAAAATATTTTAAAAAAAATCCGTGTACTTTCCAAAGCATTGAATGGTTAAGGGTGAAGGAGGTTGTTTCCTTCTTTGCTCTTTGACAATTACATAGCCAGTAACTAATACATTAACTGCTTTGTTCTCACAAGGAATAAGCAACGTAAGAAAATGCGCCATGACAATTTTATGAAACAATAGAACGGTTGGATTAAAATTCGAGCGAACAACATTTGTCTTTAAAACAGATTTGGTAATCTGTATTGCCATAACAAAAGCAGGGATCATGCTACTCCTCGTAATGAGTCTCCTTGAATGGGGAACGTGAAATTCGTGTGATGTGATGGAACTAGTCACAGTTAGTTACTGCCCAAGAGTCAGGGAGTACGAATAATATGACTTTGAAACAACGATTAAGTTGATTTGAAAATGTGGAAAGTGTTTAGATAACAGATCGTACTGCGGAGGATGAAATATTTTCCGCAGTATTTGTGTGTTATTTAACAAAAGTAAAGGAGGGTATTGAAATGACACAAACATATTTATATTGCAGTACAAAAATTCCGATCCGATGTATCGTAAGATTAAAAATGAAAAGGATATTAAGAAAAGTAAAAAAGAAAAACAAAAAGGATTTTAAATATATTTTAGATAAGATAACCAATAAGCAATCTTATAGAGCAGGATTGTATCATTTTTATCAAAGTGCTTATCAAGGAAAAGTAAGTGAAGTTATGATTTTATCATTAAACTCACTTGGAAATATAAAGCAACAAAATGAATTTATGGAACGAATGCAGGAGTTAAATATTCCTGTTTTTTCTTTAAAACTGAATCGTTATATATAGGAGGATATGATATGAAACGATGTTGGATTTATTGTGGTGTAAGACCACACACTTCACTAGCAGAAATGGGCAGACATAGAGATTTTCTGAAACAGTATTCGGATGAAAAAGGATATACAATTGTATCTTTTACTTCAGAAAACATTTATACCGATTTTGTACAAACAAATGGTGCTGTATCAGTATTAAAGGCAATTGAACAACAAACAATTGATGTAGTTGTCATGGAAAAAGGAATCTTAAATCATGATGATAAAACGATCAAAGATTTTCTTAAGTTTGCACGAAAACATCAAGTAGAGATTGAAGAAGTTGAAATTTCAAAGAAAGGACAGAACTAATTATGAAAAAAGCTTTATTTGTCGTACCGTCTACTTTAGAAACAAAAAATATGGAAGAATCTCTTGCGAAAGAATTCTGTAATAAAAAAGGTTTTCAATATATAGGGAAAGCTGAAATTAGTATATTTGATTTAATTGAAAATCCCAAAAATATACTCAACAGTATTACTAAATATGATCCAGATATTGTGATATCTGATGCATCTATTGTAGCTTTTTCTGAGTTTTTGAAAAAACAAGAAAAGTCACTCTTATCTCTTGTTGAAGCACAGGGAATTGCTTGGATAGATTACTATCAAGACCAATCTATTCGTGAAACTATTTATGAGCAAAAAGAAGAAATCGAAAAAATATTAGAAGAAACACAAAATCCTATTCCTGTTGTTGTTTTATATAAAGGAAATAAAGACTTTCAAGAAGATGAAGAATTTCAATTGATTGTTGAGTTTATAAGGAAAGAATTGAAGTCAGACAGTTTCTCAGTGATGTTATATCGAAAAGATAGTCCAAATATGGTAAGTGATGTTTTAGAGTTCCTAAAAGATCATGCACCAAATTACATCATTCAAAAAGAACCTTTTGAATCTGAAAAATTAAGAGAGGTTATGAAAGCTATCGAATCATGGAAAGATAAGTTAGAAGTAGAAATCATTAACATGGAAGATATTGAAAAATCAATGAAGATGGAAAAACACGAAGTGAACATTAACCTCTTCATGCATTAGGGTATATGTTATGAAACAAAATGCTGCTTTATTAACCGTATCTTCTATTAGCGAAACGAAACTAACGATACCAGAAATTATAAGATATTGTAATGAACGGAATATAGAACTTAATTGTATCGTGCAAGTTAGTATGGAGCGATTGATGCATAATCCAGAATCTATTTATCTTGATGTGAAGAAAGCAAATTGTAACACGATTGTTTGTGATGATGTTCGTTTGTTAATACCAGATATGAATGGGAAAGAACATACCCTTATTGATGAATGTAAAAAGCATAAAATGCCTTATATTCATGTAAGTACAGATATGGAAATGAACACACTATTACGTCAGTTGAAACATATAATGACACCAATGCTATGTCAACAAAACGAGAATATTCATTCTGTTATTCTTTATCATGGACATGAAGAATCCTATAGAGAAAATTCAGATTTTCAAGAGATGTTGTCATATATAAAATCCAGATTATCACAGGATGAAAACTATGGAGTTATGGTTTATCAGAAAGAAGAACATGAATTATTTGAATCTATGCGACAGCTTGCAGCATCAAATCCAATTGACATGTTACTGATGAAAGAGGAACTCATCACAAAAGAAGGACAACAATTCATAAAAGAGATGGAAACTTTGGATATAAACTGTTGCTTGTTTGAAGATATTCATCAAGAAAATACGCAAGAATTATGGCGAATTCAGTAGTTTATTCTAACGAAAAAGATCCATCTTTAAATACAATTTACTATGGGATTGCGAAACAAATCTTGAAAGAAATGCTTGATAAAGGCTTAATTTCACAAAAAGAATTTTATGCCATTGATGTATTAAATGCGAAGTCATTTTTACAAAATTTCAGTTCGTTTGAATAAGTTAATTATTCACTAGATATGTGAAAACTTGTGTGGTATTGTGTGTGACTGATAGAAAGGAGTCGATGAAAATGGAAGCGAATGTAGTAATGATTCCACCAAAGAGTCAAGATGTCATTTCAAATGTAGAACAGAAGAAATTAAGAGTTGCAGCATACTGTAGAGTAAGTACTGGAACGGAAGAACAACTTAATTCTTACTTTCATCAAATATCCTATTATGTCAGTAAAATAGAGGCTGAAAATGAATGGGAATTTGTTGATGTATATGCTGATGAAGGACTATCAGGAACAAAGGTTAAATTTAGAGATGACTTTAATCGAATGATGAATGATTGCCGAGAAGGGCTGATTGATATGATTCTAGTAAAATCCATTAGCCGATTTGCTAGAAATACAGTGGATTGTTTAAGTTATATTCGAGAACTTAGAGCATTAAATGTTGATGTATATTTCGAGAATGAAAACATCCACAGCATCAATATGGAAAGTGAGTTTATTATTTCCATCTATGCAATGCATGCACAAGAACAGTCGATCAGCACATCAAATAATAAAAGATGGTCAGTTCAAAAGAGCATGAAGAATGGTACTTGGCTACCAACATTTGTAGGGTATGGATATATCATTAAAGATGATGAATTGGTAAAAGATGTTGCAGTTGCTGAAATTGTTGATTTAATTAAAAATCTTTATTTAGATGGATATTCAACATTTAAGATTGTAGAATATCTAGAAGAAAATGGAATACCATCTCCAAAAGGAAATAGGAATTGGAATACAACTGTAATTAATACAATACTTCAAAATCCAATATATCGAGGACATGTAGAAGCACAAAAAACATTCACGACAGATAGTTTTCCATTCGAGAGAAGATTGAATCATGGCGAGCATCCGAAGTATTATTACTATGATGATCACGAAGCATATATAAATAAAGAAGAAGCTGAGAAAATTGATCAGATTATGGTGGTACGTAGAGAACTAAATGGTTCACCAAAATGTAGTGAAAAAAAAGCAATGAGAAATTACCTGAGTGGAAAGGTTATATGTGATAAATGTGGAAGCAAGATGAAACGCTCCATTTACAGTTATTCTAAAGTAATTGCATATAACTGTCATCTACATGTAGAAGATAAAACTCAGTGCTCGAATCAAGCAGTATTAGAAAGTACCATACAAGATGCATTTGTAAAAGTATGTAATAAATTAAAATACTATCATCATATATTGGATGATTATTTGCATGATTTGTATCTCATCAAACAATTTATAAAAAGTCATGAAAGACTAAATGAATTAACAAGTGAATATCAATTAATCAATAAGCAGATTCAACAAACCGCTGTTTCTTATAATCGTGGTTTATGTGAATCTGCTTTTTATGTACAAGAAATTAAAAGGTTGAAAGAAAAAAAGATAAAAATACTTCAACAAAAGGAAAAATATAGAGATGGTGGATATCAAAATGAAATCGAAAATACAAAAATGATTCAAGACATGTTGTCATATTATCGATTTGGAGATGATTTTGATGAACATTTATTTACTGATATTGTTGACCATGTTTCAGTCATAGAACAAACCAAAGTAACGTTTCATTTTATTAACGGATTAAGTATCACTGAAAAAATGGAGGTGTGAAAAATGTTAGATCAGCTTTATGGATATGAAGTTAAAGATGGAATATATCGAGTTCAGAAAAAAGAAGCAAAGATCATACGCTCTGTATTTAATGATATTATAGAGGGTAAAAGCATAGTTTCTATTGCGAATGATTTAAATGAAAAGGGAATACGAACACGAAAAAAAGATGCTAAATGGTATCATGGCATGATTTCAAAAATGATTCGGAATCGTAGATATTGTGGAGAACTTGGTTATCCTAAGATTGTAAATGTATCCATTCAAAATGAAGCGATTCGTTGTTTGGATAATCGAAGTTTTAGGAAAGGTAGGTTAAAATCAAGTAAACGAAATAAAGAAAGTCCATTCTATAAAATGATTTATTGTCGAAACTGTGGTTCTAATTTTTGGCTATATGAAGGTAGTGAACTATTTTATTGGAGATGTACTGCAGACATAAGAACAGGTGGTTGTGGTTTATATCATAGAAATGATGGAATTAAAGATGAAGATATACATGATGTTGTATTAGAAGCAATCAACGATTTGATTGGTTCTCCTGAGTTGATAATGAATTTAGGTAGTATGAAACCTAACCATCTTGAAATCGTGAGATTAGATAATGAAATTAAAAAACTGCTTCAAAGTAACCAAGAAGAAATAGCAATGGTTGGAAAATTACTAAAGGATAAGTATCAATTATCCTATGCACAATATGACGCAGATTATATTTCAGAAACAATGGTATTAAAAGCAAAGGTATCTAAACTATATCATCAAACAGTGATTACAAGAGATTTAGTAAAATCACTTATCAAAGAAATCCTAATCGATGAAAATGGAAAAGTGACAATTGTTTTTATCAATCATCAATGTATAAAAAAACAAGTTTCAATTATAAGAGGAATACCTCATGGCTAGGACTGCAAGAAAGGTATTTGTTCAACCTGCTGATCCGATGTTGGATAAGAAAAATATATACCAATCAAAGCGTAAGTTACGAGTTACTTATTATGCACGAGTCAGCACCAACAAAGAAGAACAAGAATTGAGTTATGAGGTACAAAATGAATACTACAAAAATAAAATTATGTCACAGTCTAACTGGATATTTGTACCCGGTTATGCAGATAAAGGAATCTCTGGAACAAATACATTAAAGCGTGAACAATTCAATAAGATGATTGAAGATTGTAAAGCAGGAAAGATTGATATTATATTAACGAAATCAATTAGTCGATTTGCGAGAAATACAGTAGATACCTTAAAAACAGTTCGTGATTTGCAACGTATCGGAGTCAGTGTTATTTTCGAGAAAGAGAATATCAATACTGCAACACAAGATTGTGAAATGCTTCTAACAATCTTTGGAAGTATTGCACAGGAAGAAAGTAGAACTATCTCGGAAAATGTAAAATGGGCACTCAAAGCAAAGTTTGAACGTGGTGAAATCATGATGTGTACGAATCGATTTTTAGGGTTAGATCGAGATGAAAATGGTGACCTTGTTATCAATGAAGAACAAGCGAAGATTGTACGGTTGATTGCCATGTTATATTTATCAGGAATGAGTTGGGAAGAAATCGCTAGAGATTTAGATAGACGTGGAATCAAAACAGTGACAGGAAAAGATCGATGGAGTGCCAGCACTGTTGGTAGCATTTTAAGAAATGAAAAGTATGCTGGATATGCGATTCAAGGAAAATCATATACGACAGATTTTTTAACAAAGCAAAGAGCTAAGAATAAAGGTGAGAAACCTAAATATAAATCAATTGGATCAGTGCCTGCAATACTGCCATTAAATATTTTTATGAAGATTCAAGAAGAAATGGCGAAAAGAGCCATTGCATATCGACCAAGTATTGATGGTGAACATTCGTCAAAAGTAAGACATGGAAAATATGTTTTATCTGAATTACTAAGGTGTGCAGAATGTAATAATACATTTAGGAGAGTCATGTGGAAACTAGGTGGTCAAAAAGTGATCGTTTATCGATGCAAGTCAGCGATAACAAAAGGAGTGAATTGTAATTCTCCTACACTTCGTGAAACGGATATTGAAAGAAATGTTTTACTAGCAATTAACGAATTGAAAAAAGAAAATAGTGAAACAACTGTGAACAAGATAGTGATGAATAACATTAAATCAGTAATAAGTACAGAAGAAAAAATAGATAAGAGTGTATTAGAAAATCAAATCAAAGAGATAAAGTTGAAGATGAATGAACTAATAACAGAAGGAATGGATGGATTAGAAGAAGATTCAGATATTGATATAAAACTAATTGAATATGCTAATCAATTACGAGAGTTACAAGGAATGCGACAAAGAATGTTGGATAATCAGAAAACTGATGAGCGTATTGAAAGTATTAAGAATTATATTGATGAGAGCATTATGAATTTAAAACAATTTGATAATGCTTTAATTAGAAAGATGATAGAGAGAATAGTTGTATTTGATGATGCTTCAATTGACATTCATTTCAAATTTGGAGCAATCGTACATAAAGAAGTTGGAAGTGCATCGGTGCGATAAAAACAACTTACTTAAAACAAAAAAGCATTTGATTATTAAGTAGATAATCAAGTCCTTTTTTGTTCTAGAAGTAAGAGTATAACAATTAATATGGTATAATATAATACACATTTCAGCTAAAATGTAAAAGAAAAGAGGTGTTAAAAATGGTGGATTTAAAAGAGGAAATACAAGACTTGATTGATCTTAAACAAGAGGGATCATATTGGGATTTTAAAAAAGAATGGTATGATGAAAGACATAAACAAGATTTACTTCACGATATCATATGTATGTCAAATAACCTTGCTAATAGAGATGCGTTTATAATAATAGGTGTTGATGAAGAAAACGACTATGAGATTTTGGATATGAAAGAAGATTCAAATAGGAAAAATACCCAAAAAGTAGTAGATTTTCTAAAAGATAAAAAATTTGCAGGCGATATTAGACCAACAGTAGTAGTTAAAACAATCGAAATAGAAGGTTGTGAAATTGATATTATTGTTGTAAAGAACAGTACAGATACACCATTTTATTTAAAGGAAAGATACTTAGGTGTTTTTCCTAACCAGATATATACTAGGATTCAGGATACTAATACACCGCTGAATGCTTCAGCGGATATAGATAAGGTAGAGTGGCTATGGAAAAAACGATTCGGGTTAACCTTACCGCCATTAGAAAAAGCAATTTATTTATTGAAAGATGTAAAAAGATGGTTCCCTGTAGGTACGGATGGAGTACATTCAAGTTTTAGTAATTATGGGGAATTTTATCATGAACAACATCCTGAGTTTACTATACAATATCGATTGGATGAATCTCGTTTTAATCGTGGAATGGTAGATGAAATAGAACAAGATGTATATTGGATGAATGAATTACCTAGACAAACACATAATTCATATGTGCATGTGATTGATGTGAAATATAATTCAACAATTCTCTATTCAACATTAGCGGTGTTTGCAGATAGTTTTAGATTCAATCGTACACTCTGGAAAAGAGAATGTTTGTTCAAAAATAACAGTGATGAATATATTTCCTATTGTTATATTGAAAAGAACTCAATTGAGTTCATGCTTGATGATTGGTTATGTAATTCTCATGATACCATTAAGCAAATAAAAGAAAGCAAAATAGTATGTTCTATAGATCAATCAAAATATGAATATTATAACAGTCCATATGATGTTATTTTAGTGTTTGAAGATGAAGAAGAACATGAATGCTTTAAAAATTATATGAAATCTAAACATAAAGAGTTCCTAGAAAGATGTGGAGAATATTCTTATTCAAAAAGCAAAAATAGAGAATATTGTAGCAAGGCTACTGATCCTAAATATATTGAATACTTATGCACATGTGGTAAACAGTTAAATCAATACCTTACTGATTGGAGATCAACTAACGATTAAAAATCCTTCTCCAACAAGGGGTTACTGCACCCAATTCATAGCAGATACGAACATGCGAGTCATGTAGAGTCCATTGTTCTGTTGCGAAAAAGATAAAAAATCAAATCAGTTTTATAGAGATGTAAGTTGTTGATGATAACTTGCATCTTTTTCATATGTTAAGATTGGAGTGATAAGGATGATAAAAAATGATACATGTAGTGAAGATACCAGTTAAAAATAAAACGAAAGAAGTAGTAAGAATTACAGTATATTGTAGAGTAAGTAAAAATGTAGAAGAACAACGTTCAGGTTTAAATAGTCAAATTGCATATTTTAAAGAACTTTCTAACAAAGTAATAGAAATCGATTTAGCTGAAGTGTATCACGATGTTGGAAGAAGTGGGTTAAGAAAGAATGGAAGAACAAGCTATAAAAAAATGATTGTAGATGGATTATAAGGCAAATTTGATTACATTATTACAAAATCAGTTAGTAGGTTTATAATAAAGCATTGTAGTAAAATAAAAAAATATGATATATTTAGATTAGTGATAATAAAAAAAAAGGAGCTAAAAATATGAGTTGTCATAGTATTGGGCATGGATTAAATTCAGTGTCTAAAAAGGTATTAGAGTTGTATGATGAAGGGAAAATTGAATTTAGTGTTGCGAAAGATTTATTATACACCACAAGAAATGCTGTACATTATTGTGATGGAAATACGTATGAAGCGATTGCATGTTTTGATGGATGTAGATGTGCTAGATGTTTAAAGAAAACAAATGAGTTATATGGTCTTTATGATGCATTAGATGAGTGTAGAGAGTATTATGATATTTTTAGCAATAAAGAAGATGGAGTATTATCTGGTGATCTTTGTAAGGATTGTTTTGATGAAATTTGTGAAAAACACCATTCGATTATCATAGAAGACGAAGTTGTATATTAAAAAAGTTTTACTCGATAATGGGTAAATCTTCAACTTTTAGCGGTATTATTAGCAGATAGTAATAATATACCTATGATATTTGTGAAGTTTAATCTTATATTTTCAATAAGGGATTACTATACACATTGCTTATCTCTTTTAATCTTTGATTCACGTTGAGAGTGTTGTCTTGATGTCAAGGGTTCAGAAGTAACATGTGAAAAAGGCTTGAAAATAGGTCATTTTAAAAATAGATTGTAATTTTTAAGTACATTGAAATCACGAAAATGCTTGTAAATCAGGGCATGGAAACATATCAATACGGACAGTGGAGTTGACAGAGTAGTAACCAAAATTGAAGGTGTGAACTGGTCTTTTAGCGATAAAATGTTTGTCTGCTTTATAAATGATTTAGAGATGTATAGTAAGTGGGAATATTCAGGTGAAAGTGAGTTGCTTATGTTGGAATATAAAGAGGGCATACTATCTTTTGATAATATAATGCAATTCTATTTAGATAAAATGATGCGGGATAAGGTTATTGATTCAATTCCTTCATTTTTTCAGCAGTTACTTAGAATCTGTAAAAAGTTTAAAGCATTAAAAGACATTAGTAACGCATTTGGAAGGGATAAATTAATCCAAGTAACTAAAGAAAATATTTTAATAATATTCCATCAAGTCTGGCAAAGGTATTTATACAGGGAAAATATTTCTGTATTCAAAACTATGGAAAATGAGCTGTATACAATTTTCAAAGGAATGAAATGGAACAGTTTTATGAATAAAATAAAAGTATTCGTTCAGAAGCCGGAAGTAAAATATATCAATCTGTAACCTTTGCAATGGTGGAAGCATATTGGAATAAGGATAAAAGTATTATAGATAAGCAGGGTTGAGAGGAAGAGTCTGAGTATGGACCAGATTAATAGTTGAACTATCTAAACATAAATTGGCAGATTTCGGAATAGAATTTACTATTGTAAATCTTTAAAATATGCGTCAGTTTTATCTTGCTTTTCCAAAAACTACGTATTGTGTCGCGAATTGAGTTGGACACATTATCGCTTGCCTATGCGAGTGGAGAAACCCCGTGAATTTTAACGAATAAATTTACTCCACCATTATGTAATGAAAATACTTTTGTCATGGTGTATAAGGCCTTTATTTTACTGTATGTGGAGTCATAGCATTGCTATGTAGAGTTGAAAAGCCTGATAAACAAAGGCTTTCCTTTATTTATGTCTACTCAAAAATACTGCTTTCATTTGTATTTTAATAAAAAATTATGTTATGCTCGATATGGAATAAAAAACACATTTAAAATGGAATAGGAGAATGTCAAGATGAAGATTAATATAAGTACCATTATAGAGGCGATTGAAATGGCAGATGATAATTTTACATTTTTTTTAGATTTAGAAACTGGAAAAAGTGTGCTGCTTGCTGATGAATTAAGTACCGGTATGGATAATGAGGGGTTGGAAAATGAAATTGAAGATAACCCTGAGCGTTTTTTTAGGCTTCCAACAAAATTTGAAATCCATGAGTATAATATTATGGAAGAGTTTATTCAGACATTAAAAGGTGAAGATGCTGATAAACTGGAACAAGTCATACAGGGACGTGGAGCGTTTCGAAGATTCAAGGATATGGTAAACAGAAGGGGAATTACTAAGCAATGGTATGATTTTCAGGCAGATTATTACAGAAATCTGGCGATTGCATGGTGCCAAGAGCATGGCATTGAATATGTGGAGAACTGCATGTAATTGCAAATCCATGTGGTAAAAGGCAGAAGACCATATATGTATGTACCCCTAGACTGTCTTTAAAAAATCGTTATGAGAAAACATGGCTTATGTTACTTACATAAAGGACTTAGGCCGTTTTTTCTTCTCCTGCAAAACCTTACGTCTGTTCATATGATGGATAAGATGACTTGAAAACAACCAGTTTCCTACTAGCCTATATCATAAATGAAATTTAATACACCACTGTTACAGCATGTATTCTGTGAAATATCTCCCTCTTGATTTGCATATACTGCACTGAAGCATGCATTTTGTAAAGGGGGAATATCATGGAGACAAGTATCCGCGTTGAGCAGCTCTGTAAATCCTATCAGGGAACAACGGTTGTCAAAAACATCAGCTTTCAGGTGAATAAAGGGGAAATCTTTGCCTTTCTGGGTCCAAACGGCGCAGGAAAATCCACAACGATCTCCATTCTCAGCACCTTGCTGAAAAAGGACAGCGGGACGGTTATAATCAATGGCTTCCGTTTGGGACAGGAGGATGAACGTATTCGATCAGGTATCGGCATCGTCTTTCAGAACAGTGTCCTTGATGAGTTGCTGTCAGTCAAACAGAATCTGATCCTGCGCAGTGCCCTCTATCATCTGCCATATAAACAGGCGTGCCGGCGTGTACAGAAGCTATGTGACATATGTGAGCTGCACGATATTATGCATCAGCCGGTAGGAACCCTTTCCGGCGGTCAGCGAAGACGCTGCGATATAGCCAGAGCACTGATTCCGGAACCGGAAATACTCATATTGGATGAACCGAGCACCGGTCTTGACCCTAAGGCGAGAAAGCAGCTCTGGGACACAATCAGCGCATTGCATAAGGAACGTCATATGACCGTATTTATGACCACACATTATATGGAAGAGGCTGAAATTGCTGATCATTTGTGTATTATCAAGCAGGGAAACATCATCTTTGATAAGCCTATGAAGGAGGTACATAAACAGTATGCCGCAGAGCAGCTGCTGCTTTATCCGGCCAGTAAAGCACAGCTGATTGCAGAATTAAACCGACACCATATACCATTTCATGAGCAAAACGAGGCTTTCTGCATACACACGGGAGGTATGCTGAAAACGATGTCTGTCCTGCGCCTCTGCGAACGCTATATTCAGCGCTTTGAAAACCATCCCGGTAATATTGAAGAAATTTATCTGCAAATGCTTCAGGAGGAACAGATATGATTTCTTTAATAAAACGGAATATGCTGCTGTTTTTCAAGGATAAGACCTCAGTATTTTTTTCCTTTATGGCAGTATTTGTTGTACTGGGACTGTATGTATGCTTTTTAGGTGACATGATGATCCAGCCGTTAAAGCAGGATTTCCCGGATACGGCAAGAGAACTGAGTGATACCTGGATCATGGCAGGAACTCTGGGAATTGTTTCGCTGACAACCTCTTTAAGTGTACTTGGAATTATTATCGAGGATAAAAGCAGGTCCATACTCAATGACTTTTATATTGCGCCCATTTCGCAAATGAAGGTTACCGGCGCCTATCTCCTCTCTACCATATGTATAACATTTCTGGTATCCGTTGTAACGTTGATAATCGGAGAGCTTTATATCGTTGCTTATGGAGGCTCCTTCTTAACACTGTCCGCACTGTTAAAGGTGCTTGCATGCATGGTGCTGTCTATCCTGGCCTGTACGGCAATGCTTTTTTTCTTCATGTCATTTTTTAAAAGTGCAACATCCTTCAGCAATGTCACGACCATTATCGGCACACTATCCGGATTTCTTATGGGGATTTATGTGCCGGTAGGAGCACTTCCCAAGCTGCTTCAAACCGTGATATCGCTGTTTCCACCGAGTCATTGTGCCGCGTTGTTTCGCAATATCATGATGGATGATGTCTTAACGAAAACCTTTCAGTCAATACCGCCGGAGCATCTGACTGCATTCAAAAAGCAGTTCGGCCTTGTCTACAGCTATGGCGGACATACGACCAATACACTGGATCATATCCTGATCATCGCAGGAATGGGACTGCTGTTTTTCCTATTGCAGTATGTAAGGCAGTCCAGGAGATAATGCATTCAATACGTTTATAAGAATTATGATTGCTATGTTTTCCATGATTCTTTATATATTTGCATGCCTTTTCCTTGCATCGACTCCTGTACTTTTCTATTAGAATCTGCTAAGCTTTTGAATATATGCGATAGATACCATAAAAAAAGGATGCATATTAGATGACAGATTTGAAATGAGGCTGAAGCTGTGCAATGCAGCCCGGTATAAGAAAGGAGTCGGTGTATGGAAAGCAGAAATCATGTAAAGCTGCGTACATTTCAAGAAAAAGATTTTGCAGAGGTGCTGCGGCTGTTTTATGATACCGTGAGAAATATTAACAGCAGGGATTATACGACTGAACAGATTTCGGCCTGGGTACTGGGTGTCAAGGAGAAGCGAATGAAAAGTGCGCTGTTGGCGCATACCACTCTTGTTGCCACAAGCAATCAGAAAATGGTAGGATTTGCGGATATGGATGAAATCGGTTATCTGGATCACCTCTATGTTCACCATCAGCATCAGAAGCAGGGAATCGCCACGATGCTTTGCGATTTGCTGGAAACGGAAACCTCATCACCTACTCTTTCAGTGCATGCATCGATAACGGCAAGGAATTTTTTCCTGCAGCGTGGCTATCGGCTGATTTATGCACAGCAGGTGGAGCGTCAGGGACAGCTGTTGACAAATTTCTATATGAAAAAAGAAAAATAGAGTCATTTCTTTTGGAATAGGACAGGCTGCTGTCATATTTCTCATGATATCATGTGGGCATATAAAGGAGGACATATCATGGAAGAGAGATATTGTCAGTGCTGTGGAATGCCAATGGGAGATACAAAGGAGTTATATGGAACGGAAAAGGACGGATCAAGGTCTGTGGACTATTGTAAATACTGTTATGAACATGGTGCATTTACATCAGATTGTACAATGGAGGCAATGATTGAATTCTGTGTTCCTGTCATGGTTAAGGAAAATCCGGGGATGAGTGAAGATAAAGCGCGGGAAATGATGACGCAGTATTTTCCAACACTGAAGCGGTGGATGAAATAACTGATATAAAATTCAGAATTTACCAAACGACAGTGCACAGCTGTCGTTTTCTGCATACGATATACAGAGGTGATGAATTTGAAACAAAACATAGGATTTATCGGATTTGGAAATATGGCACAGGCCATGGCAGATGGAATGCTTGCGAGTGGAATTGTAAAAGGAGAGCAGCTGTATGCCTGTGCCAGGCAATGGGATAAGCTGTGCAGAAATACAGAAGTACGAGGGATGCATGCATGCAAACATGCAATTGATATGGTACGACAATGTGACATCATCCTGCTCGCAGTGAAGCCAGCGCAGATGAGTGAGGCGATTTCCACAGTGAAAGAGCACCTGCAGGGAAAAGCTGTAGTTTCTATTGCGGCCGGTATGTTCTTTGAAACGTATGAACAACTGCTTCCACCACATACACATCATTTGAGCATTATACCCAATATGCCGGTATCCGTTTGTGAAGGTGTCATTTTATGGGAACAAAGGAATTCTCTGCAAACAGAGGAGGTTGCGGCTGTTGAACAGCTTTTCTCCGCGATTGCTTTCATAGAAAAGCTGGAAAGTGATCAAATGACAATTGGTGCAACAGTGGCAGGCTGCGGTCCTGCCTTTGCGGCAATGTTTATAGAAGCGCTGGGGGATGGCGCAGTGGCATATGGGCTTGGGCGTGAGGCTGCTTATCGGCTTTGTGCGCAGATGATGACTGGCACTGCAAAGCAGCTACTAGTTCATCCACAGCATCCGGGACAGCTAAAGGATCGCGTAAGCTCTCCGAAGGGAACGACGATTCAGGGAGTTGCGGAGCTGGAGCGTCTGGGTTTTCGCAATGCCCTGATTTCTGCAATCGAACGGATTGAGCAATTTCGGCTGAAGTAGCAGCTTCTTTTATCTGATTAAACAGGTATCCTTATCGTATTTTTCTTACTTTCAGGCATTTACAAAAGGAGGCTATGGATTCTATTGATAAATATAAGTATGTTGAATTCTCTATAGTTTGAATTTACCACAATTAAGTAAGAATCTTCTTATCTTCTGCTATCTCTGTTTTTCGAAATATGCAATTAAACAAAGGCTACTAATAAATAGTATGATGTCCAAGTTAAGAGTGCTTTTTTATTTGGTATGAATTCTCATAACAGCTCTTTCTGTGTCTGTTCCTTCTGCCGATTGCTTGTCATTAAAAAGGAATCTGGTATAATATAGAAAATCACAGAAAAGAGGGAGATTATGCTGGAAACAAAACGACTTATCCTTCGGCCATGGCAGGTTGAGGATGCGGAAAGCTGCTATCGGTATGCGAAAAATCCAAACATCGGTCCCAAAGCGGGATGGCCGGTGCATGAAAGTGTGGAAAACAGCCGTAAGATCATTCAGACTGTGCTGTCCGCACCGAATACCTTTGCCGTTGTGCTGAAGCAGAATATGGAGCCCATTGGCAATATCAGTTTAATGATCGGGAAGCAGTGTAATCTGACAAATGCAGCTGATGAGGGTGAAATCGGCTACTGGCTGGGGGAACCGTACTGGGGACAGGGATTTATTCCGGAGGCAGTTCAATGTCTGATACGATATGCCTTTGAAGACTGCTGTTTGAAAAAACTGTGGTGCGGTTCCTTTGAAGGAAATCATAATTCCAGACGTGTACAGGAGAAATGCGGCTTTCATTATGCAGGGTCTGAGGTAAGAGAATGGCCGTTGCTTCATAAAACACTTACCGGGCATATCATGAGTCTTACCATAGAGGAATGGAAACATTCTACCGGCACGGAAACTAAGTAAGCATGCTTTATATATTGTTTAAAGAGAATATTTGACATTTTTCAAAGGGCTGTTTAGCAGCCGGATGGAAAATGTCTTTATATTGGCAGGCTGCAGGATTCATATTGCTAGTAGAAACAGACCGAAATAGGTTTTCTTTATCTTCTTCAAAACGAGAGCCTTCGTTTTCACAGTCTGAATGATTTAAATACCTGTGAAATTCTCAGAGAATAGCAGGCATCAGGATATGCTGTAACTATATTCAGCGTATGCAGGCAATATCGGATAGTAATCACGGCTTTTGAATTCCTCGATTTTATGGAAGCTGCAGGGGCATCCTTGTTTTGAATACATTAGCGCTGAGCGATAACAAGCCCTGCTAATAGGCTTCAGAATTACCTAAAACAAACGTACTGATTAAACAAAGCAGGAAGTGGATAATTTATAGCAAAAATGAAGCTGAATATAGAAAAAGAATCCCACATCTGAATATATCCCTTGAATTCTTATTTCCGCTCATATCTTCCTATAAGTCATCTGAAAATATAGGAAGTTATCTTTTGCATGAAAACATAATACAGATGGATGCGTAAGGGCTGTAGTATTGCCTTATTTTTCTTGCTAATAAAAGGATATTTGATATAATATAGAGAATTATAGAAAAGAGGGAGATTATGCTGGAAACAAAACGACTCATTCTTCGTCCATGGCAGGTTGAGGATGCGGAAAGCTGCTATCGGTATGCGAAAAATCCAAACATCGGTCCAAAAGCGGGATGGCCGGTGCATGAAAGTGTGGAAAACAGCCGGGAAATCATACGGACTGTGCTGTCTGCGCCGAATACCTTTGCTGTTGTATTGAAGGAAACCATGGAGCCTGTGGGAAGCATCGGACTGATGATTGGTAAGCAGAGTAATCTGGCGATTGCGGATGATGAAGGAGAAATCGGCTATTGGATTGGAGAACCGTACTGGGGTCAGGGACTGATACCGGAAGCGGTGAAGGAGCTTATGCGCTTTGGATTTGAGGACTGTCAGTTAAAAACATTATGGTGCGGATATTTCGACGGTAATGAAAAATCCAAACGTGTACAGGAGAAATGCGGCTTCCATTATTTACGCAGTGAGGTAAGGGAATGGCCACTTATTCAACAGACACTTACAGAGCATATCCTGTATATTACAAAAGCAGAATGGAAAAAAGAGCATAGCTTAATGATATAGCATACCTGAAACCAGATATCTTTTTGAAGAAGAATAACGGGATTTTGAACAGCCGAGAAATCAGCTGAAGAAATCTCTTTTTTCTTTTACGTGTCATAAGGCCTTATCCCTTAATGAGTTCATGCCATATGATCTATATAGAGTCTAAGGCATTTCTATCATATGGATTACAGAATCAAAACACTTTTTCATTTAGTCATGGGAAAATCACTTTTGGGCTTGACAGTAAATGCATACGATACTAGAATAGAGAGGAATGGAGAGTGAGAAGATGAGCAAATAGATAAGAGACCCAGCAAACGAACTGTTTAAAATAAACTTTTTTCGTATGTGTCAATTATCTGCTTACAGCCTGCTTAAAAGGAGGCGATGCTCATGCTTATTCTAAAGCACCTTACTATCCGTGATAGTAAACATCACACACTGATTAACGATTTAAATTATTCCCTGGGAAATGACGATAAGGTAGGAATTATCGGCGAGGAAGGGAATGGAAAATCCACACTGCTAAAGGCGGTTTATAACCGAAATCTAATTGAAGACTATGCAGCTGTGAGTGGTGAAATTGATACAGATTATAAAGAAATCGGATATTTTGAACAGCAGCTTTCCAGTCAATGGGAGGATGCTTTTCTTTTTGATTATTTATTGAAGGAAAAAAGTGAAGATGAAATCCAGCCGGAACGATACAATGATCTGCAGGGCTGTGAAACACTGTGCGTACAGCTGGGTTTAAAAAATGAACTTTTGTATGGAGAACAGAGGATAGGAACATTAAGCGGTGGAGAGAAGGTGAAGCTGCAGCTGTTGAAGCTAATGCTGCGTAAGCCAAAGCTGCTTCTGCTGGATGAGCCAACCAATGATCTTGATATTCAAACTTTACAGTGGCTGGAGGATTTTTTGAAAAATCTGCACATTCCTGTATTGTTCATATCGCATGATGAAATTTTGCTGAGCAGGTGTGCAACTGTAATCCTGCATCTGGAGCAGCTGAATAAGAAAACCCAATGCCGTCATACAATTTTTCACGGAAATTATGAGGAATATGTGAAGCAGAGGTGCAGCCAGCTAAAAAAGGAGGCACAGGAGGCATCGGCACAGAGGCGGGAATACCGCAGGAAAAAAGAGAAGCTGAATGACTTTATGAATGCGGTGCATGATGCGCAGAACGATACGGTGCGCAGTCCGTTTTATGCGGCTGCCCTAAAGACAAAAATGAGAAATCTGAAGGCACAGGATCGCAGGCTGGAGAAGGAGGGCTATGCGCATGTGGACAGCGTGGAGGAGGCGATTGATGTTTTCTTCCAGTGTGAAGGCTTTCCGAAAAGCCGACGTATCCTTGAGTTTCATTTGGAGGAATTGAAAACAGACGTAAGTACGCTTCTGCAGGATATTCACATAACACTTTATGGTAGACAGAAGACGGTGATAGCTGGAGAAAACGGATGTGGAAAAAGTCTGTTGATGAAGGAAATTCATAAAGTACTGAAATCTCATGCGGATATTCGTCTCGGCTATATGCCGCAGAATTATGCAGAAGCATTTTCAGTAAAGGACACACCGGTGACATTTTTGCTGGAAGCCTGTGACAGGGACGATATAACAAGAGCGCGGGAGTTGCTCGGACGGATGAAGTTCACCAGAGAGGAGATGGAGCATTCCGTATATCAGCTGAGTGAAGGGCAAAAGGCGAAGCTGTATCTGCTGCGGTTCATTAAGCAGGGCTGCAATGTCCTTCTGATGGATGAGCCGACACGGAATTTGTCGCCGCTGACAAGTCCTGTCATACGCCGTATTCTGAAGGACTTTCCAGGCTGTATTCTGGCTGTATCCCATGACCGGCTGTTTATACAGGAGGTGTTTGATTCTGTTTTGTATATTGCACAGGGTGAGCTGCAGGAGCTGGAAACCGAACAATTTATGGAAGCACTGGGCTAACACGGATTATACAGGCTGTTCATGGTATGGCAATGCAAACGGGGAATACCTCCAGTCGCGTCGATCTGTTGTTATATGGAAAATTATCGCATACACAAAGCAAAGCCATTGCAGGATTAGCATTGACAGCCCCGTCATTTTGTGGTGTAATATTTTCGTACAAAAAATGGGGTGCCTACGTATGGCTGAGATCGGAGATCATCCGGGACCCAAGGAACCTGATACGGGTAATGCCGGCGTAGGGATTTTATAGGGAAGTACAGCAGGACGGAAGCTTATGCTGTTATCATCCGGAAAAAATCATAAAAGCTGACACCGTAGCGGGCGTACAGCTTTTTTACATTTACAGGAGGATAACACAAATGTACACAACACAAATGGATGCTGCCAGACAGCATATCATCACTGAGGAAATGAAGGCTGTCGCTGCCTATGAACAGATGGAGGAGGCAGAGGTTTGCCGGTTGGTCGCTGCCGGAGAGCTGGTGATTCCGGCCAATAGGCATCATACATGCCGAAAATCCTATGGAATCGGAAGCATGCTGAAGACAAAAATCAATGTGAATCTGGGGACGAGCAGAGATTGTCTTGATTTGAATATGGAGATGGAAAAGGTACGGCATGCCGTGCAAATGGGAGCTGAGGCCATTATGGATTTAAGCTCCTTTGGCGATACGCAGACATTCCGTAGAAAGCTGGTTGCGGAATGCCCGGCAATTCTTGGTACAGTGCCTATATATGATGCGCTGGTATATTACAATAAGGCATTGAAGGATATCACTGCACAGGAATGGCTGGATGTCTTTCGTATGCATGCAGAGGACGGTGTTGATTTTATGACGATTCACTGTGGAATCAACAGGCAGACTGCACAGCGCTTTAAACAACAGAAGCGAATTACGAACATCGTATCCCGCGGTGGATCCATCATGTTTGCCTGGATGGAAATCACCGGGAATGAAAATCCGTTTTATGAGTATTTTGATGAAGTTTTAAGGATATGCAGAGAGCACGATGTCACGCTTTCGCTCGGAGATGCCTGCCGCCCGGGCTGCTTGGAGGATGCCGGGGATATTCCACAGATTGAGGAGCTTGTTACGCTGGGAGAACTGACACAGCGCGCATGGGCACAGGATGTACAGGTCATTATCGAGGGGCCGGGACATATGCCGCTTCATCAGATTCAGGCGAATATGGAGCTGCAGAAAACAATCTGCAAGGGGGCACCGTTTTATGTGCTGGGTCCAATCGTTACCGATGTCGCACCGGGCTATGATCATATCACTGCGGCGATCGGCGGTGCAATGGCAGCAGCCTACGGAGCCAGCTTTTTATGCTATGTGACACCGGCAGAGCATTTGTCTCTTCCTGATGTCGATGATGTTAAGGAAGGAATCATTGCAAGTAAAATTGCTGCACACGCGGCGGATATCGCCAAGGGAGTAAAGGGAGCTATGGATTGGGATCATCAAATGGCTGTAGCACGCGGTAATCTGGATTGGGAAAGAATGTTCGCTTTAGCTATGGATCCGGATAAGGCAAGAGCGTACCGTGCCCAGTCTGCACCGGAGCGTGAGGATACATGCACCATGTGCGGGAAAATGTGTGCTATCCGCAATATGAACAAGCTTCTGCGCGGTGAAATCGTTGATATCATGGAAGAGGACTAGCAGTTTTACGCAGGAGCTGCTGTTGTTTTTCGGCAGGTTTACATCCTGTACGCATGCTCGTAATACTATGTCAGCGTAAAAAACATGAAAAAGCGGTCAAGGAAAAGCAGGAACAAGGGCCGAAAGATAATGAAAGAAACGTATTAGAAAACTTACTGTAACATACAATAGCATTACCGATATACAAGGGAAGCTATCATACGCAAGATGATATAAAATACACAGAAGTAGCAGTAACAGGAAAAGCATAAAAATCACAGGAAAACAAGAAGTAACAGTAAAAGCGTTGACAGGCCCCTTGAATACTATATAATGAAGATGATAGGGATGTGGTCATATGTCTGAATTTATTGTCAGTAAGCGGATTAAAGATGTGGTTGAGTTTGATAAAACCAACAAAAAGCTGAGATTCCTGCTGGATGAGGGAGATCAGGTATACTATTACAAGGACTTGGAGACGATCGGTATATCCTGCGAGTATCATCATAATCTGAAAAAAGCCCTTGCGCATAATCTGGTGTTTCCCACCTATGCGCAAGGGAGGCAGTTTGTGCGCGTTGGTATTCGTATGAAGGTGCGGATGGGACAGTCTGTTTTTGTACATGTATCTGAGGATATCGTGGATAAAGGTACCTTGCAGTATCATGAGGACATGCGTACAGCTCGGGAAATTGTAAGTTTACTGAAGAAGTGCCGTGCAAAGGCGTAGCATAGAAAGCATAAACAGGCCGGTATCCGAAAGGCAGTGCTTCTTGCTCAAATGCGGGTATATTCAAAACATGGAGGATTCCATACGATTGTATGTATCAATCGGAATTGAATTCTCCTTTTCGTAAACCCGCTAACGTAAGAAAGAATCCGGATCGTGCACGTTGCCTTTCCGCTTTTGGAATATTGCGAAAACGGATGATTCATTCTGCCTTGGAGCGTGCAGAGAGTACTTCATAATATACAGTGTGCTGTCGGTGCAGTTACCTGCAAAGGGAGAACGGTTTCCTATCGCTTTCTGCTTCCCTGATGTTTTGCTTATGGTGATGCTTTGCCCTATCGGCAGCATCCGGATATCGGTATGGTTATCAGCAGCTCGCAGTTCATGAACGTAGAAAGAGAGGACAGAAAAGCATGCTTCTGATACGATGTATGCAGGCATGAAGCTGTGTGGAATGGAGAAACAGAGGTGCGTATTTCAAAATTGGTAAGACGATTTAAAATAGCATCCATGATAACATGCCCGCACACGGCGAATGGAGGAACTATATATGTGTGGAGAATTTGATCTATTTGTGGATCGTGTGGATCCCCGCTATCAGAGCCATGTTTCGGAAATACATTCAGAATTGATGAAGCGGGGATGCAGGCTTGAGATGAAGACAGCCAAAAGCGGTTTCGTTGTTTCCTATATACGTAAGGATACGAAAAGAACACTGGCTACCTTTGTTCAACGTAAATCAGGTATAAAGCTTCGAGTTTTCGCAGATCATATCGCTGAGTTTCAGGAGCTTTTAAATGCATTTCCAAGAAGAATGAAAACGGAAATCCGTAAGGCCTCAGTATGTAAACGGCTGCTGGATCCAAATGACTGCAATCCAAGGTGCAGGATGGGCTACACCTTTGTAATGGAGCGTGAGCAGTATCAGAAATGCCGCTACATGGCGTTCCTTCTTACCTTAAATGAGGAAAGTCATCCGTATATTTTGCAGCTTTTACATAAGGAACTCGACCGTGTGGACAGCGAAAGCTGAGGATAGGAGAATGACCTTTACCGTTTGTCGGTGAATGATCGGCAGGGGAGGATGAAACAGTATCTATGATAAGAAGTCACAGCCACGGACATACCCGGCAGGCTGTGATTTTATCGTGCTTCAGTGTCTATGCGCTTGTCTGTTCTTTTTTTGCTTATACATGAACAGGTTAAGGCGATACCTAAGCGCTGAATAGAATTTCAAAACATTGAATAAGATATTGAAGAAAAATAAGAATAGTAATATAATGAGGGTGTAGGAAGGGGAAACCCGGAAAGGAGAAGGCGATGAATCCGAAATTTACTCCCAGTAAAACTGTTCGCGATGTTATTCAATTTGATAAGGAGCATAAGCAGTTACGTTTTCTGATGGATGAGGAGAAGATCATACCCTACCGCGAAATCAGCAGCTGTTCATTGAAAAATCAGTATTACAAGAAAAGCTCGGTATCTCAGCTTGCCAATCTGTTTACAATCAATGGAATCCTGGCAAGTGAAAATCAGGAGCTTCGGGTTTGCATTGAAGTGAAGCTGAAGGATGATACCAGGGTATACGGGTATGTTTCCAGGGACATCATACGTCCCAATCTTACACCATATCATGAGGATGTAGCGACTGGGCGATATATTCTGAAGCTTATTCGCAAGGTCATCGCAAGAGAACAGCAGACAGCATCAGCCGCATGAAGCCATGCGGTTTTTTCTTTTTCGGCATGTGTCAGCTTGTGGAAAAGCCCTGCTTATCGAATTGGTAATATTTTATATAAATAGTTGCATGTGCAACTATTGTCTGCTATACTAAGGTAGTTGTTTTTTATGAGAGGTAGGACAATGGCACATATCAGTAAAAATGCTTCCATCGTATATCGCAGCTCACAGGCCTTTTTCGATGAAACGCTGGCGCCGTATCACATTGGCTGCGGCCAGCAGTTTTTTCTGATGCGAATTTATGAACAACCGGGAATCAGTCAGTTTGAGCTGGCGGAAACCGGAAGCTTCGATAAGGGAACCTGTGCCAGAGCCGTAAAGAAGCTGGAGGAGCTCGGCTATCTTCGGCGGGAAACAAGAAGCAGTGACCGAAGAAGCGTGCAGCTGTACCTGACAGGGCAGGGAGAGCAGCTGGTACCAGTGATACAGGGTATGCTTCTGGAATGGAATGCAATCCTTTGCCGTACCCTGCAGGCGGATGAAAAGGAACAGGCAGAAAGGCTGCTGGATGAAATTGCAGGAAATGCAGCAGCGTACATAAAACGATGAAAGGGAGTGCAGAATTATGGAACAGACCATGAAGGAAATAAGAACAAAGAATCCGCTGGGATATCAGCCGATTGGCAGACTGCTGATGAAATTTGCCATCCCGTCTGTGATTTCCATGCTGGTGAATGCAGTATATAATATCGTGGATCAGATATTCATCGGACAGGGTGTAGGCTATCTGGGGAATGCGGCTACAACGGTTGCATTTCCTATTGTTACGATTATACTGGCGGTAGGAACCATGCTGGGTGCAGGCGGAAGTGCCTATGCGGCAATCAAGCTGGGGGAAAAGAAGGAAGAGGAAGCGGAGAATACACTGGGAAATGTATTTATTCTGCTGGTGGGAATCGGGATTGTACTGACCGTGATCGGTTTGGTTTTTCTGGATCCGATTCTGACAATTTTCGGTGCAACGCCGAAGAATATGGGGTATGCGAAGGATTATGCGAGCATCATACTGCTTGGTACGGTTTTTAATCTGCTCGGTATCGGTCTCAGCAATATGGCGCGTTGTGATGGCAGCCCGAATGTTGCCATGTACAGCATGGTCGCAGGGGCATTGTTAAACTGTGTTCTGGACCCGATTTATATATTTGTATTTCACTGGGGCGTGCAGGGAGCTGCGATTGCGACCATCACCTCACAGATTATCGCAACGGTAATCCTGCTGTATTATTTTACGCGAAAGGGAAATATGCGCCTGCGTCTGACACATACGCGGTTGAACCCGACCATTTGTAAAATGGCGTTTTCTCTGGGAATCTCCAGCTGTATCACACAGCTGTCCTCGACAATTCTGCAGATTGCCATGAATAATTCGCTGGTATATTATGGAAATCAGACAAGCGTCACTGGGGATGTTGCACTTTCCGCAATGGGCATCGTCATGAAGATATCCATGATCATCGTATCCATCTGTATCGGTATCGGTATCGGTGCACAGCCGATTTTGGGCTTTAACAGAGGAGCGAATCAGCCGAAGCGTATCAAGCGATGCTATCGGCTCGCAAGCAATATCGCAACAGCTGTCACAACGGTAGGCTGGGCGATGTTTATGCTGATTCCGCATATCATTCTGATGCTGTTTGGTAGTGCAGATGCCAATTTTACAGAATTCGCAATCAAGGCGATGCGTATCTTTGATCTGGGAGTTTTCTGCGCAGGCTTTCAGGTAACCTCCACCTCCTATTTCCAGGCGACCGGACAGCCGATGAAGGCAAGCATACTGTCTTCTCTGCGACAGCTCGTACTGCTGATACCGCTGATTCTCCTTCTGCCGCTGCATTTCGGGCTGGACGGTATCCTGTATGCCGGACCGATTGCGGATATCACGAGTGCTGTCATCATTTTCTTCTTTATTCATCATGAAATGAAGAAGCTGGATGTGCAGATAGCACAGGAGAGCGGAGAAGAGCTTGGGGTATACAGTGAACCGATTGCATGATATAAGATAACTTACATATCTGGAAAAGACGCGGAATGCGTCTTTTTTAACAATCTAGGAGAAATCTAGTTGTTTTTTATCTAAAAAGCAGGCAGAATTCCCCCACCTCAGTGGTCGATGAACAGGTGGTGGATGAATGCAGCCATATTTCTTTTCATCCTTGTTTTCTTTCTATTTTTCACGAAATTTTCCTTAAGTTTCTCTCACGTCCGTGGAATAATGATGTCAACAAAAGGAGGGTTTCCAATATGAAATCATATCGTACA
>JAETON010000049.1 GCA_021771695.1 Lachnospiraceae bacterium | reverse complement strand
AAAATCCGGAGACAGAACCATTTTACGGTTCTGAGCCGGATTTTCTAATCATAAGGAAAGGAGCTGTGCTCCAGCAGTGAAATCATTCAGATTTCACTGTGTTTTGCAACAACTCCTTCAAGATAACATAATATTTTCAATTCACGCAAATGCGACAAAATAATTATAGCATAGATATCAATCTTGTGAAATGAAAATATTAAATTTCTAGTATTTACTTTTTATAGGCGTAGATGTATACTGAGAGTGTAACATATAATTCAATATAACATAATAGAAAGTAGGGAACAATGAAACCGAATAGATTGGTTGTAAAAGTAACAGGGCCGTATGCATTGTTTACGGATCCTATGACAAAGATTGGAGGTGAGAAATCTACTCTAATGATTCCTTCGTATGAAGCGTTAAGAGGAACTCTAGAAAGTATTTACTGGAAACCCACTATAGAATGGGTGATTGAATCTGTGAAAGTATTGAATCCTATAAGAACGGAACGTAAAGGAATTCGTCCCATTAAGTATGACGGGGGGAATGATTTAGCTTATTATACGTATCTTGCTGATGTTAGTTATATTATAACAGCACATTTTGAATTCAATAAGGGTCGGCCAGATTTGAAGAATGATTGGAATAGTAATAAGCATTATTTCATTGCAAGGAGATCACTCGAAAGAGGTGGCCGTCGTGACGTGTATTTGGGGACGAGAGAATGTCAGGCATACGCTGAACCTGGAAATGAAGATGAGACCAGCTATTATGCAGGAATGGGTGAGATGGAATTCGGCTTAATGTATCATTCATTTAGTTATCCAGATCAAAATGGTAAAGACGAATTGGATGCATTATTCTGGTATCCCAAAATGGTAGATGGTGTAATCCAATACTGCACTCCGCAGGAATGTGAAAAAAGAATTTTTATTAGAAAAATGAAAGCAAAAAAATTTGATAATTCGAATTTCACTGGTCTTTTGGAAAAAGACATTTTAACCGGGTATCAGGAATGAGGTGATGTAATATGAGTTGGATGAAAGCACTATACGATACTTATGGTAATTTAGAACAGGCAGAAGAAAGAGGACTATTGAAAATTGGTCATTCCACACAAAATGCACATATAGAAGTCATTTTAGGTAAAAATGGAGTATTTCAATATGCATATTTTGTCAGTAAAGATCAGGCGGAAACTATAATTCCTGTCACGGAAGAATCAGCAAGTAGAAGTTCTGGAGTAACTCCTCATCCATTGTTTGATAAATTGAAATACTTATCTGGAGATTATGAAAAATATTGTGGAGAAGACAATAAAAAATATCATCAGGAATATATGAAGAGACTAAAGGATTGGTGTGAATCAGATTATTCTGACATTAGAATTAAAGTAATATATCAATACCTTTCGGAAAATCATTTAATTTCTGATTTGATTGATTCGGGTATGTTTTCAAAAGATGAAAAAGGATTGCTTACAAAAAAATGGGAAAATGCAGAAAAAATAAAATTATCTCCAGGAGACCAGAAAGATGCATTTATTCGATTTCGTGTAGAATGTGATGATGAAAATGATGCACTTTGGCAGGATGAGAGTTTGCAGGAGAAATATATTCAGTATTATTTTAGTAATGGAGGGAAAACGGGATTTTGTTATGTAACAGGGGAAAATGGAAGATTATGCATGACACATCCTTACAAAATCAGAGATTCAAGAGATAAGGCAAAACTGATTTCCTCAAACGATAAGAAGAATTTTACTTATAGAGGAAGGTTTGAAAATGCGGAACAGGCTTATTCAATTAGCTATGAAGCATCACAAAAAGCACATAATGCGTTAAAGTGGTTGATTAATAATCAGGGGACCAAAGTTGGTGACAAAGTTTTTGTATTATGGGGAATATATAATGAAAATCTTCCAAATGTATTTGAAGATACATATAGTATAATTGAGGATTTTCCATTTGATGATGATGAAATAGAAGATACCGCGAGAACGGTTGCTGAACGATTTAATCATGCAATTCTGGGATATCATGGAGAAATTCGGACGGATAGTCATTTAGTCTTGTTAGGGTTAGATGCAGCCACTACAGGCAGATTATCTGTAATATTTGTAAGAGAATATAATGGATTAGAAGGAAATGAATTAATAGATTCCATAGAATCTTGGCATAAAACATGTTGTTGGAATGTTTTTTATATTAATAAGGAAAAAGAGCGTATTTATTATGAAGGAGCACCATCACTAATAAATATTGCAAAAGCTGTTTATGGAACGGATCAAAATGGTCTATTAAAAGGAAATGACAAAGTAATAGCAAATGCTGTTGAAAGAATTCTTCCATGTATTATTGATGGAAAAACTGGTACAAAAAATGTGGGTAAAAAGATTCCACGAGATATAGTGCAGGCTGCAGTAAACAGAGCAAAGTTTCCACAGAATTATAGTAGTAGGGTATTGTGGTATCAGGTACTGTCAATAGCATGTGCACTTTATAGAAAGTATTTATATGATTACGAAAAGGAGGAATATACAATGAGTGTGATGGAAACAGATGAACTTGATTATAATTGCGGTCGGCTTCTGGCAGTGGCAGATGCAATTGAAATTTGGGCATTAAGAGAAAAAGCAGAAGACAAGAAAAATATTCGTACAACAACAGCAATGAGATACTATACACGATTTTGTCAGAAGCCTTGTGATACATGGATTCTGATTAATAAAAATTTGGTACCGTATAAAAATCAGTTAGGTGGAAAAGCAAGTTATTTATATAATTTGTTAGGAGAAATATCTTCTAAAATTCCAAATGAAGAATTTAAGAAAAAAAAGAATCTGGGCGGATTATTTTGTTTAGGTTTTGATAGTCAGAGAACGCAGATAATTAAAGATATTCAGGCAAAAAAAGCGGAGGTATAATAAATGGGAGTATTACAGAATAAAATTGATTTTGAAGCAATTATTGTTGTAAATAATGCAAATTGTAATGGAGATCCGTTAAATGGAAATATGCCAAGAGCAACATATGATGGATATGGTGAAATTTCGGATGTATGCTTAAAAAGAAAAATTCGAAATCGACTTTTGGATGAGGGTGAAAAGATTTTTGTGCAATCCGATGATAAAAATATTGATGGTTATAAAAGTTTAAAAGCAAGAGCTGAGGCAGATTTAACATTCGGTGCAGAATTAAAAAAGGGTAAAAAAGCAGATAGAGATAAAGCGTATGAGATCGCATGTAAAGAGTGGATGGATGTTCGAAGTTTTGGTCAAGTATTTGCGTTCAAGGGATCTGCACTTTCTTTAGGGGTTCGAGGACCTGTGTCAATTCATCCGGCATTTAGCGTAGATCCTGTGGACATAACAAGTATTCAGATTACTAAAAGTGTCAATAGTGAAGGGGAAGAAGGAAAATCCTCTGATACAATGGGAATGAAACATAGAGTGGACTTTGGAGTCTATAGATTGAAAGGAAGTATTAATGTTCAGCTGGCAGAAAAAACAGGTTTTACAGAAGATGATGCAGAAAAAATTAAAGAAGCAGTGCGGACGTTGTTTGTAAATGATTGTTCTTCAGCAAGACCAGATGGCAGCATGGAAATTTATAAATTGTATTGGTGGAAACATAACTGCAAAATTGGTCAGTATTCTTCCAAAAAAGTACATGATAGTGTAGAAATTGTAAAAAAAGAAAATGTTGATAGTCCCAAAAGTATTGATGACTATCAAATCGTGCGTCACGATTTGGATGGTTTAGAGGTGCAGGAGTATGAAGGATTATAAAGAGGATGACTATTTAATGTTATCCGGAATTCAGCATTATGCATTTTGTAAGCGGCAATGGGCATTAATTCATATTGAAAATCAATGGGAAGAAAATTTACGAACAATTGAAGGAAATATTATGCATGAACGCGCACATAATGGTCCTAAGTTAGAAAGTAGAAAAAACTTGTTAGTATCTAGAGAAATGCGAATATTCTCGTCAAGTCTGGGTATTAGTGGAATTTGTGATGTCGTTGAATTTAAAAAATGTAATAGGGATGAAGAAAATGCAGTTACGCTTTTTAACAGGGAAGGTTGTTATAGCGTAATTCCTGTAGAATACAAAAAAGGAGAACCGAAGGTTAATGATGCAGATCGATTGCAATTAACAGCACAGGTTATGTGCCTAGAAGAAATGTTATGTACATTCATTGAATATGGATATTTATATTATGGAACAACCAGGCGTCGTGAAAAAGTTGAAATTACGGAAGATTTACGTAAAAAAGTAAAAGAAATTTGTAGTCAAATGCATCAACTTGTTGAAAAGCAATATACGCCAAAAGTCAAACGAACAAAGGCTTGCAATGCATGTTCATTAAAAAATATTTGTATTCCCAAATTAATGAAAAATTCTTCAGTCCATGACTATATCTTAAAAAATATTGGAAGTGAGGAGTTATGAGAAAATTATTAAATACGTTATATGTTATTTCGCCAGATAGATATTTGGCTCTAGAAGGGGAAAATGTATTGGTACGAGAAAATAACAAGACGGTGGCCAGATTTCCATTACATAATCTCGAAGGAATTGTGACATTTGGTTATTCTGGTGCAAGTCCAGCATTGATGGGAGCATGTGCAAAACATGGTATCTCCTTATGTTTTATGAGCCAGAATGGTCGATTTCTGGCAAGTGTTGTAGGTGAAATTAAAGGAAATGTAGTTTTGCGAAAACAACAATACAGGATTTCTGATAATGAAGAACAAAGTGTTATGATTGCAAGAAATATGATTATTGGAAAAATCTATAATAGCAAATGGGTTCTTGAACGTTCAACAAGAGATCATCCCCTCCAGGTTGATATAGGGAAAATAAAAAAAGTAACAATGAATTTAGATGGACATTTGAAAAAACTTATAAATGTAAATTCGTTGGAAGAAGTGAGAGGAATTGAGGGAAATGCAGCTAGTCAATACTTTTCAGTGATTGATTATTTGATTCTCAAAAATAAAGAAGACTTTTTCTTAATAGAGAGAAATCGGCGTCCTCCATTAGATAATGTTAATGCAATGTTATCCTTTGTTTATACAATTTTAGCAAATGAATGTGCAGCAGCATTATCTTCTATAGGATTAGATCCTTATGTGGGATTTTTGCATCAAGATCGACCAGGACGGGTTTCCCTTGCGTTAGATTTAATGGAGGAATTAAGATCTGTATTTGCAGATCGATTTGTTTTGTCATTAATTAATAAAAAAATTGTGAAAGCAGCAGATTTCACAAAAAAAGAAAACAATGCAGTTCTAATGACTGATGAAGGACGTAAGAAAATTTTAAATGCATGGCAAATACGAAAGAAAGAAGTGATAAAACATCCATTTTTAGAAGAAAAGATAGAGTGGGGATTAGTACCATATGTACAAAGTTTATTACTAGCACGATATTTACGAGGTGATGTTGATGAATATCCTGTATTTATGTGGAAGTAGGTGAGAGTGTGTTAGTACTAATTACATATGATGTAAATACAGAGACGAGTGCAGGTAAACAAAGACTTAGAAAAGTAGCAAAAGAATGTCAAAAATATGGGCATCGAGTGCAAAATTCTGTTTTTGAATGCGTTATGGACAATGTTAAATGTAGACAAGTGAAAGAAGAGTTATTAAAATTAATTGATCAGGATAGAGACAGCCTTAGATTTTATTATCTTGGAGATAAATATAAGAAGAAGGTTGAACATTTTGGAACAAAGCCAAGTCTTGACATAGAAGCTCCGTTGATCATTTAGTGAAAAAGGTGGTGCGAACCATAAGTAATCAAAATAATATAGTAAAATTCGCACTAGAAATAGTACAATATTTATAAGATAGGTATATGTAATAGTAAATAATTGTATTGAAAAATCAATATTTGCTATTGCAAGAAGAAAAACTACTAAATATTGCGGTCGTCCCCCTCGTGGGGACGTGAATTGAAATTCCTTTATAAATTAAATGCTCTTGTAAAAAATACGTCGTCCCCCTCGTGGGGACGTGAATTGAAATTTTGAACCATAATTTGATTTTTTTGCTTTGATTGAGTCGTCCCCCTCGTGGGGACGTGAATTGAAATAGTTTTATTTAGTTCTACGGTACTAAGTGGTATGTCGTCCCCCTCGTGGGGACGTGAATTGAAATAATATTGATTGAGTTTGCATTTTTACAAGCATTGTCGTCCCCCTCGTGGGGACGTGAATTGAAATATCGACGGTTATATCGTTAAAGATAGACAAATCAAGTCGTCCCCCTCGTGGGGACGTGAATTGAAATTTTTCCAAATCAGTATTTACTCCGAACGCATTTAAGTCGTCCCCCTCGTGGGGACGTGAATTGAAATTCCATTTTGAATATTTATCTTTTAATTTAGGCATGTCGTCCCCCTCGTGGGGACGTGAATTGAAATACTTTTGCTATCTTTTTACGATTAGAAAATGATGTCGTCCCCCTCGTGGGGACGTGAATTGAAATTTTGAACTCCTGCAATCGTATTAAGCTCTTTACGGTCGTCCCCCTCGTGGGGACGTGAATTGAAATTAGCATGATTTGTCCTAGAGTGATACTTGCAGGTAGTCGTCCCCCTCGTGGGGACGTGAATTGAAATATCTAAGTCCTCGTAATGCTTTAATCTTTCTGCTAACGTCGTCCCCCTCGTGGGGACGTGAATTGAAATCATCCTCGGTGTGCCGTACATCAGAAAGATAGATGTCGTCCCCCTCGTGGGGACGTGAATTGAAATTTCATCATATTTTAAATTTAAGTCCGGCATAATAGTCGTCCCCCTCGTGGGGACGTGAATTGAAATTTATATGCAGGAATGAAATTGTAAATACTGCTGGTCGTCCCCCTCGTGGGGACGTGAATTGAAATATTTCGGATACGATGCTGCTCTTTGGTAAACTCCGTCGTCCCCCTCGTGGGGACGTGAATTGAAATTTTGTTCAAAGGCATTTGGGTATTTAAAGTATAACGTCGTCCCCCTCGTGGGGACGTGAATTGAAATTTTTTCATATTGCAATAAAATACACAAAAAGAACACGTCGTCCCCCTCGTGGGGACGTGAATTGAAATAATGTGTCCTTGCAGTTCTAAATCAACTACATAAAGTCGTCCCCCTCGTGGGGACGTGAATTGAAATCATCCATTTGTTTTGCATTTTCCATAGCCTTTACGTCGTCCCCCTCGTGGGGACGTGAATTGAAATCAACCACTGACGGTATCTAAGTGATATATCCATGGTCGTCCCCCTCGTGGGGACGTGAATTGAAATATGTTATCATAATACATCAAAAAAATGTATGTGAGTCGTCCCCCTCGTGGGGACGTGAATTGAAATAATTTCCTTTTCAGTTTCACACTTTTCAAATAATGTCGTCCCCCTCGTGGGGACGTGAATTGAAATCTTGTTATGATCACCAGATTATCAGTTCTGTGATGTCGTCCCCCTCGTGGGGACGTGAATTGAAATATCATTGCATGATTGCATGCGTTTATGTAAGCTGTCGTCCCCCTCGTGGGGACGTGAATTGAAATTCTATTTTCGCAGCAACATTCCTGAAGCTGGCTACGTCGTCCCCCTCGTGGGGACGTGAATTGAAATCCTATTACTTTATCTACATCATAGGCAGTAGTAGTCGTCCCCCTCGTGGGGACGTGAATTGAAATATGACAATTACAACAGTTGCTACACCCATCACAACGTCGTCCCCCTCGTGGGGACGTGAATTGAAATTCCTATTGACACTGCAATATTTATTATTCCAAAAATGGTCGTCCCCCTCGTGGGGACGTGAATTGAAATAAGAATCAGACCGTACATTTTGTTTTTATTTACGTCGTCCCCCTCGTGGGGACGTGAATTGAAATAAGAATCAGACCGTACATTTTGTTTTTATTTACGTCGTCCCCCTCGTGGGGACGTGAATTGAAATTAGATGTGTAGCTACCGCGCTGTGCATCACTGACAGTCGTCCCCCTCGTGGGGACGTGAATTGAAATCAGTAGTACCAGTATCTGCAAAAGCAAAACTTAGTCGTCCCCCTCGTGGGGACGTGAATTGAAATAGAAAGCATCTGGTGATAACAAGTCTGTTTTTAGTCGTCCCCTCGTGGGGACGTGAATTGAAATACCCCGGTAAGAACCGCTCTTCGGACTGCCACATCGTCGTCCCCCTCGTGGGGACGTGAATTGAAATTCTTTATCAATCACAATGGAATCATCCCAGTTAAGTCGTCCCCCTCGTGGGGACGTGAATTGAAATACTGTACTATTATCAGGCAGTGCCTGAATATATAGTCGTCCCCCTCGTGGGGACGTGAATTGAAATATATTCCCACAGTATCCTGCTCCATTGTTTGTCCGTCGTCCCCCTCGTGGGGACGTGAATTGAAATAGTTTAGTTGCACAACTTCATAAATGTTCGATACCTGTCGTCCCCCTCGTGGGGACGTGAATTGAAATCAGCTTGGGAAGTGAATATACAAAAGAAAAAATTAGTCGTCCCCCTCGTGGGGACGTGAATTGAAATCAGAACAGTATTCTTTCATAAAATATTGTTTAAGTCGTCCCCCTCGTGGGGACGTGAATTGAAATTATGTACTGCTCGAAATTAAAAAGGCCGTTTTGGTCGTCCCCCTCGTGGGGACGTGAATTGAAATTTGCTATCTCTGCCCCGGCACTGCTGTCACTGTAGTCGTCCCCCTCGTGGGGACGTGAATTGAAATATAAAGTCAATGACCGGGGTGGAGCTATTAATATTGTCGTCCCCCTCGTGGGGACGTGAATTGAAATTTATACTGTACACTCTTATCTCGTCCAGCACCTTGTCGTCCCCCTCGTGGGGACGTGAATTGAAATTGAAAAGTATGGCTTTGTCGTACCTTTAAGACCGTCGTCCCCCCTCGTGGGGACGTGAATTGAAATTGTACACATTGTATGCCTAAACCTATGTGGATAAGTCGTCCCTCTCGTGGGGACGTGAATTGAAATAAATATCTCGCGTGCCCAGCGAAGCTGGGTCACACCAGCTGGTGCAAGTCCAGCCACGGTAATTACCAGTAAGCCGTGTAGTCAAACTCGGTGCGTTGTAGTAATACAGGGTGCTAAGCGAGCGGGTAATGTAACTCCTAAGGGAGTGCTAACAATCATGCAGACCGTAACATAAAGTGAATTCTGCCGTATCGTAAAGAAAACTTCTCTTAAAAGAGGAGAGCAGAGGAAGTTGAGCCTTGTCCTATTGGGCGAAAACCACGGAAGTTGGGAAGATACTGGAAATGCACCAATGAAAATCCTCCGGTATATGGGAAACGGTATGTATGAAAGGTGTGATTCGGAACTGGGGAGACCCTACACATCACCGGAAGGTAAAGAGAAAGCGTATAAGCTTGGCGAAATCGTATTTCTGATGAGAGGGAGTCGGAGGGGAACATAGTACCGACAATGGCTGTGTAAGAAAACGCAGTTTAGGAAAGGTTCCCTACTTCATTCATGTTTGTAGAGAGGGTAAGAGTGAGAGAATGTCATGCAGACTAACAACTCCAAAGAAAAAGTTCGACAACTTCAAAACAAACTATATCTAACAGCCAAGAAATGTGGCAGCCGAAGATTTCATGCGCTCTACGATAAGGTATATCGAGATGATGTGCTTTTTGAAGCATGGAAACGAGTAAAAGCTAACAAAGGTTCTAGTGGTGTAGATGGTATCAGAATCGAAGATATCGAAGCGATAGGTATCGAGAAATATCTGATAGACATTAAGACAGAACTGGTTAATGGCATATACAAGCCATCGCCAGTAAAACGAGTAATGATACCAAAACCAGACGGAAGAGAAAGACCTCTTGGAATACCAACAGTCAAGGACAGAATTGTGCAGATGGCTACAAAGATAGCAATAGAGCCAGTCTTTGAGGCAGACTTTAAAGACTGTTCCTACGGGTTCAGACCTAAGAAAAGTGCGAAACAAGCACTGGAAGTGGTCAGAAAAGCATGCAACAATAAGGGCTATTATGTGGTAGACGCAGATATCGAAAAGTTTTTCGACAATGTAAACCCAGGCAAACTGATGGTGCTGATAGAGCAGAGAATATCAGACCGCAAAATACTGAAACTGATAAGGCAATGGCTGAAATCAGGAGTATTGTACGGAAACATACTGACAATCTCTGAATTAGGAACGAGCCAGGGTTCGGTGATTTCGCCACTACTGGCAAATATCTATCTAAACACACTGGACAGACTGTGGGAAAAGTATGGACTTACCCATGGAATTCTTGTAAGGTACGCGGACGATACTGTAATCATCTGCAAAAATAAGAAAAGTGCAAATCATGCACTGAATCTATTGCAGTATATCATGGCAAAACTGGATTTAAAGCTACATCCAGTGAAAACGAAGATCATCAACATGTGGGATGGGACAGAAGGATTTGATTTTCTCGGACTGCACCACAGAAGATTTTCAAGAATAAACAAACGAGGATACAGATATGGAGAAACATATCAATATCCAAGTAAGAAAGCCATGAAGAAAATGAAGCAGACTATAAAGGAGAACATAAACCAAAGATATTTGTTGGTAAAGGCCGAAGAAGAGCTAATAGCAAGTATAAATCCCAAGATAATCGGATGGAGAAACTATTATCGAACGAGAAATGACAGGAAGTGGATGAAAGCAATAGATTGGTATATCCTATGTACATTCTGCAGATGGAATAATAAGAAACGTCAGCAGAAACGCAAGTTAAAAGGGCTATACAAAACAAAACAAAGCTTACGAGAGAAAGGCTTGCAGTTAATGGCTACCGCATAACGTAATGCTGTAGAAAGAAGAATGTCGGAAAGCCGTATGAGGGAGAAC
>JAETON010000048.1 GCA_021771695.1 Lachnospiraceae bacterium | reverse complement strand
TTCAATAAGATTTTTTACTAACCATCCAAAGTCAGTAATCTTATTTTACACTGAGGTATTTTTTTCTCAACCTTCTTTCGCGGAATTCCTTATATTTGAATTATACAAGAAGCTCCATTACCATATTTCTTGCAGCACGAATAAGATTAAGCTGTCTAATCAGTGCCCTGTCAATCTGTTCCATTACTTCCGCTTCAACCGGAATATACCCTGTTTTCCCTCTTATCGCCATCTTTGACACGGTCTGAATATCCTCCGGAAGAAAATCTGAAATTGCTTTCAACCTGTATCCTCTCACATCATTGGGTTTTATCTGCACATGTACCGGAATATCCTTCAATTTACTGCTCAAAGGACAAACTGTAACCATTGGGGCACCTTCATGGTTGCTTGCATCACAGCTCACGATCACACAAGGTCTGATTCCACCCTGTACACCCGCAGGCTTATGCCCAAAATCAGCATACACAACATCGCCACGCTTATATTTTCCATAGTTCTTTCTCTTTTCCATCACTTTTCCTCCATCACAATATTCATTCCAAGATTACCTTCGTCCACCGTAATAAACTGACCGCCTGCTGCCTTGACCATTCCTATTTTGCCATATGCATCTTCTATATCAGAACTCACATATTTCATTCCGGCTACAATCACACCTTGAACTCTTTTCTTCCCTATTAATAAGGCAATCTGTTTGAAGTTTCTAAATACATCATTCATACAAAAGCCATGTCTTCTCATGACACCTACAACTTTAATATTATGAGCCTTTGCATATTCTTTTATATACTTGAGCTGCTTGTCTTCCAATCTGTCCACCACATTCAAATCAGCTTCGACAGATAAATAGGCAATGCACTCATATCTGGGTTCTATTCTCTTCGCCATAGTTTTGCCCTCCTATGCTATCATCGTTGCTGCATTATCCAACATATACAGGAAAGTCTCCTTAAAATATGCTTTTTGTTTATCCGGCAACAAATCCAATCTTGAGTCAATAGAATCTTCCTTATTATATGTTGCTTTAATATCAAGCACAGTGTTGGCATCTACCTCATAAGCATTCATAAAAAGGAACAATGATTTCATACTCAAGTTACGTCCACCCTGTTCAATCTGATTCAGACTTGATGTACTCAAACCGGTCAAGTTGCTGGCTTGTAAAATACTTAGTCCCCTATCAGTACGAAGCTTCCTAAGTGCCGGTCCTACCATATATCCTTCGTATTTCATCAATAGCCACCTTCTTTCTTAGCTCTGGCAAGAGCCTCTATTGCCTCTTCCTCCGTAGGATAGTTACCATAGAAATTCTCATACTGGTCATAAACATTCACTCCATCGTAATCTATGGCAAGGTACATTTTGTATTCCGGCAGGTAGAGAAGATTCTCTACCTCGCCATTATGAAAACCATTCAACATCCTGCACCTCCGTCCCAAGGCTCGGATGCTTCTTTCATTTCTTTATCAGCTTCTACACTCACAACATGGATCTGCACCTTATTGTCATTCGCAAACTGCATGAACGAAACCAGATCTTCCATGTCTTCTGAAATGTCATCAAAGCTTCTAATAAAAAGATGATTGATAATAGACATTTCCATCGCCCTATAAATATCATCAAGCTGCGGTCTGTCGATATCTCTGCTACCGCCTCTGTCCACATCTACGCATAAGATTTCACAGTCCTCCTCGTCTCCGGCTGCAATCAACCTCTCACAGAAATCCATCACCTTATGCTCTGCTTTTCTGGATTTGATGAATCCCACTGCCAAGTTACCATTTTCATGTTTCATGAAATTGTTATAGTTTTTCATTTTCGTATCACCTTTCCTAATTGAAATTTAGTGATACAAGCGCCTGTATCCTTTCTCAAACAGCGTCCTGTTTGATATGTATAAATGATAACTCATTTGAAATATTCCTTCTCACGCTCAGAAGCCTATCTTTTTAGCTTCACTAGTCCTCTGAGGACTAATTTGCAATACTCTGATACAATTGCTCGATTAAATCAACCTGCATCTGGGACATAACAGGCATCTGTATTTTTCCAAAAAGAAGATAATCGGCAGAGCAATTTAATAGCTGTGCAATCACAAAAAAATGTTCTAATGAGCATTTTGCCTTACCTGTCTCTATACGTGATACCTGATTCGCACTAATTCCAAGATAAGCGCCTAATGTTGCACCTGACATCCCACACTTCATTCGTTGCTCTTGTATACGCATACCAATATTCAATCTCTGATTATCATCGAGATGCATGACGTCATTTTCTAAATTCACTCTGCCACCTCCTTTCTTCTTTTTGACAAAACAAAAACGCCTAACAAAAATACACTTGTAACTTGCATTACAAACATATTCTCGTCAGGCGTTGGTAGCTATAGAATCCTATGCTCCGATTTGCTCAGTACGATTTGTTCTTTTATCATTGCTAGCTTTACCATCATGGAGGGAAACTGCCACAACAGCTCTGCATATCGGACATTTTATTGAAACGATGCCCTTTGATCCTCGCAGCAAATCAAACAATCGCTTGTTCTTGCAGCAAGGACAGGCAACGTGTATGTACTCATCTTCCACACTTTGCACCTCCTAGTTTCTGCGTAAGGCAACTGTCATAATTTTACCTGCTAAGGTAGCGCAATCTCATTATAGAACATATGTTCTGTTTTTGCAAGTACTATTCACTTTTTTCAAAAAAGAAAGCCGAAGCAGAACGCACACATATGATTTATGCATGCATTTCTACTCCGGCTTTGTTTACCATATACATATGGAACTAGCTCGTCCAAGTAACTATTCTTTTGTCATATACGGCAACACTTTCTCGCTTATTTGACTACACAACGAATCAATTTCAATATAGTCAGAATGTCCGTGTCTACCATAAATTAAAACTGCTTTTCCATCTCTTACTCCTGGATAGCCTATAAAGAATCCATTGTCTATTCCACCATGTGTATAAATCCTATCCTGCAAGGTAATGTCTTTCATTAAATCTTACCCCCTTACACTTCGGAATCAAGCTTATCTGAAACAGCCGAAAGAATTGAACTCCATTGAGTTTCCAACTGATTAAATAGATATCTGTTATTATCTGTATCCTTAAGTACTGCTCTTGCTTTAATATAACTTAGCAATAAAAGCATTATTGCATCTCTAACTCTTGCTTTCTCCAAGGAATCCTCAGCCGTATCTGCTTTAATAGCTGCACCACATAACGGATCTATAACCTTCTGGTAGTAAGGATGATTTGAATTAAGTTTAATTACCATTTTGTCTCCCAGTAACATATCCGTTTCAAACAGAACGGATGCCGGATAAGACACAATAACAATAGAATACATTTTATTTAACAAAGATTCTTTTCTCGCCTGCCTATCTGCTGCGCTTTCCCCTGTAGGTCCTGCAGATTCATCAAGTATCTTTTCAATCTTTGCATTCTCTTCATCTTCTGACATATCTCTTCTGGTTTGATTCATCGGGAAGATGTCATCTAATTCTGACATGATATTCTCAGCATTATCAAAATCATTCTCAGATTGTTTCTGCTTAGCTTTTTCGTTTGCTCTATCTTCTTTGATACGTTTTCTAAGCGAAGTAATTGCTCCAGTAAGTTCTGATTTAAGCCTATCCTTTAAAGCGCCTATCGGTTCCGCACCTCTTTTAATATATCTGACTTGAAAACATTCGTCCAACTCCGGCGGAAAAGAAATTTCACATCCCCACCATCTATCGTTATCTTGATATGCGAATTGCCCACGCTTCTGACCAATTAAATACGGAATTTTATCATACAACACTTCTCTGTTTGCTCTTAAAATTGACACCCCCTCATTCTGGTCAATCTTTCTTTTACGTGCCTCAACATTACCACCGTCACCAATGTTCGTACGCCATTCCAAAGGAAGAAGTGACAATTTAATTCTAATTATAGCCTTTTCTCCTTTACCTCCTGGAATATCCCACTCAAATGATGTTTCACTATACAATTGTGCTTTAGGATCCTGGTTTTCTTTTGTATCGAATTGTGTAGGACCTGCCATATATAGTGGATCATGTAAATAAACCTGTCTTCCATCCAATATAATCTTCAATCCACCAGCTATGAACTTTCTATAGGTTCTTCCTAAATAATTGGCAATAAGTCCATTGAATTCATTCGGATCGACTCTCCTACCAGTCCCATCCATACGGTCACAGTTGTTCAAAATCACCAGTGTACCGGTATTTCCCTCAAAAAATTCTTTATACTCCTCAGGAATATCTTTGACAATCGGAGCTGAAATAGTTTTCTTACCATCCTTGATTTCATCGAGATTTATATAGGTATAATAAAAATCTTGTTTCTCATCATCTCTGGAATATACTTCTATTTCGCGAGCCAACGAGATTCCTCCCAAAGTCATACCAACACCAAATTTTCCGATGCCTAATCTACCATTCTTGCGGTCTCTCATGGAACATCCCAGTGTAAGACAGTTTTCCAAAATGTTTACTGACATTCCACAACCATTATCTGCCACAACAATTTGTTCAATCTCTTCAACTTGTTTTTTACCAAATTGCTGAATTCTCTTTTTGAAATCAATTCTGATTTCATTAGCTCCGGCTTCCACCGAATTGTCTACAATTTCTCCGAGTCCATTTTCAACGGAATAATCATTATACCTTAAGGACTCATACATCTGGGCGGTATTGATTAACTCACTTCCTACCAAACCTTCAAACTTATCATTAATAATTTCTGCCGACATATTAATGCCCTCCTTAAAAATAATTTTCGGACATAGAAAAAGACCTCTCACACAAGTGAAAGGTCTCATTTTATATCATTATTCAATATACCGATAGAAATATATAAAATTATAGCCCAAAACAATGGTACATCCATACCATTTCTTGACTCTATAACTATCATATTCAAATTTCCGTACATCGACACCTGATATCTTTTATTCCCATAGCATCTACCATGAGACTTTCATCTTGCCCGATTCGTACGAGAATTATAACCCAGAAAATGGCATTTTGTCAAGTTGTTTTTATTTGCATTCCTTCATTTTCATTTGTATTTCTTTATTATTCTTTATCAACCGTTCAATTTTATTAACAACAAATTCCCTTTCTCATTTTAAGCATCTTAATTATTCTTTCAGGATCATCTAAGTACTGCATCATGCTTTCGGAGTCGTTTTCAATACGCTTTTCCTTATCATACAAATCTTTTAGGTAACTATTTTCAGCCTCAAGATTTTCTACTTGATACAGATTATCCTCTGCGACCATCGATAGCTCAATCGTATTTATTTTCGGTATATAATCTAAACTTTTGTTCGTACCCTCAAATTCATCAAATAGCATCTGTCTATATACATTTACAGAATCATCAGTCTTAATATTTTCCTTTTCTTCATTTATTCTATCTACAGCATCAGCTGCATTCACCTTATCCAAAAACTTGGCTAATTCATAATAATTTAATTCTTCTATCGCTTCTCCATGTTCTTTCAAGAATGTAATCATTTTAGGATTAAGTTCAATCCACTCACCCTTCTTTGAAAAAGAATAAAATAATTCTTGCGTATCTTCAAACAAGGCACCCACAACATATTTCTTGCATTTTTTCACCACCAAATCAACAATCTTTTTCTTGGCAGCATCTGTTATATCGTCAAACTCTATTTTCACAACTTTTTTATCACTTGTGCGTCCAATATACTCTCGAAAAATCTGTTCTATATAAGTAAGCTTTGATTTAGATGCATTCTGATTCAAGCCATATTTAACAACTAAAACCCAGTAGATTTCTGTAAATCGCTCAAAAATTTCATAAAATGTATAACTCATCTTTCCATTATATCTTTCTATGCAGTCCACAATAGACTTTAAAAAAACAAATTTATAACTAGAAGAATTTAATGTTTTTGTTGAAAACACTCTGTTAAAAGATTTCCACAATTCTTCAGATGATACATCATCATTTTTATATTTTCCTTCTGACAAATCAAATCCAGCCAAATATTTTGTCCTCCTATGCAAAAATACACATTACTTTATACCCTTTTCATCTTTCAACCTTTTAATAGGTAAGCGCAAAATCCAAATAATTGCTTAGTATTAACATATTAAATCCAACAAATCACTTTTTCACCATCTCAATATTGGATATTCATTGTTTATAAGTTTTTCTTTTTCTTTAATAAGTTTATCATCATTTCCGGGTCATCTAAGTAATCCTTGATTTCTGAATCATATTCTTTTATTTCTTCTTCCTGATGATTAGCTAAAAACAAGTTATGCTCTTCTTCTGTTCTTGCTGCTAACTGAGCCATTTCCTCCGCTTCAAACAACATCTCTACTGTATTTGCTTTAAACGATTCTATAAAATTTAATTCTGAATAAGTTTCTTTTAACAAGCATAAAAAATTCTTTTCCGGTTCCATTTCAAACGAATCATAATATCTTATTTTTTCCTTGGATACACTTAGTCCAAATATTTTTTCGATGTCCGATAACATTTCAAGATAAGGATATTGTATTCCCCTTCTCTTTATTATCTGTGCATCATAATCTTCATATTTTTCACTCATGTATTCGAGTGCAGAAGCCATTGCACTATAATAACTTACAAAGTCATCACAATCCGGAACAAACATCAGTCTGTCACAAATTTCTTCTATATCTTCACATGTCACTATTGGACCAGACAACATACAATCTTCCTTAACATCATGCCCGAAAAGCCTCATTCCAATATAAAATTCACTATTCGCTTTAATAAAGAAAACTGTATACCCTCCAATAGCTTTATTTATTTCTTTCATAAAAAACACACTACTTTTTATCGGTTCAATGGTTTCAATCTCTGCTGCAATAACTCGGCATGGCATCGTTCCACGTTTTGTCTTTTTATGAAATTCTCTATATATAAATATATTGCCAACGCCCTCAATAAACTTCCTTTCTTCACGATTGTATACCTCTTGTTCGTCACCATATAAGAAAATATATTTTTCCATTTGTTCTTCTCGACATATATTTTTTTCATTTATTAACCCTATGTTTCTTAGAACTGTTGTAACTTCATCAATAGTAAAATCAAACGTGTCAGATAAGAGAACTTTATTGGCATATCCAGTAAAATCCACCATTCACATCTCACCATCACTTATTCAGAAATTTGTCAATAGATGCCTTCAGTGCCTCTCCGTCCTGTTCTTCATCAAAATGGCGAACAAAATCAAACATTTTCTTAAGATAGTCATCGTCTGTTATACATTGCTCAACAAATTGTTCATGCAGAACCTCTAAACCACCCAAAAAATAAGCATTATAAATCTTCATATTATCTTTTATAAATTCTTTATCTGCATCTTTCTCCTCCGAAAAAGTAGTTGCACGATATATACGTTTATCCGGATCTGGCTCTGACTCCTCATCCGCTAGCATAATTATCTGGTAGACAAATTTTAACTCTGCTTGTCTCTTAATAATTACTTCCGATAACATACCTGCATCTCCAGGTACGCTATTATCTATAATGCCCTTTCGACTATACTGATAGCCTATAAGAGGACACAAAATATATGCATCAATATAAGCATTGAAAATCTTAAAGTTTGCATGCTGCTCTCTATCAGGAACATTACCCGCCAACTCACATAAGTCTTTCCAATAATTTGCATGCTTTCCTGTTATTTTAAAGTCTTTATCAAACATATTGTGCCTCCTTACTTAATGTGTGTCATAGTATCAATCTCTTTGCCATTTGCATCATGATCCTTTTCAATCACATAGCTCTTACCTACATACTTCTGAAGATTTGAAGACGCATACTCCCAATCATTATCCTTAACTGCTATTACAACCTGGTTGGCTGTATTAGGTAATATTTTGCATATATTATGGATATGTATCTCATCCAAGTTAGAAAATGGAGCATCCATTACCAGTGGATATACTTGTCCCAATTTCATTTCTTCATCATCAAGAATCTTATCTTTTGCCATTGAAACCAAACTTGCTATGAATGCAAAACTCTTTACTGCCTTTAATCCATCAGACTCTTCGGTAGTCACATCACTATATTTAACCCTATACTTATCATCAATAAGGATTGAACGCTCTCCATGATACATTTTAGCAAAATTATCATTCACCCTCTTTTGCAGTTCACTTCGCACAATTTCTTCTTTTCCTTTATATGTTTCACTCAACCACTCATATACTTTTTGAGAATACATGATATATCTAGCAACACGTGCATTTTTCGTGCTACTTTTCGCATATTTATCAATTGCATCCTCGCAATTCTTTATATTAGAATTGTATCCTCCAATTTTAGAAACACATGAGTCATAATCTGATTTTGCCTCTAAGTATTTGGTATGTGCATCTTTTCGTTTTCTTTCGATTTCTTTTGCATCTGTATCGTCAATAATAATATCCGACTGTTTAGCAAGCTCATCTTTCAAATTACCAATTTGTCTTTGCAGAGCACGTATCTCCTTATACTTTTCTTCAATAGTCTCTTTAAAATCTTCAGAACCTGCCAAATATCCTTCTGATTTCGTCTTGTATGCTTGAATAGCTGAACCAATATACTCTGGAGGTAGTATTTTCCGTTCTTCCATAACCTTTAAATACGGAATAGTCCCAGGATCTAAATGCGTTCCACACAAACAATATCCACGCTTTATTAAATGATCAATTGCTCCCTGCTCCATATCCGGAACGCACTCAACATTACCATTCTGCTCCTGTAATTTCTTAAGCATGTCTAATGTTTTACTAATAGTCGGCAATCCAAAATATGCATACGGTCTGTAATTGAACTTTTTAACCATATCAATTTTAGCTCTTTCTAACTTTGCCTCTTCCGCTTTTAGTGTAGCTTCCAATCGGTCTCGCTCTTTTTTTGCTTGTTTTACTTGTTCAATATTACTCTTGGCCAGCTCTGCACTATACTCATTTTCTTTTGTCTGCCAATATTTCATCTGCTCATCAAAATTTTTCTTTTCTTCTTCTAACTGAGCCTTCTTAATCTTATATGTTTCTAAACTATCTTTCGCTTTCTGCGCATTCGCATCTCCGGTTGTATCTATCTTTGATTCAAAAGATTTTACAACTCCAGACAAATGTGTTCGAGCATTTTCCAGCACATCTAAACGCATAAGTCCTCTCACTGCTTTTGATAAATCCGTTCTATTTGCAATTCCAGAAATACGTTCTCCTCCAAAAAAGAAATAATCCGACAAATCTTTTGGAAGAACACGGTCCATAGACTCTGTAATATTTGAGCGGTCTATCGGAGTCTTTGTCTGTCCGTCACTTTGCAAATACTATTATCAGTCATTCTATAATAAACTTATTTTTCACTTTTCAAGCAAAATAAAAGAGGTCTTGGCATAACAGAATCTGACGTATTTTCCATCAGATTGTTTTATCCCGAGACCTT
>JAETON010000047.1 GCA_021771695.1 Lachnospiraceae bacterium | reverse complement strand
TTGCTTTTCCTGACTTCCACATAAGTCCTGTAATATTTCTTTGTCCCTTTGTTTGGGAACATATCGGAAAATTCCGTCACTTCGATTTTCGGGTTCCTCTGTAAAATCTTCCCGAACCACTTAATATCGTTCTTTGTTCCCATAAGCCTGACTTTTAACATCAATCCTGTCCTCCGAACATGGCGTACAGCTTGTGGTTATATGTTGCGTATTCCGGATACCGTATCTGTACCGCCTGCCAAAAATAAGGTGCATAGACACAGCAGAACAGTTCTTCCACTGTGTACATTCTGCACTCGTCCACCTGTTCCTCCGCATCATCGTAATCAAGGACACTCGGCGTACCGTTGCAGTAAAGGTTATACGCCATCCTGACTACTTTCACGCTCCCGCTGGTCTGCCAGCCTTCATGCAGGCACTCCGTTTTTACACAGCCTGTCTTAAAGTTATAAATGCTGTTGATATTTCTTCTCGTGTCATCGCTGATACCAAGACAATATACAAGCGCTTTGTGGTACACGTCCTGATACCTGACCTCTTTCAATTTCTCATAGTAGAATTTTTCATGTGCATCGCTGATAAAAATAATCGCTTTCTCTGCTCCTAACGCTGTACTACTCATACTTTCTTCCTCCAATTCATAAATTTTTAACTATAACACAAAAAGGACACCCTCCTAGTTTTCACTTGGAAAGTGTCCATTTGATACAAAATTTTATGAAATTGGATTCACTCACATCCTGCCAAAAACGCATTATCACGCATTATTCAGCATTATGCTTTGCAAATTTGTTGCAATTCTGTTGCAAAGTCCGTTCTCAAAAGCTTGAAAGCCTTGAATTTACTGGATTATTCGATGATTGTCGCAACACGTCCAGAACCTACAGTACGTCCACCTTCACGATATCAGACCGGGGTATTGCAGTGTGCAAATGATGATTTTTCGTGTGATTTGTGGGGAAAAATCCATATTTTCCGTTTTGTCCGTGTGGTTTTGGGGGATTTTGTTATCATGGTGTTATCACTCCCTCAATTCTTCCCGTTCCTCTCTTTTATCATAATTAAAATCATCAATTTCTTAAACTTTTTTATATTTTTGATCTTCAATATATGTAGAAACAGTCTCTATCAATTCTTCCAAAAATCCAACTACTAAACTTTCATTTGCTCTAATATCATCAATACTATCTTCTCTCATTGCTTCAACAAACGATACAGAACCATGTGCTAAATTATTTCTATTTTCTTTTATTCCAATTAGAATATCTGGTCTATAATTTCTGCTGCTTGTTCTCACCTGAATACCATGTGATTCAAAAGTTTCTTTTATCGAAGTTCCATCTAAATTCCCGCCAGGCAAAGTATTTTTAGCATACATATTCAATTCATTATTACTCAATATTGCCGAAATAATTTCTTCATTTTTCCTCAAAAAAGTACTAAAGTTCGCATTAGGATCATTAACTGACCTTAAAATAGTTTTTCTCCATAAATTTCTAATAGAATCATTGACATCAATATATGATAAATGATTTACTCTTATCTCATCATATATACTATCAATCAAGTTTGTTACAGTATATTCAATAATATTGTAAATCATCAATGATACATTAGATTTCAAAATATTTATCAATGATTGATATGTCAAATGTATTCCACCTGTTTCTGGATAAAAAAATTCTGAAAATTTGCTCTTACCATCTTCACGCTCATTTTCTTTTTTTTCTAAGAATTTCATAAGTTCTAAAAAATTCTCAATTTCCTTTTTTCGGCTATCATACGTATCTTGAAATGTAATCATTTATTCCCCCGAAATTAATTTATTTTTTACAAAATTAATTCTCCCAACAAGTTTATTTTTATTATTAGCCGCATCAGATCTTGTACATTTAGCAAATTCCTCTCCATCAATCCAATCTGTAACATCTCTAACTGGAAGATCAGGATTTTCTTTCAAGGCTACCGCAATACCAATAGATAACGCTTCAAATCTAGCACGTGGTGTTGACTTAGAGGTTAAGCTTTTCCTAAATCCTCTCTTACCTAAAATTTGCTCTGCATATGAAAGCATTTTTTCAAAATTTTCTCGACATTCTGCAATAATATTTTCATCCTTTTTTGCTTTTTCATTTTGCTTTTCTACATAATCATCAATATATTTAGTAACATTTCCCGTATAATTTTCAAAATCAGCATCATAGTTATCATAATATGCAAAAAATCTTGACACTAATTCAAAGCCTTCATATCTATCTTCTGTAATCTTAGTTCTTGGTGCCAATTCATTAAATAATGGATTTTTTACACATTCCTCTAAAAATACTTTGAATTTTCCTTCAAAAGATCCTCTTCTTGCTTCTGCCGGTTTTATTGGTGAACCACTTGTATTAATACGCTTAAATATTTCTTGACGTACATTTTCTGTAGTACCTTCCTCCAGAAATACTACTCTTACATTTGTATTTAAAAATTTCCTTTGAATAGCCGGATCTAAATCTTCAAATAAAAAACCATTTGAGTTTTTTAATATTTGAAGATCTTGCAATTCCAAATCATTTTGACAAAATTGAACTAAGGTCTGAGTTCGTTGTGCTCCATCTACAATCTCTATACGTCCATCATCTGTATCTGCAAAAAACATAAACGGAATTGGTAATCCCATCAAAATTGATTCAATAAAGAAACATCTGTCTTTGTTTCCCCATACAAAATTTCGTTGGTACTCTAACGGTATATAAAACTCCTGTTTTTCATATTGGCTAACAAGATAATTGATTGGATAATCTCTTACATCAAATTTGATATCTTGCTTTTTATCTCTTATTTGTTTTGCCGATTCTTTTATTTGGCTTTCTTCTTTCGCTTCTCTAATTTTCACCTGACTATCCTCCATCAATTCACTCCCATTTCTGTTAAGTGTTGCTGAATACTTGTTCCTATAGCTCTTCCCAGTTCAACAGGTACTGCATTTCCAATGTGTGTTCCCAATTCTCGTTTCTTTGCTGGATGCTGATCATCAATAAAAATATAATCATCAGGAAAAGATTGTAAAATCGCACCTTCTCTTAATGATATTGCTCTATTTTGTTCTGGGTGTCCAAATCTTCCGTTTCCATATCCATAAAATTGTGTAGTCATCGTTGGTGACGGCTCGTCCCATTCCATTCGTCCATAAACGGATGGAAATGTTGCACCAGATTTCTTTTTATGGCATTTTAATCTTAAATTTTCATCCCAGTCACGCCATGTTCCTCCTGGTACAGACTGCTGTATTCTCTCCATGTTTATTGCAGATAGCGCACTAGAACGATGTAGGATGTCATTAGGACATATTTCTCCAGCTTCTATTGGTTGCAAATGACCGATTGCCTCTCTTACTGTTATATAATGATTCTCATCATATAATGGTGGAATTAAATGTATCTCCCCAAGTCTTGATGCTAAAAGCACTAATCTTTTTCTATGTTGTGGAACTCCATAATCTGGACAATTTACTACTTGATATTCCACCGCATACTCTAACTCACTTAATGTTTTTACAAAATCCTTAAATACATTTTCATGAATCAAATTGGGAACATTTTCCATAGAAACAATATCTGGTAAAGTTTCTCTTACCAATCTTTCAAATGAATATAATAATCTCCATTTATTATCAGTATGTCCCTCTTTCCTATATCTGGAAGAATATCTCGAAAATGGTTGACATGGTGCACACCCTACCAATGCACGCACTACATTTTCTGGATATATTTGATTTAATTCTGCACCTCTAATATTTGTTACGTCTTTGCATATAAATTCCGCCGTATTATTTGCTTCATAAGCAAATTGACAACTTCCATCTATGTCAAATCCAGCCAATACGTCTATTCCAGCGAGTGACAATCCCTTAGTTAATCCTCCTATTCCACAAAACAAATCAATTGCCATACAAGGCATTAATACTACCTCCTAAGTTCTATAATATATTTTACATTTAAACAGCTAAATCCAGTGGTAAATCTGAAATATCTTTCAACCTTTTTCCACTTACAAGTGTATCCAGCAGCTCAATTGCATCTTCTGATCCTACTTCTTTTACTGCACGTATAAGTTCATATAAGGCAAAATGATATACGCAATCAATGTCACCAGTTCCAAGAGCTAAAGATGCCAAACGATTTGGCATCGGTTCAGCAGTTACAACTACTATATGCGGTAGGTGTCCCTTTCTATTACGAATCAAATTTAATGCCTCTGTACGACTGTTTTGTGCTCTATCACTTCTCATAGTATATTTAGCTGATACACTAGCATGAAGCAACGGTTTTCCACCATTGCTTTTTCTTATATCTGCCATCTTACTCACATTATTATCTACAATACATTGATTTTGATTTATTTCAGCATCTTCATAAAGTTCACGATAAACAACCACATCTGGTGCTACAAGATAATCGTTTCCTAATGCCGCCGCTAATTGTGCGTTTTCTGCTGTCAATGCACTTAAATATGCTAAATGCTCATATTGTTCAAAATCACTTGTTTTAAGTTTGTTATTATTACCTAATTGTAATATTGACCACTTACCTGGATATAAATTCTGCAAATATGGAAATGTTGCCTGTAAAAACTCCATTGTAAGCATCTCAAATTGCTTTCCAAGTGTTTGACCTGAAATTTTTTCCACTACATTAATTTTGTGTTGCTGTTCTTCCACCAAAATATCTACAATTCTTTTTGCTATTGCTTTTGATCCTCGACTACTTGTATCTGCATTTGAAGCTACATCAGCTTTAGTCAATGTTAATGTATTGGTCTCAAACAATTTTTCGTGAAAGTGATATCGTTCTTTCGCAATCAGTGCATTCATTTTCTAAACACTCCTTTATCTTTTCCCCTACAGCTTTTGCCACTGGTGGCGGAAATGCATTCCCAATCATACGACACGCAGCCGTTTTCTTTTTTCCAAACGTCCACGTATCAGGAAATCCTTGTATTCTTGCCAACATCCTACTTGTTAATCTTGGCATTCCTTCAAAATCTGGTTCTGGAGCCATATTAGCCACTCCACGTCCATCGACTCCTAATTCAGCCCACGCATTTCTTGCTCTTACTGGTCCTAAATCTGGTCCCCCATGTTTTTTGGAACCACCAACCAATGTAGGTGCAATTTTATTTGCATTTTGAGCCCATTTTTTTGCACCTTTCCATTTATTTTCTGCCATTAAATCATATAAAGCATTTCCTACTGTAGGTGCCATCTGCGGATTTCCTTCTGGATACATAAAATATTTATTTTCTTCTTTCCTTATTCCCACGATAACAACTCTTGGGCGAAGTTGTGGAACACCAAAATCTGATGCATTTAATAATTTAATTTGTGTATCATAACCTAATTTTTCAATAGATTTTAAAATATATTGCCTATATTCCGTAAAGCCTCTATCTAAAAATCCTCTCACATTCTCCAACATAATAGCTCTAGGTTCCATTTCTTTTATTAGTCTAAGTGCCTCAGGAAATAAATCTCTCTCATCATCTTTTCCCAATTGCTTACCAGCTATTGAAAATGGCGGACACGGAACTCCTCCAGCCAATAAATCTACACCTTTATATGGTTTTCCATCAAACTCTCGCACATCTGTACATATCACATTCCATTCAGGACGATTTTGATTCAACGTATTACAATAATCCGTTTCATACTCAACAAGGGCAACATGAACAAACCCAGCCATAGCAAGTCCTAAAGCCTGTCCACCAGCTCCTGCACATATTTCTACACAAGTTAATGGTTTTTGCACAAACCACTCCTCCTCTGTCTCAATTATTATGTTCCTTACACATTAGTCTTTCCATCTGAAAATTCCATAATATCCCCAATATCACATTCTAAAGTCTTACATATTTTATGAAGGCTCTCCAAAGAAACAGATTCTCCTTTTCCCATTTTTGCAAGTACATTAAAACTTATTCCTGCTTTATCCTTTAACTCTGTTCTATTCATTTGTTTGTCTATTAATATCTTCCAAAGCTTATCATAGCATACTGACATTTTCTTTCTCCCAATATCATTCTTTTCTATGAATCCAATTAAGTATATCATTTTTATTAATTTATATCAAGATTTTCTCACGAAACAATGAGAACATATCGAACATATTTTCTTCTTTTTTAGTTTACTATATTTCTTATATCAATATTACCACTATATTCTTACAACTCCATTCCTCTGTATTTTGCTTTGTTCTTTTTTATCTGTGCATTGTGTTCTTCACTTCGTTCTCTTGCCCATTGTATGCGGCCACCTATTTTTTTCGGCATTTGCTCTTTCTGCTTTTTTGCTTCAAGTTCTGCCTGCATTCGGATATCGTCCTGCACCAGTCGTTCTACCATATCTTTCCCCAACATACGTAAAAGTCGGTTATATCTGTCCGCAAGCCCCTGCAGTACTTCTTTCTCACCGGACAATTTCTGATAATCTTTCTGAACTTCTGCTAGTTCCTTTTTTGTGTTCTCATGCTCTTTCTTTTTCTGCTGAAACTTACTTTTCCAATTATCTCTTTCTCTTGTAAGTTCTTTCACCTGTGCAGCCATCGCACCGATCTTATTTTTCATTTCAATGAATAATGGTTTGATTTTCTTATCCCGATAAGTTACCGCACGTTCCAACGCTGTAGCTTCCGGCAGAAATGTTTTGATCATTCCGTATTCTTTTATTTCCTTGTTGACATTATCCATCACTGGTTGCAGGAATTCTCTTCTGTCCTCCAGTTTTTTCAATTCTGTTTTTGCTTTCTTCGCACGTTTTTCTGCAGCATCTTTATCTTTTTTAAACTGAAGCTTTTCATCTTCCAACTTTTCAATATCAGCTTTTACTTCTGAAATCTTGAAAGCTAAACTTTCGTTTTCCGCTGTCAGGTATTCTTTTTCTTGCTCCAGAGCCTGCACTTCCTTCTTACGTTCTTTCTTTTTAAAATTATAAACATCCAGATGTTCTTCATGTGTGCCTTTCTGTTCCCATTCAATTCCATACTTTTTAGCGACTTCTGCCAAAACTTCTTTCTCATGATTAATCCACTGGTTAAGTTCCGTGTCACGTTTACTTCCGCCTGGAAACCCAAGGCTTTTTAGTGCCTGTTTTAAAGAAACTTTCGTATCCATACCTTTTCCAGTCCACCCGCTCACATATGGAACAAAATCGACATGCAAATGCGGTGTAGATTCATCTAGATGTAAATAGCAATTAAATAACCGAAGTGTAGGATTCCTTTTTTCAAAGTCTTTTAGGAACTCATCCAATATCTTGACAGCTAACTCTCCTTCTTCCGTCCCTACTGCCATATCTCCACAATTTCCAATCTGAAAGATCACCTCATGAAAAAGCTTCTCCTGTTTCCCCAACCGTATCTTTTCATAATAATTGGTAATCTTTCGATCATTTCGTTTTCCAACATTGTATCTCTCCACGGCCTCATCAAACAACTCTTTGTAAACTTCCTGTAGGTTTTCATTTCGGTAACAGATATTATATTGCGTTCTTTTCGGATCTACATTTTCTGCTACAAAATCCCGTCTGTTATGAGCCAGTGAACCGGCTCCGATCATGCCACTGATTGTCCGTTTCATCATATATTTTCTCACCTCTTCTCTGTTTGAGTGCCAGATATGGCACATAATTTTTATTTACGCCAGACATGGCGATGTTTAAGAAACTGTCGCTGGACACGGCGGTTTTGTTACTTTTGTCAAAAGTAACGCAAAAGCACTTTCGACAGCCGTACCGTCCATCAAAAGTCCCCTTGCGCCCTGCCGGGGGCATAACGTCCGGTGGACGTCTGTTCCGCACAGACCAAAGCGGATCATAGACCTGTTTATTCCGGTATCCTTGCCTGCACATATTCCAGATCTCCACAATAAGGTGTCCCCACCAGATACCATTCTCTTGCCAGATTCATCTCCATTCTGGTCTGTACCCATTCATCATCTACCAGCACTTCCAGTCCTTCTCCGCAGTGAAATCCTGTATCAATCCATAAGTCTGATGATAATAATCCATATCTTCCATTACTGCTGTTATATCCTAATCTTCCCTGTTTCATCATTTCCTGCTCCTTTCCAGTCTGTAAACGGAATTTGTAAACGGGGCTCAAAAGATTTTAAAAGTTAACTTTTTAAGTTTTTCCTTCAAGTTCCGTTTACATCGTTTACAATAATCTTTACTCAAACGGTATCTCCAACTGTTCCGGTACTTCCATGAATCCGTCTTTGTCTTTTTTCTCAATACCTTCTATTCGTTTCCATGACCGCTGGATGCCATATTCCTTTCCAAAACGGTGAGTACCGTGTTGTTTCCATCCTTCTATTGCATTATTCATAATATTTGCGATTTCTTTGCTTTCCCATTGTTTCATCTCACCTGTCCGATGCAGTGCATCATCAAACAAAAGCTTTGTACATACATAATCGTCTTCATAGTCATCAAGAAACGCCTGGATAATTCCTGCATTTGTATCTTCCGGCATAAATTCTTTCTGCAGTTTCTTCGCTTCTTCCTCAATCTCTTTTGTAAAACTGAGGTATACATTTCCCTGTTGATAAAGCACCATAGCCTCTGCCCATGCCTGTACAATATAAGCTCTGCTCTCTTCTTCATTGTCTAGAATATGAACTTTTGCTTTTGTTATATCTGTCATAACTGGGGCAAATCTCCTGTTTCCGGTTCTATCCAATGGAAGAAAATTTAGGTCATTCGATGTTCCACAAAATACACACTGTCGTGGTCTGTCCTCTGGATAAACCTCATAAGGAACTTTGTAAGTTTCTTTCTGTCTGCTTAGAAACGATTTTATCTGTTCAATGTTCTTTGCAGTAACAGTTGCTTTCATTTCTCCCATCTCTATAATCCAATGGTTCTGTAATTTCCGATAAATATTTTCATCATCCAGGTGATCCAGATTGTCACTGAACCAATCGTCATTTATTGCCAGATATTTAAAAAATGTAGATTTTCCGGCTCCCTGACTTCCTACCAGGCAAAGCATAATATCATACTTTATTCCTGGTTCATATATCCTGGATATTGCTGCCAGCATATGCATTTTCATCACGCCAGTCGTATAACTGTTCTTTTCAGCTCCAAGAAACCGTGGAAGTAAATTCTCAATACGTGGAACGCCATCCCACATTAGGCTCTCCAGATAATCTCGAATCGGATGATACTTATTTTCATTGGAAACAATATCTACTCCTTTTTTTATTACTCGTTCACTAGTAATCTCATAATTATCTTCCAGATACATCTTTAGATTACTATCGTCCGTATCTGTCACTGTGAGGCTCTCGCTTCTCCGTTCCCAAGGCACCTCTTTCACAATGTCCATCCTTCCGGAAAGTTCATTCCTCTTAATTGCTTTTTTCAGCACTGGATCATTTTGAAGTGCGGTTACACAATTTCTGATTGTCTGCTTTGTTCTTCCCTTATCCGTATGCTCCAGCATATTATTGACATCTTCTGTTGTAAGCATCTCCTCGTTCACAATATCTTCTAATTCCATCAATGACTTCTCGCTGATATTCGTTAATTCTTTCTTCAATTCTCTCAACCTCCTTCCTCTTCATCTTGAAAAACTCTACAATTTCTTCTCCTGCTCCAAACATCAGCACGTCCAGATAGTCATTTATCTTTCTTTCATTTGCCAATGCCTCCGTAAACAATTCATGCCACTCTTCTTCTGGTTCTGGTCTGTAAAACTCTTTCCAGAACTGAATCCATTTCAGATATCTGATCAGCACGTCTGTTGCAAGTTTCAACCACTGCTCCAGTTTTTCTCTGATCATCACAACTTTAGGTTTCTTTGATATCAAAGTATTCCTGCTTTGGTGCGTCCTTTTGTATTTGTTTCTGTCTTCGACTTTTATA
>JAETON010000046.1 GCA_021771695.1 Lachnospiraceae bacterium | reverse complement strand
CGTAACCTCTGCTTGAAGGTTCGTTCAGAATCAGTAGGGTAAGTATGCGATGTTTCCAGAATCTCCCACTTCAAGCATTAAACCGTAGGTTTAGCTAAGTGGGAGTAGTTCAATTGTAAGTAATGGTAGATGTTAGCAATTACCTGCTTATTAGTACCTGAGTATTGATAAATATCAATTCCATTCGCATTAGCAATCGGTTGTGGTTTCCCATTGCGATAAACCATAAATGTTGGTACTGAATTAACATTGTTTTGCTTAAACAGCTTTTTATCTTCATTATTTTGCCATTGTAAATATAAATTCTTATGGCGATATGGTGATGGCATCAACTTACCAATCGTGGCTTGAGTTGCCGTTACTTCCCAAGCATTTTTATGAACATCAATCGCTACTTTCTTACAATCTGGACACGTTTTAGAGTAGTACATTACTACCACCGGTTCATTGCTTTTAAGAGCTGCTTGTTGCGTTCTTGTACTACTTCGATGAAGCACTCCAATTCCGTAGAGAAAACCCGTTATAAGCAATATGACGGCTACCGTTAATACACCAAAAGTAATCACTCTACGACGATGCAATAATTCTGGATCATATCTATTCATTAAAAATTTACCCCCACTTAATCTATTACTTAGCATCGAATCACTTACAGAAAACTAAGTTGTTGAGCCTGCATCACAGGTTTTTGTTCTTTCAATTGCAGTAATTCTGCTTCAACTAAATTCATTCCCAAGTCATGAGTACTATTGAAGGTACCTTCAATTGTTAAGCGTGTATCTTTATTTTTATAAAGGACTAGGCGATATCGCTTTTCGTTATATTTTTGAAAGGTTGAAAACTCTAAAGTACTTTCTTCGGCATTCAAAAGATATTTTCCTAGATCTAAATCATGCTTCAATTCATCAAGGCTTTCTTCTTTGAGTAAATTGATTACAGCGTAGCCTTTATAACCATCAAATTGAAATTTTAATTTGTATTTCAATTTTTTCTCACCTTCTTTACCTATGGTTCACCATCATTTTTTAAGCTAAAAACATTACCAACGATTCTTAATTCCGTCGACCTGTAATCGCATACTGGAATAAATTTGCCGTGATTAAATCTGACAGTTTGCTTTATAACAGGTTTTTGATCATGAATTATTTGAACAATATCGCCTTCATAAATTTTCTTCCCGTTTTGATCATTAACTCCCGTGTACATCATAATTTTGGAAAGTGGGCCATTTGCAATCCATGAACTTCCCTCATCAAAAGGAGAAAAGTTAAATCGCAGTTCGTTTTCCCCTTCTAACCTAGTTGAATAAAACAACTGATTTAGGCCTTGATTATATTTCCGCAATTTAATTTCTTTCATAACTTCAATTTCCTCCGTTTAAGTCAAAATGATCTTAATCATTGCTGCAAATAGCAGTAAGAATACCAATAGAATCAAGATTAAAAACGCCAACAGCATGGTATACAAAATATTTTTAGGTAATGCTTTTTTCCTTAACTCCCGTCGATATATCGACCGTTTTGGTGGCAATTTTTTTCTAATCATGATTTGATTTTTCCTTATAACTCATAAATTTTGTCCCCTTAGTCACTGAAAAAAGTGATACAAATTCCAAAAAAGCAAAAAAATAAATAAGGTCAACACAAAGGTGCCTAAAATAGGTGTTATCCATCGACCAGTATTTTTTCTGTTTTTTAGTTGTGTTTCGTGTTCATTTTCTTCCCCGTCATTCCAAGATCCACTAATCATCTTATGATTAGCTCGTTGGCGTAGTTCTGCTCGGGTTAATCGTCTACGATAAATCATTGCCTCTAGCCTCATTTAGGAAGGTGGTGAACATTAGGGTCAAGTTTACGATTTAGACTTGGCAAATGAAGAGCTGCAATTTCAGCAACCGTAATGTTTTTTAAGTCGTCCGGAAAACTCTGCACTAACTTAAATAATTCGATTGGCCGCCCGTTACTTGCTTTTAAGATAGCAATTAAATTACCTACACATTTCCCACTATTAGGAAGTGTTTTGATGATTTTAGGTTCAACTTGAGCTATCCTTACATATTTCCGTCGATCGCTAACCATTACTAAAACCGACTTTTTCTTATAAAGCTGCATGGCCAACTTAAAATCCCGTAATTTATTCGAGGAAACCGCAAAATACCAAGGCCTTCTTTCAAGCCCATTAGCGTTAACAAATCTTCCTTTCACGTACATCATCTCTTTATTCTCCCCCTTAAGCCTCCTTAAATTCACCATCAATTACTTGTTTACTATCATGAGTAGCTAATAGTTTTTCACGAATTTCTGATCCCTTGCTTTCAAACATTTCTGCTAGTTTTACTAAATCAGTCTGGGCTAAATCCTTCTGACTTAAAAATTTGGTTTCAGGTAAAACTTGCATCAGGTCAAAATCTTTTACTAGATTTGCTAACATTTCAGATGAAAATGATGAAACACGCTTAAAAGCTTCGTCATGTTTACTTTCCACTGATTCTTGTTGCTTAATCTGTGTCCGCAACGCATTATTTTTTTGAATTAAGTCGTTAACTTGTCTAGCAAGATCATCAACCTGTTGTCCTGATTCTTGAGCAGCTTTTAACTCTGCTTTAACTTTTTTGAGTTTTTCTTCCCGATCAGCAAGTAAGCTTTCAGCTTCTTCTTTATCAGCCTTTAATTCATCATAATCATCAGGTGCAACTTCAACCAATTCCGGCTCCTTGTTTTTTTGCTCCTCCAGTTGCATTTCTAAGTGCCTTTTTCCTTCTCGTAAATCATTCAGCTCATTCATAATTTCGGCCCGAGAGTTTTCAACATCTGCTAAGCGGTTAGCTAAACGCTGATTTTCAGAATTGAGCTTTTGAATCTTGTCAGATTGACTTTTAGCAAGTTCGTTTTTCTTACTAATTGACTTAGCCATTTCCTGCCAAATTCGTGAACTACGAGCTTCTACAGTTGCGTGCAACAAATATTTTTCCTGTTCCGGATCAGCCTTTCCGGTTGCGATTGCTAATTGGGCCATTTTAGGAAGGCTTAGGTAATTATCAAGCATCAGCTCTTCATCCGGATCATTCTGTGCTTTAATTCGATAATATGCTTGCGCAATGTTAATAGCGTTATAGGCATTCCCCTTTGAAACATGATGAGCCTTAATCCATCGCTCAAATGTAATCTTGTCTTTATCACGATTTCCTTGACGACTAGTTTTGTCTTTAATTTCTTTTAGAATTGTGCCAAAACGGATAATATAGTCACGCCGGTTATTATCAACCTTTCGTTCAATTCCAAGCCACCATTGCCGTTCCTCAGGAGACAAAGCTTTATAGCTCTCTGACAGTTCACTAGGAACAAAGACAGCCTGACTTTCAGTATTTGTTATTTGAGCAAAACCATTATTCGAGTTTTCAATTTGATACCCCAATTGTGATGCATTACTTTCTTGCATTTGTAACAAGCCCCCTAAATATTTTGTAGTTTTTTCTCAATAGTTGATCTCAAATTAACCATCGAGACTCCCATCGCTTCCGCCATTGTCAAAATAAAATCAGTCTTAGTAATTTCACTCTTAAAATTTAATTGTGCAAAACGGTTTGCTGAATCATAAAGTCCATTCACTAATGCGCCATGTGAAATTCCCTTACCACCAGAAGTGATTGAAATCATATCTTGTTCTTCTGGAGACTGTGCTACGATTACCCAGCCATTGAATGGACTATCTTTTAAAATTTGGCTAACTAATTCAAGCGAGTTCCGTTCTTGTTCTTTAAATTCCATATACTCACCTTCATTTCGCAATGCTAATGCAATAAAACTTGCAGCTTTCGTACTTGCAACTCTTTCAATCTTTTAGTCTCCACAGCCTCTAAAAAGCTTATGACAGCATTAGCAGATTGAATAGTCTTAAATACTGTTGCTAAAGTAAGAGAAACCCGATTAATTTTTAGAACATCAGCCTGCTTTACCGGATCTTCAAAATCAATCTTCAGAAAATTACAATCTTCATCGCTAATTACATAAACACTTGCACTAGACTGCTGATTTCTATCTTTCATCCAGCGCTTTGCAGAATTATCAAGAGCTTCTGCAGTCCAATTATTAAGACATAATTCTGAGCTTAATGAATAATCTTTCCCCATTTTGTTACCTCCTCACACATATAAGAAACCAAATCATCGTTTAAAGGTCTAACAAATCCTTTAGCTACTAAAAGTTTATAGTCATCGTCAGAGGCTCCTACCATCCTCATAACGCTAAATGCTTGAACAATGCCATCATCATCAGTATTAGCCATTAACTGTGCATAAAGTCCTTGTGCTGAAAGTGGCATTTTAATAAATTTAGCTTGGCTCATAATTATTCTGTTAATCATTCTTCTATCTGCCATTTTCTATCACTCCTTCTCTTTGTCTCATTAGCCATTTCTTCTGTTTTTACTTAAAAATTGCTAAGCCAATCCAAATTGCAACATATAACATAATCAATAATGGAAGACCTATTTTTCTAAGACACAGTCTAAAAGGATAAAGCCTTGATTGTTTAAATTTTTCTACTGCTGACGGATCCCAGTCTTTAGAATTCGACTTTTGATATAGCAATCTCTCCTCGATTCTTTTTTCACTAATAGGCCTAACTGGAATTTTAGTAATTGTGGCATTATATGAACTATCTTTTGTGTAAAGCGTTGATCGAAAAGCGTCCCAAGCATCTTGGTAAAACTCTTTTCTACCGCAATATGATACTTCATATACATAATTTTCAACTGGGTATGCTTCAAGTAAGTGATGACCCACTTTTACTATCACTGCAAACTCACCTCCTAAAAAACTCTTTGGCAATATTTCCACAATTAATAGCAATAACGCACACTGTCATCATGAGCAGGAACTTGGTCTCCATTGATCCAGTGTCTTCCTGGCTTTTCTTTTCTGTTAACATGTTTTTTTAAGCATTTTCTAGCTTGGTCTTGCAATAAGTGATTAACTTTTCTAAATGCTTCCTCTTTAGTTTCAAAATAGAACTGGTCATCATCCTTATTGTCGTAAATTAGGTGTTCAAAACTTTCTTGTTCTATATTCATTTCCCTATTTACTTCAGTTGTGTACAAAACTGAAAACCAATTTAAGCTTAAATTCTCAAGATTTTCATGGTGCCTAATCCATAATGAAGGTAAGTACAAAGTCTCTGCATTAGTTTCTAAAAGTGTTTTAGCCAAAATGGAAAATGCTGAAGCATCTATTTTTACAGTAAGAAAGCCATCTTTATTTACTTTCTTACTTTGAATTAATTGGTTTATATTAATAAAATGTAATTTTTGATTTTTGCTTTGGTACATAAGAATTACGTCTAATTGAACAATTTCATTAGCTTTGTTTACCGAAAATTCTATTTCTGACATTGACATCTCTTGAATTTTCTTAATTTTATCCAAAAGCGTCTCGTCAAAATATTTTGAAAGATAATTTTTACATTTTGTACTTGCTTGAGAATAAGCTCCTGCTCTCTTTAACAAGTGTCGCAAATTACTGTAAGTAATTATCATGCTCTTATTCTTCATTTCTCTTCCTCCTCGTTTAAAAGTGCCCCACAAAACGGACAAGCTACAATATCCACACTCTCGGTCAATCCACTTAAATTTCCTGCATCATCAGGATAATCAATTTTTAATATCCATTCATTTTTTGCGGCTTCTTCAATCCGTAGTGCGGTCCCCTCTCCAGTTACCACCTCTTCAAGCGGTTGTCCCGTGAAAGACTTATTATGAAGCTGACAATTCTTCTGTTTTTCAGTTAGTTTCATCTAACTTACCTCCTATAAAAACCAAACAAGTACAACGAATAAAATTACAAGTGCAATAAATTCAATTAATAGACCTATTGGATTGTTAAAAATTATCAAAAGAGATAAGCCGACTATTGACGCTACCACAGAGGAAAGTGAACGTCGATTTTACTAGTAATTCTCGCTTACTCATTTTTAACAATCACGCTCCTTAACAATTCAAGGCTTCAAATACTTTGACAACTTACTAATCTTTAACCTTTTAGTGTCTACACCACATTTAGCAAGAAGTCCTAGCGTAAAATTAGCCAGTAATTCAGATTGAAAACAATTTGCTGAAAGTAACGAAGTAGCTTTTAACTTTTTGAATTTTCGATTAGTCACATCATCTAAATCATCTAGTAAAAGCGCTAAAAAACTATTGCCTTCAACTTCAATCACATAGAGTTCATAACCTGCAACAGCACTTTCTAAATAATCAGCAACTGTTTTTCTTCCCGTTTGCTTCCACCAGTCATGAGCACTATAAATTTCTGTCGGTTTCGTTTTCATTGTATTTTCTCTATTCCCCACTTTCGTTTTGAATAATCAATAACATCAGGGTGCTACCTAAAATGGTGCTGAGCAGCAATGTTCCCAAAACCGATAAAACTGTGTTAACGCTCAAAAATTCAATCAGCCGTTTAATCGCTACAATCATGAAAATTTGAAAGTAAAACGCCCAGCCAACCAATAAAATTGCAGCCCAATTCAAATGTTTCATCGCCACTTACCTTCCTAAAGGTGCAAAGAGAACGATGGCTAAGAATATCGCATCTAGAATGCAGCAAATCCCTAAAAGCATGAATACTGTCAAAATATTGTCAATCAATTTATCCCTATTCATTTTCAAAATCTCCCTCGAATTAATTTTCCTGAAATACTCGAATCAAAAAGCAGTAAGTCCTAATTTCTTGCGTAAGCTTAATGCTGACACTAGTTGAGAGACTGTCTTGGTTACTTAGCCGTTCACTTCTGTTTGTGATCAAGTGAGCTAGCTGTGCAATAATTCGCGCTTGTTTCTTCGTCCCCATATCGTTAATCCTCCCTGTCTTGCTTAACCAGAAGCTTCCTTTCGCCCTTTATTGCGGTTAGCAATTCGTTCTTTAAGCTTACGTATCGCTTCCGGATCTGCCTTTTTGTAGAGCTCTTCTTTCGATTTTCGACTCCATTCTGGCATTGGCTCTTTAATCGGCTTATGGCGCTTATATCGCTTTGAATTACCTTTGCTAGGCATATTGCTATCATCGCTTTCAACGTCTTCAACCGTCTTGATTCCCTGAGCCTCATATCGTCTTAAAATCGATCTAAGAAAACCCCACGAAGGGTACTGGTACCTTGTTTCTTGTTTAGCAACCTCAATCGCATTTAGGACTAACTTAGGACCTAAACGCCTGACAAACTCATTAAGAGCCTGCTGGTCTGCTCCGCTTAAATTGATTTTTGCTAAACGTGCTGCTCGGTAACAGATGGCTTCTGGTTCGTCTTTTATTAAGTTTTTAAGATCATCTTTGCGAGATGATTTGCCTTTGCTAGGCGTAGTAGTAGAATCGCTTTGCTTAGCTCTTTGTGAGAGCTTTGAACGATGTAAATTCATTGCATCAGCTTCTGCTGCTTGAGAAGCTGTTTGAACGTTGTTTTGCCGATAATTGTCAAATACCTTTGCTAGGTAGGAGCCTGCTGCTGATGCTTGCTCCACTTTCCATTTGGCATAGTTAAAGGCATGGGCGACAACGTCAATTCCAAATTCATTAACCCATTGGCTAATTTGCTTTTCGACGAACAAAGAAGGTTTACCCCAGATATCATTCCAGAGATTATATGCTTGCTTTGCAAGAATCTGTTCCTCAGTTTGTGCTGCTTTGCTAGCAGCATACTTACTACCTACTAAGTAATTAGTGCTATTAGTATTTAGTAGTCGGTCAATCTCCGACTTTTGTTTTTCCAACATCTGTTTTTCTGATGTTGGTGTTTCCGATTTTTGTTTTTGTTTATCTTTTGACGGAGATTTATTCTTTTTATTTTTCTTGCTTACGGAATTGTCACCAAGTTTTCCTTGGTCATCTAAAATCCAATTAACAGAAACCAATTGTCCTTTTTCATTACGGACTCGTTCTCGTTTTACATATCCGTATTTTTCAAGATGTTTTAACGCCGTTCGTAAACTGGTTCGGCCAGAAGCTGTACGATTTGCCAAATCTACCTCACGAAATGTCCAATCATCTGGAAAATGAAACAAGAAATCAAATAAACCGATATCATCTAGTTTCAAACGTTTATCGTCATAAAGAGTGTTATTTATAACGGTGTATTTTTGACGAACCCGATGTTTAATCTTTGCCATATCATTTACCTGACTTATAAACTTCCAGAACAATCAACAATCCAATTTGTACTCTCATAAATACCAGCTTCATTTCGTTCCCGTTTCCGGAAAAGATATCCATGTTTTTCTAAACTTGAAATCGCAGATCGTACCGTAGTTCGACCATCATCAGAATGTTCAACTAAATAATCAATTGTTACTTGCTTACCAAATTCGCTTAAGGATAAGACAGATAAGACACCTTTATCACGATTTTTTAGATGCGAATCTGCTAATGCTTTCGGCAATTGGTTTATATTCAAAACCTTAAGTGCCATACATCATCACTCCTCACATTTTTGCTATTCTTACTTACTTTTATTCATGGGGGAACTCGCTCAAATGTTCTTCCAGCAATTGCGCAAAGGTTGTAGCCTTAAACATCCAAAGAGAAATACCGAGGGGTTTCCAAACAGTTTCTTCTTCCATCCGTCTAAGGTCATCAAGATAACAAGAATTATTTAGTAGCCTTCCGCATCCAGTTGTCACCTTTATTCAATCTTTGAGCAGTATCATGAATTTTCCAAGTTCTGCCAATTTATGATTAATTCTTTAGATTTTTAATCATGCTTACCTCTAGTTAAACGACCCGATTTTTCCGACTTCTCATTATGGATTTTTTCTGATCGCCACATAAGGAACTTTTGATAAAGCGGTTCAATAATAATTGCATACTTAGAGGTGTCACTAACAACGGCGCTGCTGTATGGAGATTCAAGACATTCACGCATTCGATCACCAAAAGTTCCTTCACTATAGCCATAATCTTTCATAATTTGTTCTCTGCTCTTCCAACCGTTTGCCATCATTTTTATCACCTCCAAAATATAAGTTGGAAATCCTTAAAATTTAGTTCTTCTGTTTAATTTGTTAAGTTTAAGAATCTTTAGTTCTTGTATTATTTTTTCAATGTGGAATGTTTTAACCAAATTATTTTTGCAAAGTTTTCTCAACATCATTTTTAAAAAAATAATCTGCTAAGTCATCACGTTGAATATCTAATACCTCAGAAATTCTTAGCATATCTTCTTGGGTAAATTCACGTCTGTTATTCAACCGTAAACTTAGTGATGATCTATCCATGCCTACTTTAGAAGCCAATGCTTCTATAGAATATCTATGGCTTTTCATTCTCTGCCGTAATAAACTATAGTCAAAGCTTATTTCCAAACTCTACACCTCCTCACGTTTTGTTGAGTTTTCTCAACACAAGTAAGGATAATTCATTTGTTGTGTTTTGTCAACAAGAATTGTTGTGTTTCATCAACGGAAATTGTAAAATAACTTTTGTAAGGAGTGAATAATAATGGCTTCATTTCAAGAACGATTAAACGAAGCTCTTTCAAATTCCGGCCTTACCCAGTCAGAACTGGGAAGGCGGGCTCACATTGATAGGACGGTTATATCAGGATATGTTCATGGTAAATACAAAGCTAAACAAGTTAATCTTTATAATTTAGCAAAAGTATTAAATGTAGATGAAGGATGGTTAATGGGTGTGAGTGATAAAAAAGAGCGTAGACATCCAGAGGAACAAGTTGAAAACACAAAAAAAGAAAATGGTGATATTACTTCCGAAGATATTGATCATTATTTTAATGGATTACGTTCTTACGAAGGACTTCAAATTAGCGATGAGCAAAAAGCATTTATGCGCAATTCAATTAAGTCCTTTTTAGAATCACAAAAGGCAATGAATAATAAACAAAATAAGCAAAAATAATAATTACAATACATAGACTAACTGAATATAATTGAACTACTCCCACTTAGCTAAACCTACGGTTTAATGCTTGAAGTGGGAGATTCTGGAAACATCGCATACTTACCCTACTGATTCTGAACGAACCTTCAAGCAGAGGTTACG
>JAETON010000010.1 GCA_021771695.1 Lachnospiraceae bacterium | reverse complement strand
ATAATCTAGTAACTAAAATGGGAGCTTAAAGAGCTGTCTATGCTCTGGCTGAGAGGAAGCACAGACTTCGACCATGTACCTGATGCGGATAATGCCGCCGTAGGGATTTGGATGCTATGAATGCAAACGAACCATAAAACTGTTTTATGATATTTTTGTTTGTTTTTAACAAAAAAAGAGTCTCCCAGAACATTTTTGTTTCATTTTGGAGGTTTATATTATGACTTATACAACACAGATGAATGCAGCACGACAAGGAATTATTACAAAAGAGATGGAAGCTGTTGCTGCATATGAAGGACTTGACGTACAGGATATCCGGCAGGAAGTTGCCGCAGGAACGATTGTAATTCCCGCCAACAAACGCCATACCTGTTTAAAACCTTTTGGTATTGGGAACTCTTTAAAAACAAAAATTAATGTCAATCTTGGTACATCCAGAGATTGTCTCAATCTGGATGTAGAAATGGAAAAAGTAAAGAAAGCTGTTGATATGGGTGCAGAAGCAATTATGGATCTTTCCTCTTTTGGAGATACTCATACTTTTCGTAAAAAATTAGTAGATGAGTGCCCTGCTATTCTTGGAACTGTACCAATTTATGATGCTATTGTTTACTATAATAAAGCCTTAAAAGATATTACATCCCGTGAATGGATTGATGTATTTAAGATGCACGCAGAAGATGGCGTAGACTTTATGACCATCCACTGCGGTATCAATCGCAGCACTGCAGACCGTTTTAAAGCTATGAAACGCCAAATGAACATCGTTTCCCGCGGCGGTTCCTTAATTTTTGCATGGATGGAAGCTACAGGAAATGAAAATCCATTTTTTGAATACTATGATGAAATTCTAGACATTTGTAATGAGTATGATGTAACTTTAAGTCTTGGAGATGCATGCCGCCCAGGATGTCTTAGAGATGCCAGTGACATTTCTCAAATCGAAGAACTGGTAACTCTGGGTGAATTGACTGCCCGTGCATGGAAACGTGATGTACAGGTTATGATTGAAGGACCTGGACATATGCCGATGGATCAGATTCAGGCAAACATGAAAATCCAGCAGACAATCTGCCACGGTGCCCCATTTTATGTACTTGGACCGATTGTCACTGATATTGCTCCCGGATATGATCATATCACTTCTGCCATCGGCGGAGCTATTGCTGCCGCTTCTGGTGCCAGTTTCTTATGTTATGTTACTCCGGCAGAACATTTACGTCTTCCAAATGTAGACGACGTAAAAGAAGGTATTATGGCTTCCAAGATTGCTGCCCACGCAGCCGATATTGCAAAAGGCATCAACGGTGCCATAGATTGGGATCATCAAATGGCTGCTGCAAGACAAAAACTTGATTGGGATAAACAGTTTGAACTGGCTCTTGACCCTGAAAAGGCAAAGAGATACCGTGCAGAGTCAACTCCTGAAAGGGAAGACACCTGTACTATGTGCGGAAAAATGTGTTCTGTTCGTAACATGAACGCTGTACTTGCCGGCAAAGATGTTGATGTAATTTAAAATATATGAAGGAAGGTAAAAATTTATGTCAAACGAAAGAAGCGGATTTTCCAGCCGTCTTGGATTCGTCCTTGCGACTGCCGGATCTGCAGTAGGACTCGGAAACTTATGGAGATTTCCATACTTAGCAGCAAAATACGGAGGAGGAAGTTTTTTACTCATATATTTGATACTAACTGTGACTTTTGGCTTTGCTCTTATGATTACAGAAGTATCCATTGGAAGGGGGGCTGGAACAAGTGCTCTTCACGCATTCGGCCATTTCCACAAAAAGTTTAAATTTCTCGGATATTTATGCAGCTTAATTCCATTTATTATTTTTCCATATTATTGTGTTATCGGCGGTTGGATTACAAAATACCTGCTGACCTCACTGCAAGGCAATACCCACGCTGCCGCTTCTGACACATTTTTTACCGGATTTATCGGAAAAACATCAGAGCCAATGATATGTCTTCTGTTTTTCATGCTGTTGACAACGATCATTGTAGCCCTTGGAGTCAAAGAAGGGGTTGAACGTGTCAGTACCTTTATGATGCCTGCTTTAATTATCTTATTAATTGGAATTTCTGTATTCTGTATTACAAGGCCTGGTGCTATGGCAGGTGTCGCTTACTATTTAAAACCGGATATAAAACATTTAAGCCCAACTACTTTCTTAGCCGCACTTGGACAGCTATTCTTCTCCATGTCGCTGGCTATGGGAATTATGGTTACTTATGGTTCCTATCTTCCAAAAAAAGCAGACCTTGAAAAGTCTGTAACTCAGGTAGAAATTTTCGATACCGGTGTCGCTTTTCTGGCCGGATTATTGATTGTCCCTACTGTATTTGTATTCTCTAACGGAGATGCTTCCATGCTGGCAAAAGGACCTTCTTTAATGTTCGTTATGCTGCCAAAAGTATTTGACAGTATGGCCTTCGGAAGTATCATTGCAGCTGTATTCTTCATTTTAGTATTTTTTGCAGCATTGACCTCTGCAATCTCTATCTTGGAAACATTGGTTGCCGGATTAACAGAAGGGCTTCATATCAAGAGAACAACTGCTTGTATTATCATGTTTGTCCTCGCAGCACTGCTGGCTATTCCATCATCTTTTGGTTTTGGAATTTGGAGCCACATTACAATTATAGGATTTAGTTTTCTGGACTTCTTCGATTTCCTAAGCAACAGTATTTTAATGCCGGTTGCAGCATTCTTAATTTGTATTTTTGTTGCATACGTTGTAAAACCCGATGTCGTTATTAACGAAGTCGAAAGTTCTGGAAAGTTTAAAAGAAAATCTCTATTCCTTGTAATGATTAAATATCTTGCACCAATTTGTATTATTGCAATCTTAATTTTCTCCATCATGGAAGGAATGGGAATGATTACTGTATAAATAATATCATAGCCATGTTTTCCAAAACACATCCCGTGTTTACACACGGTCAGATGTATTTGGGTCACATGGCTATTTTAATTCCATCATTAATTTCTAATCTTTTCTTCTATAAACCTCTCAAATTCCTCCTTCGTTCCTTTTACAAATCCATCTTTTGCTGCAAGGATTGCTTGATTTCTTCCAATCATCAACGCATATAAATTCGGAAGTTTATAAATTTTTATAATCTGCTGATATTCAAATTCCATATGAATTTTACCTTCTGTCATTTCAATTTTATCACCAAACTTTATGACCGTTGGCGGCAAAACCCCGCCATGTAAATTACCTGACTGTTTCTGCATTTCTCTCACTACGAAAAAATAATAACAATAAATGAGTACCCCTCCGAAAAAACAGAAAATAAACAGCAGACTTTCTGATACTTTAAATCCTGCAAAAAGGCTTAATCCAAAACCACACAATGAGACTGCCATTAAAATGATTCCCATGATTCGTGTTGTTTTACAAAATACATGTTTTATATATTCTTTCAGTACGGTTCGATCCGCATAAAATCTATTTTCAAATTTCACTTCATTTTCCATGGATATTCCTTTCTATAGACAGAAAGAACCTCGTTACAAAACGAGATTCCCTTTCCTTTTTATTTATATTTTTATTCTATCGGTACTAAATTCTTCAAAGAGATATCAAGAATTGGCGCAGAATGTGTTAATGCTCCGCTGGATACATAATCAACACCAATTTCTTTGATTGCTGCCAAACGATCCTTTGTTACATTTCCAGAACATTCTGTTTGGGCACGTCCAGCAATCATTGCTACTGCTTTTTTCATGGTTTCATCGTCCATGTTATCCAGCATAATAATATCTGCTCCTGCTTCCACAGCTTCTTTTACCATATCCAGATTTTCTGTTTCCACTTCAATCTTACGCACAAACGGTGCATACTCTTTTGCCATTGCAACTGCCTTGGTAATACTTCCAGCAGCTCCTATATGGTTATCCTTTAACATAACACCATCCGACAAATTATAACGATGATTATTTCCTCCTCCGACTGTCACTGCATACTTTTCAAAAGGACGCATATTCGGTGTAGTTTTTCTAGTATCCAAAAGCTTCGTCTTAGACCCCTCTAATTCTTTTGCAAGAGAATTCGTAAAGGTAGCAATCCCGCTCATTCTCTGAAGATAATTTAATGCCACCCTTTCACCAGATAAAAGAACACGAATGTCTCCATAAAGAGTTCCCATTTTCTGCCCGTTTTTTACTTTATCTCCATCTTTCAGTTCTGTCTCAAAAACAATCTTATCATCCAACAGCTGAAACACACGTTGGAAAACTTCCAGGCCACAGATAATTCCATCTTCTTTGCATATCAGTTCAACCTTCCCCTGCTTTGGTGAACGCATTACTGCATTGGTGCTGACATCTTCTCCGGTTATATCTTCTTTCAGGGCATTCATTAGGTATTCATCGACATTAATCGTCATTGTTACACCATTGATCATAAAAACTTCTGTCCTTTCTTTTAATTTCATCCAAAACCAGCTGCTGATTTTCTTTTGACAGCTGTTCCTCTTGATATCTCGTTAAATCCACTGGTATTTCCTCATCTGCATCCATCGGATTCTTTGGAATATCTTTTGCTGCCGCCTTCGCAAATACAAGTGCTTCCAAAAGAGAATTACTTGCCAGACGGTTCTTTCCATGAACACCATTACAGCTTGTCTCTCCTACTGCGTATAAGTGTTCCATCGTTGTTTTACTGTTTAAATCAACTTTGATACCGCCCATAAAATAATGCTGGGCAGGTGTTACCGGAATCCAGTCCTTCGTCATATCAAAGCCTTCTTCTAAACATTGTTTATAAATATTTGGAAATCGCTCTTTGACTCTGTTTCCATCCAAATGCGTCACAGACAAATATACATGATCGCTGTGATCCTTCTTCATCTGCCTGCGGATCTCAGCAGTGACAACATCTCTCGGCTGTAACTCATCTGTAAAACGTTCTCCATCTTTATTCAATAGATATGCTCCCTCACCACGCACAGATTCAGAAATCAGGAAACGCCTTCCCGGCTTTTTGGAATAAAAAGTAGTTGGATGAATTTGTATGTAACTAATATTTTTTAGTTCGACATTATGACGAAGACAGATTGCTAAACTATCTGCTGTCAAATGCGGAAAATTCGTAGAGTTCTTAAACAATCCGCCCAAACCTCCTGTTGCCAATACTGTGTTGGGTGCATAAAGAGGTACAATCTGCCCATCGGCATCCTTATAAATAATCCCTTTACATTCCCGATCTTTCTCTATAATATCCAGCATCGTACAGTGCGTCATAATATGAATATTCGGACGCTTTTTTGCCTCTTCATAAAGACTGCCGGTAATCTCTTTCCCTGTCATGTCTTCGTGATGCAGAATACGGAATGTAGAATGTCCGCCCTCTCTGGTAAACTCAATCTCTCCATCTTTTTTGTCAAATCTTACTCCAAAATCTATTAAATTCTTAATAATCTCTGGAGAATTTTGAATCATTTTTTCAACGGCAGCTTCATCATTTTCATAATGACCAGCTTTCATTGTATCTTCAAAGTAGGAGGAAAAATCATCTTTATTCTTGAGAGCTGAAATTCCGCCCTGTGCCAAAAATGAATCACTATCCTCAACTTCTTTCTTGGTTATCATAATAACTTTGTAATCCTGTGGAAGAAATAATGCGTGAAAAAGACCAGCCGCACCAGTTCCCACAACGATCACATCTGCTGATTTCATACTTCTTTAGTTCCTTTCCTGCTTATCCGGCAATTCGGAGCATCTCATCCAATGCCTTCTTCGCATTGAGACGAAGTTCTTCTGGAAGTTCTACCTGATTCTTTAAATCTCTCAGTGTATCCCGGACATTTTCCAGAGTAATTCTCTTCATATTTGGACAAAACTGACGATGTCCCACAGAATAGAAAGTCTTCTCCGGATTCTTTTGTTTTAATTCATATAATACGCCCATCTCTGTACAGATAATAAATGTATCTTTATCTGACGCTGTTGCATAATCAATAATTCCAGATGTGCTTCCAATATAATCCCCCATGGCAACTACATCCGGTGTACATTCCGGATGTACTAAAATCTCTGCTTCCGGATGCACTTCTTTTGCCTTTTTTACATTCTCTGCTGTGATGCTTTTATGTACATGGCAATATCCATCATTATAAATGAAATTCTTCTCTGGAAGCTGTGAACCAATGTATCTTCCTAAATTCTCATCCGGTATAAAGAAAATGTTCTTCTGAGGCAGTGCTTTTACCACCTTCAATGCATTAGAAGATGTAACGCATACATCAGAATAAGATTTAATTTCAGCGGTAGAATTAATGTAACATACTACTGCTAAATCATCATATTCTTCTCTTACTTTCTGAATCTTGTCCACGTCTACCATATGTGCCATCGGGCAGTCTGCCAGCTGATCCGGCATAATTACCGTTCTTTCCGGATTCAATATTTTGGCACTTTCCCCCATAAAGTTTACACCTGCAAAACAAATCACATCTTTGGATTCTTTTAATGCAACTTTAGCCAGATAATAAGAATCCCCAACATAATCTGCGATTGCCTGCACTTCGTCATCTACATAATAATGTGCTAATAAAACTGCATTTTTTTCTTTCTTTAATTGTTCGATTTCTTTCTTTAACTCTTCCATCCTTCTCTCCTTGCTATTACCAATTAATATACCACTTCGACAATTTTGAATCAAGTATTTACAAGAAAAACAGCATTTTTATCAATGCCATCCATCCCATTGATAAAAATGCTGTTTTTTACAGATTCACTTTACAAAATTGCTCTAATTCTAATGCTGCTGATTCTTCATCTTCTCCTTCTATTTCAAAAGTTACTAAATCTCCCTGATGTGCATTTAACATAAGAAGTGATACAATATTCTTGGCATTTACCACCTTTTCTCCCTTTTTTACATTAATCTGCTCTTGGTAACACTTTGCTTTTTGTGCCAGAAGCATAGCAGGGCGGGCATGAATCCCCACAGGTGACTGCACAATAAAATCAAATTGTTTCATTCACTTCCTCCTTCCATTTCTTCCTCTGCAGATTCCTGCATCAGCCGATGGATTTCTTGGTTCATCCGTTTTGCAAAATTAAAAGACTGCCGAAATGCATAACTTTTTATCCTTACCGGATTCGCTATTAAGCAAATCTCTTTCTTCTCCTTTTTATTCTTAAATGTGATTTTAATTTTTAAAAATTTGATCGTTCCTTCTTCTCTTTTTGCTGTTTTTTCCTCCAATTCTTCCAATGTCATTTGAGGACGGTACACTATTTCACATTCTGCAATATCTTCTACATTATAAAAATCTGGATTTGATACTTGCCGATTCGTCATTCGATTGTTTGGAATACAAATCTTTTGGTTCAATTCATCAATCAAAAGATAATTTCCAATTCTTCCTGTAACCTCAAATTCTTCCAAACTTTTTTCATCGCGCTCGATACCACATAATTCCTTAATTTCTTGAAGACTTTTCTTAATTATTGTTTCGGTAAATTGTCTGCTGGCTTTTTTATAGCATTTTTTGCATATATATCCATCAGCATATTTAAACTTTCCCATCATCCGAAGTGGCTCTTTGCAAACATCACATGTTTTCATATCACAGTCTCCTATTCTTCAAAAACCTGTTTTAGTGCTTCATAAATTTTCAGATAGGTCTGATATTTTTTTTCATAAAGTTCTACATTGTATTTTCTCGGTTTAAAAGTTTTTTTCACCCGAATCGTCTGCTCCACAATCTGATCCATAGATACTTTTCCTGTACTTCCTGCTGCTGCCAAAGCAATCCCATACCCAGCACCTGCTCCGCTTTCCGTTTGCATAATTTGAACATTCAATATATCCGCCAGCATCTGCATCCAAATTTCATTTTTAGAACCGCCTCCAGTAACTTTCAGACCATCTAGTTCATTTTTTGTTATCCGCATAACTTCTGCTAATTGTTTCACACCAAAACAAATTCCTTCCATAACCGCTGCCGTCATATCCTGTCTGGTTGTTTCTGTTCCAATTCCAAGAAACGCTCCTCGTAAATTGGCATCTCCATAAATTGTTTTATCCCCTGCCAAATGAGGATAAAAGAATAATTGATTTTCTCCAAGATGCTTCGTATCTATTTTTGTTTCTCCGCCAAAATCAGAAGTTTTCAAAATATTCTTCATCCACCATTCAAAACTGCTTCCACAGGATTGAACTACGCCTTGTACAAGAATCATGACATTTTTTCTATCAAAAGAAAACATGATATTTTTTCCTTTTGCTGTAAAATCAATCTTTTCTTTAGGATACATCAAAACTCCTGACGTTCCAAGTGATAATACTGGGTATTTTTTAGCAAAACATCCTGTAGAAATAGCTGCTGCCGGATTATCGCCGGTTCCAGTGATAACTTTTACTCCTTTTCCAAAATGATACTTTCGTTCCCATTCTGGCAAAAGATTTCCTGCCGCCTCACAAGTTCCTTTAACTTCCGGGTAAATACTCTCCGGAAAATCCAGTATCTGCCGGATTTCCGAAGACCATTTCCCAGAGTTTAAATCAAAAAGTGAGGACGTGGATGCTTCGCAATAATCTGTTTGACAGCGTCCAGTCAGCCGATATACAATATAATCTGGACCAATTAAAAATTTTTTTACTTTTTGAAAATTTTCCGGTTCATTTTCTTTCAGCCATAATAAATTCATCGCTGGACTTCCAGTTGAAATGATATTGGCTATGTAAGAAACTTTTGGAGTTTCCTGAATTTTTTCTTTGATACCATGCAGGGGCAAAGCTGTTCTGGTATCATTCCACATCAGGGCCGGCCGGATGGATCTGCCGTTATTGCCGATAAAAACGACTGTATGCATCTGACCGGTAACTCCGATTGCTTTTACTTTTTGAGAATCTTCTCCGCAAAGGAGTTCCTCCATTGCTTCATCTACTGCCTGCATCCAGACTTCCGGATCGATTTCTTTCCATCCGGGGTAAGGTTCTGATATTCTATATTCTCTATTACTTTCTTTGATTATATCTCCTGCCTCATTAATTAACGTTAATTTTGCAGAAGATGTACCAATATCAATTCCAACATAATACTCCATTGACTACTCTCCAAATTTTAATATCACTTTATATGTATCTGGTTTTGAAGCTGTTTTTATTGCTTTATCAAAATCTTGATAATCAAAAATTTCTTCTGTAAAGACCGTTGGATCAACTAATCCTTTTCCAATCAGCTGCACTGCTTGATGAAAAGAAGAAATTGTAGGGCTCACTGCTCCAGTAATTGTTTTTTGATAAGAATGAACAGCTCCCATGTCCACTGGAACCGGCTCATTTGGATGAATCGAACTAAACATTACTACTGTCCCTGTCGGAGCAGTCATTTCTACTGCCTGTGCTGCGATTGCCGGGATTGCAGTTGTATTAAATACAACCAGCGCACCTCGTCCCTCTGTTAAATTTTTCACTGCAGTCACTGCATCTTCTGCTATAGGATTTACCACATCATCACACCCAAGAGAAAGTGCTTTTTCTCTTCGTTCTTCCAAAGGTTCACTTAAAATGACTCTGGCACCTTTCATTTTTGCCAAAACAACATGAAGAAGTCCCATGGTACCTCCTCCGATGACAACAACATCATCTCCAAATTTAATATTTGTTCTTTCGATGCTGTTGACAACACATGCTAAAGGCTCTGTAAATGCCATTTTTTCAAAAGATGTTTCCTCCGGATATACGAATAAATCTTCCGCTTTTGCTACAACATACTCTGCAAAACCGCCATATCCTGAAAGTCCATCCGGATTGTGAAAAATCTTGCTGTTTGGATGTTCTTCGCAGATATTTTCTTCTCCATGCTTACAAAAATAACACTCTTTACAGTCATCAATAATATACTGTACAACCTTCTGTCCTTCATGAAATCTAGATGAATTTACTTCATCCCCTATTTTCGCAATTGTTCCGCAGTATTCATGTCCACCGATTCTTGGATAACTGTAATTGCAGTCCCCATTAAAATCACGGACATCATTGGTACAAATTCCAGATGTACGAATCCGAATTAATACCTCATCTGCTTTTATGCTGGGAGTTTCAATATCTTTAATTGAAAAATCTTTTGGCTGATTTAAAATAATTGCTTTCATTTTCCTCACTCTTTCTAAAAACCTATTCTAATATGCTAAGATTCCTGTAACGCCGCCAACGATACCGATTACGACGATTAATCCAATAACTTTCAGTGAAGACCATCTTCTCTTATTTAATAAATAGTATACTAACATGGTCATTGCCAATGGAAGAATGCTTGGGCACACAGCATCTAAGAAACTTTCCTGTACATTATAGGTAGATGTGGAACTTACAATTTTTAAACCGCAGGTTGCTTTTACATAATTAACAACCAGACCACCCATTACCATACAACCCATGATAGAAGCACCTTTAATCAATTTATTAAGAATTCCTTTCTCCAAGAAATCCATAATCGCTTCACTTCCGGCTTTATAACCAAACATAAAGTTCCAATAACTTAATGCATAGGCTGCTACTACAATAACAACTGCATAAATAATTGCGCCCCATACGTTTCCACTTCCAGAACGAGTCATATCAATACATACAGCCAGCAGAATCGGAATTACTACTCCCTGCCAGATTGTATCACCCATACCAGCTAAAGGTCCCATTAAGGATGTTTTTAAGTTTGTAATAAATTCTCCCGGTATCTCTTCACCCATCGCCTTTTGTTCTTCTAACGCGATCGCCATACCAAGAATACAAGATCCGAACTCAATATGTACATTAAAGAATTCTATTTCACGTTTCATTACTTCCTTACGTTTTGAAGGATTATCTTTATATAAGAAACCAATAATTGCTGAGAACATATGGGCACAAACCTGTCCCATCATTCTTTCATAGTTATAACATGTCTGTGGGAATGTCTCCCAAATCAGCCAGGCTTTGATTAAGGCGGCCTTTGGGATTAAACTTTTCTTCTTATTTTCCATCTTAATCGTCCTCCTCATCATCTTCATCATCATAGTCTGCTGCAACTGGTGTTGCTGCGGAAGTTACCTGAACATAAACAACAGCTACAAGGAATGCAATAATACCTAATGTTAACAATGGCAGTTTTGAATATACTGCTAATAGAAATCCTGCAAATAAGAATACTTTAGATTCTCCTTTGAAAATATACTGTAATGTAATTGCAATTCCTAATGCAGGCATTAAACCTCCAATAATCTGGAATACAGTTAAAACTTTACCGCTTAATACGTTCAAAATACCCTGAATATAATTAGAGCCAAAATACGCTGCCAATGCACATGGAATCGCTGTCATACAAAAACACATAATCTGAGGGAATAAAACATTTGCTCTCCAGATTTTATTGTATTCTTCTTTTTCAATATATTTATCCGCAATATGTACAAAGAAACAGTCAAATGTCATACGTCCGGCCCAGACAATTGTTCCAAGAATACCAATTGGTACTGCCAGTGCCAACGCTGTATCTGTATCCAATCCTCCAACGATTGCATAAGCAGTTCCTAAAACGCCTGCCAATCCCATATCTGCCGGCATACTTCCACCTGCTGACATAAACCCAAGATAAACCAAGTTAATAGTTGCACCAATTACTGCTCCTTGTACGGGATGCCCCAGAATCAAACCTGTAATCATACCACATACTAACGGTCTTTGTAATGACCAAAGACCTACGAATGGCAGGTTTCCTACTGCTAACCAGTAAACCACACCACACAGAGCTGCCTGTATAATGGTCATTTTCTCCATATATATCTTCCTCCTTTACTTGTCGATATATCCTGTCACTTCAATTATCTGCTGCTCCGGAACTAACTGATAATATACATGTACATTTTTCTCCATTAAATTTTTGATAGATTCAATTTCCTCTGGAGAACATGCTACATTTTTAATAAACGGCGTTCTTTCTCCCCGAAGTCCCATTCCGCCAAGATTTACATCACTTAATTTCAATCCTAAATCTGTCATACGATCATATGTAATTGGAGTTTTTGTAAGAATCATTACCTTTTCTCCAGGATCTTTCGGATCTTTCTTTAAAACTTCGGCTCCCTTTTCTGTAGCATATACATTTACTTTTACACCATTTGGTGCAAGGGCTTTGATAACTCTCTTATTGAACTTATCTGCTGCAACTTCATCATCTACCACAATGATTCTGTTAACATTCAAACTTGGTGTCCAAACAGAAACAACTTCTCCATGAATCAGACGGTCATCAACTCTGGCAAGTACAACATTTTTCATTCTTCATCTTCCTCCTCGTCTTCAAACAATTTATTTACATATTTAATAGTGTCTGGTGCAGCTTCGAGGAGTCCCTCGCAAATTTCTGCTGCTGTCTTATCTGCATACCGTCCCATCATTACTTCTACCGCCAATGGAATGTTAATTCCGGTTACATGATAAAAATCATGATTTCTCATTAATGAAACAACTGCATTAAATGGACTGCCATGAAACAGATCAGTTAAGAAAAGAATTTCTTCTCCTTCCGGAGTATTTTCAATCTCTTTTTCCAGCTTCTCAGTAAGCGTTGCTACTGTCTGTTCCGGAAACAGCCCATAAGCTACAAGATTTTCCTGTTCGCCGACAAGCATTTGAACACTTTCAACAAGTCCTTTCGAGTAGCTTCCATGAGATACTGCAATAACTTTCATTTTTACCTCCTTCTTCTCTTGTTATTGGTGTTTCGATGTACTTGAAGTATAGCATGATATTTTATACTTTTTTCACAGACATTTGCGCAAACATTACCGCATTGTTCTACAACAAACTGCATGATTCATTACGCAATTCATTACGCAATTTCTTTTAATTTTTACATGTATTTTGCAGAATATTTTACGCAATAAAAAAAATTTTTTAAGAAACTTCTATTGTTATAATCTAGTTAAGCTTGGTACGTACAGGTGAGCATCTGAAAATTGATATTACATTAAGATAGGAGGATGCAGTTATCTTCACAAATCATCAATAACTGCAATATAAAAAATGAAAATTGTAAATGGTTTTGACCTTATGAAATTTGCAGCCAGCCATCATTACATGCTGCCTGCATTTAATACAACAAACTTAGAAATGACTTATGCCATTATAAAGGGACTAAATAATGCGGGACTTCCCGGATATGTACAAATTTCTTCCAATAATTTGAGATTATCTGATCCTGAAGTGATTGCATATTTAACAAAAGCCGCTTTAAAAAACAGCGATGTCCCAGTTGGCCTTCACTTAGATCACGGAAAATCTTATGAAGATGTAAAAGCATGTGTAGATGCCGGATTTACATCCATTATGATTGATGCGTCTCATCTTCCATTTGAAGAAAACATTAAAGAAGTACAAAGAGCCGTAGAATACTGTCATTTTTATGGAGTACCGGTAGAAGCTGAACTCGGATCTTTACAAGGAAAGGAAGAAGACATTGTAAATGAAGCTGACTGCAAAACAGATCCTGATATGGTTGCTGACTTTGTAGAACAAACAGGATGTGACTTACTTGCAGTTGCTGTAGGAAATGTACATGGACTTGATTTAACTCCAAAAGTTGATCTGCCGCTGCTAAAAACAATCTCCGAAATTTCACCTGTTCCATTGGTTATGCATGGTGGTTCCGGAATTCCTTTTGAAACTATCCGTGCTGCAAAAGAATATAATCTTTTGAAAGTTAATTATGGTTCTGATTTACGAAAAGCTTTTGTTTCTACTTTTGGAAAAGCATATGATGCAAACAATAATGAAACAAATGTCATTGAATTAAGTCTAAATGCCGTAGAAAATGTCAGCAAAAAGGCAGAAGAACTTGTAAAAATCATTAATGCATAGTTTGACTCTTTTATTCTTTTAAAGAGTATTTCATATATTTAGCAAAAGGAGCAGAATTTCTATATCAGAAATTCTGCTCCTGTTTTTATTAAATATCACTGTTATTAATTCCTATTTCCAGTGCTTCTTTCATCAACCGAATAAAATTTTCATAATTAGGTTCTTCTATCAATTTTTCTACCAGTGATTTATCTGCAAATATTTTAGAGAAATAATCCCATAACTGAAATGCCTGTGGATTATTTTTTCCTATATGCATCAGCATAATAAGATTTACTTCATTTTTCTCTTCATCCCACAAGATTGGTTTCTTTGACACATAAACTCCCACAAAGGTATCCGATGATACCGCATACATCGGATGCGGAACAGCTATGTCCTTGCTAAAAAATGTACTTCCTATTTCTTCTCTCTGCAAAACCTGAGAATGAAGATTTTCCAATCCGTAATATTGGGCTGCATGACTGCATAAAGTTTCTAAAACTTCACTTTTATTGGCCGATTTTACACTGCAGAACAACTCTGGATGAAAAATAGAAACAACATCTTCGATATTTTTGAAACCATCAATCATTAATTTAATATTCATATAATCATGCTGATTTGGGAAAATATCCACATACATTGCTAAGCCTTGTTCAAAGAACTCTTCTTTTTCCGTTGTCAAAAATACTCCGTATTCATCCAGCATTTCTTCTGTGACTTCCATCGGCTCCACAAAATCTATGGCAGATACATATTCTGAAAACCATCGCAGCAAAGTCTGCTTTAATAAAATTGTCATGCTGTTTTTTAAAGAAGAAATAACCAAAATCTTTTGTTTCCCGGTACGGCTGTTTCGCTCCAGCAGGCTGCTGTAAAAATGAACAGCTAAAAGAGCTACCTCATCCTCTGAAACCTGTTTTCCATACTCTTTATTTAACAAAAATGCAAAATATGCAGCAACATCATACCCCAATGGGAATGTCCCCCGAATATATTCCAGCATATCATTTTTCATCTGCATATCATATTTCAACCGAATACTTAGCGACATACAATGAAGTGCAAGGGTAATCCGAAGATTGATGTTGTCTGTAAAATCTACCCCATAATTCAGCTTAATAGATTCTAACGCTTCCGAAATAAATTGATCCATTTCCGGTGTAATCGTGTCCGAATCGCTGTTATTCCCCTGTCCCTGCAGATATAGAGCAAAATATTTAATTTCTTCATCCGTTATTTTAATAAAAAACCGTCGGCTGATTTTCTCAAAAATATCTTTTGAAATTTCATATGCATTTCCTAAATCCTCTGTAATATCCAACTCATTAGGCTGAATATAAAATCCCTCTCCCATACGGCAAATCATAATATTTAAGAACAAAATCGCATTATTAAAATCCGTATCCATAATATGATATTTATGCTCTACAAATATCTCTGTCAAAATATTTTTAATTTTTGCAATCTGACGTTCATCAATATATACCATACCCTGCTCATTTTTTACATGTGCAAGATATAAATCCTGTTCTGCAAGGCACCGTCTTTTATGAATTTCAAATCCGTCAATCATAACTTTATTGCTGCCTCTTAAAAGCTCTAAATGATACTTTTCAATTGCTTCTTCTACTTTTTTCAAATCATTTAATATTGTAGAACGTGATACATAAAATTTATCTTCAATTTCAGTAATCGGAACTGCCCGGTGTCGATTTAACAGCAGCAATAAAATCTTATTTACACGGCTTACTGGATAATTTAATGACCCTGTTGCATACTGTTGATACAATGAATTTACAAAAGCAGAAAATTCATCATAATCTTCCACTTGTATACAGCTGCCTTTGGAGGCTTTTGAAATCAGCTGGGCACAAGTTTCATTTTCCAATTCTTTTCTGATGATTTTCATATCTCCCTGAACGGTGCGAAGACTTACCCCTAGCTTATCTGCAAAAAAAGAAGCAGTCAGAAATTCATTGGAATGGTTGCAAAATTCTAATAAAATTTCAATTTGTCGTTGGTTTAGCATGGTCAATTCCCTTCATCAATATATCCACTGGTGATACTATTTATTATACCTCAACTTCCTTGTTTTCCGCAACCAATGGATTCTTCTTTCTAATCCAGATTGCACCTGAAGAAAGGTGGACGCTGATAATTCTATACGCTATAATATTTTTAAGCTATGATAGTCAGGAGGTATTATATAGAAATGAAAAAACCAGCATTAGTCATTCTTGCGGCCGGCATGGGCAGCCGCTACGGAGGATTAAAACAGATGGATCCGATGGATACCCAAGGTCACGCAATTATTGATTATTCTATTTATGATGCAAAACGTGCAGGATTTGGCAAAGTCATATTCATTATCAAAAAAGCCATCGAACAGGATTTTAAAGACACCATTGGGAAACGTGTTCCGGAAGGAATCAAAGTATACTATGCTTTCCAAGAAGTCGATGCACTTCCGGAAGGTTTTTCTGTCCCGGAGGGCAGAGTAAAACCATGGGGAACCGCTCATGCAGTGCTTTGTGCAAAACCTTTTATCAACGAACCTTTCGCTGTCATCAATGCTGATGATTATTATGGAGTTGACGGATTTAAGGTTATGGCAGATTTCCTTATGAAGGAGCCCCAAAGTGAAAAAGCTCCTTTTGCAATGGTAGGATATCATTTAGGAAATACTGTCACCGAAAACGGCTATGTATCTAGAGGAATCTGTGAAGTAGATGAAAACCACCAATTAATTTCCATTACCGAACGTACTCATATTGAAAAACGGGACGGCCACGCAGAATTCACAGAAGATAACGGAACCACATGGACATCTCTTCCTTTTGATAAATTAGTCTCCATGAACTTTTTTGGTTTTCAGCCAATGATTATGGATGAATTAGAAAAAGGATTCCCTTTATTTTTAGAAAAAGCACTGAAAGAGAATCCATTAAAAGGAGAATATTTTATTCCAAGTGCTGCCAGCGATCTTCTAAATTGCGGCAAGGCAACCATGAAAGTTCTAGTATCCAAAGATCAATGGTACGGAGTCACCTATCCAGAAGATAAGCAAAATGTTATGGATGCCCTTCAAGCCTTAAAAGATGCCGGCATCTATCCGGAAGAATTTTAAATCTTTTCAATATACAAGAAAAAGACCTTTGCAAATAAATCTTTTACAAAGGTCTTTTTCTTGTATCTAGGTTTTATTTAATCTTGTAAACTTTTACACCATGTTTTTTCCCAAAACGTTTTGTCTGTTTATGAGATTTAAAGTAAATATCAATGTGCTTTCCTTTCACTCCGCCGCCTACATCTTCTGCCACGTAAGTTTTTCCCTTAATTCTTACTTTTGTTCCTAATTTGATTTTTCTTTTATCAACTGCAATGGTTCTTCCCTGCTTTGCTCTTTTTCCAGACGCTGTACGGTTTCCCCATTTGCCGCTGCATTTTCTACATCCACAGTAAGCTGTTAATTTATATTTTCCTAAGTATTTTACTTCTTTTGCTTTTGCATCGGTTGAAGCAGATCCTGTGAATAAGAATCCTGATGCCATAACCAGCATCATAACCACTAATAACATTTTCTTCTTCATAACTTTCAGCATAATTATCCTCTTTCTAATTGTTTCTTTCTTTTTAAAATTTGAAACATTTTTGTAACATTTCTGCAACGTATGTTACGATTTTATCTTGAAATTCTCCGTTTGTCAACCTTTGTACGAAAAAAAGTACACTTTTCTTCCTTATTTTTCCAATTAATAGTTACAAAATTGTTAATTTATTTTTATATTTTTCGTCAAAAAAAGAGCAGAAATCTCAAAATTTCTGCTCTTTTTATTGTATACAATATATTTTTTCGATGCTCTTATCGATTTTCCGCCTGATTTAGACCAGCATATCTACAATGCCGTCCAAATAAATATTTTTCACATCTTCGATCAATCCATTGTCACATGCTTCTGTTAATTTTGGATCAATCGGAAGTTTTCCAAGAACCGGAACCCCGTATTTTTCTGAAATCTCATCAATATGACTATCTCCAAAGACTTTAATTTCCCTGCCGCAATCCGGACATTGAATGTAACTCATATTTTCAACGAGACCTAACACTGGCACATTCATCATATTTGCCATATTAACTGCTTTTTCTACAATCATTCCTACCAATTCCTGCGGGGTTGCTACAACAATAATTCCATCCAGCGGTACAGACTGGAACACTGTCAATGGCACTTCTCCTGTTCCCGGAGGCATATCCACAAACATAACGTCTATATCACGCCATAATGTTTTTCCCCAGAACTGTTTTACTACATCTGATACTACCGGACCTCTCCAAATAACCGGCTGTGTTTCCTCTTCCAGCATCAAATTCAAAGAAACAACCTCGATTCCAAAGTTTGTAAGTGCCGGAAGAATGATTCCTTCTCCGTTGCCTAAAAGTCTTTCATGAAGTCCAAATGTCTGTGGAATGGATGGACCGGTAACATCACCGTCCAAAATTGCTGTATGAAGTCCCTTTCGATTTGCTGCCACTGCTAAAAGAGAGGTTGTCATAGATTTTCCAACGCCGCCTTTTCCGCTGACAATTCCAATCACCTTCTTTACACTGCTTTCTCTATATAATGGTTCTAGAAAATCTGTTTTCTCCTGTGTTCTGCTGTCACAGTTTGCACTGCAGCTTCCGCAATCATGATTGCATTCACTCATTGTCTATTCCTCCATTGCCTTTAATAAGTCTTTTACATTATTGCCAATATTTCCATTAAATACTGCAGAACCTGCAACAAATACATTCGCACCGCAGTCTTTCATATGTTTTACATTTTTTGCAGAAACTCCGCCGTCTACCTGAATGTCGACATCCAACCCTCGTTGTGTAATGATTTGGCGTAAATCACGGATTTTCTGATCCATAACATCAATATAAGATTGTCCGCCGTATCCCGGATTTACTGTCATAATTAATACCATATCAATCTCATCTAACAGATGATCTAATGCACTCAATGGAGTCCCCGGATTTAATGACACTCCGACTTTGCAGCCTGCTGCCTTTACCATCTGTACTGCACGATGAATATGATTCGTAGATTCTGCATGAACTGTAATTAAATCTGCACCGGATTTTGCAAACTGGTCAATAAATCTCTCTGGTGATTCAATCATCAGATGGACATCAAATATAACATCTGTGATGCCGCGGATTGCTTCAATTACCGGAAAACCGAAAGAAATATTCGGTACAAAAGCTCCATCCATAACATCAATATGAAGCCACTGTGCTCCAGCATCAACTGCTTCTTTTACATCTTCTCCTAATTTCGCAAAATCAGCAGATAAAATAGACGGGGATAAAATATACTCCATAATTTTTCTCCTTTTTCGTTTCTTTCTTAATAATATACCTTCTTATTATAGCGTATCCAAAGAAACTCGTCCAGCTTCCAAATCAAAACGAGGATGCTCTTTTGCATCCTCATAGAAAAAATATTTAACCCCGTTCAATCACTTTCCCCATCTGCTTCGCAATATTCCATAAATGATCTCCGATTCGCTCAAAATCTGTCAGAAGTTCTGAAAAAATGATGCAGGCTTCATCACTGCATTCTCCCCGCTGAATTCTTGCCAAATGCCGTTCATAAAACTCTTCTGTCCTCTGGTCAATAAAATTTTCAGAGTCATGCACTATTTGCAGCCACTGAGCGGTATCCTTCGGCTTTTCCTGCAGATTTTGAAACATTAATGCACAAATATCTCTCATTTCTTCCATTTCCTCAATTGCATCCGCAGAGAATTTAATTTTATGTTCTTCAATCTGTTTCGTGTAATCACAAATATTCACTGCGTGGTCACCAATTCTTTCAATATTACCCGTCATATCAAAATAAGAACCAATATTCTTTGAGTTCTTTTCATTGGTTTCATGAATCATCATTTTGGAGATTGATTTGGATATTTGTTTATTTAAATAATCTATGTATTCTTCTCTTTTTTCTACATCCGCTAATGCTTTACTGCTTCCATCCAAAAACGCGTGAAAACTTTTTTCTACATTAACTCTTGCCATTTCCAGCATTCTGGCAATTTCGTTCCTCATTCCTTCCATGTAAATTGCTGATGTACCAATCGTCGCATCTACACTGGTATCTACATCCTTTAAATATTTCAAATGTTTATGATATTCCCTCTCTTCTTCTTTTTCCGGCAGGATTTTGACTGCCAGTTTTGCCAGTTGATTTCCAAATGGAATCAGCAGGATGCTGGTCGTAATGTTAAATAATGTATGCATGTTTGCAATCTGTCTGGAAATATTGGCTCCGCTGAAATCAGCTACATAATCTGTAATCGGGAATATCAAACAAACCGCAGTAAATATGATTGTTCCGATCATGTTAAACATCAAATGGATGATTGTTGTCCGCTTGGCACTCCGCTCTGTCCCAATGGAAGCTAAAATTGCAGTGATACAAGTACCTATATTTTGTCCAAACAATACAAATGCTGCATTTCGCAGACTGATAACACCACTTAATGCCAATGCCTGCAGAATACCTACCGATGCAGAAGATGACTGAATCACTGCCGTAAATACCATTCCTGCTAAAATTCCAATGACTGGATTTGAAAATCTTGTCATAATGTTAATAAATGGCGGATAATCACGCAGCGGCATCATGGAATCACTCATCATATTCATTCCGATAAATAAAATTCCAAGTCCTGCAAAAATCTGACCAATATACTGCACTTTTGGGTTCTTCGTAAAGGTAATGAGTGCTACACCGATAAATGCAATCAATGGAGCCATCGCTCCAATGTCCAAAGCAATCAACTGTCCCGTGATTGTTGTACCAATATTGGCACCCATAATAATCCAAACTGCTTGATTCAGACTCATCATACCCGAATTAACAAAACCAACAACCATAACCGTTGTTGCAGAAGAAGACTGAATGGCTGCTGTAATAACAGCTCCAACTAAAATTCCTAAAAAACGATTCGCTGTCAGCTTTTCCAATATTTCTTTCATTTTATTTCCAGCTGCCGACTCTAATCCAGAGCTCATCATCTGCATTCCATACAAGAATAATGCAAGCCCTCCTAATAATCCCAAAATAATTGTACTATTCACTCTATTTCTCCTTTTGTCTCTTTTCCATATTATACTTATCCTTTACAACATCTTTATTTTACATGATTTTATATACCCGCAATGTTAAATCTATGTAAAGTATATGTTAAATCTCTGCATAATAAATTTTACATAATAAAAGAAGGCGGGGCAATATGCTCCGCCTTTTTATCCTCATTGTTTTATTCTAAATTCAGTTTCCGTGATAAAAGATATTCCGTGATGATATGATATATGACACATTGTATCACTGATACTATCAGATAAAACAGTTTGTCATCTTCAAATACATTGCCTTCAAATCCCAAAACATCCATTGCCAGTACAGATAAAATACTTTGTATAATCGAAATCGCAATAAACGCTGCAAAAGAAAACAAAAACCGATTGCGATTACTCAACTGTCCAATTGCCATTGCAGCATATACATGATATATACTACTAGCAATTTCCGCAATTACAATGGCAATAACACTTATCATCCATTTTACATTATTAAAATCGAAATTTCGAAATGCAAATATGAGATTCTTTAAGTCTCCTCCAATAAGAATCCACGGAAGAAACATAAATATAATCACAAACACCGTTCCCAAACTAATCAATAATGCACTGATCAGCTTAGAAAAAATCAAATTTCTTGCTGATATGGGAAGTGTAAACATCAAATATCCTTCCTCTTTTAACAGTCCTCTCCAAAATCTTTGTATTACAATGACAATATTCATAACGAAGACTGCTGTAATAATGACAATGGCAATGACAATCATTAAGACATTCATTGTAGAAAACTGTGTCACTTTACGAAAATGGTTTTGAATTGCTATCACCCATCCAAGAATCAGTAATGCCGCCCAAAATGGAACAATAATTTTACTCATAGCCTTTATATCATATTTTATTAATTTCCCTAGCATGTAAAATCCCCTCCAATATAATTGTCCGCATGGAACATCTCACGGAACATTGCATCAATTGATTTCCCGCTTTGTTCTCTTAAATCATCTGCAGATACATGTTTTAAAATTTCCCCACTTTTAATAAGAATCACTTCGTCCATGATTTTTTCAATATCTGCAATCAAATGTGTAGAAATGAGAACCGTTCCTTCTTCATTGTAGTTATTCAAAATTGTATCTAAAATGAAATCCCTTGCTGCCGGGTCTACCCCTGCAATTGGCTCATCCAGCAAATATAACTGTGCTTTCCTGCACATAACCAATGTCAGCTGGACCTTTTCTTTATTCCCCTTTGATAATTTTTTCATTTTATCTTTTATTGAAACCCCAAGACTTTTACACATAGATTCCGCTTTCTGCCTATCAAAATCCTTATAAAAATCCTCGAAAAAATCTAATAAATCAGAAACTTTCATCCAATCTGCAAAATACATTTTGTCTGGCAGATAACTAATAATTGCCTTACTGTCAACTCCCGGAATCTTGCCGTTTACCTTTACATCTCCCTTCGTTGGTTGAAGCAGCCCATTCAAAATCTTAATCAATGTTGTCTTTCCAGAGCCGTTCGGTCCCAAAAGTCCAATGATTTTCCCTCTTCCAATTTGAAGATTCACATCTTTCAATGCCGTTTCTTTCCCATATGCTTTTTGCAAATGACTGCATGTTACTAATTCCATGATTCCTCTTCCCCTTTCTTAATCAAAGCAGATGCCTCCTGCCGGGAATATCCCAGCTCTATCATCTCTGCTACATATTTCCTTATTATCTTTTGCGCGATTTCCTGTCTGCAGTGTTCAATCTTATCTTCTGCATCCGTTACACAGCGTCCTGAAGTACGATTGGTAATAATCAACCCTTCTTGATTCAACGCAGCCAATGCTCTCTGCATCGTATTCGGATTCACCCCTGCATCTGCCGCCAGTTCCCGTACACTTGGAAGTTTATCTCCACAATGATACTTTCCAGAAACAATCTGCTTCACCAGCTGCTCTTTTAATTGAATCCAAATTGGCCGATCCTCATTTATATTCCACTTCATTTATGTTATTATCCCCCCTCACTATATTATTGTATTAATCACTTAGTACAATAATATAGTAATATAGTTTGTTGCTTTTGTCAAGAAAAAACCGGAATGATAAATACAAATAAAAATTCCCGCATGAGCCCAAACGCTCTGCGGGAATTTTTTATTTGCTAATGTAATTCCACTCAATGTCTATTTATCAGACATTTCTTTTAATTTAGCATATTTTTCTTCTGCATTCTTCTTAGACTGTGCAAACAGTTCTTTTGCTCTTTCAGGATTCTGACGAGCAAGAGCATTGTAACGAACTTCTCCCATGATGAAGTCTTCGTAGTCTGTTGAAGGTGCTTTAGAATCTAAGTGGAATGGATTCTTTCCTTCCAATGCTAATGATGGATTGAATCTGAACAGATTCCAGTATCCAGAAGTAACTGCTTTCTTTTCTTCTGTCTGAGCAATCTTCATACCACCTTTGATACCATGGTTGATACATGGAGCATAACCGATAACTAATGATGGTCCTGGATAAGCTTCTGCTTCTGCGATAGCTTTTACTGTCTGGTTGTAATCAGCACCCATAGAAATCTGAGCAACGTATACATATCCGTAGCTCATTGCCATTGCAGCAAGGTCTTTCTTCTTCGTTGGTTTACCAGCTGCCTGGAACTGAGCAATTGCACCAACGTTTGTAGCTTTAGATGCCTGTCCACCTGTGTTAGAGTAAACTTCTGTATCGAATACGAAAATATTTACATCTTCTCCAGATGCTAATACGTGGTCAACACCGCCGTAACCGATGTCATATGCCCATCCGTCACCACCGAAGATCCACTGAGATTTCTTAGATAAATAATCTTTCTTAGCAAGGATTTCTTTTGCTGCATCACATCCGCAAGCTTCCAAAGCTGCAACTAATTTTTCTGTAGCTGCTCCATTCTTGCTTCCGTCTGTATATGTGTCTAAGTATTCAGCTGCTGCTGCTTTTACATCTGCATTGTCTGTAGATTCAGCTAATGCTGCAACTTTTTCTTTTGTCTGTTCTCTTAATGTATTCTGTCCTGTGAACATACCTAAACCAAATTCAGCATTGTCTTCAAACAGTGAGTTAGCCCAAGCTGGTCCCTGTCCTTTGGCATTTGTTGTATATGGTGTAGCAGGTGAAGATCCACCCCAGATAGAAGAACATCCTGTTGCATTTGCGATGTACATTCTATCACCAAACATCTGAGTAATCAGTTTTGCGTATGGAGTTTCACCACAACCGGCACATGCTCCTGAGTACTCAAGTAATGGCTGTCTGAACTGGCTTCCTTTTACAGAATCCACTTTGAATTTAGCTAATACTTCTTCTTTTGCCGGTAATTTCTGACCATAATCAAATACTGCCTGCTGATCTCTCTGGCTGTCTAATCCTTCCATAGAAAGAGCTTTTTCACCCTTCTTACCTGGACAGACATTTACACAAGATCCACATCCTAAACAGTCAAGAACTGTTACTGTCATAGCAAATTTGTATCCTGGCATTCCTGTCATGTCAACTGCTTTTGTTCCTTCCGGAGCTGCTGCCAATTCTTCTTCAGTCATTGCAACCGGACGAATTGTAGCATGTGGACATACATATGCACAGAAGTTACACTGGATACAGTTATCTGGATTCCAAGAAGGAACGTCTACTGCAACTCCACGTTTTTCGTATGCAGATGCACCATGAGGCATATGTCCATCAACATATGGAAGTAAATCGCTGACTTTCAGTGAGTTACCAACCTGTCCGTTTACATAGTTCTGAACGTTGTTTACATAATCAACAAGTTCTTTTCTTCCTTCTGTAGCTGTTACGAATAAGCTTTCTTCTTCACAGTCAGCCCATTCAGCAGGAACTGGTACTTCAACGATTGCTTTTGCTCCAGCATCAATAGCTTCATGGTTCATCTTAACGATGTGGTCACCCTTCTTGCTGTAAGAAGCTGTAGCAGCATCTTTCATGTATTTGATTGCATCTTCTTCAGGGATGATTCCTGATAATTTAAAGAATGCAGACTGAAGTACTGTATTGATACGTCCGCCAAGTCCGATTTCTTTACCGATCTTGATACCGTCAATTACATAGAATTTAATATTGTGTTTTGCAAGGTAAGCTTTTACCTGTCCTGGTAAATGATCACCAATTTCTTCTACCGGCCAGCTGCAGTTTAAGAGGAATGTTCCACCATCTTTTAAGTCCTGAACCATATTGTATTTTGTTACATATGGTGCACAGTGACATGCAACGAAGTCAGCTTTGTTAATCAGGTATGTAGATTTGATTGGGTCATCTCCGAAACGTAAGTGGGACATTGTAACACCACCGGATTTCTTAGAATCATAATCAAAATATGCCTGAGCGTATTTATCTGTATGATCACCAATGATCTTGATAGAGTTCTTGTTAGCTCCAACAGTACCGTCTGCTCCAAGACCCCAGAATTTACAAGATACAATGCTGTCTGGAGCTGTTACAGGGATCTCTCCTCTATCCAAAGATAAGTTTGTAACGTCATCCACGATAGCTAATGTAAATTCATTCTTATCAACATTCTTGAATGTTGCAATGATATCAGCTGGTGTAGTATCTTTAGAACCTAATCCGTAACGTCCGCCGTTGATTGTGCAGCTTTCAAATTTTGTTCCTCTTAACGCATTTACTACGTCCAAGTATAATGGTTCTCTTGCACCAGGCTCTTTAGATCTGTCTAATACATTGATAACTTTTGCTGTATCAGGAATTGCTTCTACTAATTTTTCAGCAACGAATGGTCTGTAAAGACGAACTTTAACAACACCAACCTTTTCACCTTTAGCCATTAAGTAATCAATTGTTTCGTCAATTGTTTCACAAACAGATCCCATAGCAATGATGATGCTTTCAGCATCTTCAGCACCATAGTAGTTAAATAATTTATAATCTGTTCCGATCTTAGCATTTACCTGATTCATATAGTCTTCAACGATTGCAGGGAATGCATTGTAAGCTGTATTACATGCTTCTCTTGCCTGGAAGAAGATATCCGGATTCTGAGCTGTACCGCGAAGTACCGGATGCTCTGGATTTAATGCTTCTGCTCTGAATTTTTCGATAGCATCAAAATCAACCATATCTGCGAGATCTTCATTATCCCACATTTCAATCTTCTGAATTTCGTGAGATGTCCTGAATCCATCGAAGAAATGTAATACAGGAACACGTCCTTTGATTGTTGATAAATGAGCAACTGCTCCTAAGTCCATAACTTCCTGAACACTGGAGCTGCAAAGCATTGCAAAACCTGTCTGACGACAAGCATATACATCAGAATGATCTCCGAAGATATTCAGTGCATGAGATGCAAGTGCACGAGCAGATACATCAAATACACAAGGCATCATTTCACCTGCGATCTTGTACATGTTTGGAATCATCAGCAGCAGACCCTGTGATGCTGTATAAGTAGTTGTTAATGCACCAGCTGCTAAAGAACCGTGAACGGTTCCTGCAGCACCTGCTTCAGACTGCATTTCAACTAATTTTACAGGATGTCCAAAAATATTTTTCTTACCCTGTGTTGCCCACTGGTCAGTTGATTCTGCCATTGGTGAGGATGGTGTAATTGGATAAATTGCTGCTGTTTCGGTAAACGCATAAGACACGTGAGCAGCGGCTGTGTTACCATCCATGGTTTTCATTTTTCTTGCCATGTTTCTCTTCCTCCTAAAAAAATCTCGTATGGCTCCAGCCATACATTGGTTGCATCCTACATCTTGTGGTAGGAACTTATTGTAACAACTATAAGTTGCTTAAAACATAAACAAAGCCGTATACATATTCTGCATACAGCTTCATTTTACAATATTTGCACAACTTTTTAAAGGAATTTTTCATATTTTTAGGTATTTTTTTTAGTACGTTATAAAATTAACAATTTCTAAGCTCCTTCTCTATTCCCGGGTTTCTTTTTCCTTTTCAACAATTCTTGTATCTTGATGTTCTTGATAAGTCTTCGTGAAAATGTGAGTATCTTTTCCGGAACCATCTGTATGATAGAATAAATATTCATGTTTCTTGGGATGCATTGCCGCAATCCACGCAGAACCGCCTGGATTACAGATTGGTCCCACAGGCAGACCTTTATTTTTATAAGTATTATATGGGGAATCCACTTTTAAATCACTGTAATATACTTTATTTGCATTATACAATCCTTTGGTCGTAACATATAATACCGTTGGGCACATCTGCAGTTTCATTTTTTTCGCAAGCCGGTTTTCAATCACACCAGATACCATCGCCCGTTCTTTTTCCACGCTGGCTTCCCGTTCTACAATTGATGCCATCACCGCCAGTTCATACATAGACCGCTTTCCTTTATAAGACTTGTCCAATTGGGCATATTTCTGTTCAAAATTATCCAGCATTTTTTGAATCAAATCCTGCGGTTTGGACTTTTTATAAATATTATAAGTATCTGGATACAAAAAGCCTTCCAGCCGGTATTTTACACCTTTCACTTTTGGAATTTCTTGAATCCAATCATTTTTATATAAATCTGTCTTTTTCACTGCTGTCAAAAACTCATCCGCCTTAAAAATTTTCTTATCTTCCAAACGTTTCGCCATCATATCAATGGAATACCCCTCTGGAAACATAATCGTTACCGTCCGGTTTTGTTCTGCAATTTTTCTGGCTTCTTCCTCTTTTTGTTTTTTGTACTGTATTCCGAAAACTGCTGCTGCAGCAATTATGACGAGAATCAGCAATACAATCACTTTCGGCAGCTTTGATTTTTGATTTCTTCTGCCCCGCCTTCTGTGATTTTTTTCATAATCTAGATATAAATCCATAAATTCCTCCATAATTCGACAATTTTGATATTGTCATTATACAAATATTTTAACAAAATTACATCCCTTTTATTAAATTCTTTTAATATTTTTAATATTTTCGTAATTTTTATCTGCTCATAACTGCTTATTTTCCATTTTCTGTTTCCTTTCTGTACATTTGCAAGAGTTTCTATTATAATCAAATCGTACTGGTTTTTACTGGTCAATTATGATTTTATTGCAGAAAGGAATTTTAATTATGGCAAATCCAATTGTAACCATCACCATGGAAAATGGCGATGTAATGAAAGCAGAATTATATCCGGACATCGCTCCAATTACTGTAGAAAACTTTGTAAACCTTGTAAAAGACGGCTTTTATAACGGGCTGACTTTCCACCGTGTCATCGAAGGATTTATGATTCAGGGCGGATGTCCAAAAGGAGACGGTACCGGAGGTCCCGGACATACAATCAAAGGAGAATTCAGCGGAAACGGTGTTACAAATAACTTAAAACATACTCCCGGAGTACTTTCTATGGCTCGTACAATGATGCCGGACTCCGCAGGATCCCAGTTCTTTATTATGCACAAAACCTCTCCGCATCTTGACGGTCAGTATGCTGCATTCGGAAAAGTTATTGAAGGCATGGACGTAGTAAATAAAATTGCAGAAACTGCGACAGATTATTCTGACAAACCTTTGGAACCTCAGATTATGAAAACAGTAACTGTAGAAGAATAATTTTTTAAAACAAAGGATAACGAATGAACGGAAAATTAATTTTTTTGGACGTGGATGATACATTGTTCAGCAATACGACTTCCAGTGTTCCCCCTTCTGCTATTCAGGGAATTCAACAGGCACAAAAAAACGGTCATAAAGTTTTTATTAATACCGGGCGTCCATTTTCCTATTTTGAAAAAGAAATTACGGAAATAGGATTTGATGGTTTCTTATGTTCCAATGGGCTGGATTTAAGAATTGACGGCCAGCCTGTCTTTTATAAAGGTCTCCCTGCCGAAGTAGGAAAGGAAATGGAACAGCTGGCTGTGAAAAATCATATCAAAGGATCTTTACAGGGACATGACTGTTTATATTTTTACGATCATGATATAGATTTCCATCCTCATTATGGATATATGATTGAATGTTATGACCGTAATCCTTATATGAAACACACATTTTCATGGGATGGAGCTAAGAACTATGAGAAATTAAGCTGTTTTTCGAAGACAATCGAAGACATGCAGAACTTTATCAAAGATTTAGAACAAATGGATTTCAAATTTGACTGCGTCCGCATTTCAGACCTTCATTACGAAATGCTGACTGCCGGGTATCATAAAGGGACCGCTCTCGAATACATTGCCAAACATTATGATAAAACCATAGAGGAATGCTACGCTTTTGGTGACAGCAACAATGATACCGAAATGCTGGAAACCGCAAAATACGGCATTGCCATGGGAAATGCCTGCGATGAACTGAAAGCAGCCGCTGATTATATTACAACCAGTGTCGATGAAGACGGGCTTTATAACGCCTTGAAACACTTTGAGCTAATTTAAAACAAACGGGGATAATCATGAATGAAAAACTAATTTTTTTTGACGTAGATGAAACACTATACAGCAAACAGCTGCGGGGAATCCCAAAATCCACTATCCGCGGATTAAAACAGGCACAAAAAAACGGACACAAAATTCTAATTAATACCGGCCGTCCTCCCGCATATTTTGAACAGGAAATTTTAGATATAGGATTTGACGGATTTCTTTGTTCCAATGGTGCATATATCACCATTGGCGGACAGGTTATCTTCCATCAGACTTTCTCCGAAGAATTCTGCCGGCAGATAACCGAATGCTGTGAACGCTATCATATTGCCGGTGCCTTAGAAGGTGCAGATGGTTCCTATTTCCGCAATCACGACACCAATGCCCATCCTCATTACGGTTTCATGATTTCCGCTTTTGATTTAGAACCTTCCATGCCGCATACATTCTCATGGAAGGAAGCCAAAAGCTGTGAAAAAGCGATTATTTTCTCAAAAAATGGCAGCGATATGGACGGCTTTCTTAATGCATTCACATCCATGAATTTTGACTTTGATTTAGTTCGCATTGATGATACACAATATGAAATTCTTGCAAAAGGCCGGAACAAAGGCACTGCTCTCTTAGCAGCCGCTAAACACTTCAACACTTCCATCGAAAACTGCTACGCCTTCGGAGACAGCAACAACGACACAAAAATGCTGGAAACCGCAGGAACCGGCATCGCTATGGGAAATGCCTGTGATGAATTAAAAGCAATCGCTGATTACATCACCACTCCGATACTAGAAGATGGCATATATAACGGATTGAAACATTTTGGACTAATTTTGTAATCATATCTCCATGAGTTCATTCAACATGGAATATAAAACATCCCTGTCAGGACACCATGTTGAGGCCGCTGGCCGAATCAGGTTCCCACAGGGATATTTTATTAAATCTCTTTAAGTACTTCCATTACCTCCGCTGCACTTGCTGCTGCCAGAAGTTTTTCTCTAAATGGAGCTTTAATCAGGTTTCTAGACAATGTTGCCAATGCCTGCAGATGCAGGTTACTGTCTGTATCTGTTGCTGCAATCATAAAAATTAAATGAGCTTTCTGTCCATCTTCTGATTGAAAATCAAATCCTTTGGAAGATTTCCCAAATGCCACTCTTGGAGTTTTCACTGCTGCGGTTTTGGCATGAGGAATTGCAATGTCAAAACCAAGTCCCGTGGTAGACTGTGCTTCTCTCGCATAAATCTCTTCTGTATATTCTTTTTTGTCTGCCAGAACTCCGCCTTTATCCATCAGATCTACCATTTCTGCAATGATTTCGTCTTTTGTTTCTCCCTGTAAATCCAGTGTAATGGTACTTTCATCAAATAATTCAATAATTTCCATCTTTATCTCCTTTTTATTGTTTTTTATATTTCAAAAGCACACTTCATGGAACTTCCCCATGAAGCATGCCTAAAAACTCTGAAAATTTATCTCTGGTCTTCTGGAACATCCTTAGATGTTACAATATAAAGAATTGCTCCAACAATAGAACCTGCCAGAATACATAATACCCATGTAATTGCCGGTTTTACCAATGGAAGGATGAAGAATCCACCGTGAGGAGCCGGTACCTGTACTTTCATGATATAAGATAACACTGCTGAAATTGAAGAACCAACCATCAAAATTGGAAGCACTCTGATTGGATCTTTTGCTGCAAATGGAATTGCGCCTTCTGTAATATGTGTACATCCTAAAATATAGTTTACGTATGCTGCAGAACGGTCATCTCTTGTAAATTTCTTTTTCGCGATAGTTGCTGCAATGGCAATAATCAATGGAGGTGTGATACATGCTGCGGAAACACCAGCCATAAAATAGAAATTACCCTGTCCAAGCAATGTTGTACCTGTTACATAAGCTGCTTTATTTACAGGACCACCCATATCAAATGCAGACATGCATCCTACTGCAATACCAAGAACAACCGGACTTGAATTCTGTAAACCAGATAAGAAGTCCATCATGGCTTTATTAATCGCTGCAACCGGACCTGCTGTTACCTGCATAACAATACCTACAACCGCTACTGTAATAATTGGAATTAAGAAAATAGATTTTAAACCTTCAAACTGTCTAGGAAGTCCTTTAAATAATCCAATCACAAACTTACAAAAATATCCTGCAAGGAAACCTGCAATAATCGCACCGATAAATCCGGAACCAGTATTGTTTGCAATCATACCGCCAACCATACCAGCGATCATTCCCGGTCTGTCACCAATAGACTGTGCAATAAATGCTGCAAGAATCGGAACCATCATTCCCATAGATGTTCCACCAACCGTTTTAATCGTTGCTGCAATTACATTATACTGTTCATTGGTTGGATCAGCAGAATAAATTCCCCATAAAAATGAAATAGCTGTCAACACACCACCAGCTACAACAAATGGAAGCATAGTTGATACACCATTCATCAAATGCTTATAAATTTGATGTCCGACAGAATTCCCTCCGGTTTCTTCCGGAGCACTAGATGCAGATGCAGCAGCTCCTCCTCTAACCGGAGCTTTTCCATCTAGTACTTTTTGAACTAATTCTTCTGCTTTGTTAATTCCTTCTGACACAGAAGTCTCAATCACCGGTTTTCCATTGAAACGTTCCATATCAACATTTTTGTCACATGCAACGATAATTCCGTCACATTCTGCAATTTCCTCTGGAGTCAGTGCATTTTCCACACCAACAGCTCCATTGGTTTCAACTTTCATTTCTGCACCGAGCTTTTGGGCTGCTTCTTCCAAAGCTTCCTGTGCCATATAGGTATGTGCAATACCAGTCGGGCAGCCTGTTACTCCTAATAGTTTTTTCATAATTATTTTCCCACCTTTCTTACTTTTATATTGTGAAAATATGTGTCTACATTGGCAAAATCTCCCAGTGCATTACTCTCCGCAACATTGGCTCCGGTTGCTGCCGAGCGTTTCATTGCATCTTCAACATTTGCAGGATCCTTTAACCAAATGCTTAAAAAGCCTGCCAGTGCCGCATCGCCTGCACAAGCAGAACTTAATAGCTGAATTGGCTGTGAAGACGAATAATAAATATCCTCTCCATTGCTAAAATACGCTCCTTTATCTCCCAAAGTCAAAAGAACGTTTCTTACCCCTTGTTCTTTTAAAAAACCTAATACATGAATAATCTCTTCTTCATCTTTCATTTTAATCCCAAAAATTTCTTCAATTTCTTCATCATTTGGTTTTATCAAAAGCGGTTCATATTTCAATAAATCTCTAAGTTTCGGAGAACTAATATCTAATACAACATCAATTCCTTTTTCCTTACAGATTGACAAAATACTTTCATAATAACTTGGTGTAATTCCAGGTGGAAGACTTCCACTAATTACCAGACAGTCACAATCATCTGCTCTCTCAAATAACTGAAGCATCTCTTCCTGCTGATCTGTTTCTACTTTTGATCCGCTGTTTACTAATTTGAATTCTCCCTCGCCATCATTTAAGAATATATTAATCCGGGTTGTATCATCCACCCATACAGGTTTCACTTGAATGTCCCGTCTTTCTAATTCTTCTACGATATATTCCCCGGAAAATCCGCCAAAAAAACCTGTTGTTACTGATTCCACGCCAAAATGTTTTAAAGTCAATGTAACGTTGACTCCTTTTCCATTCGGAGTATACACAGTATCAAATGTACGATTTACCAGTCCTCTCTTCAGACCATCCGTGGTAATATTCATATCAATGGCAGGATTGGTTGTTAATGTATAAATCATTTTCATCCCTCCATCTTTGATACATTTATTATATATAATGGAATGATGAAAATCTTTTCATTCCATGAAAATCCAAATCAGCTCTTTTTCTTATTGTTGACTATTATTTTGTTTTATTTCTTTCTTAAATTGTGTTTGCAGTTCCTTTCTGTTTTTTTCACCTCGTTCTACCAAAAAATCAATTAAAATTCTGCACATAATCTGCAAAGGCACCCTGGATGTCACTTCAAAATTACGAATTGCAACATGAGAATGCTTATATCCCTGCAGATTATATTTTGAATATTCATACAACTCACTGGAACTGGAACAGCACAAAGTAATGACCGTCGCACCCCTTGCCTTTGCATTTCGGGCAGAATCAATCAATTCTTTCGTTTCTCCATTTAAGGAAAGAATAATCACGACCTCTCCGGCCCTAAGATTTTTGGTCATCATCCTCATAATCTCCGGATCATCGTTGGCCACTGCAAAATAATCCAAAACCTGCAGTTTTACACACAATTCTTCTGCTGCATGAAATGTCGGCCCTCTTCCAAGAATCAAAATCCGGTCCCGGTTTTTCTTCGTATTCCTGATTGTATGGAGAATATTCAGCAAGGTTGTCATGGACATACGTTCAATCACTGATGTAGCCTCAATCACCGACTTATTCATAATTTCATTTAAATTATGAATTTCTTCATTTTCCACTTTCTGAGTAATTTTATATCTCAGCTCATTAAATCCGCCGATACCGCATTTACGGATTGCTCTGGAAACCGTCGCAGGAGATGAGTATGTCTCAAATGCAATATCCACAATTGATAATTCTGACAATTTATCTTCATTATCATTGATAAAATTTACCACTGCCAATTCTGTTTTTGACAACGAATCCGCAATTGTACTGTTTATTTCAATAATCACGTTTGAGTCCTCCTAATATGTTAATTATATTTACAAAATCTGTTTTTTATTATACCATAACGGAGAAAATAATAATGAAATTTTCATAGTCTGAAAAGATTTTCAAAATGCTTTCTTTTATAATCATTTTTAGAACGAATTATATACAACCCAACATCATTTCTGATGTTTTATTTAGGAGGATTATTATGCCGTTAGTTACAACCAAACAAATGTTGCTGGATGCACAAAAAGGAAACTATGCCGTAGGTGCATTTAATGTAGAAAATATGGAAATGGTCATGGCTGTTATGGAAGCAGCAGAGGAATTGAAATCTCCTGTCATCATGCAGACAACACCATCCACTGTAAAATACGCAGGACTGGATTTCTTTCTTGCAAATGTGAAAGCAGCAGCCGAACGTGTCAGTGTTCCAGTTGCCATGCATTTGGACCATGGAAGCAGTTTTGAACTTGCCATGCAGGCTTACCGTACAGGTTACACTTCTATTATGATCGACGGTTCCCATGAATCTTTTGAAGGAAACATCGCAGTTTCCAAATCCGTTGCTGATGCCTGTAGTGCATCTGGAATTCCTGTAGAAGCAGAGCTTGGAAAAGTCGGCGGGAAAGAAGACGATTTAGACGGCGGAGACGACAACCCATATACAGATCCTGCACAGGCAGCGGAATTCGTAGAACGTACCGGAGTTACATCTCTGGCGGTAGCCATCGGAACCGCACATGGCGTATACAAAGGAGAACCAAAGTTAGATTTAGACCGCTTATCTGAAATCCGAAAAGTTGTAGATATTCCATTGGTACTTCACGGAACCAGCGGTGTACCGGATGAAACAGTTACAGAATGTGTCAACCGTGGAATCTGCAAAGTAAACTATGCAACAGATTTAAGAATTGCCTTTACAGAAGGTGTTAAAAAAGTCTTTGCAAAAAATCCTGATGTTATCGATCCGAAAAAATATAATACTGCAGGAAAAGAATGCGTCAAGGAATATGTAAAATCAAAAATGAAAGTTGTAAAATCAGTGAATAAAGCATAAAAAACAGCATAGAAAACAGTAAAAAAATCCCTGCGGATACCCGATTTTGCTTCTAAAAAAGCTCAACACGGTATCTACGCAGGGATATTCTTTTTTCCGTTCTTCATGATTCTATTTTTTTCTGACAATGATGCCCGCCAATACGCACAAACTAATCAATGTAATGACTGCACCTGCCTGTATTCCCGGTGTTACATAATTAAGCTGTATTTTGTGTTTTCCTTTTTTTAGTGAAATTCCAATAAACATACCGTTCACTTTCTGTATTGACACCTGCTTCCCATGATCAAATGCTTTCCAGCCTTTGGAATACGGAATCGGAATACAAAGCATCCGATTTCCTTTACTGGTGATTTCTCCCGAAAAATGATTGCCATTATCATATCTGATATTTTCCAGACATTCGCTTTCTTTCCTTTTTTGCAGATTAGAAAGCATTTCTTCTGTATCTGCCTGCACACTGGAAATACCTTTCATAGTATAAGTTCCCGGTTTGTTTAACACCAAATCAAATGTTTTATATGTTTCTCCCTTTTTGGTCTGAAGTTTTATGAAATAACTGCGTTCCCCAAAATAGTAAATCGACTCTTTCTGCTGAATTCGTACTTTGTACTTCTTTTTTCCAGTATACAGAGGGAAAGTTTCACTGTTTATAACTTTCGGCTTCATAAACCGTGAGCCTTTTTCTCTGGTTTGTTCAAATGCCATTCCCTCTAACTGCAGATAATTTTCTTTGTCTGGATTTACAGGAATTTTGAAGTGATAATGCAGGGAATGTCCCTTTGTTACAACCATCTTTTTCTTTGATAAATCTATCTGCTTTTCCACAACCGGAATCTGTATCCCGGCTTTTCTTAACTGTTGATCCTCCTGTGAAACCACTGCATATTTTAACAACGCCTGCTCTTTCTCAGAAGCATTTAGTTTTTGATATTCCGCTTCCGTAATATAGGAATCATAAGTATATCCAAACGGCAGCACATTTTTATTTTCATACAAACGGTATTCTTTATTTTCTACCAAAGGCAGAAAGCCTGCCGGAGCACTGCTTTTCCCTTTTGCATTTTTCGCAGATGTCCTATATTTCACAGAAAAGAGACTTAATAATCCCTCTCTTTGATCCATCTTCCGAAATTTAAACAAATATTTATATCCTAGATTTCCGAAATCCCTTATTGTCTCTGCCGTATTTTTATCGGTAATACTGAAATAATTGGTTGTGTTGGCAATACCGTCTAATAAGCCAAAATTATAAATTCTGCTCCGTCCGGCTTCTACACGATATAAATCTTTGTCCCTTTCTTTTGCCTCTTTTAACAATTGAATTTCACTATTACACAATGTTTCATAGGCTTCCCCTCGGTTTAAATAGCTTTTTAATTCATTACTTTTATTGGGAGAATAATGATAAACTCCGCTGACTCCAATACTGAAACATACCATGGCTCCAATCCAGATATGCCCAAAGATTCCCTTCTCAGAAATATTCCAAAAATTCATAATCAACAGTCCTGCTGCAAATCCTATCATTACAAGACATGCTGCTTTCCATCCTTGTATGATAGTTTCTCCATGGAAAATTTTAATAATTGTACAAAAAAGAACGCATCCACCGGTTCCTGCACAAATTCCAATTTTCTGTTTTCCTTCCAATGCAAACAGCTGTGGATATATTTCTGTTATTACAATTGACACAACAAATGCTGCTGCAAATGTCCATCGATTGCTTGGATATGAAAATCCATGCAGCACATAACCACAGATGGGAAATGCCAAACAAACTGCACATAATATTACAGCTGCTTTATAAGGCCATGTCTCTTTCTTGTTTTGCAAAAATAGAATCACAATTCCAAACAAAGCCAGCGGAACAAAATTCAACCTTGTTCCCAATCCAATTTCACCATATCCGGAAAATTCTGTAATAAGCCTTCCATAGTATCTCACAGAATAAAGTGGATAAATTCCTGCTGCTCCTCCATTTCTTCCATTTCCCATAAATCCAAGGATTACCGGAAGAAAAATAACTGCAGAAATCCCAATTCCCAAACAAAAAAAGCCACTAAACTTTCCTAATGTACAAAAGAAGCCTTTCCACCGATGCTCTTTTTCATAAGAAAAGAAGCGGATCAATGCATAGAGCACAGAAATTACTGTCAACATATAAAAGAAATAAAAATTGCTTACCGCACTGATTGTTACCATGAAAATAAAAAGATAAGGCCGTTCCTCTCGATAAATTTTTTCAATACCAAGGAACAGCAGCGGTAAATAAATCATAGGATTCAGAAAAAAGGGATGATGAAGCCCAACCTGCAGCGAAATACCGGAAAACACATAAACAAGGCTTCCTATCAGAATCCCATGACTATGCTTTTTCATGCAGGAACCATAAATGATAAAACTAATTCCCGCCAGATACATACGCAGTAAAATTGCAAAATCATAAAAATATTCTGCATTGTATTTATTGGAAAATACATAAATAAGATTGATTGGATCGCCAATAGCATAATAGTTCAAAACTGCCAGTATGTCTCCGCCATATCCAAGTGCCATATCCCACATAGGAAACTTGATATGACCGCTGAAAAGATTGGCTGCGAACTGGCGGATATACTGTCCCCAATAAGCTGCAGCATTTAAATGCTGCGATAATCCATCTTGTGCATAAGCTCCCCACACAAAAGATTTCCCATTGCTGTAAAAAGGATAAAATACAACAATACATAAAGTGAAAAAAAGAATTGTATATATGATTATAAGTCTGCTTCTAGTTTTCATTTCATCCAATCTCCTTCGTAATATAAATCGGACGTTTCTTGGTTTCCAAATACGTTTTGGAAAGATATAATCCCACCAATCCAATTCCCATCAGCTGTATACCGCTTAAAAATGTAATCAAACATGCCAATGACGGCCATCCGGCTACCGGATTTCCTACCATTGAAGCTCGAACCAGAACAAACATAAAGTACAAAAAAGAAGCCATACAAACTATGACACCAACGATGGATACAATGGTTAAAGGAACCGTGGAAAATGCAATAATCCCCTCCATAGCATACCGAAACAATTTCCAGAAAGACCATTTGGTTTCGCCTGCCACTCTTTCGACGTTTTCAAATTCCAGCCATTTGGTCCTAAACCCAACCCAGCCGAAAATACCTTTGGTAAACCGATTATATTCTTTTATGGATAATACTGCATTTACCATGGAACGTTTCATCATCCGAAAATCCCTTGCTCCATCTACAATATCTGCATCAGAGATTCGGTTAATAATATGATAAAATTTCCTGGCAAAAAAGGAACGAATCATCGGTTCTCCCTTTCTGCTGACTCTTCTGGTAGCAACACTGTCATAGCCTTCTTCCTCAATGAGACGTATCATTTCCGGAATTAGACGAGGCGGATCCTGCAAATCCACATCCATTGTTACCACATAATTTCCCTCTGCATGTTCCAAGCCTGCATAAAGCGCTGCCTCTTTTCCAAAATTTCTGGAAAAAGAAATAAATTTCACTCTGTCATCTTTTTCTTTCAGCTCTTTTAACCGTTCCAATGTCCGGTCACAGCTTCCATCATCAACGAATAACAGAGCAAATTGAGTCCGATCCTTTTCTTCTTCCATAACTTTACACATTTCTTCATAGAAAAATCCAACAGCATCCTCTTCATTAAAGCATGGTACAACGCAAGTACATATTTTGTTCATTTCAAATCCTTCCCCCTTATTGAAGTCCTTTGCATTGGTACATAATTTGTATGACTATATAACATATACAACTGAAAAATGCTTTTTGTCTCACTTTATATAATTTTTTCTGAATCCTATTTCTATTATACTTGTTACATTCATAATTGCAATATATTTTTAATTGCAATTATGAATGTATTATCATTTGTATAAAACAGGATAAAATACCTTGTATGGAGGTACAATATGTTTCAAATCAGAAAAACAACATCATCCAACAAAACTATACGTATGCCTGATACATTAATTAACACATTAGAAACACTCGCCTACGAAAATGATATTAGTTTTAATCAATTGATTATCCAATGCTGTGAATATGCTCTTGCAAATATGAATGATGAATCCAATGCACAAAAAAAACCGGTCTAAGTCAAACTTAGATCGGTTTTATGCGATATAAAATATTTCTAGCGGCACAATGCTGTCAGCTTTTCTGTTTCATCTATAGATACTGTTTCATAAGAAGTTTCTTTCTCTCCTGCCATATATCCAAAAGATACATTTTCTCCTATGGAAGTATCATCTGTTTTCCACGTTTTACAAGAACTGTGCAGCCTTTCAATCCCTGTTTCTTTTCGAATCTTCTCTGCATTTCCTGCATGAATTCCAGAACCGACAGTCAGCTCAATTCGATTCCCATAACGTTCCTGCAATTCTTTTAACAAAGGAATTCCTTCTTCTGCTGTTTTCTGCAATCCGCTGGTAAGAACCCGGTCAACACCCAATGCAATTAATTGTTCCATGGTCTCATATGGATCTTTTACACAATCAAAAGCACGATGAAAAACAGCTTTTCTCCCTGCATCATGAATTAAATTGGTAAATTCTTTTACCTTTCGTTCATCAATGGTTCGGTCTTCTTTTAAAAATCCAAATGCGATTCCATCTGTCCCATAGGAAATCAAAAGTTTTGCATCTTCCAGCATCTGTTCATACTGATAATCTGTATAGCAAAAACCAGCTCCCCGCATCCGAACCATAGACACAACTTTCAACTCTGTATATTGTTTTACCATAATCAAGCTTCCCAAAGACGGTGTCAGCCCTCCAATAGATAATGCACTATTCAACTCGATTTCATCGGCTCCGCCTTCATATGCAGCCATTGCATCCTCGAAGCTCCCGCAGCATACTTCTATCATTTTATCTTCCTCTTAATTATTTAGAAATTAAATCCTTTAATTGTTGCAAAATAATCTTCCGGTGTTTCTGCACGGCGGATCATTTCTGTTGTTCCATCTTCCTTTAATAAAATCTCCGCAGATTTTAATTTTCCATTATAATTATATCCCATTGCAAAGCCATGTGCCCCGGTATCATGGATTACCAGCAAATCGCCCATATCAATTTTCGGCAATTTCCGGTCAATGGCAAATTTATCATTGTTTTCGCAAAGAGAACCTGTTACATCATACATAAAATCACAAGGTTCATTCTCTTTACCCATCACTGTAATATGATGATATGCACCATACATTGCAGGACGCATCAGATTCACTGCACATGCATCTACACCAATATATTCTTTATGTGTATGTTTCTCATGAATTGCTTTTGTTACAAGGTGTCCGTTTGGAGCCAGCATATAACGTCCAAGTTCTGTAAAGATTTTAACATCTCCCATACCTGCAGGCACTAATACTTCATCAAAAACTTTGTGTACTCCTTCTCCAATGACTGCAATATCATTTCCTTCTTGATCTGGAAGATATGGAACTCCCACACCGCCGGAAAGATTAATAAATCCAATATGCACGCCGACTTTTTCTTTTAATTCTACTGCCAGTTCAAATAACTGTTTTGCTAATGTTGGGTAATATTCATTGGTAACTGTGTTACTTGCAAGAAAAGAATGAATTCCAAATTCTTTCACACCCAGTTCTTTCAATCTGGTAAATGCTTCAAACATCTGCTCTGTTGTCATGCCGTATTTTGCATCCCCCGGATTGTCCATAATATCTGTTCCCAGTGAAAAATATCCGCCCGGATTAAAACGGCAGGAAATTTTCTCTGGAATTCCAGCAGTTTCTTTCAAAAAGTCAATATGTGTAATATCATCTAAATTGATGGTTGCACCTAATTGTTTTGCCAGTTTAAATTCTTCTGCTGGTGTGTCATTGGATGAAAACATAATTTCATCTCCGGAAAATCCACATTTATCAGACATCATAAGTTCTGTCAGAGAAGAACAGTCTGTTCCACAGCCTTCCTCTTTTAAAATCTTTAAAATCGTTGGATTTGGCGTTGCTTTTACTGCAAAATACTCTTTAAATCCTTTGTTCCATGAAAATGCCTTGTATAATCCTCTTGCAGTTTCACGAATTCCTTTTTCGTCGTATAAATGAAATGGTGTTGGATATTTTTTTACCATTTCGTCCAGCTGTTCTTTTGTTACAAATGGTTTCTTTGCCATATTAATTGCTCCCTTTCATTTTTAGTAATTGTATTTCATTGGCTAAAGCATCCTTAAATACTTCAACCAGATTATGATTGCTGGAGTACAGGCATGTTGCCTCATATTGATTCCTAATCTCACCAGTCAAAACATCATTGGAATCAGTAATCAAACGAATCTGCCCTTTTCGGCACTTCGTTAGATAAACCGTCGCTCCCGAAAGCTCAAAAGGTTCATTGGTAATAATTACAACCTTTTTCCCCTCAGAAGTCATTTTCTCCAAATATTCTCGAAAAGTTTCCAGCCGTTCGTTATATATGGATACATAAGCACGTTCTTTTGCATGAGACAGCATATCAATGATTTTATCACAAATATGTTCTTCTCCTTTAATTGTAAGATACCCGCCGTTATTCTTTCGTTTGGCAGGCAGTTCTGCTATCAATGCTTTCTTTTGATTTTCCATATGCCGAATCTTATTGCTGCAAAATTCTTCTACCGGAACCGGTATGTATTTTACTGTATCCTCTTCCTGCATACAAGCTGCGCCCTTATCTGCTAATCCTGCCAGTGCATTATACGCATTTGACCGGGAAATACCGCTTAATTTGGCCGCTTCGTAGCCATTTAGGGCACCTTCCAATACAAGAAGAACATACAGATTGGCTTCATGTCTGGTAAGACCAAACTCCATCAGACGTTCTACATTGTCCATAGATTCACCTCGTGTTCCTATCTAGGAATACTATAGTAGACAAAAAAAAGAATGTCAAGACGTTCTTGACATTCTAAGAAATTTTATCATGTATTACGACAAAATAATCTTCACGCAAAGACCCCTCTGCAAATAAATTTTGCAGAGGGGTCTTTCATTTTATTCAATCTTTCGTTCTATTCAGCTTTTCCTTCAGAACCGAACAATTTAATCTTTGTTTTTACCATATCTACTACTGCCTGTGTTCCAGGAGCTAATAATTTACGAGGATCAAAACCTTTTCCTTCTAAGTCTTTTCCTTCTTCAATATATTTACGTGTAGCTTCAGCAAATGCAATCTGGCATTCCGTATTAACGTTGATCTTAGCTACTCCAAGAGAGATTGCTTTCTTAATCATATCATCAGGAATACCTGTACCACCATGTAATACTAATGGCATATCTCCTGTTAACTGCTGGATAGCATCTAATGTTTCAAAGCTTAATCCTTCCCAGTTTTCAGGATATTTTCCATGAATATTACCAATACCAGCTGCCAGCATTGTTACTCCTAAATCAGCAACTGCTTTACATTCTTCTGGGTCTGCACATTCACCTTTACCGATAACTCCATCTTCTTCTCCACCGATAGCTCCTACTTCAGCTTCGATAGACATTCCTTTTCCTTTTGTGATTCCAACTAATTCTGTTGTTTTTGCCACATTTTCTTCAATTGGATAATGAGATCCGTCAAACATTACAGAAGAAAATCCTACTTTAATACATGTTTTACAATCTTCATAAGTACCATGGTCTAAATGAAGTGCAACTGGTACAGAAATGTCCATTGTTTCTAATAATCCATTTACCATACCTACAACTGTATTAAATCCACCCATGTATTTTCCCGCACCTGCAGAAACACCTAAAATAACTGGAGATTTCATTTCTTCTGCTGCCTGTAATACTGCTTTTGTCCATTCAAGATTGTTGATGTTGAACTGTCCAACAGCATACTGTCCAGCTTTTGCTTTGTTTAACATTTCTTTTGCTGATACTAACATAGTTTGTCCTCCATATATAACTCGTTAATTATTTCATATCGTATTTATTATACTCTATTTACCAAAGGGTTGCAAGAGTTCGTCTTTTAAACTTCTGGAGCCAAAGTGCTCAGCAGATATTTTTCCGCTTCTTCACACCATACATTATTGTTTGCCTGGCAAATTTCTGCTAAACGTGCAAACATTGGATTATCTTTTCCAAGCTTTTCAAAATCTTCTATTGCCGTTAACTCCAGTTCAATATGAGGATAAATCAGCTTCTTCCCTCCTGGAATCTTTGGAAGATTCAGGATCGTTTCCGGTGCTGCATTAATACCACCGATATGTGTAATCATATAAGATGGATTGATTTTTCCTTGTGCAGATAATTCCAGCGATTCAATCATATCGGAAGGCGCTCCTCCGGAAGTTCCACAAATATGGGTGCTTTCATAATGCACATTATAAAAATTATATTTTGCTTTGAAATCATTGACGGTAGGTCCTGCAAAGAAATTTAAACATCCATCATTTCCAAGAAGGTCGTCTCCCATTTCAATCAATGAAACAACTGGAGCAAATACGAAGACTTCATCATATCCTTTTCCGCCATTTAATGCTTTCAAATCTTCCACTGCATTTTCATTGTCTGCAGTATTAACATAAATCAGTTCTACTCCATTTTTCGCTGCTGCTTCTGGTGTAATTAGAGATTCTGCACGTTTTAATCGTTCTTCATTGATGTCTGTTACAACAACCCGTTTGGAATTATATGGCCCATTTACTGCATAATCAATGGCACCAAGTCCCATTGGTCCTGCACACCCAAGTAACGCAACACTTCCTCCATCTTTTAAGCCCATCTGATGTTCATAAACATACTGTGTTGTATGATATGTTGCATGAAATGCACCGATAATACATGACATCGGCTCTGCCAAAGATGCATTTGCAAAATAATCTCCTTCGTATGGAAGTACACAGCCGAGATCAATGGATACTTTAGGAATGATACAATATGTAGCATTTCCTCCATAATATTCATAACTGTACCCTGCTGAATATCCGCTTGGAAGTCCCATTGCAGGCTGCAGTACAAATTTATCTCCTGGTTTATACTGATCTTTTAATTTTTCTCCAACTTTTACAATATATCCGCCAAACTCATGTCCTGTAATTGTTGGATGTTCTGGACTGACATCGTCTGGAACTCGTTTATGTTCCCCGCCGCGTAATGCTGCCTTATATGTAGATAAACAAATACTGTTGGAAACAACTTTTACTAACAGTTCTTCTTCTCCGATTTCCGGTAAATCTACTTCTTTTACATACACTTGATTTTTTCCTGCCAAAACGGCTGCTGTTGATTTCATTCTTCTTCCTCCTGTTTTTGAAATTTTTTATAATTTAATATAATCTCCATCTTCTTCCACTTTCAGCATTAAATCTCCCGGCATAGATGTGGTAAGAACACGCTTTACATTTACACTGTCTGTATGGATATACCATGCTTCTGCATCTTCTCTGGATGAACCGCCTTTTACCTTTCTTCCAATCAACCGTTCTTTTAACATCTCTTCTTCAGATTGAATTAAAATTGTATAGTCTGCTATATCTTTCATGGATTTCCAAGGTTCTTCATTTAATAAAAGCCAATTTCCTTCAATTAATATAATGTCTTTTGTGACTTTCGTCATATCTTCTACCACATCATGAATATTCCGATCATAAATCGGCCATAAAATATTCTCATTTTTAATCTTTTCCAACTTCTTTTGTAGTTTCTCCGCATCATAAGTCTCCGGACATCCTTTGACTGTTTTCATCGGCACAGTTTTCCCAAGAACAACTGCATCATGAGAATTAATATAATCAGAGTGATAGTGGAAACCATCCAGTCCCAATGCTTGAACTTCTGTTACATCATCTTCCTGTTTGGAAAGGTATTCCAAGAACTGACATAATGTTGTTTTCCCTACTGCCGGAGGCGCCGCCAAAAATACAATAATTCTGGAGGATTTCTCCTTTTGCAATGCTGTTAGATCTTTCAACAGCGGCAAAAATACTTTATCGATGGTTTCCTGATTATATATGGTTTCCATCTCAAATCCATTGACTGTAAATAAATATTTTTTCCATTCTTTCATCACAACACCTCATTTTTTGTTGTTTTATTTTTGTTTTATGCCCGTTTGTTTTTGTTTATGTCTTGATTATAGTCTGTCCGTTCCGTCATGTCAACATATTTTTTGTTTTATTTTTGTTTTGGGTTTGTTTATGTTGTTTTTAGTTTGACTTATGTTTATTTTTCCATTACACTATAATTAGAAAATAACCACAGAAGGAGTATTTACTTATGGGAAAATTACTAGCCAAAGAACGACAAAACGAAATTGTTGAATATATAAATACCACAGGAAGTGCTAAGATCGGAGAACTGGCAGAAAAATTTGATGTAACCAAAGAAACCATCCGAAGGGATTTAACACACTTGCAGGAAGCTGGAGCAATTGAGCGAAGCCACGGCGGAGCAACTTTAGTTTCCAGTTTTCAGCCAATTCCTATCGAAGCCCGTATTGGTGAAAACAATGCTGTAAAATATGCACTTTGTGAAAAAGGACTGGAATTAATCCCTGAACAGGGCGTGATTTATTTAGATGCCGGGAGTACCATACAATGCATGGCACAGCTTTTAAGCCAAAAATCCGGCTATACAATTGTTACAAATTCTATTAACACTACTCATTTTCTAAACAATGGGAATAATGTGACGATTTTAACCGGAGGACAATTAAATCCAACCAATATGTCCACAGAAGGCTTTCAGACAACTAACTTTATTAACAATATCAAAGTTGATATTGCTTTTTTAGGAACCAGCGGGTTTGAACAGCATGGCGGCCCAGCCGTTTCTGAATTTACAGATGCCCAAATCAAACAGGCAATCATTCCCCAGTCAAAAACTATTGTCGTTATTTCTGACAGTTCCAAAGCTCGTCTTTGCTCCTTGGTTCAATATGCCAGTTGGAAAGACATTGATTATTTTATTACAGATAAACAACTTCCAAGTGCTGTATACAAAACACTCAGCCAGTTTACAGAAGTTATCCTTATTTAAATTTTACACAAACAAAAGCATCCGGCAGAAAAACTTCTCTGCCGGATTTCTTTAACCTAAATCTCCTAAATAATCATAACCATATTTATAAACTGCAATGTTCCGCAAAACTGCAAATCCCAAAAATAATATCATTCCTATCATCAGCATCCACAGCTGCGGCTGAAACACTTTGCTTTCTTTATGAAATATCCTTTTAAAAGCCAAACCTATCATACACCATAAAAATATCACACACACATAAACTACTGTAGGATTACAGCAAACTGCTCTTTTAAAATCGAAATGCAACAAAGCAGCCACTGCTCTGGTCCCGCCGCAGGCGGGGCAGTAAAAGTGTGTGACTTCCTTAAAAAAACACGGCATATATCGTATGATTTTAAAAAGTGTCGTCATAATCTTCTACCTGCTGTTCATATGCATCATTGAATTCTTCATCTAATGCTTTCTGAAAATCTTCGCTTAACACAATATTAAAAATAAATACGATAATCAGCAGCACAGTTCCAATAATAGATACAATTCCGCAAATCAATCCTGCGGATGCCTTTTTCTCTCTAGCTCCTCCTATTTTCGGTGATACCGCAAAACATACAATTGCCGCAATTCCTGTAAAAATTGCAATTGGAGAACAACAGCAAGTCAGCATCAAAACCACAGATACAATTCCCAATATCATAGATGCCAGTGCGATACCGCTGCTTGGTGTCTGATCAAAGTCCACCTCTCCTGCATATGTTTTCTGCCCATATGATTCTTTTGCATCACCGATCACCATACTTTCCTGATTCAATTTTTCTTCATGAGGTTCTGATTCCTCATGAATTTCATATCCTGTATATGGATCATACTTTTTTTCATCCATTAACTTTGCTTCCTCCTTATTTTCTGATATAACGAATCATTCCCGGTCCTAATTGTTTTGTTGGTCTGGAAATAAATCCATGTTTTTGATAAAAAGGCTCCCGCCCCGATGCACACATCAAATCCAGCATAATTTCCGTGCCATCCTCACATAAACTCTCCACATATTGAATTAAATCTTCAATAATTGCTCCGCCAATCCCATAACGCTGGAACTCTGGATGAATCATCAAATCCTGTATATAGCAGATTACCGCTCCATCACCAACCAAACGCCCCATTCCAACAATCTGCGCATCTATATATGCACATACAATATAAAGGCTGTGGTCTAAAGCCTTCTTAGCCTGCGTTCTGGATAACGGCTTAAATCCAACGGCCTTTCTTAATTCCAGATATGTATCCACGCCCATATGATTTGAAATTAATGTTACTGTTTCCATGTCCTTCATTCCTTTGATCTATTCCTATTTTTATAGAACAATGAGTTATTATATCATGTTCCAAGAAATTATGATATAATTTAACAGATATTTTTAGACCATTCAATGATTATTTTTCATAAAGGAGTTTTTATGGATTTCTATATTTTAAATTTTATTCAGTCTCATATCCGATGTGATATTCTTGATACCTTTTTTTCTCATATTACCATGCTTGGAAACCGTGGCATGATTTGGATTATCATTTGCCTCTGCCTAATGTTGAAAAAGGAATACCGCAGAGCCGGAATCTGTATTTTACTTGCTATGCTGATTGGAAATCTTCTCGGCGAACAGGTTATAAAACCCATCATTGCACGGCCAAGGCCCTTTGTCCAGCAATCATTTGATTTAATTATTCCAGCACCCTCTGGATACTCTTTTCCATCCGGACATACAGCTTCCTCTTTTTGTGCTGCACTTTTCCTAACACTCATCCATCGGCGTTTTGCAATCCCTGCTTATCTTCTGGCTGCTTCTATTGCATTTAGCCGCCTTTACTTATATGTGCATTTCCCAACTGATGTTCTTGCCGGCATTATTCTTGGTACTATTTGTGCGTTGTCAGTCTATTTTTTACTATACCGAAAAACATTTGTACAAAAATAATGAAAACCGGAGATTTTACCTTCTCCGGTCTCTTTGTTTTATATATTTATTAATCCTGTAATGCATCGATTCCGTTTTCTCCGGTACGGATTTTCACTACATTTCTCACTTCATAACTAAAGATTTTTCCATCACCCACTTCTCCAGTAAATGCAGCCTCCTGAATTGCTTTTATTGTTTTTTCTTCCCATTCTTCTGAAGATACCACTATTTCAAATTTAATTTTCGGACGCATCATAAGATCAACTTTCGTTCCGCGGACAACTTCCGTAAATCCTTTTTGCGCACCACACCCCATCACCTGAGATACTGTAATTCCATTGACTCCGATTTTATTGAGTGCTTCTTTTACATCTTCTAATTTTTCTTCGCGTACAATGGCATTAATTTTTATAATCATATTCCCTTCCTCCATTTACTGATTAATCAAGACCGTTGAAAGATGGATACGCATTTTCGCCATGTTCGGTAATATCCAGACCAATCCGTTCATTTTTTTCATCCACTCTCAATGGTACAATCAATTTCACAATCGCAGCACAAATCAATGTTCCGGCAATTGCCACTGCAATGGATACCAATATTCCTATGATCTGTGCAATAAATAATTTTGTATCACCAAAAGCTAAACCATTCCATCTAGCAGCTTCATTAATGGAACTGCATCCAAAAATTCCTGTTGCAATTCCACCCCAGATACCTCCAATTCCATGGCATCCAAACGCATCCAATGCATCGTCAATTTTTAACTTTCCTTTTACAAAGCTTACCCCAAAGTAGCAAATTGGACTTACCAAAAGACCAATAATAATAGCTGCCCACATTGGTACAAATCCTGCTCCCGGAGTAATTGCTACTAAGCCAATGACTAATCCTGTAGACGCTCCAACCAAAGTTGCTTTTCCAGTTGTTACCGCTTCAATAAACAGCCATGATACCAATCCGGCTGCGGAGGAAACGGCACTTGTCATAAATGCATGTGCTGCCAGACCATTGGCTGCCAATGCACTTCCTGCATTAAACCCATACCATCCAAACCACAATAGAGACGCTCCTAAAAATACAAATGGTGTATTGTGCACACGATATGTTTCATGTTCATATCCACGGCGCTTTCCAAGTAAAATCGCAAGAACTAATCCACTGACCCCAGAAGTTATATGTACCACATTTCCTCCTGCAAAGTCAACAGAGCCGATTTCAGCAAGAAAGCCTCCCTGTCCCCATACCATATGTGCCATTGGATAATACACAATGAAAGACCATAAAATAACAAAAACTACCAAAGCTTTAAATCGCATTCTTCCTGCCACAGACCCTGTAATAAGTGCCGGTGTAATCATAGCAAACATCATCTGAAATGCTGCAAATGCCAGATTCGGGATTGTGTCAGCATATGGTCCTGGAGCCATTCCTACTCCCTCAAAACCAAACCACTTGGTTCCGCCGATAATTCCTGCATAATTGCCTCCAAAAGCCAGAGCATATCCAAACAACACCCACATCATCACGGAAATACCCATAATGACTGCACACTGCATCATTGTATTTCCTACATTTTTCCTTCGTACCAGCCCTCCATAAAAAAATGCAAGCCCTGGTGTCATAACAAAGACAAACGCTGAACAAATTAACATAAATCCAGTATCCCCTGCGTTCATAATTTACCCTCCAATTTTCATATTATTTTTACTTTATCACTTTACTTCGATAAGTTTTCGGCAAAAAAGAAAGACCAGAAACACGATTTCTCGTGTTTCCGGCCCCTTTGCCGAAATATATATTAGCAGATTTATCCTTATTTCTCAACAGAATTTTGATAATAATTGTATTTTTTATTATACATCTGCTTGTATATCTTTCCCTGCATTTGAATGAATACTTACATCAATAATACAGTTGGATACATGGTCAGAATTAATTGTCAGATCATAATTCACCCGCAGTTTCATCTGATCTTCCTGTTCTTTCCACTGAATATCGCTGGTAGTTACTCCCATCAAAAGACTTCCAAACGGCGTATCATAGTACGAAAGGTTTTCTTTTCCCTCTTCAAAAACCATATGCGAACTGCTTCCGCCTTTTTTGGTGAGTTCTACTGTCTTTGGTCCAATCTTTAAAATATTTTTTACTATTTCATTATCTTCTGCAATTTCATCATATAAAATATAATGCTTTCCATTTTTTAAATAATATGCTCCGGTTGTCATCATTTCAATGGGTTCTTCGGAATCCACATCCAATTGAAGCCCGGAAATATTTATCAACACGTCTTTTGTCATATCTTTCTCTTTCTAATAATTTTCGATTTTAACCGGCTGTACCTTATCCACTCTGCATGGCAGCACACGATCTGCAAAGGTCAAAAACTGGTCTGCCATATCACTAACATAATATTCATATTTTGCTGTATGGTCTTTTTCTGCACATAAATCATTTTCTTCCAAAAGCTGTTTCAATGACTTTGCAGCTTCATAAGCAGGATTTACCAAAGTCACTTGATCTCCCATAAAATTTTGAATCGGATTTATCAACAATGGATAATGGGTGCATCCAAGAATTAAGGAATCAATATGATACTGCCGAAATTCTCTCAAATATCTGGATACCATATCTTCTGTAATCCGGTCATCAATCAGTCCTTCTTCTACTAATGGTACAAATAAAGGACATGCCTTGGTAACCACGGTTACTTTCGGATCTAATTGTCTCAAATATTTTCCATATTGTCCGCTTTTAATGGTTCCCGGTGTCCCAATAATCCCAATATTTTTATTCTTTGTTGCACGCATCGCAGCAACTGCACCCGGCTGTACCATACCGATCACCGGAACAACATATTCCCGTTGAAGTTCTGTCATTGCCAATGCACTGGCTGTATTGCAGGCAACAACCACCGCCTTCACTCCTTTACTCAAGAGAAAATTTACAATCTGTCTGGAATAGCGGATAATCGTTTCCTTGGATTTCGTCCCGTATGGTACCCTTGCCGTATCCCCAAAATATATCATACTTTCTTCTGGAAGCTGGCGCATAATCTCTCTGGCTACTGTCAATCCGCCGACTCCAGAGTCAAATACTCCAATTGGTGCGTTCATCTAGCGCCTCCTTTTAACGATATCTTGTCATTGCCTGTTCGATTAATGTATCAATCAACTGCGGTGTGTCCAATCCGCACGCTTTCCAAAGCATCGGATACATACTGATTGACGTAAAACCGGGCAGTGTATTAATCTCGTTAAATACCACTCTTCCAGACTCTTCCAAGAAAAAATCCACTCTGGAACATCCAAAACCGTCTACTGCCTTGAAAATTTCCATTGCATCCTCTCGAATTTTTTCTTTTGATTCTTCCGGCATATCCGGATCAATTACAGTCTTTGATTCTGCATTGTTATACTTTGCATCAAAATCATAAAAATCTGCCGCTGCTAAAATCTCCCCAACACAGGTAGCCTTCACTTCTTTCCGGTCTCCAAGAACCGCACATTCAACTTCACGGCCTATAATTGTTTCTTCTACTAAAATATTCCGGTCATGTTTCACTGCTTCATATAATGCAGCTTCCAATTCCTTACGATTTTCTGCCTTAGATACTCCCTTGGAAGAACCCGCACAGGATGGTTTTACAAATACCGGATATGGAAGTTCTTTTTCCACACGGTCCATAGCCAAATCAAGATTTTCAAAATCTATCTCCCGCACATGTACAAATTTTGCTTGGTCTACTCCTAGTTTGTCTACAATAATCTTTGTGTATACTTTATCCATAGATACTGCTGATGCAAGTACCCCGCATCCTACATACGGAATCTTGGATAATTCAAAAAGTCCCTGAATCGTTCCGTCTTCTCCATTCATTCCATGAAGTACCGGGAAAATCACATCCACTTTCTGTACTTTATAAGTTCCTTCTGCCAAAATAACCAAAGCACGAGTGGTCGTATCCGGTGAAATAAATGCACGGACTTCTCCTTCTCTCCAACTTCCATCTTCAATATCTTTTACTTTATCTACAAGCAGCCATTTCCCTTCTTTTGTAATTCCAACCAAAATAATATTATATTTTTCTTTATCCATATTATGAATAACTGTTGCGGCTGAAAGGCAGGAAATATCATGTTCAGAGGAATCTCCTCCAAAAATAACAACTACATTTTTCTTCATAATTATCTCATCTCCTTAAGTGCCTGTTCTCACTCTACGTAAAGACAGTATAACACAATCTACGGACGAATGTGAAACCGTTCAAAAATAAATCCTTGAAAATCATTTTTATTTTCCATATAAGCTCCTTGACTGCGAAATGTCCACCCATAAATTGGTATATGATAAAATTTCCGGCATATTTTTAACGGCAGGCAGTTCTTATATTTATAATGATACGCAATAAAATCCGGTTTTGTAATAAAATTCGTTAAAAGATTTTTCATTATACAATACGCCGGAATATTTTTCCGCTCTTTTTCTTTCAAAAATTGTTCACTAAGCTGTCCGCGGATAACATTCGGTCGATGCTTTTTAAACCAGTATAACGCATACGGATGAAAACTTTCCATACAATATAATCCCTGATAGTGATCCAATGCCTCTGCTGCAAGCCTGCACAATTTGGTATGAAGTGTTTCCATTTTTAATTCTACTAACAGCGGGACTTTCCCATCAATTTCTTTTAACACATCGATAAAACGCGGAATCCGTTCCTCTGTTCCCATCAAACGATACCTGCACAATTCCTCATAAGTTAAATCACAAATATTTTTCTTAATCCCACAGGTACGCCGCAAATCATAATCATGATGAACAACCATCACATGATCTTTGGTTAACTGCACATCCAGTTCAATACCATAGCCCAGTTCTTTTGCTCTACGGAATGCAGCCATAGAATTTTCCGGAATCTCATCAACGTGATGAAATCCCCGATGTGCAAAATATTTCACATCTAATATTGGATGCTGTCTTTGTTTCCCTGGATTTATCATTATGATATACAGAAAACATCCCAACACTATCATTCCCAAAATCATACATCATTCCTCTTTTCTTCCACAAGTCTCATTAATGTATCTTTCGTATTGAGCGATGGATCCTCTAACACTTTTTCCAAAAGCCATGACAGCATTTCACCTAATTCTTTCCCTTGAGGCATTCCTTCCTTGATTAAGTCACTTCCGTTCACTGCCAGATTTTTTATAGACAGACATTCTTTCTCTTCTATTATTTCCTCAAAAAACTTTTTCGTCTCTGCCAAAATAATTTCTTTTTGTTCTCTTCGATACTCACTTTGAGCTTCAATATCTGCCTTCTGTATTTTCATAAGTTTTTCAAACAGTTCCGGTCCAAGTTCGCTTGCCCATCGTCTAACCGTCTTTTTATTAATCTCGTTTTCTTTTCCAAATCTGCGGTCATGCCATAATACTAATTTCGACACTTGTCGTAAGGTATGGTTATCAAATTTTAATCTCCGCAGCACTTTTCTGGCAATTTTTTCTCCAATTACCGGATGCATTTTAAAATGGTCTTTATCTTTTCCTTCTACACGAGCCTCCGGCTTTCCACAGTCATGAAGCAGCATCGTCCATCGCAAAATATGATCCGCTTCAATTTTTTTCATGCTCTCTATGGTATGGATACCGACATTATATTTGTGATGAGGATTATTTTGGGGAGTTTCCATCATTCGGTCAAACTCCGGCAGAATAATCTTTGTAACACCTAATTCATACGCATTTACCAACACTTCCGGATGGTCAGATACTAACAGCTTGTCCAATTCTGCCTGAATCCGCTCGGCACTGATATCTTGAAGGAATCTCGCCTGTTTTCTTATAGCTTCCTGCGTTTTTTCTTCAATTTCAAATCCCAACTGTGCTTGAAACCGCAATGCACGAAGAATACGAAGTGCATCTTCATCAAAACGTTCTTCTGCAGTTCCTACACACCGAATGATTCTCTTTTGCAAATCTTCCATTCCATGATACATATCCACCAAACCTTCCTGGTCATTATATGCCATGGCATTGATGGTAAAATCTCTTCTCAGCAAATCTTCCCGCAGACACTTGGTAAACTGTACCTCATTAGGTCTTCGATGATCTTCATATTTTCCATCAATTCGATATGTCGTTACTTCAAACGGCTGATGATCCATCATAACAGTGACCGTCCCATGTTCAATTCCTGTATCTATGGTATATGAAAAAATCTCCTTAATTTCCAAAGGAGACGCAGAAGTGGTAATATCCCAGTCCATTGGCTCGCGCCCAAGAATCGCATCACGAACGCAGCCGCCTACAATATACGCTTCGCAGCCGGACTGTTCTAACATGTCTATAATTTTTTTTGCCTGTACCGGCATCTTTATTTTCAACATATATCTTCCTTCTTTCAAAGGCTTACATCATTTTGCCGAAACATAAGCTCCGGCAAAATGATGCAGGATTTATTTAATATGCTTTTCCAAAGTAAACCATCTTCTTGGCTGGTTTTCCGCAATGAATACAAACATCTCCCAAATGTTCCTGCTCAAACGGCATACATCTTGTAGAAGCTCCTGTCTCATCTTTGATGGCTTCTTCACATTCTGTTTCACCGCACCACATCGCTTTTACAAAACCTTCCTGTTTTTCAATGTGTTCTTTAAATTCATCCCATGTTCTTGCTTCTACTGTATGCTCTTCTAAATGTTTCTTTGCACGATCCAACATATCGCTCTGCATTTGTTCCAAAACTTCTGCAAGCTTTGTTTCAATTTCATCCAAAGAAACAATGATTTTTTCTCTTGTATCGCGGCGTACAATCACGGCCTGATTCTTCTCAATATCTTTTGGCCCAATTTCAATTCTTGTTGGAATACCGCGGACCTCCTGCTCACTGAATTTCCATCCCGGACTCTTGTCGGAATCATCCACTTTTACTTTAAAGTTTGATTCTAATTTCCGGCGTATTTCTTCTGCTTTTTCCAAAACTCCCGCTTTTTTCTGCATAATCGGTATAATCATTGTTTGAACTGGTGCAATTCTTGGAGGCAGTACCAAACCAGAGTCATCTCCATGAACCATAATAATCGCACCAATAATTCTAGTGGACATCCCCCATGATGTCTGATGTACATATTTCAGTTTGTTATCTTTATCTGTATACTGAATATCAAAAGCTTTTGCAAATCCGTCTCCAAAGTTATGGCTTGTACCAGACTGCAATGCCTTTCCATCATGCATTAATGCTTCAATCGTATAAGTAGAATGTGCTCCAGCGAATTTTTCCTTTTCTGTTTTCTGTCCTTTTACCACTGGAATTGCCAAATATTTTTCACAAAAATCTGCATACATATTTAACATCTGTACGGTACGTTCTTCTGCTTCTTCGGCAGCAGCATGTGCTGTATGCCCTTCCTGCCAGTAAAATTCAGATGTACGCAGGAAAGGTCTGGTCGTTTTTTCCCATCTGCATACAGAAACCCACTGATTATATAATTTTGGCAGATCACGATGGGACTGGATGATTTTTGAATAAAAATCACAGAATAATGTCTCAGAAGTAGGTCTTACACAAAGACGTTCCTGCAATTTCTTTTCTCCCCCATGAGTTACCCATGCAACTTCCGGCGCAAACCCTTCTACATGATCTGCTTCTTTCTGCAATAAACTTTCTGGAATGAACATTGGCATTGCAACGTTCTCTACACCTGTTTCTTTAAACATTGCATCCAAAGTCTTTTGAATATTTTCCCAAATGGCATATCCGTTGGGACGAAGAATCATACATCCTCGAACACTGGAATACTCTACCAATTCTGCTTTCTTTACTACATCGGTATACCACTGCGCAAAATCATCTTCCATCGCAGTAATTGCTTCGACTAACTTCTTTTCTTTTGCCATGAAATCGTTCTCCTTCTTCTATATTCAATGCATCTGCATTCTATGCAATCATACTCTTTCTAATCTTACTGTAATTGAAGGAATTTTTCAACTTCTTCTTTTGATATTTCTGTCATATCTGCAATTGCAAGCAATCCATCTGCAGGACCGAAGGTCCGAAGCCGTTGTTCTATACACCTAAAGTTTTCTCTCCCATACGAACAAAACATCCTGCCTCGGACACATCTGGACGCCTGCCAAACATACTCTCTGAAACGCTTTCCTCACTTCGTTCAGTCCAGATGTTTCCTATTCGTGTGTTTTAGTAAAAAAACCTCATCCCTGCAGCAATCCATCTGCAGGACCGCAGGTCCGAAGCCGTTGCCAAGGGATGAGGTTTTATATTTTACCAGTGGTATTTATGCAGTTGTCCTTCTGTTTGAAAGTTTTGAAATCCCTGATGCCTTAACACCTCGTATGCAGCGATTGCTACAGAATTTGACAGATTCAGCGATCTGATTTCAGGCAGCATTGGTATGCGGATTGATGTTTCTTCGTAATCTAGAAGAATCTCTTCTGGAATTCCTGCACTTTCTTTTCCAAACATGATATACACGTCTCCATCTTCTTCATATGCTGGCGCCGAATATACATGTTTTGCCTTTGTTGTTGCCATGTAAATCTTCGGATTTTGGTTTTTCTCTAAAAAATCCTCGAAGTTAATATATGTTCTTACATCCAGCTTATCCCAGTAATCAAGACCTGCCCGCTTAATCATTTTTTCATTCAGCCGGAATCCTAACGGCTCTATCAAATGCAGTACTGCCCCGCAGGCGACACAAGTTCTTCCGATATTCCCCGTATTCGCAGGCATTTCCGGTTCATGTAATACTATATGCAGCATTTATTTCTCCAATCCTTTAATAAATGTATTCAATCGTCCAAGAGCTTCTTTCAATTCTTCAATGGAATATGCGTAAGACACTCTCAAATATCCTTCTCCACATTCTCCAAATGCAGAACCTGGTACAATTGCCACCTTCTGCTCATTTAACAGACGGGTAGCAAATTCCTCCGATGTCATACCAAATTTTTTAATGGATGGAAATATGTAAAATGCACCTTCCGGCTCAAAACAATCCAGCCCCATCTTTTCAAAAGCATGTACCAAATATCTTCTTCGCTGATTATATGCAATCTGCATTTCTTCTACTTCATCATCACAATAACGCAGCGCTTCAATCGCCGCATATTGACTGGTTGTTGGAGCCGCCATGATCACATACTGATGGACTTTCAACATTTGTTTCATAATCACAGATGGTCCTGCCACATATCCCAAACGCCATCCAGTCATCGCAAAGGCTTTTGAGAAACCATTTACTACGATCGTTCTTTCTTTCATTTCTGGAAAAGAGCCAATACTTACATGCTTTGTCCCATAAGTCAGCTCAGAATATATTTCATCAGAAATCACCAGAAGATCATGTTCTTTTGCAAATTCTGCAATTGGTTCTAAATCTTCTCTTGTCATGATTGCGCCCGTTGGATTATTCGGGAAAGAAATAAAAATTGCTTTTGTCTTGTCTGTAACAACTTCTTCCAGCTGCTCTCGTTTTAATTTAAATTTATCTTCTTCTTTTAAATTCACAACAACAGGAACTCCGCCAGCCATTGTAATACACGGAAGATAAGATACAAAACTTGGCTGTGCCACAATAACTTCATCCCCCGGATTCAGAACTGTACGCATCGTAATATCAATTCCTTCACTTCCACCGACAGTTACAATAATTTCATTTTCATTATAAGATAACTGATACTTTCGATCCAGATAAACACAAATCTCCCGCCGAAGTTCCTTTAATCCTGCATTAGAAGTATAAAAGGTGCGGCCCTTTTCCAAAGAATAAATACCTTCTTCCCGTACACGCCATGGCGTATCAAAGTCCGGTTCGCCTACACCAAGAGAAATAGCATCCGGCATCTCACTAACAATATCGAAAAACTTCCGAATTCCTGATGGTTCTAATTCCACTACCTGTTTTGATAAAAAATCTCTCATTATGGTGTCACCACCTGTCTTTTATCTACTTTTTTAGCTTCCAAAATCGTTCCATGATCTTTATACTTCTTCAGCACAAAATGAGTCACCGTACTTACCACAGATTCTAATGGTGCCAATTTAGAAGATGTAAACAAAGAAATCTCCTTCATTGTTTTTCCTTCCAGCATAACCATGAAATCATATCCGCCGGACATAAGATATACTGCTTTTACTTCTGGAAAATTATAAATACGTTCCGCAATCATATCGAATCCCTGACCACGCTGCGGTGTTACTTTTACTTCAATCATCGCTGTCAATTGATCTTTACTGGTCTTTTCCCAGTCAATCAACGTATGATAACCACAAATCACATGCTCTTTTTCCATATCTGCAATCTCATTGGCCACATCCGCCTCTGAAATATCCAGCATAATCGCTAAATCTTTTAAATCTAAACGGCTATTCTTTTCAATCAGCTTCAATATTGACTCTCTCAATTCCATGTTCATGCTTCTCTCCTCCATTTCATCTTCTTTTCCTTGCTTTTCTATTGGTAAATTTTATATAACTCGTCCTGTTTTGGTGCTTCCATATTTGCTGCTTTTCCTTGACGGTAAACCAGCTTATTTTTGGAATCTGTGGTATGCCCGATAATCGTTCCTTTAATTCCCTTTTGCTTCAATGCTGCTACCAGCTCTCTTCCATAATCTGTTGTAATCAACATAGATCCGCTGGATATTAACTGATATGGATTTAAATCATATTTTTCACATAATTCGATTGTATGCTGCTTGATTGGTATATCTTCCACGGTTACTTCAAAACCCACACCGGAAGCCTTTGCCACTTCCCATAAAGCCCCATAAACTCCGCCTTCTGTAATATCATGCATAGAAGAAGCATATTTCTTCGCGGTCATCCCGTCTGGCACAACAGAAATATCTCCAAGGCAGTCTTTTGCCTCTTGAATAAAAGAAGATGAGAACCACTCAGCCAGTTCATCTTCTTTTTCATTGGCAATAATACCGGTTCCTTCCAATCCAACATATTTTGTTACTACAATATCCTGTCCCGGTTTTGCCCCTTCTGATAAAATCAACTGATCTTCTTTTACTTTTCCAATTCCCGTAACAGATAAAACCGGCTGATTGACAGCTTCTGTCACTTCCGTATGCCCGCCAAGCACCATAATTGACATTTTCTCACATTCCTCATTCATTTGATGAATCATTTCACGAATCTGGTATTCTTTTATAGACTCCGGAAACAATGCTGTTACCATCAATCCCACTGGTTCCGCACCAGAAGAAGCTAAATCATTCGCCGTCACATGAACCGCCAGATGTCCAACATCTTTTGTCGCTCCGGTAATTGGATCTGTAGATGCTACAAACACTTCATCCGGTTCTAATTTCAACGCCGTACAGTCCTCCCCAATTCCAGGACCTATTAAAACTTCCTCCCGCTTTGTACGGAACTGTTCAATAATAATTTTCTGCAGTGCAGATTCTGATAACTTGCCAATCTTCATGTTTCACTTCCTATTCTTTTTCAGTAAATGACTATTTTTCAGAAGAAGACTGTTTTGCCGTTGTCGATTTTTTCGATGTTGCCGTTGTCGTCTTTTCTTTTGTCGTCTTACTATCTTTCTTATTCTTTTTATTCTTTTTATCCTTTTTATCTTTTTTCTTATCTTCTTTCTTCGTACCTTCCCGGTATACGGACGGTGTTGCCATATAAGAAGATGTGTTAAACACTTTTTTAGACTTCTGTTTTCCGTTAATTTTCACAATCTTCCATAATCTTGCTGTATATCCTGTATGCCCTGCCTGTTCCAATACTTTTTTGCCTTTTTCCAGTGTAGGGTCTTTTACAATTTTTTCCCCGGTACTCTGACGTACAGAAGTTGTTTCAGATAAAAATTCTACTGTACGTTCCGGATTTGTTTTTTCTCCATATACCGTAAATGTAATTGTAGAACCATTGGCATGCCCTTCAATATATATCGGAAAATCATACTGATTTTCAAATTTCATATCTTTGTAAGTTCCTGCAATGGCTGCATCCGCAGAACGAGGAACATAATGTACAGTCATAGAATGCGGATGGCGCTCCTTAATCTTCAATTCTGCACGAATCACCGCATTATATAAAGTCGTAGAAACCTGACAGATACCTCCGCCATAAGTCTGCACCGTCTGCCCATTTTCATAAGAACCGGCAAGTGCATATCCATTTTCTGCTGTAAACGGGGAAACTGCACCATATACAGAGAAAGTCTCTCCCGGATAAATTACCTTACCATTGATTTTGCCGGCACCGTTCGCTACATTTACTTTCCGTCCATAAGGTGAGGAACCATACTCTGTCGTATATGTTCCCAATACATCCTTAATACGTTTCATATCCTTACTTGTATACTTAGCACTTTTCTTTGTAACTTCCAACAAAGATTTTGTCTTATTCCCTTCTACTGCCTTTTTAAAATTACGGAAAGTTTCTTCGATTTTTAATGTGTATCCTGTCTTTTCCTTTGTTACAACAAACTTTCCTTTTTTCCTCTTGATACTGGCATTCCTTGGGGATGTAATAATCTTCTTTGTTGCATTGACCACCTGTTTCTCAAAAATATCCTTATCATATGTGCGGTAAATATTCACTTGATGCTTTTCTTCTTTGACAACAGAATATTTATGGAAAATATTTCCGCTTCTTCCCAGTTCATAAGCTTCTGTTACAGTCTTATCTGCATCTGGTTTCGCACCTAATTTTTCAATGGAAACTTCAGCTTCTTCATCATCTACATATAATTTAATTTTTTCTTTATGCAGCTTGGAAATATGTTCTTCCACCGTTTTTTTCGCTTCTTCTTTCGTCATTCCGCCCAGTGAAATTCCATCACATTCTACATTATCAATGATTTTTCCTTCCTCAACTGCTCCTTTCACGGTCGTATTCAAATAAACGAAAACACCGATTACCAGAACAAGGATGATTCCTGCTGCAATACCTATTTTTTTCTTCATTTTAACTTTTACCCCTTTATTCAATCTTACTCTACATCATTGCAGCAGCTGCTGTTGTGACAACCATAACCACAATCAGTAAAAGTGCAATGACGGCTACCAATTTTTGTTTCTTCATTTTTTTATCACTCCATACTTTAATATAATGCTGTCGATTTTTTTTGATGCCTCACTCTGTGACATCGCATCTACCTTTACATTATCTTTTATTCTATGATATTTCATTAGCTCCTTCAAGTATCGTTTTTGTTTCTCGGTAATCGGACGTTCCCTCCGCACCCGGTATTGAAGCTGCCGCGGATTAAAAACATCCCTTTCCTCTGGAAATTCTTTTTTCATTTGTTCAAAGACCACCGCTGCTGCCAAAGCGTCATCATACGCACGATGCGCTGCTTCATTTATGTAGTGATAATGTGCACATAAGGTTTCCAGCTTTTTATTTTTCAAATTCTTTAAAAGCTTTCTCGCCGCCGTTAAAGTATCAACACCGTCTCTTTCAAAAGAACGGTGAATGGAGTTTGCCGCTACCTTCATGAAACTATAATCAAACATAACATTATGCCCAAGTACAGGAAATCCTTCACTGAACTCTAAAAAGCCTTCTACACCTTCTTTCAATGGAATTCCTTGGTCAAGCATTTCTCTGTTGATTCCGGTTAACTCTATAATGAAATCGCTGACAAATACTTCCGGATATAAAATACAGTTATATTTTCCTATAATCTTGGAATCTCTAATCTTCACAGCTCCAATTTCTATAATTTGATCTTTTTCTGGCGACAATCCAGTTGTTTCAAGATCAAATGCGACATATTCTATCATTTGTTAAACCTCACAAGATGGGCATACAGATTGTAAAGTACACTCCGCACATTTTGGTCTTCTCGCAATACAGACATTTCGTCCGTGAGTAATAATTTGGATATTATAAAGAATCCACTGTTCTTTCGGCAATACTTTCATTAAATCATATTCGATCTTTACCGGATCATCATTTTTCGTAAGGCACAAAAGCTTTGAAATTCTCTTAACATGCGTATCCACAACAATACTCGGCTCATGAAATATATTCCCTCGGATAACGTTTGCTGTCTTTCTTCCAACACCTGCAAGACTCGTTAATGCATCCAAATCATTGGGTACTTCTCCATTATGACGCTCTAACAATTGATTTGCACATGCAATTAAATTCTTCGCCTTGTTTTTATAAAACCCTGTGGAATAAATATCCTGTTCCATTTCTTTTAAATCTGCATCTGCAAATGCCTGAAGCGTTGGGTATTTGACAAACAAATCTTTCGTCACCAAATTGACACGTTCATCGGTACACTGCGCACTTAACATCGTAGCAAATAGCAGCTGCCATGGAGTCTCGTAATTCAAATAGCATTTGTATTCCATGGAATATGTATCATTTAAGAGATCACAGATTTTACGCACTCTTTCTTTTGTAATTCGTTTTGATACCTTTGCCATATAGTAAACTCCTTATATATCGTATTTTTTCATTGTACACTAATGCAGATTTGCTTTCAAGATAGCAATTTCCATTTATGTCTGCTATACTTAACATTACACAACAAAGATGGAGGACTCACAAATGATAACACAGCCGATCCCCTCTGATAAAATCCCGGAAATACTTCGTTTATTTGGAAAACATTGTATTTTTTATGAACTTCACAGCACACGCGGACGCTGTATTCTTGGTTCTAAAAGTGCCTATGAAACATATTTTATCAAGGAAATGGTTCCCGCACTTTTAATGGAAGACAAAAATTTTAGTCTTACCCAGCAGAAGTTTGACACCATGATAGAACGAATACATTTTTACGACCATGGAGCGGTTTTACTTTATGAAAATCCTGAAATCATTCAAATTGTTTCTTATTCTTATGATACATGGAAATTGAACCACCTAAAAAGTGAATTAAAGCTGCACTTTCCACAATTAAAAGATTCCAGTGAATCTATATATCATATAAAAATTACCAGTACAAAACCTGATAATATATAACAATTTATCATTATTTTTCTAAATAAGGGAGGTCATCTTATGATACGATTAGTTGCATCCGATATGGATGGTACATTACTCAACAGTTACCGGCAAATTACGCAGGAAAATGTAAACGCAATTCGACAGCTTCAGGAAAGCGGCATTGAATTTATCATTAATACCGGACGTGAATACCAGAATGTTATGGACATTCTTGGGCAGGCCGGCTTAAAATGTGATATGATCTGCACCAATGGTTCCTGCGCCTGTGATAAAGATGGAAATGTGTTGTTCCACCAAGCAATTCCAAAGGATATTGTACGGCAGATTTTTTCTGCTTTTCATAATTTTGATTTAGTTCCGACACCATTTTCTTTATCTGGAAGAATCTCTCTGCTGTCCCGCGATGACATGAAAAAATATGTAAAAGAAGTTATGATTCCTGCAATCCAAATTAATCATCCTGATTTTGTATACACAGAACAGGATTATCAAGAATTATTAGATGCTGAGTATATCGGCGGAGAAGAAGCACTATTATCCAGTGATCAAGAAGTATTAAAAATTGTTTCTAATTCCCTAAATCCGGAAGCTCTGATCCAGCTTCGCAGGGAATTAGAAAAGATTCCGGAACTTGCCGTTGTCTCTACCGTTCCTACGGATATTGAAATCACTTCCGCAAAAGCACAAAAAGGAATTGCTCTTATGAAATATGCAAAAGAAAAGGGCTATACTCCTGATGAAATTGTAGCTATTGGAGACAGTGAGAATGATTACTCCATGTTATCCATCCCAGGTCTTCATTCTGTTGCTATGGCAAACGCAGTAGAAATGATTCAAGATATTTGTGTTTACCGAACCCGCGAAAACACACGAGATGGAATTGCTTATATTATCCAATGTATTTTAGCAGACCGAAATAATTTCAAATTATCTTAATTACGTATAAATCCCTATGAAGCTTTTGCTCCATAGGGATATTTTTAATTTTCTTTTCTATATTTTCCTGCGGCTTCTCCGGTATTCACTAACATTTCCATAGCTTCTACCGGATATTTGCCTGCAGCTGTTTCTCCAGTCAGCATCACTGCAGATGCCCCTTGCATCACCGCTTGAAAAATATCATTGACCTCTGCTCTGGTAGGATATGGGTGTTCCATCATAGAATTCAACATCTGTGTAACCACTAAAAATTTCCGATGATATTTACGGCAGATTTCTGACAACTGATACTGGATACCCGGCAGGTTTGAAAGCGGCACAGCATTCCCTAAATCTCCTCTTGCAATCACAAGATAATCACAATAAGGGATTAACTCCTCTGCATGTTTTACCCCTTCCATATTTTCAATTTTAGCAAAAATTCTTACATTCGGACAGCCTGCTTTATGCAGTGCATTTCTAAGATTTCTTAAATCCTCTTTATCCCGCACAAAAGGAAGCATTACATCCGTCACTTGATACTTCTGTACATATGACAGATTCTCTATATCTTGATCTGTCAACGTCGGCTGCTGTACTTGACACCCCGGGAAAGCCGCACTCTTTTTCGATGTTAATACACCCCCGCAAATAACTTGACAATCATATTGATATTCTCTCGTCTTTTCCAAAACTTTTAGTTCAATTTTTCCATCATCCAGCAAAATCTGCTGGCCGGTTTCCATTTTAGGCATCATTTTCTCAGACATAGGAATCTGTCCATCACCAAAGGTCACTTTCCTTCCAGGCTCCAATATCATTTCCGCCGGCAGACTTTCAATCCGCAGTTCCGGTCCCTGCAAATCAATCATCAAATGCCCAGCAACACCTTCCTCTTGTACAGCATCTAAGTAATTATCAATCCATTCTTCGCTTTCTCTTAACGATTTATGGGATAAATTTAAACGGATTCCTGTCATTCCAGCCTTTATCATCTGTTTTAAAACATTCTTTTCATAACATGCCGGTCCCAAAGTTCCGTAATACTCCATGAATCTGCCTTTCCAAGTTTTATTTTAATTCTTTTCCACTCCCAGAGTTACTTTTTCACCATTGATATTCCATTCTTTGGTATATCCTGCTGCTTTTCCGGCATTTACGGCTGTTGCAAGTACATCGCCGGCAATGGTTTCTTCATTTTTGCTGATGATTCCTGCGGCCTTTTCACTGCCTTGGTAAGAAAGTGTGATTTTATCTGTGACTTCAAATCCAGCTTCTTTTCTCATAGACTGAATCTTACTTACCACTTCGCGGACAAATCCTTCCTCCAAAAGATCTTCCGTCAAGTTTGTATCCAGTACAACAGTCACTCCGCCGTCTGCCTCTGTTACAAATCCTTCCTGTTTTACCATTTCAATTAACAGATCTTCTTCTGCCAGTTCTACTGGTATTCCATCAATATCAAATGCCAAAACACCTTTGGAATCTAATTCAGCTTTTGCTTCATTTCCGTCCACATTTGCAAGATAATTACGGATTCCTCCAACAAGTTTTCCATATTTCGGTCCCACTGTCTTTAACTGTGGTTTGAAATTATATGTTGTAAAGCTGGAAATATCATCTGTAAATGTAATTACTTTTACATTTAATTCATCCAGTACAATGTCCTGATAGTATTCCAGAAGTTCTGCTGCTGCTTTCACATACATCTGTCCAATTGGCTGACGGTTTTTGATTGCTGCACTGTTTCGGCATGCACGTCCAAGAACAACAATTTTTAATACCATTTCCATATCTGCTTCCAGTTTTTCATCTGCCTGTTCTGCATTGTATACAGGAAAATCACATAAATGAATACTTTCCGGTGCAGTTTCGTCTACACTCTTCACGATGTTCTGATAGATTTCTTCGGTCATAAATGGAATCATTGGTGCTGCTGCCTTACATACAGTAACCAATGCTGTATACAATGTCATGTACGCATTGACTTTATCCTGCTCCATTCCCTTTGCCCAGAAACGGCCGCGGCAGCGTCTTACATACCAGTTACTCATATCATCTACAAATTCCTGTAATGCCCTTGCAGCTTCTGGAATACGGTAATCACCCAGATTCTCATCCACAGATTTTACCATCGTGTTCATCTTAGATAACAGCCATTTATCCATCACAGAAAGTTTATCATATTCCAGTTCATGTTTGGTTGGATCAAACTGATCAATTTCCGCATACAATACATAGAATGCATAAGTATTCCACAGAGTACCCATGAATTTACGCTGTCCTTCCGTAACTGCTTTTGCATGAAAACGATTTGGCAGCCAAGGTGCACTATTGGTATAGAAATACCAGCGGATTGCGTCTGCTCCATGCTCTTCCAGTGCATCAAACGGATCCACTGCATTTCCTTTGGATTTACTCATCTTCTGTCCGTTTTCATCTTGAACGTGTCCCAAAACAACAACATTCTTATATGGTGATTTATTAAATAATAAAGTAGAAATTGCCATTAAGGAATAGAACCACCCACGTGTCTGATCCACAGCTTCAGAAATAAAGTTTGCTGGGAAGTTATCTTCAAAAATTTCTTTATTTTCAAATGGATAATGCCACTGTGCAAACGGCATGGAACCTGAATCAAACCAGCAGTCGATAACTTCTTCTACACGGTGCATTTCTTTTCCACAAATTGGACACTTGATTGTTACGTCATCGATATATGGGCGGTGAAGTTCAATATCGTCCGGACAGTTATCAGACATACTCTTTAGCTCTTCAATAGAACCAATGGAGTGCTGATGTCCACATTCACATTCCCAAATATTTAATGGAGTTCCCCAATAACGGTTACGGGAAATTCCCCAATCCTGTACATTTTCCAGCCAATCGCCAAAACGTCCTTTTCCAATGCTTTCCGGTACCCAGTTGACTGTGTTATTGTTGGCAATCAAATCATCCTTTACATCTGTCATCTTAATAAACCATGATTCTCTTGCATAGTAAATCAATGGAGTATCACAGCGCCAGCAGTGAGGATAACTATGCTCGAATTTTGGTGCATCATATAATAATCCTCTGGAATCTAAGTCTTTTAATACTTCAGGATCTGCTTTCTTCACAAATAATCCGGCAAATGGAGTATCGTCTGTCATCTGGCCTTTTCCATCAACCAACTGTACAAACGGCATATCATAATTTCTTCCAACTTTTGCATCGTCTTCACCAAATGCAGGAGCAATATGAACAATACCTGTACCATCTGTTAAAGTGACATATCCGTCACATGTTACATAAAATGCTTTTTTATGTTGTTTCTCTGCTACTTTTGCAGCACAGTCATAAAGAGGTTCATATTCTTTGTATTCTAATTCTTTTCCTGTATAAGTTTCCAAAACTTCATATGCAGGAGTTCCCGCTTCTTCATCTGCTAATTTTCCCAATACTGTATCAAGCAAGGCTTCTGCCATGTAATAAACATAACCGTCTGCTGCTTTTACCTTTGCATAAGTTTCTTTTGGATTTACACAAAGTCCAATGTTGGAAGGCAGTGTCCAAGGGGTTGTGGTCCATGCAAGGAAATAGGCATCTTCATCTTTCACCTTAAAACGTACCACTGCAGAGCGTTCTTTCACATCTTTATATCCTTGTGCAACTTCCTGTGCAGATAACGGTGTTCCACAGCGAGGGCAGTAAGGTACAATCTTAAATCCTTTGTAAAGAAGTCCTTTGTCCCAAATCTGTTTCAATGCCCACCATACAGACTCAATAAAATTATTGTCATAAGTTACATATGGATCATCCATATCCGCCCAGAAACCAACGGTATTGGAGAAGTCTTCCCACATTCCTTTGTATTTCCAAACACTTTCTTTACATTTATTGATAAATGGTTCCAGACCATATTCTTCAATCTGCTCTTTTCCATCCAGACCAAGCAGTTTTTCAACTTCTAACTCTACCGGAAGCCCATGGGTATCCCATCCGGCTTTACGAATAATCTTATGGCCTTTCATGGTCTGGTAACGCGGAATCATATCTTTGATAACACGAGTTAATACATGTCCAATATGAGGTTTTCCATTGGCTGTTGGAGGTCCGTCATAAAATGTATAAGTCGGATCATCTTTACGTTCTTCAATACTTTTTTCGAAAATCTGATTTTCTTTCCAAAATTTCACGGTTTCTTTCTCACGATCTACAAAATTCAGATCGGAAGACACTTTCTTGTACATGGTTCGTTCTCCTTCTATAAAATAATATTAAAATCATTCGTATTATGAAATTGCGGAATCTTTGTTTTAGAACAAAAGAAAAGGTGTTGTCCAAAATAGGACAACACCGTTGCTTACTAACCACCTATTTCACATACTATCATATGTTATCCTGTTAACGGAGGATGCCGGCACAGCTTACTGTTATTCAGCCTGCAGCTTAGGAGTGATGTTCTTCATACCCTACTGATATCCGGCTCACACCATCCCAGACTCGCTCTCACTTTCAGAATATAAATACTGTCTCCATCATCGCTTTTTCATATGGATTTATATTAACATTAAGAGTATGGTTTCGTCAATCATTGTTTTGTGGTTTTTTCTTATGACTGCTTTATAAATACAAGGCAGGCAGCCCCCAAAAGTCCCGAATCCTCATTTAGCACGGATTTATGTACTTTAACATAAGGCCTTATTACATCATATACTTTATTTTTTACCAAAGCTTCTACTTCCTCAGCAAATCCTTTGATTTTTAAAGCTACGGATCCTCCCAAAATTACTATATCAGGATCTGCATATCCATAAATAAAAGCAATATAATTTGCTAAATAATTTTTTGCTTCTTCCATAATCTTTTGTGCCGTCTCATTTCCACTTAAAGCCAAATCATGAACTTCTCCCGCATGTTTCACATGAAGTCCTGCTGCTTTTGCTCGATTTGTAATCGCTGTTCCGCTGCTGATTGCTTCAATTCCTCCCGGAATAATTGTTCCGTGCGAAGGACCATCTTGTATCATAATACTATTTGCCACTTCATTGGCAAATCCATGTGCTCCCAAATAAATTTTCCTGTCTATAACAAATCCAGCCCCTAGTCCGGTAGAAACGGTTAAAAACTGTACATAACGATATTCTTTTCCTTCTCCAATAACTGCTTCTGCAAGCCCTGCAAGATTGGCGTCATTTTCCAAATACACTGGAATTCCAATCATTTTTTCAAGTTTTTTTGATACATATAAATCATGCCACTGTCCTTTCAAATTTGGCGGAGTTAAAATTTTCCCTTGATACAAATCCAGCGGTCCCGGGCAAGACATCCCAGCTCCAACAACACCGCCGGAATATTGTTTTATCACTTCGGCAATCTTTTCTAAGGTCTCCTGCGGGTTCTCTGGATTTGTTGCAAACTGTACCCGTTCTATTATTTGATATTTTTCATCAATCAGAGCCACACGGGTATTGGTGCCTCCAATATCAATTGCTGCTGCATACTTCATACTATTTCACATAAATTGTCACAAATTTACAGTGTGACAGCTCCTTTACTTTAATTGTATTATTTTGAATTTCAATTGTTTCAATTTTCTCTTCTTTTAAATTTGTATAATATGCTTCTGAAATCGGATTGTAAAACTTTAATGTATCCTTTACCTTTTGATGGTCTTTGCCATTATACAGCCGGATAATTAAACCATCTCCAGCTTCCGCTTTCTTCACCGCAGATACCACCAGATGATTCTCTGTTTCAAACAAAGACATTCTTTGCTGCCTTGTTCCTTCTTTTTCCATCTGTGAAAATATTAATCTTCCATTTAAAAATTCTGAATATGTATATACTTCTAATGGTGAATTGTATGTCTTTGCCAATGTATCAATATTTGCTGTATTAATGCCTCCTGCATAACTGGTAAATCCAAAGGTAAATTCCATTTTCTTTTGCAATTGTGCATCTTTTGTCTCAATAATCCGTTCTCCACTGGCTCTTCCCGGACGATAAATCAGATTTTCTTTTCCCATAAATCCATATGTACGGAATAATGTCAAGCGGATTTTCCTGTCCTCCATAATTTCATATTCACGAACTCCCTGTGGGAATACTGCAATTCCTGATTTCCCATCTGTCAAAGAAACGTAAGTCTGAGTCGGCTCAATGGCAATCGGCGGTTCCTGCCATGATGACTGATCGTTTGCCCAATTTGCCAGTTCCTGCATTCCTGCTTTCTTCTCTATTCTATTTTTCTGTCCTTCCATATAGAGATTCATTTCTTTTTCATAATAATTTGGACGTTTAATAGATCCAAATTGCTCATCAGCATAATTAAATTTACTGACAATTTGGCTGTCAAACAATACACATAAACGATGCGATAATCCTTTGTTATCCACATCTACTTTAAAATCAATAATTTTGCTCCCCTTACGAAGTCCAACCTCCATGCGTACCGGCATAGATACAGAAACATTTCCTTTTTCCCGTTCTTCTAAATCTTTTGGTATTACCATATGCAAATCAATCTGCATTTTACCATATATATCACTTTGAGATATTTTATAGGCAAACGGTGCATCGGTAGAATATATTTCCATATCCTTTCTTGGCGGCGAATAGTTAAAACTGTCTCCATCATCTCCGTTCTCCACAAGTACTGCTTGATTTTCATACACTGTTTGACTTACTTTATCTGTAATTATCAAAGAACCATTTTCTGCAATGGTAATTTTATAAAATTCATTTTCCAACTTTTCCGCTTTTTTCATAGGAATATGTCCATCCTCTTTTGTTTCTAAAAAATATTGTACATATCCCAACGCTGGAACATCTTCTGTTTTGATTGCAATCACAGCTTCTAGCACTCTATCTGGAACATAAAATTTTCTGGATGGATTCAGCTTAATGGTCTGAGACAATACATAATCGGTTAAATCTCTGGATTTTATAATTGTATAATCCAATTGGTTTCCTTTTTCACTAAAAATTGCAAAGTTCTCTCCCGGAATATATGTTTTTATTAATACTGTATCCTCTCTTTTTTCCGGTAACGTATTGATGACAGTAAATGTCATATCCGCTTGATTTTTCACACTTGAAGCTATCAATCTGGAATGTAGTTCCACTAAATTCACTGCCAAATCCTCTGCCTGTTTATATCGAACATATACATCTTCATTGGCAGTATCAGAAATACAAGAACCAATGGAATCATGCGCCGCATTCTCAAACAGCAGTTTCCATATTTCTTCTACCGTCTTATGCGGGTAATCATTCCCCATCCGATAAGATAAAAAGAGCAATGGTTCCATAATATTCACAACATAATTCTGTATTCTTGTATTCATTGTTTTTAAATCAGATCGTGACGAAAATATAGATTTATGAATTCTCATATGTTTTGCAATTACGAGTTCTCCCTGCACCTCTTCCAGTTTCGGTTTCTCATTCTTTACATCTTTTATATAATCTTCAATACAGCTGATGACATATTCATTTTCATTATCTATTTTATTTCTTTCTTGAATTAACTCCGGAAGATTTGTTCGGATTGGAGCCTGGTCAAACCCATTTGGAAAATAAATATGCTTTGTTGCACTTCTTTTTCCAGCCTTTTCTAGACATTCCCTTATCCAAAATTCTGCATTCTCTTTTGAATTTTCTGGAATGTTTCCTCCAATATAGTATCCAAAAGGAATTTGTGTGGCAAACACCACGCTTCCATCATCTCCCCGCCAGTTAAAATCGGTCTTCGCTGCCATATCATCACTGACGCCCCGCCAGAAGAGTGTATCTTCAATGCCAAACTCTCTGTAAATCTGCGGCATATTTCCTGACTGGCCAAAAGAGTCTGGCACATAACCCACATTCATATATCCGCCGAACTCGTCACATCGTTTCATTCCATAATACATATTTCTGACAATACTTTCTCCAGAAATGACCAACTGATCTGTTTGTGTATACCAAGGTCCAATAATTAATCTTCTATCTCTTACTAATTTTTTTATCCGTTCTTCATCTTGCGGCATCCATTTTATATAATCATCTAATAAAGATGCTTGTGCATCCAACATAAAATATCTAAACTCTTCTTTTCTTTCCAAAGTATCCAGAACATCTTTCAAATCTTTCATTAAGTAAACTTTTGATCTAGAAGTGGTAAAATACCATTCTCTGTCCCAGTGAGAATGAGGTACTACATGAATTTTTCGTTTCATTATAATTCTCCTTATAAAACATTTTAGGCAGAGACATCTCTGCCTCTGCCTCTTTATGACTTTTCTTTATTTAATATCTTCAAAAGAAATTTCGATTTCATCCATATCAATTTCTTCTGAACTTTCTTCAGACTGTTGATTAAAATCAACTGCCAGTGTTGCCAATACAGCAATCAAAACAGCTCCAGCTGCAATTCCTGCCAAATAAGCCCATCCATTTGTTATAGAAACAAATCCATAAATTCCGCCAACTGGTGGAATATCTCCTTTTGCTCCAAGAATACTGCAGACTGCTGCACCAACAGCACCGCCCAGCATATTAATTGGCACTAAAACCTGTGGTTTTACCAAAGTAAATGGAATTGCTCCTTCGGTAATTCCAATAAATCCCATAACCCAGTTTCCTTTTCCTGCCTCTCTAAAAGATTCAGAAAATCTATTTTTGCGGATGACTGTTGCAATTGCATATGCTAATGGCGGAATACAAATTGCACAGTTGATAAATACGTTTGGCTGATAAATATTTTCTGCCAATAATGCATTTCCTGCCAGCCATGCAGATTTATTAATTGGTCCTCCCATATCTGATGCAATCATTGCACCTAAAATAATTGCCATAATCAACTGTGAAGTTCCACTTGTACTCATCTCTTTTAACCATGCCACTAACGAATTATTAATCCACGCAAGCGGATCTGCCAAAATTGCTCCCATAATAATTGCCACTAATCCAGTTGCTATAAATGGGCAGATAACTAATGGCATCATACTGTTCATAGACTCTGGAAGATGAATATGCTTTTTAGCCCAGCGCACAGTATATCCTGCAATAAACGCTGCAATCACTGCTCCAAGAAACCCTGCCTGTGTATTAGAAGCAATCGCACCTCCAATAAAACCTGCTCCTATCGCCGGTTTATCCGCAATACTGTATGCGATAAAACCTGCTAAAACCGTATTAATTAATCCAATACCTGTCCATCCTACATTTTCAATCAATTTAAGAATATGTAAAAATCCTGTTCCCTCAGCATACGGATCCAATGATGTAATTCCCATACATAATCCAATAATTTTTGGAATTGCTACAACCAAAGATGCCCCAATAATTAATGGAAGCATATAGCCAATACCAGTCATCAAATGACCTTTTGCTTCTTTAAAAAAATCTTTCATTTACTTTTCTCTCCTTTTTCTCTCTGAATTATTTATTTACTGCAGCGACACACTTTTGTAACACAGCTTCTGGAGCTTTGATACAAATATTAATGTCAACTCGAATTACCTTTTTATTTGCAAATCGTTCCATATCCATAATTTTTTGATCAGATGCAATAATTACCAAGTCTGCTTCTTTCGCTTCCTCTGGTGTAATTGCATTCACCTGCCCCATACTTCCCTGTTGTTCCATTTTTACATCATATCCTAGTTTTTTTCCTGCCTTTTCTAAAGCTTTGGCTGCCATTGGTGTATGTGCCAATCCTGCAGGGCAGGCAGAAATTCCAACGATTTTCATATTAATTTTCCTCCATGTTCTTTAAAATATATTCTTTTAATTGCTCTTTATCTGAAATAGATTTCAGATTATCTTTAAACTCATCTTCCAACAGGCTGGTTGCTAATTTAGAAATCATCATCAAATGTTCTTCCCCCGCACTTGTTTTTGGCACAATCAATGCAAACAAATGTGTTACGGCTGTTTCATCTAATGTCTCCCATCCTTCTAATTCATGTTTGGAACTTACATATAAAATGGCTGCTTTTTTTGCATAATCTGATTTTGCATGAGGAATTGCAAATCCACCCTGCAGTCCGGTTGAAAATTCTTCTTCTCTTTTTTGGAAATCACCCAATAATCCAATCTCATTATCTGTAAGTCCAAGATTTGCTGCTTGATGACTGATGAACTTCAACGCATCTTCTTTCGTTGCCAAATCTTCATCAAAAAAAATGTATTCTTCTTTCAGCATCTTTTTCACCTCCTTTTCCAGTGTTTGTTTCTGCCTTTACTATATCTTTTGATACTTTGTATTTCAATCAATACAATTTCCACGAAAAAGTGGAAATTCATTGGGTATCCTTCCGATATATTTCCACTTTTTTCTGGAAATATCATCATTACCACTTTTTTGCAGAATGTTCTATAATATTTTACATAAGAATAATTACCGTAATCACTAAAACCAAAGGAGGAGTTATGTTTCCATACAAAAGATTAAATGAAATATTTGAAATTCTAAAACAGAGTAAATATACTTCTCCCAAGGAACTGGCATCTAGATTTGCAGTAACTGACCGCACCATTAGAAATGATATTCAAGAAATTAATACGATTTTAGAAAATCATGGTGCTGTCATTAATCTTAAAAGAAAACATGGATATTATATCCACATTACAAATCAAGTATATTATCAGAGTCTTCTAGATATTTTGGATCAAACTATTGTTAATTCCATTGAGCTGGATTCATCTTGGGATCGAATCCACTATATTTTATATATGCTGCTTTCATCTGATGACTATATATCCCTGTCGGCAATTATAAATACCGTGTTTATATCCAGAAACACTTTAAATAACTATATAAAGGAAATCAAAAATATTTTGGAAAATTACCATTTGGAATATATTTCCAAGCCAAACTCCGGAATTAAAATTATTGGCAGCGAAAATGATAAAAGAAAATGTATGATGGAACATATATTTACAAAAGATATAGAAAATCATTTGATTGATTTTACTCAAAATGAACGTGCGTTATTTCATGACATTGACTTGGATTGTCTTCGGCAAATTACATTATCAAAACTTGATGAATACAACGTAAAAACAAGTGATTATCATGCCAAAAACCTTATGATACATTTAGCATTAATGATCAGCCGTGTACGAAGCAATCATTATATAAATACTGTCGAAATTAAAACGAATCCTTCCATTCTTAAAATTTCTGACAGTCTCTGTAAAGAAATCGAAACACAATTTGATATTATAATTTCAAAAGGAGAAAAAATTTATATTTATCTGCACCTGATTTCCAATACACATATGGAAGCTATGGATATCGATGATGAATGGCTTCATTCATCCATCACAAAGGTATTAGAAATCATTCATGAAAACTACAATTTTGATTTGCGGCAAGATGTTGTGTTAAAAGAAGATTTATTCCGCCACATGAAATCAATTTTTACAAGCAAATCTTTTGGTCTGGATACAAGAAATCCTTTGTTAAATACTATCAAGAATAATTATCCTCTGCCCTTCGAAGTTGCACTGACTGCTCTTTCCAAAGTATATCAGTCTCCACCGTTTATTCTTAATGAAGAAGATGTAGGTTATATTTCTGTTCATATTGGAGCTGCTATCGAGCGATATTTTGCACAAAACCTTGATAAAAAAAATGTAATTTTAGTATGTGGCAGCGGTCAGGCCACCACAAGAATGCTGGAAACACGATTGAATTTGTATTTTCCTAATAAAATTCATATTGCTGGATTCAGCTCATATAACGAATACCACAGTTATACAAAACAGGATTTGGAGCACATTGATTTTGCTATTTCCACTGTCCCGCTAAACAATGATATTCTTCCTTCCATAACGGTAAATTTTGCATTAAAAAAAGAAGATATTGAATCCATATCCAAGTTTTTAAACTGTTTTCACACAAAAGAACAAACCCTGCAATCTGCCTTTTTTGATAGAAATTTATTTTTTAAATTTAAAGAAGTATCCAGCAAAGAAAATCTGCTTCGCATTATGTCCAACAAACTATTGGAGTACAATATTGTATATGATGATTTTTTGAGTTCTGTTCTGGAGCGGGAATCCTTAGGAAACACAAACATGAATGAGATTTTCGCCTTGGCACATCCTATGAAACTACGTGCCAAAGATACAAAAGTTGCAGTAGCTATTTTAGAAAAACCTTTATTATGGCACGAAAATGAATCTGTACAAATTATTTTTCTTCTTGCAATTAAACCGGGAATACCAAAAGATTTAGAACACTTATATGATAATTTTATCGAAATTGTCAATGATTCCAAATTGCAGCAAAAAATTATCGCTGCAGACAATTACGATGAGTTTATATCCCTTTTAAAATAAAGAAGTGAAAATAATTCGATTACCTTTAGAATTATTTTCGCTTCTTTTATATTGTTCTAAGTATAAATGAAATTATTTTCTTCCAAACACGGCTAATGCAGTCGCTCCGACAACAATACAAATGTCTGCATATCCCAGACTCCCGGCACTTCCCAGATCTTTGCAAATGGAATCAGAAAAACTCCGCCAAGGAACATTCCCCATCCTGCCGTCTCCAGTGATCCAAATTCTTCTAATAAACCTTTGGGCTGGATACTATAAAATGCACAAGTCAATGCCGCTGTTCCAGGATTAGAATATTGTACTGCCCAAAAATAAGATAACTGGCAGGCACCCATTCCAAAGATACTAAATATCAACTGTTTCCCCGCCGTCTCTTTTCGTCTCCATACGTCAAATATTCTTTGTTTTCTTAAACTAAATGCCATGAAAAGCATCAAATAGATATTTTCCCATAATCCCAGACAATCCCCAGCAAGCTCCACCAACTACAGAAAAAATCATTCCTTTTGTATTTCTAGACATAATTTTCTACTCTTCCCCTTTTAACTGCCCAAATTCCTGTTTTTCAAATTCCTGAATGGAAATACTTTTCTTATTGGGGTTGGCATATACAAAGGTTTTATCCACATTTTCCAGATAATTTTGAATTTTATCATTGGTAGAACTGATAATTGCCTGAAATCCTAATCCACGGATTAAGTCAATACAAGCTGCTACTTTTTCCCCATCCATTTTGGAAAATGCTTCATCTAAAACAACCAGACGAATGGTCGGATTTCTTCTTGCTTTTGCTGACAGATGAATTTTATAGGCTTGTGCAAAACTGGCAAGCAGTGCTACATACAATGGATTTTGCCCTTCCCCGCCGGAATTTTTCTTAATCATCTTACTAAGCCCAATGGTTAACTGCTCTTCTCCGTTGATAATCTGTTCCATATCAAACGACAAATACGTACGATAGTCCGAATATTTTTCCATATTCCGTTTTGCTTCTTCCAATTCCTCCGGACTTGCACCCTCTGGCGGAATGAAGATTTCAATTAACTCATTCATCAGTTCCCCATATTGATTTTCATGTGTCATAGAAAACAAATTCATTTGATGTTCCATAGAAGAATTCAGCATAGATGGATCAATATTCAAAGAGTCGTCCATAAACATCTTATAATATTTTCCATCTGCCCCTTTATTCTTTGTAATTCGGAATTGATATTTGTCTTTCCCAAAATCCAGCCCGCTGATAATACGATTTAATTCATCTCTCCGCTGATATGCTTCGCGAATCGCACTGCGGATTTTATAAATAAAATCATCTTTAAAATGCTCCACCGCAGTTTTTGCCTGTTTAGCAGCTCTGGCTTTATACTCTTCCAGATGTTCACAAGATAACTTTTTATATAGCTGTTCATAATCTTTATGATCCTCTGCGGTTGCTGAAAATGTCCGGTTTGGATATTCCCGCAGATATTCACTTCGCATTTCCACCAGTTTTCGGTACTGTTCCTCTTTACTGGTTCCGGCATCATAAAATTTCCGAATCGCACGATTTTTCATTCGTTCATAATCAGATCCTTTTATTTCCTTTATTTCATTTTCAAAACGGCTGGCAAAAGCTCCATCTGGTGCAAATTCCTGTTGTTTGCGTACCAATGCTTCATTTTGGCCAATACTTACCTGCTGGTATTCTTTCAATGAATTTTCCATCGTCCAAATAGATTCTTTTATTTGATTTAATGCCTGTTTCACCGCTTCTTGTTTTTCCCGGTTATGCTCTTTTTCTTCTTCCAAACCTTTGAGAGAACCTTCTTTCAGCTGTTCCAATTGCCCTAAAAGTTCCTCTTTTTCTTCCTGCTTTTCCTGTACCCGCTCTATGGCCGTCTGCCATTCCAAATATTCTTCCGCCGGCTGAGACAGACATTCCAAATCCAAAATATACCCTGCTTCTAAAATTACTTTTTCCAAAGGTTCTTTTTGAACAAAGAGACTTTCTTTTTCCTTTTCCAGTTCTTTGATTCTTTGACGGAGGCTGTTTTCTCCAATATAAGAATTTCTTGTATACTGTATCGGATTCAATCGTTTTAACTGAAAATTCTTATAGAGCATTCCATCCGCAGTGACTCCGATACGGCATTGGCGGAGTTCTTCTATGGATGTACATTTTACAACATGCCCTAGAAGATAATCGATTAATTTTTGTATATAAGTTTCTTTTGTGATAACTTCTTCTGACAAAGCCCCTGCATCTGCGTTTGGATCACTGTTTTCAATAGATTCTGTGTCTACAATAGAGACTTTCCAATATTTTTTCTGATCCATCTCCTGATAAATCTTCATAGCTTCTTTCACATGGGAAGGCTCTACAACCAATGACAATTTATTAGAGCCGAGATATCCCTCCACTGCTCTATGCCAAGTTTCTGATTTCATATCTAACAAATCTGCCAGCACATGCACCTTTACGAAAGAACCACACTGCTGGCTTAATTTTGTCTGTAATTCATACCGTGCGTCAGAAACTTCTTTGGGATAGGCTTTATTTCCCTTTCTCAATTCCTTTAATTCTTCCGTTATCAGTTTTTCCTGCTTTCTAATTGCTCGAAATGCTGACGCATGTTCCTGCCGTTCTTCTTCTGCTTCTTTGCGAAGCATAGATAACGTTCTTTGAAGTCTTTGAAGTTCTGGTTCTGTAATCTTTCCTTCTGCAAATTTTTCAATATCCCAGATAACTTGATTCGGTGTAATATCCAAATCACACCATTTTTTCAATTCCTCTGCGGTCTTCTGCCAGCGGGTTTGATTCTTTTCCAATGGAATCAACAATTCTTCCACGGTAGATATTTTTTCATTCATCTGCTCATAACCGCTGCCTGCAATCTGACGGATTAATTCATCATATTCTTTGGACAGCTGCTCCAGTTTTTCAAGCAGCTTGATTTCCTGCTCTTTCTGTGTTTGTAAATCCTTCTGTCCTTCTTTGATTTTTTCCTGTAAAACACCAATATCTTCCCGGATTTTCAACAGCTCTATCTGATCTGCCCGGTATTGACAATAATTTTGTTCTTTTTTCTTTTCTTCAAACAGTTCAAAACATTTTTGGAGTTCTTCCAATTGTCTGGTTTCTTTCAGCGTATCCTCTATTTTTTTGCGCATTCGTCCATACTGCATGACACTTTCCTGCATATCTTCCATATGAATATCCTGTTCCATACAAATATATTCTTTCACAAACTCTTCTAATTTGATATTCATCTTAAACGGAATCGCACGCTTAAAAAGCCGCGGAAATTTATTCATATCCAGTCCACCCAGATAGATGTCATACAGCTGGCGGCGAAATCTTTCATTACTTGTTCCAAAATAATATTCATGCGGCTTACGATTTTTCTGCAAATACTGGCGAAGTTCTGCTATCGCCATGGTACGGTTCTCTTTACAATAACAGTTATCTAAAATTGCCCCTTTATGCCAGAAAAACAGTCTGGAAATATGATTTGTAGAGGTTTCTACATCAAATACAACACCGATACATTCCTTTTCTTCTGTTTCCGTATTGGATAATTCCAAAACAATGGTACTGGAGAAATTTTTATTGCGGATATAAGCTGCTTGGTTCTGATCTCCCACAGCAATCATTCCTCTTAAATATTCAATCAAGCTTCGGTCAGAATCATCCGCTGCCGCTTTATTAAAAAATCCTCTTCCATCGGTGTTTGCATACAATACAATCTGCATGGCATCAATGACTGTAGATTTCCCGCTGCCAGAGTGCCCTGTAAAGAAATTAATGCTTTCATTGAAAGATAACACTTTATGGTCAATATAATGCCAGTTATTCAGACAAATCTTCGATAATGCCTTGAATGGATGTCTCTTCTCCACCATCATTTCCATGTTCATCCTCCTTCGTAAAACTTTCTATCAATTTCCTTACATCGTCTGCCATCAGCAACACATTGACACACGGATAAATTATCATGCGGGTACTTTCATTTAATTCTTCCAAAACATCCAGCGGTTCGATCATTTGATATCTTTTGAGCAGTGCAATTGCCCTGCGCATTTCTGTAATGGATGATAAATTTTTCAGTAAATGAAATTCACCAATCTTTTCATTCATTTCCCCAATGGATGTATAAATATTGTTACTTGCAGATGCTTCTTCCATATGTTCATCATAAATCAGCTTTAAAATCAATAGATAAATCGTCGCAAGTTTTGGAATCTTTTCCCCAAGAATTGTCTCTCCTTCAATATACAGGATTCCCATATGGCTGTTTTCTTTCAGTTCAATTCCTGCAATCCGAAAATACTCTCTCAAAAATTCCTGATGATAGTCTGCAATGCGGAAATCTTTATTGTATACAAGTCTCCCGCTTCGTTTCTCATATTTCCGTTCCAGCAAAAACGTCTGTCTCTGCAAAAGACGAATGACATGCTGTAATTGCTCTTTTTCTTCGTCCGTTAACTGTTCATAATACGGTATCATGCCTTCCTCCTTACAAAGGTCAATGCCGGATAACGATATCTGTCATTTTCCAGCAATTCATTCTCTCTTTCCAGCACTTTATATTTACTATTTCTTCTAGTGCTGTAATCATATGCCAAAATCAGTTTTTCAAAATCTTCATCGGTCCTAATTGGAAGATCCTTTACTTCCAAATGATCTTCTTTCATATGAGTTTCAATGAACAATTCAATATCTCTTTGACTGTATCTTGTTTGAATTTTATTTAACCGAAGTACATCTTCTCTGGCAAGTTCCTGTCTTTCTTCTTCCGGCTCCATCCGGCTGGCAAAATCTTTATACTGTCTCCGCCTGTATAACGACTTTTCAGAAAGGACCTCAAAATTCGCCAAATTCATTTTCTCTCCAACTTTTTTCAGCCGTTCCTCGGACTTTGGACTTTCTTCCAAATGTTTTAGCAGCTGAATCATTAAGCCTTTCATATCAGACTCTTCATTTAACATATAGTACATTCGAGTGACTGTGGCTCGTATATATTTGGAATGTTCTTTATCCATGTTGGAAATACGATGCTCAATGTCATCAAATCCACGTTCAATGGCGTCAACGATTTCCAATACTTCTTCAGAATCTTCTTCCTCTCTCATTTCCCGCAGACATTTTTTAATGTCCATCTTATACAAATAGAAATTGTCGTTTGTTTTTAAAATATGGTACTTCTTCTTGACGATTTCTTCCACATAGCCTTCCAAATGTTCCGACAAAACTTCTCCATAAGATTTCTGTTTTAACAGACGGTCAAAGAACTGATCCATGTTATGAAGCATGTCCTGCAAGGTTTTGTTTAATTTTCTGGTATTGACTAATGCAGTTTTTAACATACTAATATTTCTTCTCGAATCATTTTGAAAAGAGAATAAGGTCGCATAAACATTCTGAATATAAATATCCGTTTCATCCATAGAGGGATTTACCAGATTCTCAAACGCTTCTAAAAAAACTGCTGCATAATCTGGAATAATAATATTAGTTGTCAGCGTCCCAAAGTCCTCGACCTTTTTCAGCCATCCGGTACGAAGCAGCCAGTTCAACATACGGTTTGGCAGCGATTCCATTAAATCGGACTCCGTTTCATATTCCTCGGGACCCAGCCAAATTCGTTTCCCCTCATTCCAGTCTGTTAAAACCTGAAGGCAGACTTCTTTGCTGATATAATAATTGTTGTACTGATATTCCTCATCAATTTTTAACAAGGCTTCCATATATAATTCCCGGTTAACAGAGCGGAAAAGGCTCCAAAAAGAATCCGGGATATTATATTTCCCTGCTGTTTCTTTTGCATGCATCTTTGTCTTCATCATAAATTACTCCGAATATCATTTGATTTTTCCACCTCTAAGATTTCTCCATAATGCTCTTTCAACTTAATCTTCATTTTCTGAAATTCTGGAATATATTTTTCTAATATTTCTCCCACCAATCGTTTTGCTGCTTCTCCATCATAAATATGAGACATATCATTTCTTGCCCTTAGCATTTCCAGCCAAATTTCTTCATCCATAAAATCATAAATTGTATATGCCGCTTTTATAATACTTCTTGGCGAACCGCTCTGTGCTTCCACCTTTCCTTCATATTTCAGCAGTTCTTTTAAAGTTTTCCAACCTAACTCAAATTGAATTGAAAATTTATCTATGATTCCGCTGATAATAAATTCGTTTTCCAAATTTTCTTCTTTCGCCTTCTGTAAAATATTGAGATTTGACACGTAATTTTCATATTTTTTCATAAATCACAACTCCTTCTCTGCGAATTGATTCTTGCAATGCCTCTGATACCTTTTGATTTAAATTGACAATATCATACTCCAACAGTGTAGAAGTTTCATCTTCAACAGCACGTGCAAAGTGATTGAAATTCCCGCCTTCGACCGCTATGTCAATATCACTTTTTTTTTGATAATCTCCTCTTGCCCTTGAACCAAATAAAATGACTTTTTTCACATGATTTTTTTCTGCGAAATTGCAAATTTCTTCTATCACTTTTGGCTTAATTCCTGTCTCCGGCATAACGTCCTCCAATGTTTTTATTATTTTCTACTATGCAGCTCTATTTTTTTCATTTTATCATATAAACATCTAAATATAAAGAAACAGGCATCCTGCAAACTGCAAGATGCCCTTAAACCTCTATATAACACAATTCTTTCTGAAATTTTTTATCTCATTTTGTAATTCTTTTTGATTTCCTCTGCCAAATCTTCTGCTGTCAGTCCAAATTCTTTTTGTAGAAATTCCGGTGTTCCCACCTGACCGAAGCAGTCTTTTACTCCAACTCTCTTTAGTGGTACCGGCACATTTTTCTCTGCCATAACTTCTGCTGCAGCACTTCCAAGACCTCCATAAACAGAGTGATTTTCAAATGTTACAACCAACTGTTTTCCTTCGGCTTCTTTTAACAGCAGTTCTTCATCTAACGGTTTAATAGTAAACATGTCTACTACTTCTACGGAAATATTTTCTTTTTCCAGCATCTTGGCACAATCCAAAGCATCAGATACTAACTGTCCTGCTGCGATCAATAATACCTCAGAACCCTCTTTTAAAATATTTCCTTTCCCAAGAGTAAACTCTGAACCTTCCGCATAGACATTTCTTACCGCTTTCCGGTTTCCTCTAACATAATGAATTCCTTCTGATTTCGCAAATTCTTTTAAAATCCATTCCATCTGAACAGCATCTGCCGCATCACAGACAACAGCTCCCGGAATTTCTCTCATTAAAGCGACATCTTCCCATGTCGTATGTGTTCCGCCGTTTGCTCCTACTGTAAATCCCGGATCAGAACCGTAGATGTTAATTGTATTATGAGCATAAGCGCCGGACAGATACATCTGGTCAAACACACGGCGGGTTGCAAACGGTCCAAAAGTATGAATATACGGTTTAAATCCTGTCACAGAAAGTCCTGCTGCTACTCCAACCATATTTGCTTCGGCAATTCCACACTGGACAAAACGGTCTGGATTAGACTTTTGAATTTTGGTAAACCCGCTGGCACCGCCTAAGTCTGCCTCTAAAGCTACAACTTTGTCATCGTAAGTCATCATTTCCTGAATGGTTTCTACCACACACATGCGGAGTTCTTTTCCCTTTGAATTTCTATCTTCTGCTAATCGGTACATAATTCGCTGCCTCCTTCAATGAATGACTCTAAAGCTTTGATTGCCTCATGGTTTGCACCAAGAATTTCATCGTTATTAAATTTTACAGAGTGGTTTCCAGCCAATTGTTCAAAGTAAGGAACCCCGGAACCTTTGATTGAATCCAGAACAATACAAACTGCCTGATCTTCCACTTCTTTGGCACAATCAATGGCTTTGTCAATCGCTTCCTCATCATTTCCTTTGACTTTCTGAACATGGAATCCAAATGCACGCATTTTCTCTGCCACATCAAATGGATTCATAATCTCTTTCGTTGTCCCGTCTAACTGTCTCTTATTTTCATCAATGATAACGACGCAGTGATTTAGTTTATAATGGGCAATATACTGGAATGCCTCCCAGCACTGTCCCTCATTCAATTCTCCGTCCCCAACAATCAGATATACATACTGACCGCTGCCTTTCATTCGGAAACCAGTAGCAATTCCTGCAGCTGCAGATGTTCCCTGTCCCAAGGAACCAGTTGTCATATCAACTCCCGGTGTTTTTAAACGGTCTGGATGTGATGGAAGGTTCGTTCCGCCATCATTTAATGTATACAGCCATTCTTTATCAAAGAACCCTTGTTCTGCCAATGCACTGTACCACGCCGGACCTGCATGTCCTTTTGACAATACTACCATATCGCGGTCTTCCCATTTTGGATTCGCTGCGTCATAACGAAGCTGTTTTCCATACAGAACACTCATCAATTCTACAATGGAAAGGGAACCGCCCAAGTGGCCATAACCCCTCTTCTCCAGCATTTTTAACACATCTAAGCGAATCTTGGCAGATAATATCTTCAAATCCTGCAACTGATTTTTATCCATTACTGACTCCTCTACTCTTTCTCAAATTCAGCTTTTAATTTCGTCTCTAGTTCTTCCTTATCCATAATATTATCAAGAATTACAACCCTTGGCAATTCTTTTACAAAGTTTGCTAAATCTTTTCCAACGACAAATAAATCAGCAGCTCCTTCTGTTGCATCAGACAAAGATGAGTGGGAAACAGAAACTCCAGATACACCTAATTTCTGCACTGCCTTTTCCACGTTCATTCTTACCAGCATACTGGAACCCAGTCCTGAACCACAACAACACATAATTGAACGAATCATAAAAAATACCTCCTTAAAATAAATGACGATTTCCTAATTCTGCCAGGGAGTTTCAAACTCCCCGGCAAATATTTCTAAGCTTCTTTTTGTTTCTTTGGTGCAGCAAAATTATATACAATTGGAATCAGATACAGTACGATACATACAATAAATAATCCACCGCCCTGAACAAATTGTGCTGCATTTCCAAGGATAATACCTGCTACAGAGAAGTCTGCATCAGAGAATGTACAGTTTGCAAAGTTCAAAGATCCCATAACCGGCATACAGATTGCCGGCAGGAATGTAATTAATAATCCATGAAGGAAAGAACCTACCAGACATCCTTTTAATCCACCCTCTGCATTTGCAAATACACCAGCTGTAGCTCCACAGAAGAAATGCGGAATTACACCAGGTAAAATTAATGCTACAGGAATCAAAGACTTATTGATTGCTCCTAAGATAAACAATCCGACAATACCTCCAACAAAGGATACAAGGAATCCGATTAATACAGCATTTGGAGCGTATGGGAATACAACCGGGCAGTCCAGTGCAGGTTTTGCGCCTGGTACGATTTTTTCTGCAATACCACGGAATGCCGGAACGATTTCACCAATAATCAAACGTACACCACTTAAAATGATATATACACCGCCGGCAAAGCTAAGACCTTTTGTAATTGCCCATACCAGCCAGTGTGTATTTGTTTCTCCTTTAAAGAACTCAGAAATTACAGGATCATTCATTCCATCTTTTACAACAACCGCTACAAATGTTACAATAACGAAGAAGATTACCATGGTAAGACCGATAGCTACAGTTGTATCACGCAGGAAAGAAATACGCTGCGGGAAGTTCGTTTCTTCTGTAGATTTACTTTTTCCTTTGAAAATCTTACCAATCTGTGCAGAGAACCAGTAACCGACACCGCCAAAATGTCCAAAACCAAGTTCTTCTGTACCGGTAATCTTTGACATTGTCGGCTGGCAGATTGCCGGAGAAATTACCATGATTAAACCTAACATTAATCCGCCGCCAATCCACAGCTGAGGACCACTTAAATTTCCAACATTTAAAATTACCGCTAACATACAAGCCATATATAATGTATGATGACCTGTTAAGAAAATATAATGCATTCTTGAAAATCTTGCCATAACAATGTTGGCTACCATTCCAATGCACATAATGTAAGCGGTATCACTGGCAAACTTTTCTAATCCGAGAGATACAATTGCTTCGTTATTTGGTACAACTCCCTGCATATTAAATGCATAATTAAAAATTGTCCCAAAATCATTTAAAGAGCCTGTCTGAAGAAAACTGGAACCTGCTGTTAACACCAGGAATCCAACAATTGTTTTCAAGGTTCCTTTTACGATATCTTCAATTGGCTTTTTCTGTAATGCTAAACCAAGCAAAGAAATCAGACCTACCAAAATGGCAGGAGTTGATAAAATATTAATAATAAAATCCATACAAAAATCCTCCTTTTTCTTATAGACCTTTCTTATTCATCAATCGCATGAACAAACAAATCATAAATTTCATCTGCCGTCTCTGCATTTAATACTTTCTCTACATTTTCCGGCGTTGAAAATAACTCTGACATTGCCTGCAGTGCTTCCATGTGGGATTCTGGATCTGTTGCCGCTAATGTCACCAGAACTCTCACATCATACCCATCCTCTTTAAACTTTATCGGCTCTCTAAGGAGTGTTACTGCCATTTGGCGTTTTAAAACTCCCTGATCAGAACTTCCGTGAACCAAAGCAAGATTCTCACACAAAACATAGTATGGGCCAAGTTTTTCTGTGTTTTTAATAATTTCATCAATATATCTGGATTCGCAAAATCCACCGTCTACCAGTGGCTGCACAGCAACATGAATTGCTTCTCTCCAGTTTTCTACACGGGGTAAAATTCTAACATTTTCCCGTTTTAACATATTATATATTTCTTTCATGATTCCTCCTGTACAATTTTGCAAATAACCTTTTGTACCTGTTTGGTATCTTGGCATTTCCATATTTTTTCGGCATTTTTTCCATCTTTAAAAATCGTCATAATGTCATTTAAAATTTTAATATGTGCTGTCTGATCCTCTGCGGATAATACTAAAATAATTTTTGCTTTCCGCTTCTGATTTTCCCGTGTTGTAAAAATAACCGGATTTTTAAATATTGTGAAAGAAATACCCAAAAGATTCGCTCCATCTTCAATTTCAGAGTGTGCCAAAACAACATCATCCGTAATAAACATATATGGACCATATTGTTTGGTTTTTTGGATCATACTATCTATATAAGATTGTTTGATATATCCTTCGTTTAAAAGACTTTCAGAAGATATTTGAATCGCTTCTTCCCAATGGAAAGGCTGCTGTACAATTCGTATATGAGAATCTTCCAACACTTGACAGATACCTCTTCCATAATTATTTTTTCTCATATAGGACTCCAAAGCAGCATTTGAAAAATAATCCATCAGTTCTTTTTTAAATGCAGACAGATTCTTCTCAGACATATATTTTTTCGCAATATCCGTAATCTGTGAAACATTCACATGATGCTTATTTTCATATTTCATACATTTTTTCAAAATACTGATCCGGTCACTATCTGTAAGAATTGGATGTACAATAATTAAGTTTTCCTCATCTTCAATTACAATGGTAGAAATAACTACATTGTAATTATGGTTTTTCCCATAATCTTTCAATGAAATAATATCGACTGTCTGAGCATTTGGAACCAATGTACAAATTTCTTCTCGTATCATATTCGCTGTACTCAATCCATTGGGACATACAACCAAAATATTTAACTTTTCTTCTTTCTGCCGCTGTCCTGAATTAATAAATGCTCCAAAATGTAACGTAAGATAAGCAATCTCTCCTTCTGGAATTGGTACTTCAATTTCTTTTTCCAGGTATTTGCAGGCCCGGCTTGTAATTTCAAACAAGTCTCCATATTCGTTTTTAATGTCATCCAGCATTGGATTTCCAAGCTGAATACCATAACGATAACGGTACAATGAGGTTTTTAAATGAGCAGTAATAGCCTGAACTAATTCAGCTTCTCTCTCAAAACTGACACATGCGATTCCTGAAAATGCTTTTACCAGAATCTTGGAAAGTCTTTGGATTTCATGTCCTATTCCTTCGTTCATAATATCTGTTGATATATTCTGTACTCTGGAACCGAGCAAATGCAGTGTTAGATAAAGCTGTTCGCCTTTTTTTAAGTCTTCAAATCGCTCCCGCACCAGTTGGTACTCTTTGGTGTTCATAATTTCCTGTTCTTCTTTTTCAGAAAACTCTACGGTATCGGTGCGGCTTTCGATGGTTGAAAAAAACACGGCGATAGAATATAAAATTCCGGTTACATACTGGGCATCTAACGCGTCTTCAATGTCCTTGAGCTTCTCCAGAATTTCTTCCGTTTTCTCCGGATTTTCCAGCGGCAAAACTCCCTTTTTATAGAAATCAGCAATCGAACCAAAATATAAAAAGTAAATACTTCGTTTCTTAATTAAATCTCCTATAATCCGGTATCCCTTTCCATTTTCATAACATAAATGAAGCTGAAACTTAGCAATTTCTTTGGATGCCTCTTTCATATCATTGATAATCGTATTTCTGCTTACCTGACACAATTCCATAAAATCGTCAATATGCAGGTTTCTGTTTCTTAACATTACAGAACAGATAATGATTTTCATTCTTTCCACCGGTGAAAAGACATAAGCTAGTTTCGGCGGGATTTCTTTCAGCCTTGTCCGGATAACTTCTTTTGCTTCTTTTTCAATCAATATTCCCTTTTTTCTTTCAATTTCCAAAGGTTCTATATTCTGAGCTTCCAGCCATTCATTAATCTTGCGGATGTCATAATATACGCTCCTTTTGGAAATGCCTTTTTCGTCTGCAATCTGCTGTATTGTCATGTAGCCGTCTTTATATAACAACTGTTTTAGAATTTCATAGCATCTTACATCCAGGTTATAAATGATTGACATTCTAACACCTCCTATGTACCTTCCGTACTCTTAGCATAACGGATAAACAGTCCAAGATAAAGTCCAATAAATGTCATTAAATTTTGAATCTTCTGCACAATTTGCACCATCCAAAAAATGTGGTTAATTTTTCCTTTTTGTGCAAAAAATAGACCTGCTATCTGCTTTTATGCTATAATCCATCAAGGAGGTTTTATACATGAATGACTTTATATTCAGCTTAAATTCTACCATCCCGATTTTCTTTTTAATCTTTTTGGGATGGTTTCTAAAAGATAAAGGCTGGTTTCATGAATCTTTTATTTCCACAGCCAATAAATTTGTTTTTAACATTGCCCTTCCGGTTTTAGTTTTCCGGGATATTGCCGGGGCACCCATCCGGGAAGTATTTAACTTGAAATATTTCCTTTACTGCATGATTATTACTTCGATTATGTTCTGGGGCATCTGGCTTTTAGCTGAAATTTTTATCAAAGACAAGTCCATCATCGGTGCATTTGTACAGGCATCCTTCCGCGGCAGTGCTGCGATTCTTGGCATTGCCTTTATTGAAAATATTTACGGACACTCCACCATGGGCCCTTTGATGATTGTTGGAAGTGTCCCTTTATACAATATTTATTCTGTAATTGTACTGACATTCCGCGGAGCAAATGCAAAAAAAGGGGCCGGCTCCATCAAATCTGCTTTTGTAAACATTGCAAAGAACCCTATTATTTTAGGTATTTTTGCCGGACTGCCTTTTTCATTTTTCAGTGTAGATTTTCCGGTCATGATAGATAAGTGCATAAATAATGTTGCTGTCATGGCAAGCCCGCTGGCTCTGCTTTGTGTCGGTGCAGGTTTTGAAGGCAGAAAGGCTTTGGCAAAATTAAAGCCGACAATCATTGCTGCCATCACAAAGCTCTGGATTCTCCCGGCACTGTTTCTTCCGCTGGCTGTTTTCCTTGGTTTTAGAAACGAAGGGCTGATTGCTATTTTAATTATGCTTGGTTCTCCAACTACCGTCAGCTGCTATGTCATGGCAAAAGAAATGGGCAATGACCATATTCTAACTTCCAGTATTGTCGTCTTGGCAACAGCACTGTCCTCGATCAGTCTCACCATGTGGGTTTATCTTCTGAGGATATTTTCTTATATCTAGTTTTCTGTTATAATGAAGTTAACTTGTACGAATTTGTTAACGGCGTACGAAAGGAGTCTCTTATGAAAGAAGCTTTACGAAAAGAAATGATTAAAAAAATATGTGTCAGAGACGGAGATAAAATTTTGGATGTTGGATGCGGAGACGGAACCTTTTTGTCGGAACTTACACAATGGAGAGATGCAGAAGGTTATGGTACAGATCCATCCGAAGATATCGTAAGAATTGCTGGTGATACATACCCAAAACTTCATATTGAAACCGGATACAGCGATCTTCTTGCTTTTAATGATGATACATTTCGTATTATTACGGTTTGCGATGATTTTCATAAATTTCAACACCCTGAAAAATTTATTCAAGAAGCCGCCCGGGTACTTGCCCCAGGGGGAAGGCTGTATATTGGAGAAAGAGCTCTTCCTGAGTTTTTGCGGATTGTCTGCAATCTGCCATCCTATTTGATTCCATCCAAAAAGAACAAATATCACTCTACTTATGAAATTTTAGATTATTTTAAAAATGCAGAACTTACAAAATTCCGAGTATACAAAAAGAAGCGCCTGCTTCTTGTATCTGCAAAAAAACCACTATAGAAAACAAGGAGTTGTTGCAAAACACAGTGAAATCTGAATGATTTCACTGCTGGAGCACAGCTCCTTTCCTTATGATCAGAAAATCCGGCTCAGAACCGTAAAATGGTTCTGTCTCCGGATT
>JAETON010000115.1 GCA_021771695.1 Lachnospiraceae bacterium | reverse complement strand
TCTCTGTATGTCGATTGCTTCATGTTTCAGTACACGTTTGCAGTAGCAGTCAAAGGTAAGCTGTTTTTCTTCTTCAAGGGAAGTGGCTTTTTTCACGTTCTCACCTCCTTCCGTTTATCAAAAGGCGGTGATTTCAACCATTCCTTCCCCCTTTCCGCCATTAGTACGAATGGGAGGGGGCGGTTTGGCAATGTTATGGAAAAAAGTTGCAGACAATTAAAAAAGCTCAAAACAGGTTGTCCCATTTGAGCTTTACTTAAAATATCTAACAAACACTTATGACGTTCTATCCAAAGTCCACAATATAGTGTTTTGGATAGGTTTTTATTATTTTAACTGTTTTACCTGTATTACAGCCTGTCTACTGCAATTTCCCATAAATAAAGCTCCTCCCATGCGAAAATGCCTGTTATGGTGCAAATTTCCGCATGATAAGGATAACGGACAATTCCTTTTAATCTCCTGTCATATTTCCGTTTTTTGGAAGGAATTAAAAAGGTTATTGCATGTCAGCATAATGCTGGTGCAATAACCCTTTACTATCTCAATCCAGTTTGTGTGTTCAGTTTATTTCGATAATATTCTTGCTTATCAGCAGGAATATGGTTGCAGAAATCATCAATCCATTTCTGGTATGTTTCTGCGGTATCTTCATCTAGGTAATAGGCTGGATAATCAGCCAGTATTTGATTTTCCCGTTCAAGCTGTCTAGTCAGCTTAACAGTTAATTCTATATACCGTTTATGCAGGTCTAGGGAATATTCCACATAGTCCAGTGCCATAGTAAGGTAGGTAATGCGTTCAAAATCCTGCAATGTCATGTCTATACGCCCTGTAAGCAAATCACGGTCATGTGGACTGCATAACGACAGGAAAGTGCTTTCCTCTTTTTCCAACTTCTCCATGCTTCGCCCTCCGCTATTTTACAGTTTGCGATTCAACTTTTTTGTCATTATATAAATAAATTCCTCTGGGGTAGGAGTGCTGTTCCCAAAATATTTTTTAAACTCTGCCTGTTTTTCTGGGTCTGGACTGTTCCGTGCTTCGTCAATGGTAGCCTGCATTTCTTCTCTTACTTCTGCGACAGAAATACCATGTGTACGGGCAATCGTTTTTAACAGGTCTTTTGTATCTCTTTTCTTAAAGCCAATCATATACATACCTCATTTCTTATATACTTGATAATCATAGCATTTTTACTATAACTC
>JAETON010000114.1 GCA_021771695.1 Lachnospiraceae bacterium | reverse complement strand
GAGTTATAGTAAAAATGCTATGATTATCAAGTATATAAGAAATGAGGTATGTATATGATTGGCTTTAAGAAAAGAGATACAAAAGACCTGTTAAAAACGATTGCCCGTACACATGGAATTTCTGTCGCAGAAGTAAGAGTTACAATGCAGGCTACCATTGATGAAGCACGGAACAATCCAGACCCAGAAAAACAGGCAGAATTTAAAAAATATTTTGGGAACAGCACTCCTACCCCAGAAGAATTTATTTATATAATGACAAAAAAGCTGAATCGCAAACTGTAATATAGCGGAGGTCGAAGCATGGAGCAGTTGGTAAAAGAGGAAAGCACTTTCCTGTCGTTATGCAGTCCGCATGACCGTGATTTGCTGACAGGGCGTATCGATATGACATTGCAGGATTTTGAACGCATTACCTACCTTACTATGGCACTGGACTATGTGGAATATTCCCTAGACCTGCATAAACGGTATATAGAATTTACTGTTAAGCTGACTAGACAGCTTGAAAGGGAAAATCAAATACTGGCTGATTATCCAGCCTATTACCTAGATGAAGATACCGCAGAAATATACCAGAAATGGATTGATGATTTCTGCAACCATATTCCTGCTGATAAGCAAAAATATTATCGGAATAAACTGAACACACAAACTGAATTGAGATAGTAAAAGGTTATTGCACCAGCATTATGCTGACATGCAATAACCTTTTTAATTCCTTCCAAAAAACGGAAATATGACAGGAGAATAAAAGGAATTGCCCGTTATCCTTATCATGCGGAAATTTGCACCATAACAGGCATTTTCGCATGGGAGGAGCTTTATTTATGGGAAATTGCAGTAGACAGACTGTAATACAGGTAAAACAGTTAAAGTAATAAAAAGCCTATCCAAAACACTATATTGTGGACTTTGGATAGAACTTCATAAGTGTTTGTTAGATATTTTCAGTAAAGCTCAAATGGGACAACCTGTTTTGAGCTTTTTTAATTGTCTGCAACTTTTTTCCATAACATTGCCAAACCGCCCCATCCCATTCGTACTAATGGCGGAAAGGGGGAAGGAATGGTTGAAATCACCGCCTTTTGACAAACGGAAGGAGGTGAGAACGTGAAAAAAGCCACTTCCCTTGAAGAAGAAAAACAGCTTACCTTTGACTGCTACTGCAAACGTGTACTGAAACATGAAGCAATCGACATACAGAGA
>JAETON010000045.1 GCA_021771695.1 Lachnospiraceae bacterium | reverse complement strand
ACGTGGGTTCGATTCCCATCACCCGCTTTTTTCTTTATGAGTCTGTAGCTCAGCTGGATAGAGCAACGGCCTTCTAAGCCGTGGGTCGGGGGTTCGAATCCCTTCAGGCTCGTTTTGTATTTTGCAAATTCATATGGTGGGTATAGCGCAGCTGGTTAGCGCGCCAGATTGTGGCTCTGGAGGCCGTGGGTTCGAATCCCATTACCCACCTTTACATGGAAAGATATTTTTATGTTTCATGATGGGCTATCGCCAAGCGGTAAGGCACAGCACTTTGACTGCTGCATTCGCTGGTTCGAATCCAGCTAGCCCAGTTTTTCATTTTTGAATATGAAAATGATAGTTTGATTCTGGGTGTGTAGCTCAGGTGGTAGAGCACTTGACTTTTAATCAAGTTGTCCGGGGTTCGAATCCCCGCACGCTCATTTTATGAGATAAGGATGAATTAGAGTAGAGAAATAGTTGACAAACATATTCTAGTTTATTATCATATAGATAAATAAAGGGGAGTAGCTGGCGCAGCAGCGTTTGCGATGTCGTCAATCTCGGCAGATTTTGCCCGTATCGTAATGAAACAGCGAGACTTTTATTGCATGATCATGATGCAATGAAGGTCTCTTTTTTGTGGTATAGGAAATTCCTCTGAAATTTTCTATACCACAAAAAGCTCCGCGGCGGACTTGTCCGCTTTGTTCTTATTTAAAAAGATATTGCCTTATTTGCATCAAAAAACGAAACAGGTGAAAATGAAGCAGGAAAAGGAGTAGTTGTATGAAGAAATTTTATCAACAGACAAAAACAGAAGTACGCAGACAAATAAATGGATCTTTGAAACCGTTGACAGATGCACAGGCAGCGGAACATCAAAAAAAATATGGAAAAAATGAATTAGTAGAAGGAAAAAAGAAAAGTATTTTTCAGATTTTTTTAGAACAGTATAAAGATTTTTTGGTGATTATTTTGATATTTGCAGCTGTTATTTCCGGTTTTTTAGGGGATGTAGAAAGTATGCTGGTTATTTTGACTGTAATTACAATCAATGCTGTTTTAGGGACGGTGCAGACAATTAAAGCGGAACAATCTTTGGCAGGCTTAAAACAGCTTTCATCTCCAATGGCAAAAGTATTGCGAAATGGACAGATTGTAAAGATTCCATCTGGAGAAGTAACCGTAGGAGATGAAGTGATTTTAGAAGCAGGTGACCAAGTTCCTGCGGATGGAAGAATTCTTACCAGTGCAAGTTTGAAAGTAGATGAAAGTGCATTGACGGGGGAAAGTCTGGCAGTTGATAAAGAAGATATGGTGCTGGAAGGAATTGCAGCATTGGGAGACCAAAAGAATATGTTGTTTTCCGGAAGTTTTGTGACATATGGAAGAGGTTCATTTTTGGTTACTTCCATAGGGATGGAAACGGAAGTGGGAAAAATAGCAGCATTATTGAAGAACACTTCAGAGAAGAAGACACCCCTTCAAGTGAATTTGGATCAGTTTGGACAGAAGCTGTCTGTGATAATTATGGTGTTTTGTGCTTTACTGTTTGCAATCAATGTGTGGCAGGGAAAGCCAATCGGTGATGCTTTTATGTTTGCAACAGCATTGGCGGTTGCAGCTATCCCAGAGGCATTAAGTTCAATCGTTACGATTGTTTTATCATTTGGAACAAGAAAAATGGCAAAAGAAGGGGCTGTCATCCGAAAACTGCAGGCGGTAGAGGGATTGGGCAGTGTATCGGTCATTTGCTCAGATAAAACAGGTACATTGACACAGAATAAAATGACAGTGGAACATTATTATATAGAACAAAAATGTTATGCAGCGGATGTTTTGAAAAAAGAGCAGCCGTTGGTTATGCAGCTGCTGACAGAAAGTATTTTATGTTCTGATGCAATGGTAATTGACGGAAAAGAGATTGGGGATCCTACAGAAACAGCTTTGATTCATTTCGGAAACCGTTTGGGAGTCGATGCAGAAGAAGTTCGGAAGATTCACCCAAGGCTATCAGAAATTCCTTTTGACAGTGAACGCAAATTGATGTCCACTCTGCATGATATCAATGGGGAACGGTTCATGATTACCAAAGGTGCTGTAGATGTATTGCTGGATCGTATTTCTATGATTCAAATGGACGGAAAGATTCAGCCGATTACAAAAAAAGATAAAAATAATATTATAGAGCAAAATCAGAAATTTTCACGAAATGGATTGAGAGTTTTGGCATTTGCTTATAAAAAAATGGAGGGAGTATCAGAGATTTGTATTGAGGATGAAAGTGAATATATTTTCCTTGGATTAATTTCTATGATGGATCCTCCAAGAGAAGAATCGAAAATGGCTGTGGAGGAATGTATCAAAGCAGGGATGAAACCTGTTATGATTACCGGGGATCATAAAGTGACAGCAGCAGCCATTGCAAAACGAATTGGAATTTTAAAAGACGAAAGGGAAGCTTGTGAGGGAGTGGAGCTTGATGCATTATCTGATGAAGAATTGAAAGACTTTGTGGAAGGAATATCCGTATATGCCAGAGTTTCACCGGAACATAAAATACGCATTGTCCGAGCATGGCAGGAAAAGGGAAATATTGTTGCTATGACAGGTGACGGCGTAAACGATGCACCAGCATTAAAACAGGCAGATATTGGGGTTGCAATGGGAATTACAGGGACTGAGGTATCCAAAGATGCTTCAGCGATGGTGTTGACGGATGATAATTTTGCAACAATTATTAAAGCGGTAGAAAATGGAAGAAATGTTTATGAGAATATCAAACATTCTATTCAGTTTTTGTTATCTGGAAATTTTGGTGGAATTTTAGCGGTGCTTTATGCGTCCATTATGGCATTGCCGGTGCCTTTTGCACCAGTGCATCTGTTATTTATTAACTTACTGACAGACAGTCTTCCAGCAATTGCGCTGGGATTGGAACCGCATAGTCCCAAAGTTATGGAGCGAAAGCCGAGACCGATGAATGAATCGATTTTAACAAAAGATTTTTTGATTCGGATCGGAGCAGAAGGATTCGTTATTGCAGTTATGACGATGATTGGATATACGATTGGACTTGAGACGGGAACTCCGGTATTGGCAAGAACTATGGCTTTTGCGGTATTATGTATGTCCAGATTAGTTCATGGATATAACAGCAAATCAAATACTCCAGTGATATTTACGAAAAAATTCTGGAATAATCGATATTTATTAGGGGCATTTGTTTTTGGAATGCTATTGATTACTGCAGTCGTAATGATACCGGGACTTCATATGATTTTTAAAGTGCAGACGTTGACGATTGAACAGTTAATGATAGTCTATGGACTCGCATTTTTAAATCTTCCGCTGGTTCAGTGTTTTAAAGGAATCATGGTAAAAATAAAAAAATAGTAATAGCAAAAACCGCAGGAACTTGAACGATCCTCAAATTCCTGCGGTTTTTATGATGGTTCCATAATAAACGGCTGCATTGCCTTTTGTAAAGGTTCTTTTTCTTCATCACTGCAGTCGCATATAGTGAGTTTCAGAGGGCTTTTTAGGTTAAGACTGAAAACCCCCATAATAGATTTTGCATCAACGACATGTCTTCCATCACCTAAATCAATTTCTGCGTCGAAACGTCCGATGATATTTGCAAAATCTTTTACACGGTCAATCGTATCTAATAAAATAGTGTAAGATTCTTTCATGTTTTATCCTCCTTTGCCTTATCCTACAATTTTTTTCCAAGAAAGTCAAATGCATTTTTAAAAGCAAATTGTTAACTAAAATAAAAAATAAGTTGACAATTAAGACAACAACGTGTATACTTTGCAGAAGTGAGGAGGAAAGAAGTATGACAGAGCAAATTGTTGACAAAATCAAACATGGGTATCGGCTGGGCCGTAAAGACAATTTGAATTTCCTGTTAGAAGATAACTTGGAATCACTTTGTGAGGGAGCAAATGAACTCCGCAGATATTTTAAAGGAAATCAAGCAGGTTTATGTACCATTATCAATGGAAGAAGTGGGAAATGCAGTGAAGATTGCAAGTTTTGTGCACAGTCACATTGTCATTCAACAGGAATAGATATTTATGGATTTTTAGATCCAAAGGAAATCTCAGACGATTGTGGAAAGCAGAAGGAGAAAGGTGTTCATCGTTATTCGATTGTAACAGCCGGGAGAAGTTTGACGGGAAAAGATTTTGAGAAAGCACTGGCTGCTTATAAAAAAATATCAGATGAATATCAAATGCATTTATGTGCATCGCACGGCTTGTTGACAAGTGAACAATTTCAGAGGCTTTATGACAGCGGGGTAAGACATTATCACTGTAATTTGGAAACATCGAAAGCATTTTTCCCGAAAATATGTACTACACATACATGGAAAGAAAAAGTAGAAAATATCCAAAGAGCAAAAGCGGCAGGATTAAAGATTTGTTCCGGAGGAATTATGGGAATGGGAGAATCTTGGGAGGACCGGCTGGATATGGCTGTTTCTTTAAGTGAACTTCAGGTAGATTCTATTCCATTGAACATGCTGATGCCGATACAGGGAACTCCGCTGCAGGATAGGAAACAGCTGTGTGAAGAAGAAATTTTAAGAATTATTGCAATTTTTCGTTTTATAAATCCAGAAGCTGATATTCGTTTGGCAGCAGGCAGATTGTTAATGGAACACTCTGGAAGAAGAGCTTTTTTATCTGGAGCGAATGCAGCTTTGACTGGAGATATGCTGACAACCAGTGGAAATAATACAAAGCAGGATATCGAAATGTTAAAAGAAATCGGATATACAATTTAATTTAAATAATGATATAAAACAGGGAGAATTATGATGAAAAAACAAAATTTTCAAACAAAAGACTTAACAATGATTGGATTAATGGCGGCGTTGACTTGTATTTTGGGACCTTTATCTATTACATTGCCCTTTACACCTGTACCAATATCTTTTACAAATTTAGCAATCTATTTTATTGTCATGGTAATTGGCTGGAAGAAGGGAACGATTAGTTATTTGGTTTATTTGCTGCTTGGAGCAGCAGGACTTCCGGTATTTTCTGCATTCAGCGGCGGAGTGGCAAAATTAGCGGGACCAACTGGAGGATACTTAATTGGTTTTATTTTTTTAGCACTGATTAGTGGATTTTTTGTAGAAAAATCTCATGCAAATCCGATAATGTGTGTGATTGGAATGGTTTTGGGAACTGCGGTAACTTATCTGTTTGGAACCGTCTGGCTGTGCCAGCAGATGCATTTAACATTTGTTCAAGGACTCTATGCAGGAGTGATTCCATATCTTCCCGGAGATGCTGTAAAAATAGTTGCTGCTGTTGTTGTTGGAAGTGCAGTAAGAAAATCTGTACAGAAAATGGCGATGGCTGCTTAAAGAAAAATTTGGTTGACAATTTCTTCAAAAAAGCATAAACTAATCATAGTTAAATGCGAAGAACAGAATTAGTACCACCATTGGAACTGTCAGAGAGAGACTGTCACCGGCTGAAAGCAGTTTTCAGGAAAGATGCTGGGAATGCCTCTGGGAGCAGATGAAATGAAAATCATAGTAGTTTCATACGTTGCCGGCGTTAACGGATATGGAGAGGAAGCTTTGATGATAAGATTTTATGAAAGCTTCTATTAAAGAGTGGAACCGCGGATTACTTCGTCTCTTTTTGAGACGGAGTTTTTTTATTTCATTAGGAAAATCCTATGGAATTTTTAATTGTAGAAAGATTTTTGGAGGTTGGATAAGATGATGGGTTTTCGGAAATTTGCGAAAAGCCAGTATGATACGATAAAAATGAGGGATCCTGCATTGAAAGAGGAACGGGAAGTATTTTTGTATCCTTATGTGAAGGCTCTTTATTGGTATCGTATTGCACACAGACTATATGAAAAAGGCCATTTTTATACTGCAAGAAAAATTTCTCAGAAGATGGCTAGAAAAACGGGGATTGAGATACATCCAGGAGCAAAGATTGGAGAAGGCTTTTTTATAGACCATGGTCATGGAGTTGTTATTGGTGAAACGACGATTATTGGAAATAATGTAACGTTGTATCAGGGAGTGACACTTGGAGGAACCGGACATGAAACAGGGAAACGCCATCCAACCATTGAGGATAATGTGATGGTAAGTTCCGGTGCGAAAGTACTTGGTTCGATTACCATTGGAGAAAATTCTAAAATAGGAGCCGGCAGTGTTGTTGTTTCAGATGTACCGCCGAATTCAACAGTTGTTGGTGTTCCAGGCAAGGTTATCAAACGAGATGGGGAACGGATTAACCGTATTCAGAGTCTTGATCTGGATCAGATGGATCTGCCGAATCCATATGATTTGGATATTGAAAAACTGGCAGCAGAAAATGCAGAATTACGCCAGGCATTGCAGGCATTTATTGATCATTTTGAGCGAATGGAACAGTATAGAAAGGAAAATATAGCAGATGAAGATTTATAATACGCTGACAAGACAAAAAGAAGAATTTGTACCTGTAAATCCGGGAAAAGTCGGAATGTATGTATGCGGTCCTACAGTCTATAATTACATCCATATTGGAAATGCAAGACCGATGATTGTATTTGATACAGTCCGCCGTTATTTTGAATATAAAGGGTATGATGTAAACTATGTATCTAACTTTACGGATGTAGATGATAAAATTATTAAAAAGGCAAATGAGGAAGGCGTATCAGCAATAGAAATCGCAGAGCGTTATATCAAAGAATGTAAGCAGGATATGGAAGGACTGAATATTAAGCCGGCGACTCACCAGCCGAGAGCAACTGAAGAAATTGACGGAATGATAAAGATGATTCAGACTTTAATTGAAAAAGGCCACGCTTATGAGGTGGATGGAACAGTTTATTTTAAAACACGTTCTTTTAAAGAATATGGAAAACTTTCTAAGAAGAATATTGATGATTTGGAAGCAGGACACCGTGAGATCAAAGTAACCGGAGAAGAAGGAAAGAAAGATCCGTTGGATTTTGTGCTATGGAAACCGAAAAAAGAAGGTGAAATTGCGTGGGCTTCTCCATGGGGAGAAGGACGTCCGGGGTGGCATATTGAATGTTCTGAGATGTCCAAAAAATACATTGGGGATACCATTGATATTCATGCAGGAGGGGAAGATTTGATTTTCCCTCACCACGAAAATGAAATTGCTCAAAGTGAAGCATGTAATGGAGAATGCTTCTCTAAATACTGGATGCACAATGGATTTTTAAATATTGATAATAAAAAGATGTCCAAATCAGCAGGAAATTTCTTTACAGTTCGCGAAATTGGTGAAAAATATCCATTGCAGGTGATTCGTTTCTTTATGTTAAGTGCTCATTACCGTACACCATTGAATTTTAGTGATACATTGGTAGAAAGTGCAAAAACCGGATTAGAAAGAATTTTAAATGCAGTAGATATTTGCCGCGATGCAGCCGAAAAAGGAAGTGAAGATGAGATTACGCCAAAAGCACAGGCTCATTTAGATGAAATTCAAAAACTTGTAAAGAAATTTGAAGAAGCGATGGAAGATGATTTTAATACGGCGGATGCAGTAGCAGCTATTTTTGAAATGGTTCGGGAATCCAATTCTACAGTGAAAGAATTTGGTTCTGCTTATGCAGCTTCCGTGTTAAATACTCTGGAAACTTTATGTGGAGTCCTTGGAATTGAAACGAAGAGAGAAGAAGAAATTTTAGACGCTGATATTGAAAAATTAATTGAGGAACGTCAGCAGGCAAGGAAAGAGAAGAATTTTGCACGTGCAGATGAAATTCGTGATCAATTGCTGGCACAGGGAATTGTATTAAAAGATACAAGAGAAGGTGTAAAATGGAGCAGAGCTTAGTTGGAGAAATCAAGGAAAAATTAGGACTTTCCGGTCTGGATCCGAAAAGTTATTCTCCATTGGGTTTGGCTTATATTGGAGATGCTGTTTATGAAATTGTGATTCGTACCATTGTACTTTCTTATGGAAATATGAGTGTAAATAAGTATCATCAAAGATCCAGCAGTATGGTGAAAGCATCTGCACAGGTAGAAGTCTACGAAAGAATTCAAGGACTGTTGACTGAAGAAGAAATTGCAGTTTATAAGCGTGGAAGAAATGCGAAATCAGGAACTGTAGCAAAACATGCTTCAGTTATAGATTATCGAAAAGCTACAGGATTTGAAGCTTTGATGGGATATTTATATCTGGATGGGCAAATGGACCGTCTGATAGAACTGGTCGGCAAAGGGTTGAATTTAGGAGATAATGATGAATCATAAAGAATATTTAATTGCAGGACGTAATGCTGTTATTGAAGCTTTGCGTGCGAAAAAACCAATAGATAAAATATTTATTTTGGATGGATGTCAGGATGGGCCGATCCGTACCATTGTTAGGGAGGCAAAAAAAACAGATGCAATTTTAAAGTTTGTGGATAAAGAGCGCTTAAATCAATTGACAAAGGAACATCATCAAGGCGTTGTTGCTATGGCAGCTGCTTATGAGTATGCTTCGATGGATGATTTGTTTGAAAAGGCAGAGGAAAAAGGGGAAGATCCATTTTTCATTTTGCTGGATGGAATCGAAGATCCTCATAATCTTGGTGCAATTATTCGTACTGCAAATCTGGCAGGTGCCCACGGAGTTATTATTCCAAAACATCGTGCAGCAGGTTTGACTCCGACAGCTGCTAAAACTTCAGCAGGTGCAATACATTATACACCAGTTGTTAAAGTAACGAATATTGCCAAAACGATGGAGGAATTGAAAGAACGCGGAATGTGGTTTGCGTGTGCTGATATGGATGGAGAAGTTATGTACCGGCAGAATCTGACAGGTTCTATTGGCTTAGTTATTGGAAATGAAGGTTCTGGTGTCAGCCGTCTGGTAAAAGAGAAATGTGATTTTGTTTCGTCAATTCCAATGAAAGGGGATATTGATTCTCTCAATGCGTCAGTGGCAGCAGGTGTGCTTGCTTTTGAGGTTGTCAGACAGCGAATGGGAAAATAAGGATGAAAGATTATAAAGATTGTTCAGATCAAGAACTTTTAATTCAAATTCAGCATGGCGATAATGAGGCAATGGAACAGTTAATTGAAAAATACCGGGGATTGGTACGAATGGAGGCTCGAAAGTTCTTTTTGGCCGGCGGTGATGAAGAAGATTTAATTCAAGAAGGAATGATTGGTTTATTTAAAGCAATCTGCAGTTATCGCAGGGAAAAGGATGCGGCATTTTCAACATTCGCTGTATTGTGTATCCGCAGACAGATTTATACGACTGTCACAGCCTCAAATCGGAAAAAGCATGGTCCTTTGAATAATTATATTTCTATTTTTGGAAATTATGAAGAAAATGGAGAAATGAAATTGGATGAGGCATTGGAGGATTCGTTAGAAAATCCGGAGGAATTACTGCTTCGTAAAGAGAAACTGAAAGACTACTATGACACAATTAATGAAAAGTTAAGCAGATTTGAGAAACAGGTTCTGGATCATTATTTAAATGGTGAAAATTATACAGAAATTGCAGTTCAATTAGGAAAACCACATAAATCGATTGATAATGCGATTCAAAGGATTCGGAAAAAATTAAGTCAGGATTCTTGAAAAGGGGAAAGTGTATGGGAAATATTTATGTAATATCAGATCTTCACGGGCAGGGGAAAGCCTTTTTTCAAATGCTGGAAAAAATTCATTTTTCAGCGGAGGATACGATGTATGTGATTGGCGATGTTATAGATCGTGGACCAGATGGCATTAATCTGCTTAGATATATCCAGAAACAGGATAATATGGAGATGATTTTGGGAAATCATGAAGATATGATGTTGAAATCCTGTACACATTCTACAGGTGAATTATGGATGGATACATGGATGTTCAATGGCGGCGGAACAACTCTTCAAGGGTTGAAAGAACTGTCGATGAAAGAACAGATGGAATGTATGGCTTTTGTAAAAAGTCTTCCTCTTTATAAAATATTGGAGATAAACGGTATTTTTTATCTTATGGTTCATGCGGGAATGGATGTAAAAAATGAGACATTGGAAGAAGCATGCATGAATATGGATGAAGAGGATGCTTTGTGGATTCGAGAACCGTTTTTTAATTCTTCTGTAATTTCATCTTATTATATTATTTTTGGACATACGCCTACAGGAGCTTTGGTACGGTATGCTTATACATTGCCGGAAGGGCAGAGAAAACGGGGACAGCAATTTCATATGGTATTTTGGAATCATAGGATTGGAATTGACTGCGGAGCAGCTTATGGGAAAAATCTTGGATGCCTGCGGTTAAATGATATGAAAGAATTTTATGTAAAAATATAAAGGAAGAAAAAATTTGGTAAAACCGTGTCAACCGTTTTTGAAAATGTCCCAAAATAATTGAAACATTAGCCCCGGCTTTTTGCTGGGGCTTTCGTAGGTCTAAAGCGGTATTTTGTTCTTAGGCACTCCCTTGTCTAAGC
>JAETON010000113.1 GCA_021771695.1 Lachnospiraceae bacterium | reverse complement strand
TCAAAAACACAGGAAGGTCCTTCGGGATTTTTGCAATATTATCTGAATTCTGTATGAATGACAGCACGTCCAATAAAGTACGGTATCCATTTACCGTAAAAGAATATGTACAATACTTATCCGTATTATATTTATCAACAATAGTTTCATCCTTTGTAAGCCAATCATTTGATGTCCTGACGTTTGGAATATGATCATTAAATTTGCTGAAAAACATATTTTTCAGCATCTTGGATCTATAGCGGTCTCCCTTAAAGAATTTAGTCAGCGATACCATTATTTTACCAGCTTTCAGTACACTTCCAGACTGGTTGCCTGTTCCGGAAATAATCACTCCATCCAACTCATTTCCATATGTCATTATATAGCGCCTTGCCATAAATGACCCCATACTGTGTCCAAACAAGAAGTAAGGAACATTAGGGTAATTTTTCTTTGCAAAACGGGTTACTTCATATAAATCTGCAACGACAGTTTCACTCATGTTGCTTGGACAAAAATACCCCAAATTGTCATCTGTTTTTGCCGTTTCTCCATGACCAAGATGGTCATTCCCAATTACAAGAATACCCTGTCTGTTTAGGTATCTGGCGAATTGATCATATCGTTTAATATATTCAATCATTCCATGTGAAATCTGGACAATTCCAATTACTGGCATATTTGGCTCCCAAATAACAACGTGCAGATGATTTTTTCCATCCGTGGATGGCAAATAAAATTCCTTCATTATACTACCTCCTAGTATTCTTATCTCCAGAAATATACTTTTAAATTCTATATACATTATTTCAAGTATCCTCTATTTCAGCATATCAGATATCCTCTCAACGACAATAGGCAAACACCTTTGCTATGTTAAAAATATGGACATTCATACAAGGTATGTCTAATAGTTTTAAATCATTGTTTCATGAAACTTTGCCATAACAAATAAACTACAATAATTTCCTTAAAATAAGGAGAAACATTCATCATTTGAACATTTCTCCCCCTGCAGTATTTTTCTTCTGCAATATAACTTATAGAACTCTTCTTGCTCTTCAGTACTTATGCAAGCTCAACCCCTTTCGCTTTGCCTTGTTCATTTTTAATCGCTCATGAATAGATTTCCTTTCCTTTTTCCCCATTGTTTTTTCGTTCTCTAAAAGGGAGCCCTGTTTTAAGGCACCCTTATCGGATACTGCTCTTTCAGGCAACTTCTTTTCTCCATCCGCCAATAATTGAACTTTTCCTTCTATTC
>JAETON010000112.1 GCA_021771695.1 Lachnospiraceae bacterium | reverse complement strand
TTTCTCATTAGAAAAATCATGGTACAATATAGGTACCTCACTGAAGGAGAATCTCATTATGACAAAACACTATGACAAACAATTTAAACTGGATGCAGTCCAGTATTATCATAATCACAAGGATTTAGGGCTGCAGGGCTGTGCTTCAAATTTAGGAATCAGTCATCAGACTTTATCACGTTGGCAGAAAGAACTGCGTGAAACAGGTGATATTGAAAGTCGTGGTTCTGGTAACTATTCTTCTGATGAAGCAAAAGAAATCGCGCGATTAAAACGTGAATTACGAGATGCACAGGATGCTCTTGAAGTATTAAAAAAAGCAATCAACATTCTGGGAAAATGACGGAAGCCATTTATCTCGAAGTATCGGAGATGGCAGAAGCTGCCAATAAGGCTGGACGCCGAGTTTCTGTCTCCGGAATGTTGAAGCATCTCGGCGTTTCTCGTTCTGGTTATCATGCATGGCTAAAACGTGTTCCTTCTAATACAGAAAGAAGACGTGAAGCCGTAAAAGCTAAAATTAAGGATATTTATGATGAATCAAAACAGAATTATGGTGCACCAAAAATCACCAAAGCTCTACGCAAATCAGGCGAAATCATCTCCGAGCGTACTGTTGGTAAGTATATGAAACAAATGGGCATCAAAGCTAAGTGGATCAAACCATGGACAATCACAACCAAAGATTCTGACTCCAGCAGAGAATTAAAAAATATCCTTGATAAACGATTTAACCCAGAACGTCCAAATGCTGTTTGGTGTTCTGATATTACATATATCTGGACGATAGACGGATTTGTTTATCTGACCAGTATTATGGATTTATATTCCAGGAAAATCATTGCCTGGACACTTTCCAAAACCTTGGAAGTATCCTGCGTGATTGAAACAATAAATAAAGCCAAAGCAAGACGTAACATCGATAAGCCATTGATTCTGCACTCCGATCGTGGAAGTCAGTATGTATCAAAAGAATACAAACGTGTAACTGCAAATATGCAGTGCAGTTATTCAAAAAAGGCGTATCCATGGGATAATGCATGTATTGAGTCATTTCACTCTCTGATTAAGAGAGAATGGCTGAATCGATATAAAATCCAAGATTATGAGCATGCATATCGACTGGTCTTCGAATATTTAGAAGCATTTTACAATACGAAACGAATTCATAGCCATTGTGACTATATGTCACCAAATGATTATGAAGAACTGTATCGTGAGCTTCAACAAGACGATTTGCAGTTTGCAAGTTGAGATGAGGAAA
>JAETON010000111.1 GCA_021771695.1 Lachnospiraceae bacterium | reverse complement strand
GAATGTTCCGAATATCCATGTAAACAGATAAAAAATCTTGAAAAAAGCTATAACAAGCGGTATCAGGCAAGCCTCATGGCAAACAGCGAAGCTGTCCGTCAACATGGTTTGGAAATATTTATGGAAGAACAGAGAGAAAAATATACCTGCCTAAAATGCGGCGGAATCATTTCAATCCATGATAGAGAATGCAGTGAGTGTCAAGAAAAAATGAAATAAGGAAATCCGAATAGGATGAAGTATTGCCAAGCATACAACAGGGATTCGATAGTTGTCTGCTGAGAGTCTCGCTTAGCAAAGATTAGGATTTATCTTACATTAGGAGGTTCTATGAAAGGATTTAACCGACCAAATCAATTATTCGCTCTATGTGGGTTGAATTGCGGGCTTTGCCCCATGTTTTTGAATAAATACTGCCCCGGCTGCGGCGGCGGTGAGGGGAACCAATCCTGCAAAATCGCAAGGTGCAGTATGGAGCATGGCGGTGTTGAATATTGTTTCCAATGTAGTGAGTACCCTTGTGAAAAGTACGATCATATTGACGATTTTGATTCCTTTATAACACACCGAAACCGAAAATCCGATATGGAAAAGGCCAAACGATTCGGGATAGACGCTTATAATGCAGAGCAGGCGGAGAAGGCCGACATTCTGGAGGTTTTATTATCCAATTATAATGATGGCCGCAAAAAGACACTCTTTTGTGTAGCCGTCAACCTGCTGGAACTGCAAGAGCTGCAAACGGTACTTAGAGAAATTGAACGCAAATCAGATAGGGAAACACTGACGCTCAAAGAAAAAAGCGCCTTTGCTGCCGGATTACTGCAGGATGCAGCGGCAATAAAAGGGATCGGCTTAAAACTCCATAAAAAAAAGAGATAATAGAAATTCATACCGGCTTGCCCGGACGGCAGCCATGGACCTGCGCGTGTAAACACGCTCCGCTCCATGGCTGCCGTCCGGGACTTTCATGGCAAAATGTCGAAAAAGAATAAAAAACACAAACAAAATAAAAAATTTGAAAAATACTGTTGACAAACAGGAAAAGCGGTGTTAATATATGGGAGTCGCTTCGGTGAGGGGCGAACGAAAAGAAAAAGAAACAAAAAAGTTGAAAAAAGTTCTTGACAAGTTCAGAAAGATTTGATAAAATCATGAAGCTGTCAAAAACAAAACAGCAAAGAACATTGATAACTGAACAGTGAAACAACCTTGAAAAGTTCAATTGAGAATTATTCAAAAAGAACAGATGTTAACTACATCGACCTTA
>JAETON010000110.1 GCA_021771695.1 Lachnospiraceae bacterium | reverse complement strand
AAAGCAATATGGCCAGCTCGTCTTCCTTTCCTGCTGTTTTCCGCCCGTACGTATCTTTTATCCTCCGCGGCCTGCCTGGACATTTCCCAGCCAGGCCGCTTTTCGACAGGCTGAGAACAGTGGCTCTCTGATAGATTAGAGAGCCACTGTTCTACATTGTATATTCAGAAAGGCAGATCATCATCATCAAGTGAGATTCCTTGAGTATCCCATTTAATATTCTCCTTAACTTCGGACATAGGCAATCGCATAATTCTCAAATTATTATCGAATAAGTCCACATAAATGGTTAATGTTTGAATCTCACCGTCTTTCTGCCTCCAATATATATAATTGTCGTCATCTTCATTGTCCTCATCGCGAATAAAACCAGCAAATTCTAAAAATTCTTCCAGTCCCATTTGGTCACGGACGATGAAAACAGTTTGCCTCAATTCCAGTAATGTCCGCAAATAATGAAGGGTATTATTCGTTGTAAAATAGGTGCCCTCAAACGCCCCAAACATTTTTTCAGTCTCATTTCGGAAATGCTCTAATAGTTCTTTAAAATTTTCCGTGGTTTCTTGTAAATCATATGCAGTTTTTGATTCTGTCAAAGAAGCTTCGCGCGTTAAATAGCTTTGAAACAACCCAGCAAATTGGCCCCTCAGTGATTCTATAATATCGGATGTTGTATCAAATGTTACAATAGGATTGTTTTTTACGGTTTCGCACAGGTCAGCAATAAACTCATGAATTTTAATGTCATCAACATAAGCCGGTTTAAACGATCCGGAATCCCGATTCTGAAGGTATGTTCTATTTTCTGTATACACATCTTTTGCAATAAAAATGTAGATTTTCTTCTTATTTTTGAGTGCTGTTCGCAACTCCTCCATTGTAATAGAAAAATCGCTATTTGAAGATTGCGTACCAAAATGATTGCCAATGATACATACAACGATATCACAGGTAGAAAGCTCACTATAACAGCTGTTTTCAAGGGGTTCAATCTGCGTATAGGCAACGCCACCCTTATCATGCATGACGGGAGTGTACCCAAGACTTGAGACAAAATTGCAAACGTCATTTCGAACGTGCTTTAGATCATAATAAGTCGAGCTAATAAAAACCCGAGGCGTTGCCATAATACACTTCCCCTTTCGGAACATTGTAAATAGTTTGTTTTTAAATATACCACAACACGACAACTTTTGCAATATTTCTTGCCTAAGCAGTATAGAGTAACCGCCGCGCCTTTCTACGAGGCGCGGCGCAGTCTGTCGAAAAAGTCTGCCGTGGGGCAGACTTTTTCATATTTATGAGGTAAAATAGAGCAGGGTGAGAAAAATGATGGAAAAGGGGAAAATGGAGCGGGGCGTGGTGGAACTG
>JAETON010000109.1 GCA_021771695.1 Lachnospiraceae bacterium | reverse complement strand
AAACAGAGGAGAAAAAGAAAATGGAAAAGAAATATTCAGTTGTTATTGCTGGTGGTGGAAGTACTTTCACACCTGGGATTTGTTTATTATTGTTAGATCATATGGATCGTTTTCCAATTAGAAAAATTAAATTTTATGATAATTTTGCGGAACGTCAAGAAACCATCGCTAAAGCCTGTGAAATTTATTTAAAAGAAAATGCACCAGAAGTTGAGTTCGCTTATACTACTGATCCAGAAGAAGCTTTTACTGATGTTGACTTCGTTATGTGTCATATTCGTGTTGGATTATATGCAATGCGTGAAAAAGATGAAAAGATTCCAATGAAATATAATGTTGTTGGTCAAGAAACTTGTGGTCCTGGTGGAATTGCTTATGGCATGCGTTCTATTGGCGGGGTTATTGAAATTCTGGATTACATGGAAAAATATTCTCCAAATGCCTGGATGTTAAATTATTCTAATCCAGCTGCCATCGTAGCTGAAGCAACAAGAAGATTACGTCCTGATTCTAAGATCTTAAATATCTGTGACATGCCAATCGATCTTGAAGAAAAGATGGCTAACATGGTAGGGTTAAAGTCACGTAAAGAGATGTCTGTTGGATATTATGGATTAAACCACTTTGGATGGTGGCATAAAATTGAAGATAAAGACGGTAATGACTTAATGCCGGAAATCAAGAAGCATATGGCAGCTAATGGTTTTGCAGATGCACTGTCAGGAACGAATCAGCACGTGGAACAAAGCTGGATTGAAACATTCGCAAAAGCAAAAGATGTTTATGCATTAGATCCAGAAACAATCCCAAACACATATTTAAAATATTATTTATATCCTGATTATGTAGTAGAACATACTAATCCGGAACATACACGGGCAAATGAAGTAATGGAGCATCGAGAAAAGAATATCTTTACAGCTTGTAGAAAGATCATTGAAAAAGGAACAGCTGTAGACGGAGGGTTTGAACCAGATGCGCATGCTGAATATATTGTTGACTTAGCTTGTGCAATTGCTAAAAACACTAAAGAAAAAATGTTATTGATCGTACCGAATGAAGGAGCAGTAGAAAACTTTGACCGTACGGCAATGGTAGAGATTCCATGTATCGTAGGAAGCAGCGGATATGAAAGAATCTGTCAGGGATCAATTCCACAATTCCAAAAGGGATTAATGGAACAACAAGTATCAGTAGAGAAATTAGTAGTAGATGCATGGATAACAGGAAGCTATCAAAAATTATGGCAAGCAATCACATTATCAAAAACAGTACCAAGTGCAAGAGTAGCGAAATTAATCTTAGATGATTTAATTGAAGCGAATAAAGATTTCTGGCCTGAATTGAAATAAGATGTTAAAACTATTTAAAAAGA
>JAETON010000044.1 GCA_021771695.1 Lachnospiraceae bacterium | reverse complement strand
CATTGATAATTCCACCTTTCTGATAATAACCGCCTCCTTTCATAGGAGACTATGATACCACATTTGGGACATTTTCCCTTGTGGTATATTAGGACATTATCAAAAATGGCTTATAACACAAAACAGGTACATCATGTATCCATTGACAAATAGGGATATGTGACGTAGAATATTCCTTAATTGAAATTTATTTGAAATGGGGAATTATATGGAAATATTTATACAGCTTGTATTTTTAGCTGCAGGTTTTGTACTTTTGATGAAGGGAGCTGATTTCTTTGTAGAAGGAGCCTCCATGATTGCAAGTAAGTTTGGTATTCCGCAGATTGTCATTGGGTTGACGATTGTAGCCTGTGGAACCAGTGCACCGGAAGCCGCAGTTAGTATTTCAGCAGCTTTTAAAGGAACGGTAGGAATTACCATTGGAAATATTGTTGGAAGTAATATTATGAATATTCTTTTGATTCTTGGGGTGACAGCAGCTTTGACAAAAGTACCAATTAAGGAGGGAACGGTGAAAGTTGAGATGCCGTTTGTGATTGGTATTACGGTATTGATGCTGGCACTTGGAATGGCAGGAGGATATTTGTCAAGATTTGATGGAATTATTTTTTGGGTGGTTTTTCTTGGATTTTTTGGATATTTAATATATCTTACAAAGAAAGATAATGTACCAGAGGAAGAAGCGGCCCCTTCTATGGGAGTTTTTAAAATGCTTGTTTATACCACAGGCGGACTGGCTGCCATTGTTTTTGGAAGTGATGTGACAGTGGATGCAGCAACTGCCATTGCGAAGGCATTGAGTGTATCAGACCGCATTATCGGATTAACCATTGTTGCTTTTGGGACATCCCTTCCGGAATTGGTAACTTCTGCAACTGCTGCATTAAAAGGGAAAGCAGACCTTGCAGTTGGAAATATTGTCGGCAGTAATATTTTTAATATTTTGTTTGTAGTAGGAACTGTGGCAGTGATTCATCCAATTTCATTTTCATCCAGTTTTCTGCCGGATACATTAGTTGCTATTGCAGCAGCAGCGATTTTATGGCTGAGTTCCATAAGAGACCGTGAGCTGGCAGGAAAAGAAGGAATCTTTATGCTGGTTTGTTATGCAGTATATATTGTACAGCTGGTTTTACGATAGGAGATCATATATGATTATAAAAAGTGTAAATTTAGAAACAGTTTGTGGAATTACCAGCAAGCTGCCAAAGAATCATCTTCCTGAGGTAGCTTTTGCAGGAAAATCCAATGTGGGGAAATCTTCTTTAATTAATGCATTGATGAACCGGAAGGCATATGCAAGAATTTCTGCCCAGCCGGGAAAGACACAGACCATTAATTATTATAATATCAATGATGAATTATATTATGTGGATTTGCCGGGATATGGTTATGCAAAAGTCACAGAATCTGTCAAAGAAAAATGGGGACAGATGATTGAGAATTATCTTCAGACATCTAAGCAGCTTCGTATGGTATTTTTATTGATTGATATCCGCCACAAACCGTCAAAAAATGATGTCATGATGTATGACTGGATTTTACATAATGGATACCATCCGGTGATTATTGCAACGAAACTGGACAAATTAAAAAGAAGTCAGGCAGCAAAACATATCAAAGAAATACGCACAGAACTTCAGATGGATAAAGAAACCCCAGTATTTCCATTTTCTGCACTTTCCAAACAAGGAAGAGAAGAAATATGGCATTTTATCGAAGAAAAAGTCCTGAATTCCGAAGAACTCTAAGACTTTTCATCATCAAATAATAATTGCTGGATCAGCGTAGAATAAATTTCAGAATGTTTCTGACTCCAGTGATCGCAAATATGAACGGCCTGTTCTCTTGAGACGACATTTAGATTCAGCTCAAGAAGAAGGCTGTCTTTTTCTTTGATTTTTAACCGCACGGTATATTCATCTCGTTTTGCCGGGAAAAAATCCGCTTCTAAATCTGTTTCTTTTCGCAGGGCATATTCTTTTTCGTCAAGAAATTCTGTAATATCTTCTTTAATGGAATTTGGAATTTGATATTCAAACATGTCAATGGCTTCGTTTCCTTCATCGGTAAGATAATAATGGCTCATATTTCGGATGGTTCTTGTACGCAGCATTTCTTCTTCTTCTAATTCATGAAAAGCTCTTTGGACATTAAAATAGTTGGTATAGCCTTTTTCGATGATAAATTCAGAAATCTGAGAATTGCTTAGAGGAAAGTCCACCTTCTTTATTAAAAATAAAATCATTAATTTATATAAGGTTAATTGGTTTTGTTCCATAAATAACTCCTTCTTTTCTATTCAATCTTAAATAAAATCATAACATTTACCGCCTTTTCTTGCAACTTATGAATGAAATATAGAAAACTACAAATAATAATCCAGAGGTGATGACATGAAAAAAAATTATCAATGGATTATATGTTTATGTTTAATTGTATTTATTATTGCGGCTTTCTTTTTATTAGAAGGAAAGCGGAAGCAAAAGCTGGAAGATGGAACTTTTGTATTAGAAAGGACATGGAATCATGACAGTTTATATCAAAGCAGAGGATAGTGTCTGTTTGAATCAGCCGAGTGTTCAGCTGAAAGATGTTGCTTCATTGTACTGTTCGGATAATGATTTGGCACATAAAATAAAACATGCAAAGCTGCATCGCTTTTCCAGCAAAGGAAATCAGAGAAAAATATTTTCTATTTTAAAAGTTGTAGAACTTATTAAAGAAATTGACAAAAATGCAGATGTAGTAAACATGGGACCGGAAGATTTCATTGTTTATTATAAAAAGCAGCAAACGGAAAAGAAATGGATGCACTATGTAAAAATCGTTTTGGTTGGAACGGTAGCATTTCTGGGAGCTAGTTTTTCTATTATGACTTATAATACAGACGTAGGAATCGATGATTTGTTTTCCAATGTCTATCAGCTGATTATGGGGGAAGTGCCGAAAGGACCTAATTTGCTTCATATATCTTACACAATTGGGCTTGCAGTTGGAATTATCATATTTTTTAATCATGCAGGAAAGATGAAATTGACTGATGATCCAACACCGTTTGAAGTACAGATGCGTCTGTATGAACGAGATGTCAATGATACGTTAATGATAAATGCAGACCGGAAAAAGGAGGAAGAAGATGTTAATTCGTAATCTGATTCTAATGATTTACGGTTTATCTGCTGGGGGATTGATTGCTGGGAGTTTTTTGGCATTTTTAAGTATGATTGGTGTGATTCCACGGCTGGCAGGTCTTACAAAAACGATAAAATATGCCAGAACCTATGAAAATTGTATTGCACTTGGAGGTGTTTTGGGAACTGCCGTATTTATATATCGGTGGCATATACCATTGGGTTATCCGATGTTAATACTATTTGGTTTGTTTGGAGGTATTTTCACAGGATGCCTTATTGGTGCATTGGCAGAGATGTTAAAAAGTCTGCCGATTTTTTCAAGAAGAATTGTTTTGAGAGAAGGTATCCCATATATTATTTATGCCATTGCTTTTGGAAAAATGCTGGGATGCTGGATGCAGTTTTTCGTATTTAAATAAACAAAAGGAAAGGGAGAATATTGATGAGAAAAGAACCAAGCAAGCAGGAATATAACCAAATGGTAGAAGAAATGACGCCAAAACATAATTGCTTTTTAAATTGTATCAAAGCATTTGTAACAGGCGGTGCATTTTGCCTTTTGGGGGAGTTTATGAAACAGATGATGATGAAGTATTGGGGATTGGGGAAAAAAGATTCTTTGATGTTTGTGACAATTGAATTGGTGCTGTTAAGTGTTTTGCTTACCGGATTTAACTTGTATGGAAAAATCACAAAATTCGGGGGAGCAGGAGGGCTGGTGCCAATTACGGGATTTGCCAATTCTGTGGCATCTCCGGCAATTGAATATCAAAAAGAAGGACAGGTATTTGGAATTGGTGTGAAAATATTTACCATTGCAGGACCGGTAATCTTATACGGTATTTTTTCTTCGTTTGTGATTGGCATCATTTATTTGTTGGCGAAACAATGGGGGTGGATGTAATGAAGGTTATAAAAGGAAAACAAAGTATTGAATTTGAAAAACCGCCATATCTTCTTTCTTGGGCTTCTGTAGTTGCTCAAAAAGAAGGAGAAGGACCTTTGGGAGATTTTTTTGATCAAGTCATTGATGATCCTTTTTTTGGAGAAAAAACATGGGAAATGGCGGAAGGACGTTTTATGAAACAGGCAGCAATGCTGGCAATTCAAAAAGCAGGACTTACCAAAAATGAAATTCGATATGCTTTTGCAGGAGACCTTTTGGAACAGAATACAGCCACATCCTACGGCTTAAAAGATTTGGAACTTCCAATGTTTGGATTGTTTGGAGCATGTTCTACGGCAGGAGAATCTTTATCTTTGGCATCTATAACAGTGGCAGGAGGATTTGCTGAGCATGTGCTGGCGGCAGCATCCAGTCATATTGGAAGTGCAGAAAAACAGTTTCGTTTTCCGTTGGAGTATGGGAATCAAAGACCGCTGTCTGCAACATGGACAGTGACTGGTTCTGGAGGATTTATTGTTTCAAAAAAGAAAAGTCCCATAAAAATCCGTGGAATTACAACTGGAAAAATAGTAGATTATGGAATGAAAGATCCAATGAATATGGGGGCGTGTATGGCTCCTGCGGCAGCACAGGTGATTTATCAGCATTTTGAAGACTATTCTATGGCACCAAAAGATTATGATGCCATTTATACAGGGGATTTGGGAGAAGTGGGAAAAGATATTTTGATACGTCTGTTAAATGAAAACGGATATGACATTTCGAAAGTCCATGGAGATTGTGGATTGGAGATTTATGAAAATGAAACACAGGATACACATTCTGGAGGCTCTGGATGTGCCTGCAGCGCAGTTGTATTGGCATCAATGTTGACACGGAAATTAATTAATGGAGAATGGAAAAGAATCTTATTTGTTCCGACAGGTGCATTAATGTCAAAAACCAGTTTTAATGAGGGTGAAAGTGTGACAGGAATTGCTCATGCGGTATTACTGGAAAAGGAGGAAACATGATGGAATATGTTAAGGCATTTCTTGTAGGAGGAATTATTTGCGTATTGGTTCAGATTCTTATGGATAATACGAAACTGCAGCCGGGAAGAATTATGGTGATTCTTGTTATGTCCGGTGTAATTTTAGGAGCATTGGGGATATATGCTAAAATTGAGAAATTTGGCGGATGCGGAGCAACAGTTCCTTTATCAGGATTTGGATTTAATTTATGGAAAGGAATGAAAGAAGCTATCGACCAGCATGGTTTCCTAGGCTTATTTGAGGGAGGATTTACTGCGGCATCCGTAGGAACATCTGCGGCATTAATTTTTTCTTATATTGCGTCTTTAATTTTCCAGCCAAAGATGAAAAAGTAGCGATAGAGGGTATGAAGATATTCTTGTATCATTGCTTTTTTATATATAGAAAGAGGGTTCCCTTGAGTGTTTCACAGCTTTTGGGATACCCTCTTATTTGTTATTTCTTTTTTTTGTGTTTGTCATGTACTCCGCAAATATATTCCTGATACTTCTTAGGCAGCAGGTATGGAGTATCTGCGGTAATACCGATACTGTTTTTGCTGCGGACAATGTATACTTTCTTTTTGCGTCCTTTTTTCGGACAGTATTTGGTGGCCGGGTAACCGGATTTTTTACATAATTCTATCGATACATGGGTATCACAGGTTTGGGTTGGAACAGTTCCCTTTTCAAAATATTCTGTAATCACCATGCTGCCGCGGGGATCGTGGTTACAGACGCCTGCAATAGCAAGTTTTCCAGATTTTTTGCATACCTTTGCTTGAACAATATTGGATGGCTGTTGAAAAGAAATCTTTTTTTCTTTTTTTGCTTTTACAATTTGGTTCATGATTTTGCTCCAAATCCTTTTATGGAGATCGTTGGATTCAAAGCTGGTATTTCGGTCATAGCCCATCCATACAGAAGCGGTATGGTAAGGTGTATATCCGCTGAACCAGAAATCGTAATTATCTGAGGTAGTTCCGGATTTTCCGGCAGCTGTCATTCCACAGGAGAGTCTTGCAGCGGTTCCGGTTCCTTTTGTAATTACATCTTTCATGGCATCCGTCAGAAGAAAAGCAGTGCTTTTTTTCATAACTCTTTGTTTTGTGGAAGAGTTTTTTAAAAGAACATTTCCATTTTGGTCAACAACCTTTGTATAAAGGGATGGCTTATGGTAAGTTCCTCCATTTGCAATTGACGCAAAAGCATTGGTAAGTTCTAAATTTGTGACTCCATAAGTTAATCCGCCTAGAGATAGAGATTGATTAATATCTGTATAAGATTTTCCGTTGCTGGCAGTCCGGCTGCTGACAATGGTGCTAAATCCCAATTTTGTTAAATATTCGTAGGAAATTTTTGGAGTCACATCTGCCATAGTTTTTGCAGCGACAATATTCATGGAATCTGTAATGGCATCACGAATTGTAGAATAGCCGCGGTAACCGCTGTAATAATTGTGTACCGTTTGATTAGAGTCCAAATATTTGTAAGGAGCATCGTCATATACAGAGGCTAATGTCATATGATTATGATCCAGTGCCGGTAAAAAGGTGGATACTATTTTAAAAGTAGAACCGGGCTGTCTGGTAGTAGATGTTGCACGGTTGAGACTGAGATTTGTGTCTTTTGTACCGCGGCCTCCGATTAATGCTTCTACAGCTCCTGTAGATTGATTCATGATCGTTACAGAAACTTGCGGCTGAATGGATGTTGAAACAGACTCTCCGACAATCGTTGCCCCATTTTTTTTAATAGATTGTTTAAACTTTTGGGTAATTTCTTTTGCTTTTTTTGTGCTGGAAAAAATCAAACTCTTGCCAAGTTTATGTTTCTTCATATATTCTAAAACATTATTTTCAGAATAAGTAATATCGGTTCCATTGACATCTTTTACGGATAAAGTATAGGTTAGGGATACTTTTGTACCGCTTGGATAATTGGAAGAATCATTGGTAACCTGTTCGGCAATTTTTTGAATTTTACTGTCTTGTGTAGAATAAATTTTCAATCCGCCGCTGTAGATAGCGTTATAAGCTTTTGTTTCATCGTAACCAAGCTGATCTTTTAAATCCTGCACAACCTGTATAATTAAGGCATCTTCAAAGTAAGAATTTGGACGGATGTCGTTGGATGGATTATTCGCATTTTTTTGAATTCGTGTATAAACATCATCATTCACCGCTTCTCGATATTCTTCTTTTGTGATATAATGTTGGTCTAACATATTTTGTAAAACAATTAATCTTCTGGAAGCATTATTATTTGGCCGGGTGATTGGGTTGTATTTGGTAGGATTTTTCGTAATGCTTGCCAAAACAGCACACTCAGATAATGTCAGATCAGAGACATCTTTATTAAAATATTTCTGAGAAGCTGTCTGAACACCGAGTGTTCCGCCGCCAAGATTGATGGCATTTAAATATTCTTCTAAAATATATTGTTTAGAAGCAATCTTTTCTAGATCAAGAGCCAGCGACTGTTCTTTAATTTTACGTTCAATTCGTTCAATGGTCGTTTTTTCTGGCTGAATACCTAAAACATTATTTTTTATTAATTGTTGAGTTAATGTACTTCCTCCTTGGCTTAAAGATTTATTTTTTATACCGAGGAAGGCAGCACGGATAATTCCGTATAAATCAATTCCATTATGATTGTAAAAACGTTCATCTTCAATAGCAATAAATGCATTCTGAAGGTTTTGCGGAATTTCAGATAAAGGGATATAGATTCTGTTGGAATCGTGATTGGAAAGAGTCTTTATCTGTGTTCCTTTATTATCGTAAATCGTAGTGATATAACCTTTGGAATGCACGGATTCTTTTGTAATAGATGGTGTAGTTTTTAAAATGCCTCGGACAAAACCAGTTCCAAGTCCGAGAACAGCAACAATCATCGCAATGGAGATGATTAAAATATACTTATAAAGAAAAAGAGAGATCTTGGCATGTCTGCGGATCTTATCTGAAGATAGCTCTATTCTTTTTTTCTGGATATTGTTTTTGGTATATTTCATAAAAGTCCTCCTGAACAGTATTATATCAGATAACAATATTGAAGTAAACCGACCTCAAATTAAGTAAATTTATAAAAATAGAAAGGACGAAAAGCAGTATGAGAAAGAAATTAGCAGGAAAAAAGCAGATTAGAGATGACAGAGAACGGGAGTTTATAGTATCCTATTATTTGATGGAAGACAGCGGGGATGAGGTATATGGAATTGCCATTGAAAAATGCCAGATAGGTATGGATGATATTGAGGTAGAAGAGATTCCAAAGATTTCGGAATCTATGCAGTTTGTTCGCAGGATTGCAGAGAAATTAATAAAATATCAGGTGACGCCTGTTTCACTGGCAGAGTCTGTAGATACAATTATGACAATGGAGGAACAGAATGATAAAACAGTCTTATAATGCCGTATATCGTGGCGGCGAAGCAGAAATAGTTGAAAAAAAATCACGATTTATTGCTCATGTATCACCAGCGGAAACTGAAGAGGAGGCAATTGCTTTTATTGAACAGACAAAGAAAAAATATTGGGATGCAAGACATAATTGTACTGCGTATAGTGTTGGAATTGAACAGCCGGTCCTTCGATGCAGTGATGATGGAGAACCTAGTGGAACAGCGGGAAAGCCGATGCTGGAAGTGATACAGGGAGAGGGACTTTATAATGTTGTCATTGTTGTAACCAGATATTTTGGGGGTACTTTACTTGGAACTGGAGGTTTGATTCGGGCTTATACAAAAAGTACACAGGAGGGAATTAAAAACAGTCAGATTATTACAAAACGTCTGGGACAGAGAATGAAGATCCAATGTGACTATACGATTTCCGGGAAAATACAGTACTTAACGTCAACGCAGCAAATCCCGGTGTTGGGAATTGATTATACAGATGTTGTAATCTTTGATTTCATCATACCGCTGGAACAGGTAAAACAGGTGAAAAAACAGTTTATTGAAGCTGCCAGTGGTAACATTCAGATTGATGAACAAGAAAAAGATTTTTTTGCCGAGATTGATGGAGAAATTCATATTCTCTCATAAAAAATGCAGGTTCAGCTTCATTGAACCTGCATTTTAAATAATATAAGAAACTTATTCATTATCCAGACGATTTACAGCACTGATTAAAGCAAGAACAGATGCGGTAATAATATCTTCATGAATTCCGGCTCCCCAAGTAACAGTTCCATTTGGTTCTTGGATGCCTACATAGGCACATGCCTGAGAATTAGAACCAACATTTAACGCATGTTCTTGGTAAGTGACGATAGAGTAATTCATATCACTGTGGCGTTTTAAGGCATTGCTGACGGCATCCAGACGGCCATTTCCTTTTCCATGGTAAAGTTTTGGTACACCAGCTTTATCCAGTGAAATCTCTGTTTCAATTCCGCCGTCTTTCTGGACGAAATGTACTTCCTTTAACTTACAAGGAGAATCAATATTTACATAGACATTTTTAAATACTTTTAAAATGTCACGAGGTACTAATTCCTGATGACGCTTGTCAGAAACATCTTTCACAGTATAGCCGACATCTTCACGCATTTTTCCTGGAATATGGAATCCAAAGTTTTCTTCCAGAACATAACTGATACCGCCCTTCCCGGACTGGCTGTTGATACGGATAACATCACTTTCGTATTCGCGTCCAATATCTTTTGGGTCAATTGGAAGATAAGGAATATCCCAATGTGCCGGATGCTTTTCATCTCTCCAGTGCATTCCCTTGGCAATGGCATCTTGATGAGAACCAGAGAAGGCTGCAAATACCAATTGTCCGGAATACGGCTGGCGTTCATATACATTCATACGAGTCAGTTTTTCATAAGCTTTTGTTAATTCCGGAAGATTAGAAAAGTCTAATTTTGGATCAACACCATGTGTATACATGTTTAATGCGACGGTTACAATGTCAACATTTCCAGTACGTTCACCATTTCCAAATAATGTACCTTCCACACGGTCTGCACCGGCAAGTAAAGCCATTTCTGTATCAGCAACACCGCATCCACGGTCATTGTGCGGATGAAGAGATAATACAACATTTTCACGGTATTTCATGTGTTTGCTCATATATTCAATCTGGCTTGCATAAACGTGAGGCAGAGATAATTGTACAGTTACTGGAAGGTTGATGATAACTTTCCAATCTGGTCTTGGCTGCCAGATATCTAAGACTGCATTGCAGACATCTAATGCGTAATCAATTTCTGTTCCTGTAAAACTTTCAGGAGAATATTCAAATAAGAAATTTCCTTCAGTTTCGTCGGCCAGACGTTTTAACAGTTTGGCACCATCGGTAGCAATTTTTAAAATTTCTTTTTTTGATTTTTTGAAAACTTGTTCTCTTTGTGCCACAGAAGTAGAATTATACACATGAACAATTGCTTTTTTTGCACCTTTCAATGCTGCAAAAGTCTTCTTGATGATATGTTCTCTAGCCTGAGTCAGTACCTGAATGGTTACATCGTCAGGAATTAAATCCTGTTCAATCAGTGTGCGCAGGAATGTGTACTCTGTTTCAGAAGCAGCAGGAAATCCGACTTCAATTTCTTTAAAACCGATTTTTACGAGATATTTGAAAAATTCAACTTTTTCATCTAAACTCATTGGAATAATTAAAGCTTGGTTACCGTCTCTTAAATCAACACTGCACCATGTAGGGGCTTTTGTAATATATTCTTTGGATGCCCATTCCATGGAAGGTTCCGGCGGCATAAAATATTGTCTTTGATACTTGTTTGGGTTCATTTTTATGAATCTCCTTTCTTTAATAACATAAAAAAAACTCCGTTCCCAATCCTGAAGGATAGAGACGAAGATGATTCCGTGGTACCACTCTAATTCGCACAAAAAAGTGCGCACTCATTATCGATACGGACTAACGTGCAGTCGATATCTTTCCAATGTAACGGTTGGACCCGGCAGTACCTACTTATTTGTTCAGCATGCTACTCAAAGGCGAGTTCAAATATCTTCCATAACCACTTCACACCATCCAGCGGCTCTCTGAATATCTTGGATATTCTACTATTCCTTATCTATGTATTTGATTTATTGCGTTAATGACAATCTAACATAATTCATTGTATGTGTCAACATACAAAAAATACTTTTTTCTCAAAGAATTTTATGATAAGGTAAAACAGCAGGAAATCTTCTATAAGAAAAGAAAGCAGGTAAGAAATGCATTTTTGGGATTATTTAAAAAAACAGGAGCCTTCTAGAGAATACGAGGAAGCAAAGATTAGGATTTCCAGGCTTCATGAGCAAGAGGAAAATATGTCGTATATTAATCAGATGTATGCATTGGAAAACGGAGTTGGAGAAATGCTGGTGGAATTTGTAAAAGGCGAGCATTTGAAGGGGGAAAAAGGAGAATTATTTGATGCTCAAGGGAAGAAGTCAGGAGAGATTCAGATTCAAGAGCTGCTGATTGGAGAGAATGAAAATCCGGGGATTCGTTCAGAAGGCGGAGAGAAAGGAAAAATTGTTTTTGAATATGAAGAAGCAGGGACATCGAATTTTTGGAGAAGCCAGTATTTGAGAACAAAAAAAATTAGAAAAATCCCAAAAAACTGTTGACATATGTCTTATTGGCATGGTAATATAAACGAGCTGTCAAGCTAATGGGGTATCGCCAAGTGGTAAGGCCCAGGATTCTGACTCCTGTACCGCTGGTTCGAATCCAGCTACCCCAGTTGTTTGGGTGTGTAGCTCAGGTGGTAGAGCACTTGACTTTTAATCAAGTTGTCCGGGGTTCGAATCCCCGCACGCTCATTATTGACAGCATATATATTGATGGGGTATCGCCAAGTGGTAAGGCCCAGGATTCTGACTCCTGTACCGCTGGTTCGAATCCAGCTACCCCAGTTATTTGGGTGTGTAGCTCAGGTGGTAGAGCACTTGACTTTTAATCAAGTTGTCCGGGGTTCGAATCCCCGCACGCTCATTTATTTTGAATATAAAGAAGCTAAACAGTAATATCAGTGTATGGTGTTACTGTTTTTTATTTCATTAGGAAAGATTTTGCTTTTTTATATTATTATAGAGAATCCATATAAACTTATTTGGCTATAAAGAAAAACTATACCGAGCTAAAAGATACAAATATTATACAAATAGAAAATCCTTTGATATGATTTAGGAAGTCCAAAGAAGGCTTCCTTTTTTTCGTAGGGGCGTGCCCAGCGAAGCTGGGTCACACCAGCTGGTGCAAGTCCAGCCACGGTAATTACCAGTAAGCCGTGTAGTCAAACTCGGTGCGTTGTAGTAATACAGGGTGCTAAGCGAGCGG
>JAETON010000108.1 GCA_021771695.1 Lachnospiraceae bacterium | reverse complement strand
ATAGGAACAATATTCCACGTAAAAGTTTAAACTATAAAACCCCACTAGAAGTATTCATAAAGTATATTACGAATGAGCAAATAGTTTTTTTCTAACTTGATTTGACAATTCAGGTTTGCAAAAAATTAGATGGGGCTAATTTGATCTAAAAAAATACCCTTTGGGGGACAAATGGGGGAAAACTTTTTTTAAAGCTCGTCCAATTTTGAATTTAATTGTTTCTTAGCCTGTTCTGTGACATGAAGATAAATCGTCTGTGTTATTTTGCTTGATTCATGACCAACACGATTCTGGATCACATATAGTGGCACACCTAGCTCGGCAAGTTTGGAAATATGCGTATGTCTAAAAATATGCGATGATACTGGTTTGTCGATTCCAAGTTCATTTTTAGCAGTTCGCAGAAAACTATTTAGGGAAGATATTTGAATAACGGAGCCAGTCGATGTTTGAAAGATAAAATCACCACTATCATAGTTTAATTCTTTTAGTTTTTTGTATAGGGATATTCCAGCAGAAGGCAAGGTGATCTCGCGCATTCCAGCAGCAGTTTTAGTTTGGTCTGATTTGTACTGTTCTGAAATGGCTATATTTTTATATTCTAGCGTTCCTGTTACTTTAACAGTATAAATATCCTCAGCTGATGTAATATCGTCCCAATTAAGCGCTAGAGCTAGAAGTTGATGTAGTTCGTCATCTTCCAGGAATTTATCTTTTATCTTTGTAGTTTTATTGTTACGCTTCCAGTTGACTTTGACCATATCGACAGGATTTGATGAGATATATTTTCGTGTTACGGCATAATGGAATAACACGCTGAGTTTAGCTTTGATGATCCTGACGTATTTGTTAGATAGATTTTGTGTATCATCATATAAAAAACTTTCTAAAATCTTCGTCAAAAATGCAGGGGTAACTTTTGAAACGAGTGTATCAGGATCTAGTTCGTTCAAAATTTTATCCATGATGCTTACTGTAGGAACATAAGTAGCATTTTTAACTTGTTTTTTATAGATACCAAGCCACTCATTGATCAACGTTTGCATCGTTACCCCAGTTATTAAATCATCTGTAGCACCTGAATTGATCTTTGTTCTTATTTTTTGGTCTAATAATGTTTTAGCTTGTTTTTTAGCTTGGTTAGACTTCGAATTTAACGTTACTGAAACTCGCTTTCTTTTCTCAGTGTAAGGATCGATATATTGTTCTACAAAACGATATCGACCGTTTCTTTCTTCCATCCACATAATCTTTCCTCTTTTCTCGAATGTATGTTCTTTTATAGTTCTTTTAAAACCCGTCGCAGTGACGGGTTAGGGAATTATTCAGTAACTTCTTCGTCGATGTCAGCTTCTTCTGACGTTTCTTCATCTGATGTTGTTTCTTCAGATGGATCATCTGTTGTATCATCAGAAGTATCGCTATCTTCATCAGTATCAGCTTCTTCTGAATCACCAAATGCTTCTGTTACAGCATCATAAGTTTCTTCGGCATTTTTAGCAGTATAAATTTTTAAACTTGGATTTTCTGGATTTAGAAGAACGATAGTAGCTTTAGCAAGACCTGAACTAACCATAATTTTACGAGTCACATCTTCCCAATTAGTTAAATCTCCATATATTGCTTCTGTAACTTGATCACCCAATTCAGTGTCTTCTTTTGGAAGAATGGTATATAGGTTTGAACTGCTTTTATGAATTTCAACTTCATTACCCAAAAAGTATTTTAATGCATTGTATTTTGCATCAAAATCGACTTTTTGATCACTAGCTTCAAAATTATCTGGCAAAGCTTTGTATAATTTCTTAACTTTAGATGTTGGCTCGGAAATATCTTTCTTGGATAATTTTCCAGATTCGATTCCTGCTACAAAAAGTTTAATTGTAGAACCTTTTTTATAATCAACAAACTGATAAGGTAAAATATATAAATCAAATTTCCCGTTTTTTGCTTTAGGAACTGTAAATTCTGTTTCAGATCCAGAAGCGAGTAATCCATGTTTTTTTGAATCAGCAATAATCATGGCAGATCCATCTGGAGCGGAAGTAGTTCCTTCAATTTTAACTAA
>JAETON010000107.1 GCA_021771695.1 Lachnospiraceae bacterium | reverse complement strand
CCCGTCTTTGACAGTTAAGTAGATTAAAACATCTCGCAAACCTAGTGTTTATGCTGGTTGCGAGGTGTTTTGCTCTCGTTTTGAAGTATGGTAATTTATTCCCTGCCCTTACTTTTTTTCTGAATCGTTTTCATCTGACTTTTCGTAATGAACTGAAAGTCTGTTTCAAAACCGCACACCGAATGCAAAGTATCGGTTAATTTATCCCGTGTATACAGAGGCATGAATCCCTGTTCCTGCACATCAGCAAAATTCATGGTTTTGAGTTTGTCCAAAATCGTTTCACAAGTATAAATGCTCCCTAAACTCTTTTCCAGATAACGGTAGATGACTAATGAAAGAAAACAGATCAAAAAATGTGCTTTGATGCGTATTTCATCTTGAAGATATACAGGTCTGGCTTCAAAATCGGTTTTCATGATGCGGAAACATTCTTCTATTTTCCATCGTCCCTCACTTACTTTCAAGATATCTTTTACATCATCGTCCAGCAGATCTTTTGTTACTGCATACAATCCATCATAAAGTGCTTCGTTTTCAATTTTATCTGTATCCAGATAGTTTTCAATCTTCGCAATCTCACCATCTTCAGTAACAGCGGTCTTTCCGATAAATCTGGCTGGATCGTTTGGATTTCTTCGTTCTTTTTTAATCTTCCCGGATTTGAGCATTTTTTCAGCACGCTCCACCTGAGCATTACGTATCGCTTTTTGATATTTGGCATATTTAGGAGAGTATGTGATGATAAGACGTTGGTGCAGGGAATGCGGAGTATAAGGCTCATCCTTATAATATAATCCAGTATCGTCTTCTGGAATCTCTGAAAGTTCAACCGGTGAATCATCCGAGACACGCTTAAAGCCTGTCTTATCCAAAGCCCATTTTTTATCCTCTTTATTCAACTTTTTAATAGACTGAGTAACAATAAATGCCCGTTCTCCTGCATGATTGATTCTTTTAATGGCTTCTGAACCAAGCCCTGCATCGCTGCAGTAGATAAATTTAGTGCAGCCCAAATCCTGAAGCACTTTTTCTTCCAGAGGTTTTAATGAAGTCTGCTCATTTGCATTTCCTGGGAAAAGTGAGAAAGCAAGAGGGATGCCGTCTCCATCCATAAACATTCCCATTTGTATGATTGGATTTGGACGGTGTTCTTTGCATTTACCGTATTTTTTGTCACCATCTTCCTGCTCGATCTCAAAGAAATAGTTTGTGCAATCATAATAGAGTATCTTATCATTTCTTCTTCCAAGAAGATGACTGTTTTTGTATACCTCAGCTTGAATAAAATCACATTCGTTTCCTAATACATCAAGAGCCCGATATATGTCATGCAGCTGATAGGAAGGTTTTTCCAAAAATTCAGAAGCTACTTTAAATGAAGAACGTTTGCTTACCGGTTCCAAAATCCTGGC
>JAETON010000009.1 GCA_021771695.1 Lachnospiraceae bacterium | reverse complement strand
TTCGCCGCAAATTTTTGAAGATTTGTCAAGCTTTTTTGGCGAGAAAGTGGGGGATTTTAATAAAAAAGGAATCTGAAAGCATTGAGTTTACTGGCTTAAAGATTCCGAGAGATTATTTAAATCATCGGGAGGAAATAAAATGAAATCAAAGACTTATTATGATGAATTGACAGCAAAACAAACTATAAAATTACGAGAACTGCTAAGAACGCTTCCTCCTTTTGCCAAGGAGTTTTTTCGTGCCATTGATTCTACAACGCAGGTTCGTACAAGAATTGCCTATGCTTATGATCTTCGGGTGTTTTTTCATTTTTTAATGGATGAGAATCCGGCATACCGCAATTATGATATTACGGATTTTAAAGTTTCTGACTTAGATCATATTGAATCTGTGGATTTAGAGGAATATATGGAGTATTTGAAAGTCTATGAGGCAGATGAAAAACATATGCAGAATACGGAACGAGGCGTATTTCGGAAAATGTCTGCCCTTCGTTCTTTTTATGCTTATTTTTATAAACGGCAGCTAATTGAAAAGAATCCTACTTTATTGGTGGATATGCCGAAAATCCATGAAAAGGAAATTATTCGTTTGGAGGCAGATGAAGTTGCTTCTCTTTTAGATTTTATCGAACATGGAGGCGGCCAGCTGACTGGACAAAAGCGTGCTTATTATGAAAAAACAAAGGAACGGGATTTGGCAATTATCACACTTCTTCTTGGTACTGGAATCCGAGTTTCAGAATTGGTTGGATTAAATATTCAGGATGTTGATTTCCGAAACAATGGAATTCATGTCATAAGAAAAGGACGAAAGGAAATGACTGTTTACTTTGGAGATGAAGTTGCAGATGCATTAGAACAATATATGGATGGCACACGAAGTAAAATTGTACCAAAAGAAGGACATGAAAATGCACTTTTTTACTCCATGCAGAGAAAAAGAATTGGAGTGCAGGCAGTCCAGAATCTAGTGAAAAAATATGCAAAAGAAGTAACTCCGTTAAAGAAGATCACACCTCATAAGCTGCGAAGCACCTATGGTACAGCACTTTATCAAGAAACAGATGATATTTATCTGGTTGCTGAGGTTTTAGGACATTCCGATGTGAATACGACTCGAAAGCATTATGCTGCCATGTCTGATACCAGGCGCAGACAGGCGGCAAATAAAGTGAAATTAAGAGAATAATAAAAAGTGGGAAAATTTTCCCACTTTTAGTATATCTTTTATTCTTCAGATTCTTTCATAGAAATTACTTGTTTGATCAAATCAACACTTCCATCAATGCCAAGATAACTGCTGTCAATGCATAAATCATAAGATTTTGCATCTCCCCACTTATTGGAACTATAGTAGTTATAATAGCTGGAACGCTGTTTATCCTTTTTCATCAAAGCTTCTTTACTTTTTCCTGCCGGAATCTCATAGACATCTTCAATTCTTCGGATTCTGTCTTCAAAAGGTGCATGAATATATACACTGAGACAGTTATCAAAATCTTCTAATGCATAATCTGCACAGCGTCCTACAAATACACAAGGACCTTTTGCTGCAATATCTTTAATCGTATCAAATGCAGCTAAAAATACTTTATGATTCAGTGGTAAATCAAATGAATTTGAATTATATCCCAAAGAATATGGATCCATTACCAAAGAATAGAGAAAGCTGGTCGTAGGCTTTTCATCAAAACTTTCAAAAATCTCTTCACAGATACCACTTTCTTTTGCTGCTACTTTAATTAATTCACCATCATAAAAAGGGATGCCCAGTTCTTCTGCCAGCTTCTGCCCAATCAGATGTCCCCCGCTTCCATATTGTCTTTCAATGGTAATAATCGTTTTTGTACTCATATGAATCGCTCCCTTCCCCGAAAAGGGTAAAATCAAGTCATTACTTGTTGTTTATATTATACATTATTTTCTATAATGGCACAAGAAAAATGGACATTCTCAACAATAGTTTTCAAAATGTTTTTTTACATAATTTCTGGAGAATTCTGCATCCTCATGCATTTGCCGGCTTAACGCCTCCAAGGATTCAAATTTCATCTCCGGACGCTTATAATATAATAGTTCAACATAAATATTTTTATGATAAATATTTCTATCAAAGTTAAAAATATAAGTTTCAACCCCCATATGTTTTTTACCTTCAATGGTTGGTTTTGTTCCAATATTGCTGATGCCGTAATAAATATGATCATTATATCTGATTCTGGATACATAGACGCCGTTTGGAGGTAATAATTTATCTTCTTCCGGAATCTGATTGGCTGTCGGCATTTTTAAGACTTCTTTTCCAATATGGTTTCCATGGACAACCGGACCATAAACAACAAAAGGTGTTTCTAATAATCGATTTGCTTCTGTAATTTTTCCTTTTTCCAACAAAGTACGGATTCTTGTACTGGATACGATGGCTCCATCTAATTCTAATTTTGGAATGACGATTAATTTAAAATCATATTCTTTGGACATCTTTTTCAGTAATTCTACATTACCACGGCGTTTATATCCAAATCCACAGTCATCACCAACAACTAACACTTCCATTCCTGTTTTTTCTAAAAGAATTTTCTTTACAAAATCTTCTGGAGAAAGATGAGAAAAGGCATTGGTAAACGGATGTTCAATATAAATGTCAATTCCCTTTTCAGAAAGCAGTTTTGTTTTTTCCTGAGGGGTATAAATCACTCGGATATCTTTGTGTTTAAGCATATTTAACGGCGGACGGTCAAAGGAAAAAACCGTTGCCTGATATCCTTTTTTCTTATATTTTAACAGTTGATCAAAAATTAACTGATGCCCTTTATGCATTCCATCAAATTTACCCAGAGCAACAACTGTATGATTAAATTGAAATTTTTCTGTATTGTGAATGTATTCCATGATTTCCTCTATTCATTTTTGTCATAAAATATTTTGTCTGGGAAAAACATATGGTTTCTCCAGTAATATACTCCAATAAAATGTTCGTTTTCATCATAAACACGAAGTTTCTTTTTTGTATCAATTTTTTTTTCGTAAAAACATGTAAGATGCAGGGGATTTCCATTAAACAGTAATTTATAAAACTCCCGTCTTACAGTTCCTTTCTGCAGCTTTAAAAAAACTTTTTCTACCGGAACAATCCATTTTTCAATCTCCCCATGTTTTGCCATATCTTCTATTTCAGCAAGTGTATGAGAATGTTCAATAGAAAATCCACTGGATTTTGTTCGGGTAAGTTCTGTCATACAAGCACCGTTGTTTAGTTTGTGCCCGATATCTCTGCATAGACTTCGGATATAGGTGCCTTTACTGCAGGTAACAGTCATGGATACTTGCGGATATGTAATTTGAATATCTGAAATATCATAAATTCTTACCAGCCGCGGTTCCCGCACAATCGTTTTCCCTTCTCTTGCAAGTTCATATAGTTTCTTCCCATGTATTTTCTTTGCAGAATACATAGGCGGAACCTGCATATAATCTCCAACAAAAGACAGAATTGTCTTTTCAATCTGGTCTTGCGGCACCTTTTCATTATAGGTTTTTAGAATTTCTCCCCAAATATCTTCCGTATCTGTTTCTTTTCCAAAGATAAAAGTGACTTTGTATTGCTTTCTTGCTGCCGTAAGTTTGTCGCAGAGTTTGGTTCCTCTGCCTAAGCATACCGGAAGAACTCCAACGGCATTTGGATCAAGAGTTCCTGTATGTCCAATTTTCTTTTGTTTTAAAATTCCTCTTAACTTTGCGACTACATCATGGGATGTAAATTCTTTTTCTTTATAAACATTAATAATTCCGTTTAACATAAAAACCTCTATAACTGTTCCTCAATTTTCGGAATAATTTTCTGATAAATTTCCTCCAAAGTATGATAAAGTGTACATCCTGCGGCACGGATATGTCCGCCGCCTTGGAATTTTTGTGCAATTACAGCTACATCTACTTTGTTATTAGAACGCATACTGACTTTATAGCCGCCTTCTTTTAATGGATAAACAAAAACTGCTGTTTCTACTCCTTTCGTAGACCGAAGCTGGTCTATGATGCCATTGGTATCTGCAGAGGATGCCTCATACTGTTCTAATTCTTCTGCAGACAGAGAGGAAAACATAATTTGTCCATTTGCGGTTAAGCGGCTGTTTAATAATGCCTGCCCTAACACAAGATTTTGAACGTAGGACTTTTGATAAAATGTTTCATCAATAATTTTAGCATTATCAACACCTTTTTCCAATAAACTTCCCGCATACATCATGGTTGCTTTTGTTGTATTGGAGTGTTTAAATACTCCTGTATCATGAACGATTCCAGTATACAGGCAGCTTGCACATGCAGTTGAAATTTTGTCAAATGAAAAAATTTGGCATAAAACTTCACAGGTTGCACTTGCTTTTGCATCAACTTTGCAAAAATCGCCCAATCCTTGGTTGCTAATATGATGGTCGATGCAAATAACAGTTTTGGCACATTTTACAATATCAGCAAATGGCGTAAAACGGTCTTCGCTGCTGCAATCCAGTACAAAACATAGATCATATTTTTTTTCTGTGCATTCTGAAAGAATTCCAGAAGCTCCATCCAAAAATAGAAACTCAGAACCAATTGGCTCTAAATAGACATCTACCTGTTTTGAAGAATAATTATCTAAAATATACCGCCGGAGAGCCAGACAGCTTCCAATGCAGTCTCCGTCCGGGTGGATATGCCCGGTGATTGCTATGGCTGCTGCCTGTAAAATCTGATTTGCAAAATCTTTCATAATCAGCTCCTAACGATTCAACTCATCAATTTTCTTGGACATTTCAACCCCATATTCAATGGAGTCATCCAATATAAAAGTAATTTCCGGTGTATTTCTCAAATTAATGGAGTGTGCAAGCTCTCTGCGGATATAACCAACCGCACTATTTAGACCTTCCATTGTCTGATCTTTTGCTTCTTGATCTCCTAGGACACTAATGTATACTTTACATTGTTTCAAATCAGAGGTAACAACAGCATCTACAACAGATGTCATTGGTGCAATACGGGGATCTTTAATTTCCCTGCTGATAATACGGCTTAATTCTCTTTGTACTTCTCCATTGATTCTTGTATTTTTAATGCTATATTTTCTCATATAAACTCCTTTTTTCAGAGATTATCTTGGAACTTCCTCCATAACGAAAGCTTCAATCTGATCTCCCTCTTTAATATCGTTGAAGTTTTCCATAACAAGTCCGCATTCAAATCCATTGCGGACTTCTTTTACTGCATCCTTTCCACGCTGGATAGATGCGAGTTTTCCTTCGTGAACAACAATTCCATCACGAATAATTCTTGCAGAACTGTCTCGTTTAATACTTCCATCGGTTACATAAGAACCAGCAATGGTTCCAACTCCAGATGCTTTGAAAATCTGGCGTACTTCTGCATGACCTGTAACTTTTTCCACGAATTCCGGATCCAGCATACCTTTCATAGCAGATTCAATGTCCTCAATAGCATTGTAAATGACACGATATAAACGTAAATCTACTTTTTCAGTTGCAGCTGCATCTTTTGCAGCAGGTTCTGGACGGACATTAAATCCGATAATAATTGCATTCGAAGCAGATGCCAGCATAACGTCAGATTCATTGATAGCACCTACACCGCCATGAATAACTTTTACGGCAACTTCATCATTTGATAATTTGGTTAAACTCTGTTTTACAGCCTCCACGGAACCTTGAACATCGGCTTTTACGATGATATTCAATTCCTTTACACTTCCTGCCTGAATCTGATTGAACAAATCATCCAAAGATAACTGAGATTTTGTTTCAGACAGCATTTTTTCACGTCCATAAGCAATGAATTTCTCAGCCACTGACCTGGCTTCTTTTTCATTTTCCATGGCCATGCATACTTCGCCTGCAAATGGGACTTCACTTAATCCGAGGATTTCTACCGGCGTAGATGGTCCTGCAGATTTAATACGTTTTCCTTTATCATTAATCATGGCACGGACTTTACCATGAGCATTTCCTACAACAATGGCATCTCCTACATGAAGCGTTCCTTTCTGCACCAGAACAGTAGCGACAGAGCCGCGTCCTTTATCCAGCTGTGCCTCTAAAACAATACCCCTTGCTTTACGATCCGGATTGGCTTTTAATTCCAGCATTTCAGCAGTTAAAGATACCATATCCAGAAGTTCATCAATTCCTTCTCCGCTGTGTGCAGATACCGGACAGAAAATAGTGCTTCCGCCCCAGTCTTCTGGAATTAACTCATATTCTGTTAATTCCTGTTTTACACGTTCAATATTGGCACTTTCTTTATCAATCTTATTAATTGCAACAATAATTTCAATTTCTGCGGCTTTTGCATGGTTGATAGCTTCGATGGTCTGCGGCATAACTCCATCATCGGCAGCAACTACAAGGATTGCAATATCTGTAGACTGTGCACCACGCATACGCATGGAAGTAAAGGCTTCATGCCCTGGAGTATCCAAAAACGTAATCTGCCCATTGGCCGTTTCTACAGTATAAGCACCGATATGCTGCGTAATACCCCCGGCTTCACCTGTTGTTACATGGGAAGAACGGATTTTATCCAGCAAGGATGTCTTTCCGTGGTCAACGTGTCCCATAACACAGACAACCGGAGGTCTTACAATCATGCTGCTTTCATCATCTTCTTCATCATCTTTTAAAATTTCTTCGATGACATCTATCTGTTCTTCCATTTCAACAATGCGGTCAAATTCCAATGCGATTTCTTCCGCACGTTCAAAATCGAGTTCAGAATTCAAATTCAGCATTCCGCCGCCGCTGATTAACAATTTTTTGATAATATCATTTGCAGGAATTGTCAATGCTTCTGCTAATTCTTTTAAAGTTAAAGATGGTGGAATTTTTACTGGTACATCCGGGTCAATTTCTGGTTTTTTCACTGGTTCCGGTTTAATAAAAGCACCTGGTCCAGAAGTTTTTTTCTTTCTTTGTTCCTGCTGATTCTTATTATTAAATTTTTTGTTCTTTTTATTCTTACCAAATTTTTGAGAATTCTGAGGATTATCTCTTCTTAGAATTTTCTTTCCGCCGTCCTGCTTTTTATTCTTTTGATTTTTCTGGTTTTTATTATCTTTTCGATTCTCATTCTGCTGATTCTGAGATTTCCGTTTTTCCTTTTTATTTTCTTTCTTATGATCCATATTTTTGGCCTTATTCTGCCCTTTTCCATCTTTTTTCGGACCATTGGCTTTATTTTCAGCCTGCTTTTTTGGTGTATTTTTCTCTTTTTTTGGTGCTAGGGCCTTTTCTACAATATGAACCTGTGCATCTTCAATTGTGCTCATGTGATTTTTTACATCTATATGATTGGATTTCAGAATTTCCAAGATTTCCTTATTATCTTTTCCGAATTTTTTTGCAACTTCATAAACTCTGAATTTTGCCATATATTACACCTCCGTTGATTTTTGCTTATCAAGCTGTTTGCAGACAGCATCAGTAAATCCCTGATCTGTAACTGCAACAGATACCCTGAATTCTTTGCCAATTGCATGGCCCAGCTGTTCTTTGCTGCACAAAAAATACATGGGTATTTGATAATGATTACATAAGTTACGATACATCTTTTTTGTATTATCTGAAGCATCTCTGGAAACAATGACCAGATATGCGTTATTTTTTCTAACGGCCTCACTGACAGCAAATTCTCCACTGACTAGATTTCCTGACCGCATAGCCAAACCTAAGAGCGAAAGTATCCTATTCAAGTTCTTCCATCTCCTTTTCCAACAATTCATAAACAGATGCCGGAATTGCTGTTTTAAATGAACGATCCAGTCCCTTGGTTTTTACTGCCTTTTTCAGACATTCTGTAGATTTGCAAATATATGCTCCACGACCGTTTTTTTTGCCTGTTGCATCTACTGTAATTTCACCTTCTTTTGTACGGACAATCCGCACCAAATTTCTTTTTTCCTTTAATTCACCACAGCCAATGCATTTTCTTGTCGGTACTTTTCGATTCATTTTATCACATCCTGTTTATTCTTCAATTTCCATATCTAAATCTTCATCCATAATATCTGGAAGATCTTCTAAATTCAAATCTTCCGGAAGATCTTCTGTCTCTTGTTTTAATGCGGCTTCCTGTGCTTGAGATTCACTTTTTATGTCAATCTTAAATCCGGTTAATCTTGCTGCCAAACGAGCATTTTGACCTTCTTTTCCAATAGCAAGAGATAATTGATAATCAGGAACGATGACTTTTGCACTCTTTTCTTCTACATCCACTGTGACAGATACTACTTTGGATGGGCTTAATGCATTTTCAATGAAAATACAAGGATCTTCATTCCAGTTAATAATATCGATTTTCTCACCTTTTAAGTCATTGACAATGGCATTGACTCTTGCACCATTTAATCCAACACATGCTCCTACCGGATCAACATTTTCATCGTTGGACCATACTGCCATTTTGGTTCTGGAACCTGCTTCACGGACAATATTTTTGATTTCCACAGTGCCGTCCTGAATTTCTGCAACCTCTTTTTCAAACAGACGTTTCACCAAATCCGGATGAGTTCTGGATACTAAAATACGCGGTCCGCGGTTGGTTTCTTTTACTTCCACAATATATAATTTAATTCTTTCTGTCGGTTTAAATACTTCTCCTCGAATCTGCTCAGATTTCATAAGAAGTGCATCTGTTTTATCATCTAAGCTGACACTGACATTGTCTCCTACATATCTTTGTACCACTCCGGTTACAATATCTTTTTCTTTGCAGTAGAAATGATCATAAACAACTCTTCGTTCTTCTTCTTTAATTTTCTGAACAATAACGCTTCTTGCGTGCATTGCTGCAATACGTCCGAAATCTTTTGGTGTAATTTCAATTCTTACCTGATCACCTAATTCATAATGCTGATCTATGGCTTTTGCTTTCGCAAGACTGATCTGAAGCGCAGAATCTTCTACCTCATCTACGACTTCTTTTACTGCATAGACATAAATATCCCCGGTTTCACGGTCCATATTTACTACGACATTATCCGCACTTCCAAAATCTCTTTTACATGCAGCAAGCAGAGAATTTTCGATTGCTTCCATGATAACATCTTTATCAATTCCTTTTTCTTTTTCCAGCTGATTTAATGCTGCAATTAATTCACTCATTTTTCTAATTCCTCCTTTTAAAAATCTAATGAAAGACGTGCATTTGCAATGCTCTTTATTTCAAATGTAATATCTTCTTCATCCATTGTTACAACAATTTGACCGTTGGAATATTCTTTTAAAATTCCGGTAAATTCTTTTTGCTTATCTACAGCTTTATATAACTTAATATCAATGGATTTTCCAATGCTTCTAATATAATCTTTTTCTTTTTTTAATGGTCTGCCAAGTCCCGGAGAACTGACTTCCAAAATATAAGCATCTTCAATAAAATCTTCTGCATCCAGTTTTTCTTCCAATGCCCGGCTGATGAGTACACAGTCATCAATATTAATCCCGCCTTCTTTGTCAGCATATACACGAAGATACCAGTTTGCACCTTCTTTTACATACTCTACATCAACCAGCTCAAAATGATGTTCTTCAATAATTGGTAAAACCAATGCTTCTGTTTTTGCTTCAATTTCTGTACGTTTTGCCAAAGTATCATCCCTTTCTTTCTAATATTGATTTTTACTAACAAATAGGAGTGGACTTGCGTCCACTCCTAGGTCGATTCCTTATGTTATTAATTATACTATCATGAAAACTTCTATTTGACAAGGGAATTTTTCAAAATAATCTGAAAATCTATAAAAAACGAAAAGATAATTGGTCGGTTTCTTCTAAATCTCCCATAATTCCAAGTTCTTTCATCTTATCAATCGCAGTCTGCGGTGCTTTGGTACGGTTTCGGAAGTTTTCCAAAGAAGTATATGCTTCTCCTTTGGATGCTTCTTCTACCTGCATAGCAGCTTTTTCTCCCATGCCGTCAATGCTGGTAAGTGCCGGCATAATCTTCCCATCCATCACCTGAAAATCTTTTGCTTTTGCCTTATAAATATCTAACGGCAGAAATTCATATCCTCTGGCATACATTTCATCTGCAATTTTCATTTCACGAAGCAAATCCAAATCTGCATTTTTCACTTCGTGTTTTGGTGTATTTTTAATTTGCCGCATCCGCTCATTTAAGTGTTCTTTTCCAAGACACATATCTTCATAGGAAAATGCTTTGGCACGAATGCTAAAATAGGCTGCATAATAAGCCAGCGGATGATATACTTTATACCATGCAATTCTCCATGCCATCATAACATAAGCTGCCGCATGGGCTTTCGGAAACATATATTTAATCTGTTTGCAAGACCAGATATACCAGTCTGGAACATTCTTTTCTTTCATGGCTTCTTCCCATTCTGGTTTTAATCCTTTTCCTTTTCGGACGGCTTCCATGATTGTAAAGGACAAAGCTTCGTCCATTCCCTGATTAATCAGATAAACCATAATATCATCTCGGCAGCAGATTGCAGTTGAAATTTCTGCGTCTCCATTTTCAATTAAAGTCTGAGCATTTCCAAGCCAGACATCTGTACCATGTGACAAACCAGAAATACGCACCAAATCAGAAAAACTCTGCGGGTGGGTATCTTGCAGCATTTGAATAACAAAATCCGTACCAAATTCCGGGACACCCAAAGAACCCAACGGGGTTCCGTCAATATCTTCCGGGGTAATTCCAAGAGTTTCGGTTCCATGAAACAACCCCATAACACCTTTATCATCCAAAGGAATGGTCTTTGCATCAATTCCTGTAATATCCTCCATCCGCCGAATCATAGATGGATCATCATGTCCCAGAATATCTAGTTTTAATAGGTTTCCATCAATGGAATGGTATTCAAAGTGAGTAGTAATGATTGGTGTATTCACATCATTGGCAGGCCGCTGTACCGCGGTAAAATCATAAATTTCTTTATCATGAGGTACAACAATAATTCCGCCCGGATGCTGTCCTGTCGTACGTTTTACACCAGTACATCCAGCAGCCAGACGTTCAATCTCACAGCGCCGTTTACTGATTTCTCGTTCTTCTAAATATTTCAAAACATATCCGTAAGCAGTTTTTTCTGCCAGTGTACCAATGGTTCCTGCTCGAAATGCCTTTCCTTTTCCGAAAATAACTTCTACATATGCATGGGCTTTTCCTTGATATTCCCCAGAGAAATTCAGGTCAATATCCGGTTCCTTGTCCCCCTTGAATCCAAGGAATGTTTCAAATGGAATATCCTGCCCTTCTTTAATTAATTTTGTTCCACATTTTGGACAGACTGCATCGGGCATATCAAATCCCGACATCCCCTTTTTGGCATATTTCTGCACCTGCTCTGAATCAAAATCTACATAATGGCATTTTGGACAAATGTAATGTGCCGGAAGAGGATTGACTTCTGTAATACCAGACATTGTTGCTGCAAAGGAAGAACCTACAGAACCTCTGGAACCTACCAAATATCCGTGGTCGTTAGAATCCCATACCAGCTTCTGTGCAATAATATACATAACGGCATAACCATTTCCAATAATGGAAGTCAGTTCCCTTTCTAATCGGTCAGTTACACGTTTGGGCAGATCTGGTCCATAAATTTCATGGGCTTTATTGTAGCAGATTTCTCTTAATTCCTGATCGGAGTTTTCAATTACCGGCGGACACTTGTCCGGATGAATTGGAGAAATATTTTCAATCATTTCATTGATTTTGTTTGGATTAGTAATCACCACTTCTCTGGCCTTTTCACTTCCCAAATAAGAAAATTCCTGAAGCATTTCTTCCGTTGTACGAAAATATAACGGCGGCTGCTGGTCAGCATCCTTGAATCCCTTTCCAGCCATTAAAATAGCACGATAGATTGAATCATCGGGATCAAGAAAATGTACATCACAAGTAGCAGCAACAGGCTTATGAAATTCTTCGCCCAGCTCCACAATTCTTTGATTTAACTTTTGGATATCTTCTTTGGAATTTACATTCTCAATGCGGTCCGAATGAATCATAAATTCATTATTCCCTACTGGCTGGATTTCCAAGTAATCATAGAAGGAAACAATTTTTGCAATTGTTTCATCAGAACGCTGGTCAACTAATGCGCTGTAAAGCTCTCCTGCTTCACATGCAGAGCCGATAATTAATCCCTCCCGGTATTTTTCAATCAGCGACTTCGGCATACGGGGACGGCGGTTGAAATAAGTGATATGAGATTCCGATACCAAGCGATTTAAATTGACGCGTCCTATATTATTTTTTACCAAAATAATTCCATGATATGTACGCCCTTTTTTAATCAAGTCAATGCTTTGTCCGGCAAATTCATTGACCTGGTTCAAATCATAAATCTCTTTTTCTTTCAACATATCTATAAATTTTACAAAAATTTTTCCTGTTGCTGTGGCATCATCTACCGCACGGTGATGTGTCTCTAAAATAATATTTAAGTGTTTACATATATTATCCAGTGTATATTTTCCTAAATGCCCCATTAAACAACGGGCAAGTCCTAACGTATCCACAACAGTATAATCATATGGAAGATTTAATCGTTTACAATTTTCTTGAATAAATCCCGTATCAAATCCGGCATTATGAGCTACTAAAACGCTGCCTTTGCAAAAATCTAAAAACTTTGGCAGTATTTCTTCAATAGTTCCAGCATCTTTTACCATATTGTCAGTAATGGTAGTCAATTGTGTAATTCTATACGGAATCGGCATCTGGGGATTTACAAATTCACTGAATGTCTCTGTGATTTTTCCCTCTATCACTTTTACTGCACCAATTTCTATAATACGGTCATTTTGGCTGTTAAATCCTGTTGTTTCAATATCAAACACAACATAGGTTTCATCCAAAGATTGTCCTTGGGAATTCACAGCTAAATCCCCTAAATCATCTACAAAATATGCTTCTACTCCATAAATAATTTTAAAAGGATCATCTTCGGGAAGCTTTAAATCTTCATAGGCATGTCTGGCAATTGGAAATCCCTGTAAAACACCGTGATCCGTAATAGCTACTGCCGGATGTCCCCAATCATGAGCACGATTTACAATGTCTTTAATCTGCACTACGCTGTCATTATCACTCATGACAGTATGCAGATGCAGCTCTACACGTTTTTCCATGGAATTATCCTGCCGCTTCTCACGGAAATCTGAAATTGCTTTAATTCCTGCCACAGAACCCAGACCAATTTCCCGGTCAAATTTATCATAGATTGCCACTGCCTTAATCCGATAAAATCCGCCTTTTTTCAGCGCACCCATAATATCTGGAAGCTGTTCATTTTTCACAAAGATTTTACAGCTGATAGAATCTGTAAAATCGGTAATGTGAAAAATGATAATCGTTTTTTCGTTTCGGATTTCTCTTGTATCCAAAAATGTAATCTGTCCATGAACCACGACCTCACCAATTTCATCTTGAATATCTTTGATATCTGTCAATTCTCCTTCACAGTTTCTTCCATAAAGCAGCATTGGATCGTCTTTATATTTTGGCTTTCTGCGGAAACTCTGTTCTTTCTTTGCAATAGAGGCTTTTTTTCTTGCTTTTTTCTCTTCTTTATGCTCCTGCACAGCAGTATCTGCATGTTCCACAATGGCATGTATTTCCTGTTGGAGACGGTACTGGCTTTCTTCTTTTAAACTGCGGTCCATTGTTTTGGAAAAATCAAATCCAACTTTTACATCCATATGAAAACGATTCTTTAAAATTGTCTCAAAAAACTCTTTAATTTCCAGAGCTTTGCTTTTATTTACAAATGTATTTTCAAAATAGAAAGTAATTACATCATCTTCTACTTTATAATCCCCTTTTCTGACAACATTAAAAATAACCTCCCCTTTGCCTTTTAATTCAAAGAGGAAGCTTTTCATGTAATGTTCCATCAAATATGTAAGGTTATATTGATCAGAAAGTTCATAAGATTCTTGAAAACGGATTTTTACATAACGCTTAGAAAACAACTGCTCACGAATCTGTTGTTCCATTCTCCACGTATCAACCCTGGAGATTAGATGGTCGCAGCAAAAAGAAATCCGAAGCATATTTTCCCGTTTTTTAAAAGTAATGTCCTGTATATTTACTGATTCAAATAGAGAATGGAATTCCTCAGATACTTTTAAATCAGGAAATACACAAAAAAATGGTTTACTTTGTCCTGCCATTTTTATTCACCCCAATGTTCCAGCTCATTTCGTAAGGTATCAAGGAGATTTGCTTCCGGTACTTTACGAATGACTTTTCCTTTTTTTATTAGAAGTCCTTCCCCAATTCCTCCTGCAATTCCAACATCTGCTTCTTTTGCTTCTCCCGGTCCGTTAACGACACAGCCCATGACAGCAACTTTGATGTTTAAATGTTCATAATCACTTGCCATAGTTTCTACCTGATTGGCAAGTGAAATTAAATCAATGTTCGTCCGTCCGCAGGTAGGACAGGATACCACTTCGATTCCACCCTTTCTAAGCCCTAATGTTTTTAAAATTAATTTGGCACTGGCAATTTCGTTAACGGGATCACCTGTCAATGAAACACGAATGGTATCACCAATTCCCTGATTTAAAATAATCCCTAATCCAACTGCAGATTTAATATTTCCACTGTACAGTGTTCCAGCTTCGGTAATTCCTACATGTAAAGGATAATCAATCTGATCTGATACCAATCGGTATGCCTCGGCACACATTAATACATTGGATGATTTAATACTAACAACGATATCATGAAAATCATATTTTTCCAGCATGGCAACTTTATCCAAAGCACTTTCTACCAGACCTTGAGCTGTTACCCCATGATATTTTTCTACCAAAGGTTTTTCCAAAGAACCGCTGTTAACTCCAATACGAATTGGTACATGATATTCTTTTGCTGTCTCTACAACCTTTCGGATATTTTCTTCTCCACCGATATTTCCCGGATTAATTCGGATTTTATCTGCTCCATTTTTTATAGCTTCAATGGCAAGCTTATAATTAAAATGAATATCAGCTACCAAAGGAATATGAATCTGTTTTTTGATTTCTTTAAGTGCTTTGGCAGCTTCTTTGGTTGGAACCGTAGACCGTACAATATCGCAGCCTGCCTTTTCCAAAGCTAGAATTTGTTTTACGGCAGCTTCTATATCTTCTGTCTTAGTGTTCGTCATAGATTGAATAGCAACCGGATGACCGCCTCCAATCTTTACATTTCCAATTTGAATCACTCTTGTTTGATTTCTTGTATACATATTGTACCTCCTTTAGAGGAAAATTTTTGCAATATCCTGATACATAACGAATACCATCAATGCCATAAGCATTAATAATCCCAAGGTATGCACTGCAGCTTCCAAATTCCGTGGAACTGGTTTCCGAAAAATTGCTTCAAAAATTAAAAATAACAGTCTGCCTCCATCTAAAGCCGGCAATGGCAGCAGATTCATCACTCCTAAGTTCGCACTGATTAAAATAATCCAATTTAACATTGTCAGAAAAACAACCCGGAATCCGTAATTTGCTGCCTCGTTATATTGGTCTCCCACTGTTTTTACAATTCCCACCGGTCCGGATAAATCCTTCATGCCCAGTTGTCTGGTAACCAGCATTTTCACACTTTTTACAGTAAGCTTAATTTGTAGTCCAACCTCTCTGATGCTGTATTCTACAGTTTTTAATGGACCGGCTTTTTGATACCCGGACCATGTAATTCCTATTAAATACTGTTGTCTTGACTGGTTATAAACCGGAGTTACAGAAAGATTTTTCTCTACACCATTTCGTTCAATTGTTAATGGAATCTTCCCCTGCTCATAATCCAAATACATATAGTAAGAGAATTCTCTATAATTATGAATCTTATGACCGTCCACACGTGTCATGAAATCCCCTGCTTTTAAACCAGCCAAAGCCGCTGGAGATCCTTTTTCTACCGAATGAATTTCTGGAATATCTGCACCAGACATTCCAACTACAATTAATGAAAATAAAAATGCCAGAATAAAATTAAATAATGGTCCGCCAAAAATCACAGCCATTCTTGCCCATACGGATTTATTGTTAAAGGCATTTTGTTCCGGACGGTCTTCATCTTCTCCCATCATACATGCACCGCCGAAAGGAAACAGTTTAATAGAATAAAATGTATCTCCGATTTGTTTCCCGATTAATGTCGGCCCTAATCCTACACAAAATTCATCTACTTGGATCCCATTTTTCTTTGCAATCAGAAAATGCCCCAATTCATGTACGATAATAATAATGCCAAAAATTAAAATTGCAATTATAATATTCAATCAACTACCTGCTTTCTATTTGTTCATATACCCACTGTTCTGTTTCCAAAACTTCTTCTAAAGAAGGATTTTCAATTACTTTATGGGCATTCATTGTGTTCTCAATGATGTCATATATATCCAAAAAACGAATCTTTCGGTCTAAAAACAAAGCGACTGCTTTTTCATTGGCTGCATTTAATACAGTCGGCATACTTCCTCCGATTCTTCCTGCTTTATAGGCATATGGAAGTCCTTTTAAAACATCCACCGGAGGTTCTTCAAATGAAATTTCTTTCAAAGCAGCAAAGTCAAGCCGTTCTCCTGCCAGCGGACGGTGTTCCGGATAAAATAAAGCATACTGAATTGGAAGTTTCATATCCGGTGTTCCAAGCTGTGCAATCACACTTCCATCTTGATACTGAATCATGGAATGAATGATGCTCTTTGGCTGTACAATTACATGAATATGGTCAAAGTCTACATCAAACAGCCATTTTGCTTCCATAACTTCCAAACCTTTATTTATCAAAGTTGCAGAATCTATGGTAATCTTTCTTCCCATAGACCAGTTTGGATGTTTCAGAGCATCTTCCACTGTAACTTTCTTGAGATCTTCCATTGTCTTTTTGCGGAATGGTCCGCCGGAAGCTGTAATAATCAAAGAATCCAAATCTTTATTATCGCCGCTTTTTAAGCACTGAAAAATCGCAGAATGTTCACTGTCTACCGGATAAATCCGGACTCCCAGCTTCTTTGCCAAAGGCATAATAATATGTCCGGCTGTTACAAGAGTCTCTTTATTTGCTAATGCAATATCTTTTCCTGCATTCATAGCAGCAATGGTCGGACGAATTCCAATCATCCCGACAATTGCCGTGACAACAATAGAACATTTAGGTTCCACAGCTGTTTCCAGTAATCCATCCATGCCGGATACGACTTTAATCGTTATATCCCTTAACCGTTGTTTTAACTCATTTGCTTTTCTTTCATCAAAAACTGCAACTATTTTAGGAGAAAATTCCCGTACTTGTTGTTCCAGCAGATCAATATTTTTTCCTGCAGCCAGTGCAGTTACTTTCAAATCGTGATTGTTCCGAACAATATCCAGCGTCTGTGTTCCAATAGACCCTGTAGATCCAATGATTGAAATATATTTCATCTTAGATGGTTCCTCCTGAGATCATAACCGTCAGATAATAGATAACCGGAGCAATTAAAATAATACTGTCAAAACGATCCAGTATTCCGCCATGTCCCGGAATCAGAGTTCCATAATCCTTAATTCCTGCATCACGTTTGATTGCAGATGCTGCTAAATCTCCGATTACAGAAATGACTGCTCCAACCGCACAAATAAGTGGAAACATAGTTACAGGATTAAAAGAGAATCGAATGGTTGATTTTAAATAAATTCCATAAACAGCTCCCAAAATGGCAGCACCTGCAATACCTCCAATTAATCCTTCGATACTTTTCTTCGGACTTAGTACCGGAGACATTTTATGTTTTCCAATTAACATTCCTGTACAATATGCCAAGGTATCATTTCCCCATGCAGCTAAGAATAATAACACGACAAATTCTCCGCCGTTTTGGAGAGCTCTCAATTGATAAATAAAAGAAAGCATAATTCCAACATAAACGAATCCAAAAAAACATCCCATCATCTGATCCATTTTATATTTTGGAAAACGTATTACATAACATCCAAGCAGAAAAATTAAAAATAAGATGATAATAGATGTCGTCCATTGTGATAAATCAAAAAATAATGCTACATAATATAAAATCGTCCCGGTATAACCAATTACTGCAAAAGAAGATTTCTCAATATGAAAAATCTTTAATATTTCACTGTATCCAATCAACGCAACAATCAATGTTAATCCAAAAGTCACCATGCCGCCCATATATAAACCAACCGCAGCAATCATAACTAATGCAATTCCGCTTAATAATCTCTGTTTAAACATAAACTTTATATTCCTCCAAATCTGCGATCTCTTCCGTTATAATATTCAATCGCTTTTTTCAGTTCTTTTTTGTTAAAATCCGGCCAAAGTACATCTGTAAAATAAAATTCTGTATATGCCAATTGCCAAAGCATAAAGTTCGAAAGACGTTCTTCTCCACTGGTACGGATCATTAAATCCGGATCCGGCAGGCCTTTGGTATCCAAATATTCAGAAAAAGTTTCTTCTTTGATATCTTCTTTTGTAATTTTTCCATTTTCAAGGTCTTGTGCCATATGTTTCATCGCACGTACCATTTCATCACGGCTTCCGTAATTTAATGCAATGGTAAAATTAATTCCAGTATTTTCTTTGGTTGCTTTTTCCAACTCAATGATTTTGTCCCTCAAGTCTTGGGAAAGTCCTGTAAGATCACCAATCACTCTTACTTTCATATTATTCTTTCCTGCACGTTTTATACAAGTCTTTAAATAATCTCTTAGCAATTTCATTAAAGCATCTACCTCACTTTGCGGACGCTTCCAGTTTTCTGTTGAAAACGCATAGACAGTTAAATACTTTATTCCAAGGTTATGTGCATCTTCAACAATCTTTTCTACAGTTTTACTTCCCTGTACATGTCCCATATTTCTTGGCAGATGCTTTTTCTTAGCCCATCTTCCATTTCCATCCAGAATAATCGCAACATGATGTGGAACATTTAAATTCTCCATATGAACCTCCAATTGAAAACAGGGCTGTGCATCCCAGTGCCAACCCTGTTCCATATTAAACTGTCATGATTTCTTTTGATTTTGCTTCTACAGCTTCATCGATTTTCTTAACGAATTTATCTGTCATTTTCTGAACATCAGCTTCATAATCTTTTTGCTGGTCGTCATTTAATTCTCCTGCTTTATTCTGTTTTTTCAAGAAATCATTGGCATCACGGCGGATATTACGAACAGCAACTTTTGCTGATTCACCGCGTTTTTTCACGTCTTTTGCCAGTTCTTTTCTTCTTTCACCTGTAAGTTCAGGAAAGTTTAAACGAATGGCTGTTCCATCATTCGTTGGAGTAATACCAACATCAGACATTAAAATTGCTTTTTCGATTTCTTTTAGGAGAGTAGGTTCCCATGGTTGAATAACAATCATTCTTGCTTCCGGAATAGAAATATTTCCAACCTGAGCTACTGGTGTAGCCACTCCATAATAATCTACTTTTACATTATCCAATACGTGTGGGTTTGCACGTCCTGCACGGATTGTTAAAAAGTCACTGGTCATACTTTCATATGATTTTTCCATTTTTTCTTCAAATTGTTTTAACATGTTCTTTTGTCCTCCTATTTATTTAAACAGTCACATATGTACCGTTAAATTCACCTTTCATTAAATTTTCAATACTATTCTTTTCATTTAATCCAAAAACAGCTAACGGCATTTTGTTTTCCATGCACATAATCGTAGCTGTCAAATCAACGACTCCTAATTTCTTAGAAAGGACTTCATCCAAGGTCAGCGTATCATATTTCACAGCCTCAGGATTCACTGCCGGATCACTATCATAAACTCCATCAATTGATTTTGCCAGTAAAATAGCATCTGCTTCAATTTCAATGGCACGAAGTGCTGTAGAAGTATCCGTAGAAAAATATGGATGTCCGGTACCTCCCGCAAAAAATACAACCTTTCCATCATTTAAATCTTTCACTGCTTTATCTTTAGAAAACAATTCTGTAAAAGAACCGCATACAAATGGAGTATATACTTCTGTTTCCATTCCTGCACTGCGGAATGCATCGGATACATAAATACAATTCATCACTGTAGCAAGCATTCCTATCTGATCTGCTTTTGTTCTTTCCATGCTGTCGCTGGTGCGTCCGCGCCAAAAATTGCCGCCTCCAATAACAATGGCAACCTGCAGTCCTTCATCCACAAGTGTCTTAACCTGACGTGCTGTATCTACACATACAGCCTCATCAAAGCCTGTTTTCTTTTCTCCTGCCAGTGCTTCTCCACTGAGTTTCAAAAGTACTCGTTTCATATCTTTTAAACTATTCATCAACTTACCTCTTTTGCTTATTTTTACAAAATCACTATGTGAAATTATATCATATCAGAAAAAAAAGAACAACTACATAAAAAGAAAGAACCTCAATCTTTTGAGATTCTTTTCTCTTAATTATCATTTATACAATCTAACAGGAACGTCCGCTGTAAACAGCTGATGCTGTAAATAATCCCGGAATGATAAAGGATGCCAATTGATTTACCTGAAAAGCTCCTGCAAAAATGTTGATAACCATCATGATAAGATTCAATATAACCAGTATCAAACCGAAATAAAATGCTTTTCTGCATCCATTCCGTTCTCGATCATAGCGTAATCCAATATATCCGCCTGCTACAGCTGCTGCCCCATAAACAGCCATCAATCCAAGACTTAAATAAAACATTGCAAAAGATATTTTATCTGTCTTAGCTCCTTGTGACAAAATCAGCACAACATTGAACAACTGTAATGCTCCTTGAATTAAAATAATAACTGCCGTAATTTTTAAAAGTAAATTTTTCTTCATAAAATATCCATCCTTATTCACATTTTCTGCCAGCATAAAAAGCTTAACACAAAGGCATAATCACGTCAAGGAATCTTATTTTATGCAAATACACAGGTATTTACTTTCTTGTTTACAAATTCTTTAATTCGGTTCTTCTCTACTTCCAATACCAATGCCAGCTCCGAAAATAGATTTTCTTCTGCCATTTTTAAATAACGTTCATCCGTAGATGGAAAGTTTTTTCCACGTGATAAGCGATCCTGCTTTCTTAAATACAGCATTTTTATCATTTTCATGATTTCTCTGCTGTCACATCCCCTTATACATTGTTTATAATAATCCTCCCGAAATTTTTCATTTGGAATCTCAAACTCTTCCAGACTGGCGGTCTCTTCTAAAAGCCTTTTTGCTTCTTTTATTGAGATTATACTTCGCATTACCGTTTTTTTGTTATCTACCGGAGTAAATATTTCGCTTCCTTTTTTTTGATATGGCTGAAGGATATAATATAATTTATTATTTGGAATTCCCTTCATATCCATTGTTGTAACATCCAACACTTCACAAATACCAGTACTTCCGTAAACGATGCATTCTCCTTTTTTAAACATTTTCTTCCTTCCTTTCTTTTGTTTCCTGCATGTTTTTTCATTTACAGATTTTCGGGTGCTCCTTTGTATAAAGAGTTCTTTTCTGCAATAAAAAAAACCATGACACTGAATAATGAAACGGTTTTCTTTACTTATACTTATATTTTAACAGAAAATGAAAATATTTTCTAATAATTTTTGCAAAATTCCGAATATTTAGTTAATTTTACAGATAAACCTCTATGTATATTTGTGTAATTTACCTATAATTCATCTACAGAAGTTAAATCAGAAGTACAATGAGCGCATTTCACAGCTTCTATAGGAATCTCAGAAAGACAAAACGGGCATACTTTGGTTGTCGGTGCCGATACTTCTTCCTCTGGCTTTTTCATAATTTTTGATGTGAAATGATTCATTAGTTTAATGAATGTAAAAATAACCAATGCCATTAAAAGAAAATTAATAACCGCTGTAATCAAATTTCCATAATGAATTACTGGTGCATTTTTCCCTGTCCCCAGTTTTAACATCCATTCAGAGAAATCAATTCCGCCAGTAAGCACTGAAATTACGGGCATGACCACATCCCCAACAAGAGAAGAAATGATTGTTTGAAAAGCGCCTCCAATAATAACACCGACTGCCATGTCAATTACATTTCCTCTGCTGATAAACTCTTTAAATTCTGTTATAAATCCTTTCTTATCCATAAGCTTCTCCTTTTGTAAAATAATAATACTATTATTTTATCACAATATTGCATAAGAAGCATATCATTTTTCTTTTATTTTTTTCACTGTATAACCTGCATTTTCAATTGTTTCTTTTAAAACACTATCTGGAATACTCTGACTATAAGAAACAACCGCTGATTTCTTCCTAAGATTCACTTTACGGGCAGCCCCATCCAGTTGATTGATCACATGTTCTACTCTGTTTTGATAATTTTCACAGTGCATTCCATCAATAAAAATTATTTTTTTTCCAATTTTAGGAGCATCCAGCTTCTTCTTTTCTCTTATGGCAGAAGTTCCGCCTCCACAGCATCCCCCTTCTCCCTTGAAATGTTTTAATGTAGATTTTAATGCAAGTAATCCAATCACTACTATGATGAAAATTTTCAATAATAATTTTTGATATTTTTCTGCATATCCATTAGAAACATATACGCCGGATTTATCAAAATCCACATCTATATACTGACTATTCTTCTTTACGCCATAAATACTGATTTCATCACTTTTGTACCGGCTTTTTTGTGTCTCCAATGTATGGATAAAAAACTTTTCCGCATCCTTATTTTTCTTGTTTATAGGTGCTTTCAAAAGATATTTTGGCAACAAAAAATTTCTTGGAACAATTATGATGCATTTGAACTTTATTCTTTTATTTGATCTTGTATTTCCAAGCAGTACTATTTCATGGTAGAATAAAAGAAATTATTGTACTTTACAGGAGGAAATTTATGGATTATAGAACCTATTTGAGAAATTATCCTGACCAAAATGGTCGATTCGGACCTTATGGAGGTGCTTATCTTACGAATGAATTAAAACCGGCTTTTGAAGAAATATCTGAGGCTTATCAAACAATCTGTCATTCTTCTCAATTTATCAATGAACTCAGAAGAATCCGTAAGGAATTTCAGGGAAGGCCAACCCCTGTTTATCATTGTGAAAGATTATCAAAGCTATATGGAAACTGTCAGATTTATTTAAAAAGAGAGGACTTAAATCATACTGGAGCGCACAAATTAAATCATTGTATGGGAGAAGGACTTCTTGCAAAATTCATGGGTAAAAAACGTCTGATTGCCGAGACGGGTGCCGGACAGCACGGTGTTGCACTAGCTACTGCTGCTGCATTTTTTGGATTGGAATGTGAAATTCATATGGGAGAAGTAGATATTGCGAAGCAAGCTCCCAATGTAACAAGAATGAAGATTCTTGGAGCAAATGTTGTTCCGGTAACTCATGGCTTGAAAACGCTAAAAGAAGCTGTAGATTCTGCTTTTGAATCTTATGCAAAGAATTATAAAGATTCTATTTACTGTATCGGTTCTGCTCTTGGACCGCATCCATTTCCACTGATGGTCCGCGATTTTCAATCAGTGGTTGGTTATGAAGCAAAAGATCAATTTATGGAAATGACCGGACTGCTTCCAGATGTTGTCTGTGCCTGCGTAGGCGGTGGAAGTAACTCAATTGGTATGTTTATTCCATTTGTAGATGAACCTGTCGATATTGTCGGTGTTGAGCCTCTTGGCCGTGGTTCCAGATTAGGAGACCATGCTGCCTCCATGACATATGGTGAAAAAGGTGTCATGCATGGTTTTGAAAGTATTATGCTGAAAGATAAAGACGGAGAACCTGCACCCGTTTATTCCATTGCCAGCGGGCTTGACTATCCTTCTGTTGGTCCAGAACATGCATTTTTACATGATTTAGGAAGAGTTACTTATGAGACGATTGATGATAATGCAGCAATGAAAGCATTCTTTGAATTATCTCGTTATGAAGGAATTATTCCTGCCATTGAAAGCTCACACGCTGTTGCCTATGCAGTCAAAAAAGCACAAGAAATGAAACGCGGTTCCATTTTGGTATGTCTAAGCGGACGTGGAGATAAAGATATCGATTATGTCGTTGAAAATTACGGCTATGGAGAACAATATTTATAATATTGGAATCAAGGATCATCCCAAAGAGTTAGGCTTTTAAGCGTAGCAGTTTTGATGGCTGCTACGCTGTTTTTATACAGCTACAAAAGATACAAGATTCATAAGATCTTGTACCCTTAAACAAAAATTATATAAAATATTCAATCGTCTTTTCTGATGTCAGCTCCGTTTTCTCATTAAAAATTAATAAAGCTTCTCTTTCCTGCTCTGGTCCACTGGTCCACAATTATAATCAGTTTAGTATATAATATATCATGATGGTATTGTATTCCTATTTTACTGTGCTGTCAATAAATTCTAATGTATACTAAAATAGAGATAGAATTTGACAATTCTACCTCTATTTTCGATAATTATTCAATACATTCGATGTCTTTATCTAAAAAAATAAATGAATAACAATGGCGGCCAATGGAATCGCCATAATTGTTCTCTCCAAAAAACATACAATAATTTCCCAAAATTTAATTGGTGACTTTGTTGCCAGCATAACCGTTGCAGTTTCAGAGAAGAAAATAATTTGTACCATTGACACAATTGTGACAAATACTCTGGCTTGTTCGCAAATCACACTCATATTCAAAAAATATGAAGACTTGTCCATTTCCGTGACTTATTCTTCTCTGTTTATGAAAATCTTTTTAGCATTTCATAAAGAGTACCCTCAGGAACATATTCAGGATACATTTAAAGAAACAGGATTAAATCAAACGTTTCAAGATATTGAGGAGCAAAAATACCGTATTTCTATTTTTTATTGCTTTCAAAACCGAAGAATATATCATCAGGCAGTTGTGGAACAATACAATCTTGATATGATTTCCCTCCATTCCAATGTTCCTGTTGAAATCCTTATTTCTTCTTCTAATCAGCTATCTAAACGTATGTCTTTTGATGCAGATGAAATTAAACGATATCCAATCATCACCTATGAAGATTTTCAATATGAGGACTGGCTTGGGATTTTTTCCATTAATCCTAATCAAAACATTACAAAAATTTTTGACCGAGGCGGATTGCGTGATGTAACCGGACATTCTGATGCTATTGCGGTTATAAAAAAAGGAAGTATCGACACAAATTCTAATAACAATTGTATGACACTTCCAATTGTAGGAGATGCTCCGCTTCTGGATATTTATATGTTGAAGCAAAAACAATATCAATTAAGTTCCAGAGAACGGGATTTTCTTGAATTCTTCAAACGAGGATTATCCGATTACTATGGTATAATGGATAAAATCCATTGATTTGATTTCTGCAATTTATGATTATATTCTTTATTTGATCAAAAAGAAGACATGATTTCTCATGTCTTCTCATCTTTTCCTGTATAGATCTTACTATTTCATCTGTGCTGCAACTTCAGCGGCAAAGTCTTCTTCTTTCTTTTCGATTCCTTCACCAGTTTCAAAACGAACAAATCCTTTGATTGTTACGTTTGCGTTGTTCGCTTTTGCAACCTGCTGTACATATTTTCCAACAGCCTGTTTTCCGTCTTCAGCTTTTACGTAAGCCTGATCTAACAGACATACTTCTTTTAATTCTTTGTTCAGACGTCCAATAATCATCTTTTCGATGATATTTTCTGGTTTTTCCGGGTTTTCATTCATAGCCTGAGCTTTTAAGATTTCTGTTTCATGATCAATATATTCTTTGGAAACTTCATCTCTGCTTGTGTATTTTGGAGAAATAGCTGCAACCTGCATTGCAACGTTTTTACCCATTTCTTTGATTTCATCGTTTACGACATCTGTAGCAACTTCTACTAATACACCAATTTTTCCGCCTGCATGAATATAAGAAGCAACAAATCCATCTGCCGCACTAACTTTGCTGAATCTGCGGATATTTAAATTTTCTCCGATGACAGCAATTTTCCCGTCTAATGCTTCTTTTACAGTTTTTCCAGCTTCTGCTTTAGATTCCTCTGCTAAAAATGCATCAAGATCAGCTGCACTTGTTGTAAGAGCCTGATTGGCAACTTCTGCAACATATTCCTGGAATGTATCATTCTTTGCAACGAAGTCTGTTTCAGAGTTAACTTCAACGATTGCAGCGTCTTTTGCATCTTCAGATAATGCAACTGCAACTAAACCTTCTGCTGCAATACGTCCAGCTTTCTTTGCTGCCTTTGCAAGCCCGTTTTCTCTTAAAAATTCTACCGCTGCATCCATATCTCCGTCTGTCTTTGTAAGAGCTTTCTTACAATCCATCATACCTGCACCGGTCATTTCTCTTAATTCTTTTACCATTGCTGCTGTAATAGCCATGATTCTTTTCCTCCTAAATAAATTATAATTATTCTTCTTCTGCAGCTTCTTCTGCTTCAGAATCAGCATCAATTCCCTGATTTGCTTCGATAACTGCGTCAGCCATTGCAGATGTAATTAGTTTTACTGCACGGATTGCATCATCGTTTCCTGGGATAATATAATCTAATTCTTCAGGATCGCTGTTTGTATCTGCGATTCCAACAAGAGGAATTCCTAAAGTATGTGCTTCCTGAACACAGATGCTTTCTTTCTTAGGATCTACAACGAAAATCATGTCTGGAAGTCCACCCATTTCTTCGATTCCACCTAAGTTTTTCTGTAATTTGTCTTTTTCTTTGTTAAGTTCTAAGACTTCTTTCTTTGGAAGTACGTCAAATGTTCCGTCTTCTTCCATTTCTTTAATTTTCTTTAATCTTGCGATTCTAGATTCAATTGTCTTGAAGTTTGTCATCATTCCACCTAACCATCTCTGGTTTACGTAGAACATTCCACAACGCTCTGCCTCAGCCTGAATAGAATCCTGTGCCTGTTTCTTTGTTCCTACAAACAGAATTTTACCACCCTGTGCTACACAGTCTTTTACTGCATTGTAAGCATCGTCAACCATTCCAACAGATTTCTGTAAATCGATGATATGGATTCCATTACGCTCTGTGTAGATGTATGGTGCCATTTTAGGGTTCCATCTTCTTGTCTGATGTCCAAAATGAACACCTGCTTCAAGTAACTGTTTCATTGAAATTACGCTCATTATAAAATCTCCTTTAGTTTATGCTTCCGCTGTTTTCATCGTTCTGGCAAACCTTTCGGCACTTACCAAAATTCCAACAGCGTGTTTATTTTTACCTATGACAGTATAGCAAACCTTGCCTTTAATTGCAAGATTTTTCTATCTATGTTTTGTGATTTCGTCAAAGACAAAATCATTTGTTACCTTAATAAATGTTCCTTTCATTCCAGAAGACCTTGTTTCGATTACACCTGCACTCTCTAATTTACGAAGTGCATTGACAACTACTGATCTTGTAATTCCAAAACGATCTGCAATTTTACTTGCAACTAAGATTCCCTCATTCCCATCCAGTTCTTCTAAAATATGAACCACTGCCTTATGTTCTGTAAAAGATAATGTACTGATTGCAGAATCAACAATATGTTTTTTTCTGCGTTCCATTTCTATTTCTTCACTAACGGAACGAAGCATTTCCAAGCCAACGACTGTGGTTCCATATTCCGCCAAAATAATATCATCAATGGAGTACTCCACTTTTTGACGGTACATAAATAAAGTTCCAAAACGTTCTCCTGCAATATCAATTGGAGCTATGATGGCATAATAGTCATCAACATCTGCTTCAAATCCTAGAGTAGAAAGGCTTACATTTTCATTGGTGGAAAGAATTGTCAGTAATCTTTCATTTAAGTAATAATCTACATAATCTTTTACATTTCCTGAAATCAACTGGTGAAGCACTTCGATATGATCCGTTTCATTTTTTCCAAGAATTTTTCCTTTTTTACTGATTACCAAAACATTAGAATCCATAACTTCTGTAAGCACTTTACATATGTCATTAAAAACAACTTTTTGTGAATTGTTATTATGCAGAAGTTTATTAATTTTTCTGGTTTTATCTAATAATTGTATACTGCTCATGTTTATCCATTCTCCTTATTTTACAGCAGCTTCTTTTGCACTGTTTTCTTTCTCTGGACGATTGCATACATATCCGCATTCTTTATTGGAACATACAAGTTTCTTTCCCTTTTCAATCATATAACTGCCACATCGTTTACATTTTATTGTAGACGGTTTCTGCCATGAAATAAATTCACACTCCGGATTATTTTCGCATCCATAATATTTACGGCCTTTTTTAGTTTTCTTTAAAACAACTTCACTGCCGCAAATTGGGCAAGGTACTCCAACTTTTTCAAAATGCGGTTTTGTATTGCGGCATTCCGGGAATCCCGGACATGCCAGAAATTTTCCATATGGGCCATATTTAACAACCATATTCCTTCCACATTGATCGCAGATGACATCTGTAACCTCATCTGCTATATCTACTTTTTCCAGTTCTTTCTCTGCATTTTTTACTGCAATTTCAAAATCAGGATAAAAATTTTCAATGACAGATTTCCAACGGACTTTCCCTTCTTCTACCATATCCAAAAGAGCTTCCATCATTGCCGTGAAATTCACATCGACAATCGTTGCAAATCCTTTCTTCATCATACAGTTAACAGCTTCTCCCAATTCTGTTACATATAGGTTTTTCTTTTCTTTTACCACATATCTTCTGGCAACAATCGTTGAAATCGTTGGTGCATAAGTACTAGGACGTCCAATACCCAGTTCTTCCAATGTTCTAACTAAAGAAGCCTCTGTATAATGTGCCGGCGGCTGCGTGAAATGCTGTTTGCTTTCAAAATCATTTAATGTAAGTACAGTATCTTTATCAATAGATTTCAGCATAACATTTCCTTCTGATTTTTCATTGTTAATATTATATACAGATAAAAATCCGTCAAAAACAATTTTAGATGCAGAAGCTGTAAAACGGTAATCTCCTGCTCCTATTTTTACAGATGTATTCTCGTATTTTGCAGGTGCCATACGGCTTGCCATAAAGCGGTTCCAAATCAGCTGATATAACCGGAATTGATCTCTGGATAACTGGTCTTTGATGCTGGCTGGTGAGTTCTCCATATAAGTTGGACGAATGGCTTCGTGTGCATCTTGAACCTTTTTATCACTCTTTTTCGCAGTATTTCCATTTCCTACATAGGCGTCTCCATAATGTTTGGAAATATATTCCTTTGCACTGGCATCTGCCTCTTCTGAAATTCTTGTAGAATCTGTACGAAGATACGTGATTAAACCAACCGTTCCTTTTCCTTTGATGTCCACACCTTCATATAACTGCTGGGCAATCCGCATCGTTTTTTGTGTTGGAAAATTCAGCTTACTGGAAGCATCCTGCTGTAAAGTGCTGGTTGTAAAAGGCAGAGGATTCTTTTTCAGACGTTCACTTACCTTTACAGAATCCACTTTAAACTCCTTTCCTTCCAAAGAATGAAGGATTTGATCCATCTCTTCTTTATTATGAATTTCTAATTTTTTCTCTTTATCCCCAACAAATTTGGCAGCTAAAGGCTTTCTGCTTCCTTTTACATCCAATAGTGCTTCCAAAGACCAATATTCCTGCGGAATAAAAAGATTAATTTCTTCTTCCCGGTCACAAATCAAACGAAGAGCCACAGACTGTACTCTTCCTGCACTTAATCCGCGTTTGATTTTTGCCCAAAGAATCGGGCTGATCTGGTAGCCTACAATTCGATCCAAAACTCTTCTAGCCTGTTGTGCATCTACCAAATTCATATCAATCTCTCTGGCATTCTTAATAGAATCCTTTACCGCTGTTTTCGTAATTTCATTAAATGTAATACGGCTGCATTTTTTGTTTTCTAATTTTAATGCATGATATAAATGCCAGGAAATTGCCTCTCCTTCACGGTCCGGGTCAGTTGCCAGATATACTTTATCTGCCTTTTTCACTGCTTTCCTAAGTGCTGCCAGAACTTCTCCTTTCCCTCTTATGGTAATATATTTTGGTTCAAAGTCATTTTCCAAATCAATTCCCAAGGTACTTTTTGGTAAATCCCGGACATGTCCATTGGATGCAATCACTTCGTAATTCTTACCAAGAAATTTTTTAATTGTTTTGGCTTTCGCCGGTGATTCGACGATTACTAAATATTTTGGCATATTATAATTACCCCTTGCTAAGATTTTTTATATATATATTATGATGGGTCTGTTTCACATACCCTTCCGACTCTAAATGAAACAAGGCTTCCACGGTTTTCCCAAAAGAAAGTCCTGCTTGAAGAACAATTTCATTTATGTGTTTCGGATACAAATCTACCACATCATACACCTTTTTTTCTGGAACCGCAAGACATTTTCCATCAAATTGACTGATATTTCTTGAAGTTTTTCTGAAATTTGGAAATTCTGATAAAATATCTTCCACAGTTTCTGTTAGTTTTGCTCCCTGTTTTATCAGTCCATGACACCCTTCATGTTTGGTTTGAGTCACTGGTCCCGGAACCGCAAAAATTTCTTTATTTTGCTCTAATCCGCAGTCTGCAGTAATCAAAGATCCGCTTTTCTTTTCTGCTTCTACAACTAATATTCCATCACTTAATCCGCTGATAATTCGGTTTCTTTCTGGAAAATTCCAAGGATGAGGCGGTACTCCCGGCGGATATTCTGAAAAAACTGTTTGATTTTCGTACATTTCATAAAAAAGCTGATAATTGTCCCTTGGATATATACGGTCAATTCCGCATCCTAACACACCTGTTGTCATGCCGGTTCGAGCCATGGCTCCCCAGTGTGCAGCACCATCAATTCCTTTGGCAAGACCACTGATAATTCCAACACCCTGCATAGAAAGTTCTTTGGAAAACTTTTTAGAAAGCTCTAAACCGTAAGATGTAGGATATCTGGAACCTACAATTGCAATGGTTAAAAATTTTTCCTGATAGACTTGTCCCTTTTGAAATAATACATAAGGATAGTCATAAATTTTCTTTAATCGTGAAGGATAAAATGCTTCTTGATACATCAAACATGAAATCTGCTGTTTCTTTAATTTTTCATATGCTCTTTTAATGTTATCTTTTTTTCTTTCATATAGAAATTTTCCATATTCTTTTTTTGACAGTTTTTCTTCTATTATATTAGGCGATATGTGAAACAGTTCTTTAGGGTGATAAAAAATATCCATCAATTGATGCTGCTTCTTAGCATTCATCCCAGTCATAGAAGAAAACCAGAACCAGTATAATTTATCGTCCATATTCCAGCACCTCATTTAAGAAATCCGTATTTCGAAACGTCAATGCTTCCATAACATGCTGTGAAGCAATTCTATTTTTTCCATTCATCAATGCAATGGTTCTGGATAAACGTAAAATTTTATCGATTCCTCTTTTTGTAATTTTCTTTAAATCATATGCTGTATTTAGAATCTCCATGCATTCTTTTGAGACAGGGCATAACTTTTTCATATCCGCAGACCGGATTTCACTAAAAAAATGGTATCCTGTTCCTTTTAATATCTCTTGTTCCTTTTGAATATGGTATTTCACTCTTTTTGCAATTTCTTCAGATGTTTCAGGTGTTTCCTCCTCCATTTTCTCCGGCTGTTCCACAGCAGACACAATCATGTCAAAACGATCCAAGAGAGGTCCAGACAATTTTTTAAAATATCTTCTTTTTTCATGATAACTGCATCTGCATTTCCCATCTTCCAATCCATAGCCGCATGGGCATGGATTCATCGCACTGATCATCTGAAAGTCTGCTGGAAAAATAATATTTCTCCCTAAACGATTCATTTGTATTTTCTTTTCTTCCAATGGCTGTTTTAAAGCTTCCAGACATTCCGTCCGGAAATCCATCATCTCATCTAGAAATAAAATTCCAAAATTTGATAAAGTAAGCTCTCCTGCCTTCGGTTCCTGCCCTCCGCCAAGAAATGCTGCTTTTGAAATGGATGCATTCGGGCTGCGGAAGGGACGCCGGTTATCTCGAATATCTCTTGAAATACCAACAGTGTCATAAATACTTTGTACTTCCAGCCGTTCTTCATCATTTAATGCTGTTAGAATGGATGGGATTCTCTTAACCGCCATAGTTTTTCCTGAACCCGGAGAACCAGCAATTAATAAATGATGTTTCCCGGTAACCGCAATTTCTATTGCCCTTTTTAAATGCAGCTGGCCTTTCATATCCGAAAAGTTCTCAAGACTTGGCTCAGGCGTCCAAATATCTTTTCTAATTTGAGAATCCTGTAGGAATGTTCCTTGAAAATAATCGATTACATCTTCTAATTTCTGCATAAAAACAATTTCTGTATTTTCAATCTGATCCAAAGACTTTCGATCTTCTTCTGCTACAAAAAAACGCCGGATTCCCTGTTTTCTTGCTGACAAGATAATTGGAAGGCAGTTTCCAACACCTCGAATCATTCCATTGAGTCCCAATTCTCCTAAAATGCAGATTTCATTTAATTCCTTTGAGGGGATTAATCCAAGACATGCCAAAAAAGCTACAGCAATTGGAAAATCAAAAGCCGTACCGCTTTTCCGAATATTGGCTGGGGATAGATTTACGGTAATTTTCATAGATGGCAGCGGGTGTCCGATAGAACGCAGTGCAGAAGCTACCCGCTCTTTTGCTTCTGCTGCTTCTTTTGATAAATAGCCTACCATGGTGAAATATGGCAGGCCATTTCTGATTTCAACTTCCACATGAATCAACTGTCCGGCAACGCCGTATACAATGCCGCTTCGTACTTCCTGATACATCATCATCGACTCCTTCTTCTCAGGAAGACTTACCAAAATGATATTCTTATCTTAACATATTAGGAAATTTCTTACAATCATATAATTAAATTTTTTAAACTATTTCAGTAATTTTTTCAATTCATTCATAAAAGTATTGACATCCTTAAATTCACGGTAAATTGCTGCAAAACGTACATAAGCGACTTCGTCCAAATCTTTGATTTTATCCATAACAATTTCGCCAATTTGAGAGGTCTCTACTTCTCTTAACCCTAAATTAAAAATCTTTGTTTCTATTTCATCCACTGCTTTGTCTATTTGTTCCATAGATATTGGCAGTTTATGGCAGGACTGGACAATTCCATGACGAATTTTGTTTCTGTCATATAATTGTCTTGTTTTATCTTTTTTAATTACAGATAATGGTTCCGTCTCTATCTTTTCATATGTGGTAAAACGTTTGCTGCAATCATCGCATTGTCTTCTCCGCCGAATCGCATTATTATCTTCTGCTGGTCTGGAATCAATGACTCTGGAGCTTTCACTCCCGCAATATGGACATTTCATCTTTGTGTACCTCCGTTCCTTCTGTTTGCAGTATAACATCTTTTCTTTATTACTTCAAACAATCTTTTTCAATAATATCTACCAAAACTGCATCATGTCCGATTTTTACGATCCGTTTATACGGAATCCGAAATACTTGATTCTTTCCAAAGCAATTCAAAATTTTATTTGCTTTCGGAACAATTAAATAGCAAATACAGCCATTGGATACTTCAAACTCCAAATCTACAACAAATCCAAGCTTTTCCCCACTGTTGCAATTAATGACATCTTTTTGCCGCAATTCAAGAAACTTCATATAAAACACCTTTTTTATATGTATATTCTGAATCTTCTTATGATATACACTCCTTAAAAAACATAAAAAGGCAGGAAGATAAATTTTCTTCCCGCCATGTTCACATCTTTATTTTAGAATTCTAAGCCTCTTTTTTAGCTGGCTTCTTTACTTCTCTTTTTCCTGTAATAATGCCTTTTGGACATTTATTTGCACACAATCCGCATCCAACACATTTCTCATAGTCAATTACTGCGATATTGTTTACTACATGAATTGCATCTAAGCGGCAATTTTTTTCGCAGATTCCACATCCAATACATCCGGCTTTACATACAGACATAACTTCTTTTCCGAAATCTTTGGAATTACACTGTACTTTACATTTTTTATCGTATGGCAGAAGTTTGATTAATCCTTTTGGACAAACTTCCGTACATTTACCACAAGCAACACATGCTTCCTGATCCACATGAGCAATTCCATTGATAATAGAAATTGCATTTTCCGGACATACATCTGCACAGCTTCCAAAACCAAGACATCCATATTCACAGGCTTTTGGACCCGCACCTGGTACTGTCATAGCCTCAATACAGCTTTGTGCTCCTGTATATTTATATTTATCTGCTGCTTTTTCACATGTTCCAGCACATTTTACAAATGCTGTTTTCTTAACAAATTCTCCTGCTTCAACACCCATAATGGCACTGATTTTTTCTGCGGCTGCGGGACCCCCTACAGGACATCCATTGACTGGTGCTTCTCCATTTGCAATAGCTTTTGCCAGCCCGTCACAACCAGCATAACCACATCCACCACAGTTATTTCCAGGAAGTTCTGCTCTAATTGCGACTTCTTTTTCATCTACAGGAACTTTGAATTTTTCAGAGGCAATTCCAAGTAAAATTGCAATGACTAAACCAGTTCCTCCGACAACAACGGCCGCAAGAATAATTGCTGTAACGTCCATTCTTACTACCTCCTATATGATTCCTGAGAATCCAAAGAAAGCAATTGCCATTAATCCTGCGGTTACAAGAGTAATCGGCATTCCTTTAAAAGATTCCGGTATGTTATTATGTTCCATTCTTTCACGAATACCAGCCAAAATTACAATCGCAATGGTAAATCCAACAGAAATACCAACACCATTTACAACACTTGTAATAAAATCATAACTATTCTGAACATTGGTCAATGCAACACCAAGTACAGCACAGTTGGTTGTAATCAGTGGAAGGTATACTCCCAGTGCTTCATATAATGACGGCATGGATTTTTTTAATACTAATTCTACAAACTGTACCAATGCAGCAATTACCAAAATGAATACAATTGTCTGCAGATATTCCAGTTTAGTTGGAATTAAAATAAATGTATAAACTAAATTTGTTACGGCTGACGCAATCGTAATAACGAAGATTACAGCTGCCCCCATTCCGCCTGCAGTTTCTACTTTTTTAGAAACACCAAGGAATGGACACAGACCAAGGAACTGGCTTAATACAACGTTATTTACCAAGGCGGAACCTATAGCAATTAACAGTAAATCCTTCATATTCATCCTCCTTATTTATCGTCAACAGTTGTGTCAAAAAAGCTTCTGGAACCGCAAGCACTGTTTCCACAGTTTGAACAGTCTCCGCATCCGCCGGATACTTGTGCGATTTTACTTTCAGGCTTTTTCATCTTAATCTTATTCTGAATCGCTACCAGGCAGGCTAATACAAAAAATGCTCCCGGTGCCAGAATAAAGATAGTAATTGGTTCATAGGAAGCAGGCATAATCTGCTGTCCAAAAATCTGTCCTGCTCCAAGTAATTCACGGCAGGCACCAATCAAAGTCAATGCAATGGTAAAACCAAGTCCCATACCTAATCCATCAAAGAAAGATACGATTGGTCCATTTTTTGCCGCAAAAGATTCTGCACGTCCAAGAATAATACAGTTAACTACAATCAATGGAATATAAAGACCTAAAGCTGCATTTACCGCTGGTACATATCCTTCTAATAGGAACTGTACAATTGTAACTAAAGATGCAATAACAACAATATATCCCGGAATTCTGACTCTGTCTGGAATAATATTCCGAAGTGCTGAAATAATCAGGTTGGAAAACATTAAAACGGCAGTTGTAGATAATCCCATTCCGGCACCATTAATTGCTGAAGTTGTTACAGCCAGTGTCGGACACATTCCCAGCATCAAAACAAATGTAGGATTTTCTTTGACAATACCATTGATCAAACGTTCTACTGGATTTGCTTTCATTTTAGTTTCCTCCCTTCAAAGTCTGTGCATATGCAACGCAGCTGTTGACTCCGCTTGTTACAGCTCTACTGGTAATCGTAGCACCGCTGATTGCATCAATTTTAGAATCATCATTTTTTCCAGAACCATCTTTTACGACTGTGAAGGTATCTGCTTTTTTATTTTTAAAGTTACTCTTAAACTCATCTTCTTTGGCTTTCATACCAAGTCCGGCAGTTTCATTGATTGTTAATGTCTCATATCCATTGACAGTTCCATCATTTTTTACACCAACAGATAAAGTGACATCTCCGCCGTATCCTTCCGGATTGGTTACGGAAAATACATAACCAAGAGTTTTTCCACTGTTATCTACAGCTTTGGCAATTTCATTAATTGTGTTCTGTCCCAAGCCCTTTGATTTTAAGACTTTTTGAATTGCTTTTTGATCTGCTTTTTCAGGCTCAAATTTTGCTGCATCTGAAAATACTGCTTTATAAGCTTCTTGTTTTGTCTTTTCTTCCTGAGCTGCAATCGGAGCTTTTGTAACATTATATACAAATCCAAGAAGGAGTCCGGCAATCAATGTAATGACACATAATTTAATACAATCTGTAACTAGACTTTTATTCATTGCTCTTACCTCCTTTTGTTTTTACAATTCCAAATGGAGTTGGTATCGTTACTTTTTCAATCAGAGGTACCAGTAAATTTGCGATGATGATAGAGTAAGATACCCCTTCAGACATCGGACCAAACAGACGGAATGTTCCAGTAAGAATACCAAGCAAAATTGCATAAATCACTTTTCCCTTGTCTGTAATTGGTGATGTCACATAATCTGTCGCCATAAAGATAGCACCTAACATTAATCCGCCTCCAAATATATGAGAAGCGATAAAGTTGATATCCAGTCCATGTCCTCCAAATAATGCTACAAATACTGCTACAACTGCAACATAAACACAAGGAATAATTGGTGAAATTACTTTACGGATTACAAGATAAATTCCGCCGATAATCAAAAGAATCGCAGAAGTTTCACCAATGGTACCTGGAACGAATCCTTGGAATAATTTTAATACATCCACAGATTCTCCTGCTTTTAATGCAGCCATTGGAGTTGCTGTTGTTACGCCATCGTATGTAAATGTTGTCATTCTTGCCGCAAAGGAAATCATTAAGAAACATCTTGCACCCAGTGCAGGGTTCATGAAATTCTGTCCTAAACCGCCAAAAACCTGTTTTACAACGATGATTGCAAAAAGTCCGCCGAGAACCGGAAGCCAAAATGGTACTTCTGCCGGCAGGTTCAATGCCAATAATAATCCGGTAAGCACCGCACTTAAATCACTGACGGTTACCGGCTGTTTCATAAGTTTCTGGTATACATATTCTGCTGCAACACAGGTAACAACTGAAATAACAATTGTAATTGCTGCAGGAACCCCAAAGATATAGATACCAAAAATTGCCGCAGGTAATAATGCGATTATTACATCCAGCATAATCTTCTGTGTTGAACCATGATCCCTGACATGAGGATTGGCTGACACATGATATAATGATTCGCTCATATGTATCTCTCCTTTATCTCTTTCTACGGTTTGCTAATACCTGTTTACGCCCTGTCTTCATAGACTGTGCAAGATTACGTTTTGCAGGACAAATATAAGAACAGCATCCGCATTCTACACATTCTGCTCCATACAGTCTTTCAAATTCATCAAATTCATTGTTGTCAGCAAGCACAGATAATTTTGCCGGCATCAGTTTCTGTGGACATACACTGACGCATCTTCCGCATCGAATACAGTTGCTTGGCTCATTTGCTGAAACTTCATCTTTCGATAATGCAAGGAATGATGAAAATGTTTTAACTGCAGGTACATCCGTAGTAAACATTGCCATACCCATCATAGGACCTCCGGAAATTACTTTTTCCGGCTGCACCTTAAATCCACCGGCTGCCTCAATCAATTCATTTACATTGGTTCCGGTACGCACCATAAAGTTGCTTGGATTTGCAATTGCATCTCCGGTAACAGTTACCAGACGCTGATATAATGGTTTTCCATCTTTAACGGCTTCTTTAATTGCTACGATAGTTGCCACATTATCAACAATACATCCTGCATCTGCCGGAAGCATACTTGAGTTAATGCTTCTTCCAGTTGTTGCATAAATCAAAGAACGTTCTGCCCCCTGTGGGTATTTTGTTTTCAAAGATGCTACGCTGATTCTGGAATCTCCCTTTACCAAGGCTTCTACTTTTGCAATTGCATCTTTTTTATTATCTTCAACACCAATAATTCCTTTTGCTTTTGGGAACATATCCAAAACAATATTTAATCCTTCAATTAAAAGTTCCGGTGTTTCCATCATAATACGGTAGTCACCAGTAATATAAGGCTCACACTCTGCTCCATTGACAATAATGTATTCAATCGCATCCGGATCTTTTGGAGCCAGTTTTACGTGAGTAGGGAATCCAGCACCTCCCAATCCAACAATACCAGCTTCTTTGATTGCACTAAGAACTTCTTCTTTTGACATAGATTCGTAAGGTTTTGCCTCAAAATCTACCTCTTTGAATTCTCCATCGTTTTCAATTACAATTGAATTCACTTTTGCTCCAGCTGGAGTTACTCTTGGTTCAATTGCTTTTACTGTTCCTGAAACAGAGCTGAAAATATTCGCTGATACGAATCCGCCAGCTTCTGCAACCTTTTGACCGACAAGCACTTTATCACCCTTGCTGACAATTGGTTTGGCAGGGGCACCGATATGCTGGCCTACAGGTAAAACAACATCTCCTTTTGGCAGATATTCGGTGATTGGTGAATTCTTTGCAAATTCTTTTCCATCATCCGGATGAACTCCGCCGCTAAATGTAAACAATGCCATTTTAAGCCTTCCTTTCTTTTTCAATATTTTTTCATTAATCTATATCATAAGTTTTTTCCCGTCGAAAATCAACAAATGTACTGGATTTCAAACAATTTTATTGATTTTTTCTTAAAAATCTTACAATATTCGACATATGAAATGTCTTTGGCTCATTTTGCACATAAAAAGGAGTCTTCACTCAATCGACATGAAAACTCCTTTGCACATATGAAAATATATCACAATCTTATCATAATTTCAACAACTTTTTTATTCTCTCAATTGCCCATTTCCATAAATAATGAATTTTGTTGTTGTTAATGCCTGAAGTCCCATCGGTCCCCTTGCATGAATCTTTTGTGTACTAATTCCAATTTCAGCACCAAATCCAAATTCAAAACCATCGGTAAATCTAGTAGATGCATTCACATAAACAGCTGCTGCGTCGATTTTTTCCAAAAATGCCTGTGCATTTTGGTAAGAATCTGTCACAATTGCTTCTGAATGTCCGGTATTATATTTGTTGATATGTGCAACTGCTTCTTCAAAAGTATCTACGGTCTTCATGGAAATCACAGCATCCAAGTATTCTGTTCCCCAATCTTCTTCGGATGCCGGAATTACTTTGGAATTTAAAGCACAAATTGCTTCATCTCCCCGCACCTGCACACCTTTTTCCAACAATGCTTCTATGATTGCCGGACCATGGCTTTTTACAATATTTTTATGCAATACAAGAGATTCACAAGTATTACATGTTCCAAGGCGCTGTGTCTTGGCATTCACAATAATTTTCACTGCCATATCTTTTTGTGCGAATTCATCCACATATACATGACAGTTTCCTGTACCTGTTTCAATTACAGGAACGGTACTGTTTTTTACAACAGACTGAATCAATCCTGCTCCACCTCTTGGAATCAGCACATCTAAATATTCATTTAACTGCATCATTTTTGCTGCTGTTTCGCGTCTGGTATCGCTTAGAAGCTGAATACTGTATTTCGGCATATGTAAAGATTCTAAAGCTTTTTGAATTACATTAGTAATAGCAAGATTTGAATGAACCGCATCACTTCCGCCGCGGAGAAGACATGCATTTCCTGTCTTAAAACAAAGAGCAAATGCATCTGCTGTCACATTTGGTCTGGATTCATAAATAATCCCTACAACACCAAGAGGCACTACTTTCTTTCCAATAAGAAGTCCATTCGGTGTTTTCTGCATATGTTCCACTGCACCGATTGGATCACTTAACTCTGCGACCTGACGAAGTCCTTCTGCCATTCCTGCAATCCGGTCCTCGGTAAGAGTCAGACGGTCAATCAATGCTTCTGTCATTCCATTGGCCCTTGCTGCTTCCACATCTTTTGCATTTTCGGCAAGAATATATTCCTGATTCTGCACAAGACACTTGGCGGCTTCTTTTAATACTGCATTTTTGACTTCAATTCCCGCAGTTCCAAGAACAACGGAAGCTTCCTTTGCCTGTTTTCCTAATTGATTCAGCATATACATTTCCTCCTTTAATGTTTTCCTTTTGGACGAAGCGGGGTTACCGTTCCATCTTCATTTTGAATACTGATATTGTTTAAATGTCCTCTTAAATTTGCACGAACCGACTGAATATACTCTGCACGGAGCTTTTTTTGTTCCTTTTTTTGTTCTTCTGTAAGACCTGTTGTTTTTTGCAAATGATATAATTCATTAATTCTTGCTATTTTTTCTTCGTTCATTTTTCTAACCTTTCTGAAAATACGGACGTTCTGTCAAATACTTCTTTAAATCAAAGTCTTTTCTCTTATGTGCCAAAAATAGTGTTCCCAGATTCTCCCCTGCCATCACTTTGTTGACATTATTTAAATTATCACTGTTAACGATAATCATATCTGCTCCTGCATCCGTTACAATGTTGGCTGCTGCAATCTTTGTTGCCATTCCGCCGGTTCCAACTTTGGTTACAGCCCCTTTTGCCATTCCTTCAATGGTTTCATCAATTACTGGAACTTCTGAAATAAGCTTGGCTCCCGGATTTTTGTGAGGATCATCTGTATATAGTCCGTCAATATCTGTCAAAAGAATCAGCAAATCTGCTTTTACTACAGATGTAACCACTGCAGACAAGGTATCGTTATCTCCAAATTCAATTTCTTCTGTAGAAACCGTATCATTTTCATTTACAATCGGTATAACTCCAAGTTTTAAAAGCTGTTCAAAGGTATTCTTTGCATTAAATCTCCGTTCATCATTGAGCATCGTTTCCTTTGTAATCAAAATCTGTGCAGAACCTTGATTGTATTCAGAAAATAATTTCTGGTAAATCATCATCAACTGTCCCTGTCCCACTGCTGAACATGCCTGTTTTAATGGAAGGGATTCCGGTCTTCCAGAAAGCCCTAAAGCTTTAAATCCAACACCAATTGCTCCAGAAGATACTAAAATTACATCTTTTCCGCTGTTATGAAGATCCGTTAATACTCTGACCAGTTTTTCCAAACGAAATAAATTGATATTTCCAGTGTTTTTATGAATCAAGGAAGATGTTCCTACCTTCACAACAATTCTCTTTTTCTCTTTTAGTTTTTCTCTATTATTCATGTTTTCTCTCTCCTTAACCTCACTTAAAGGTATTTTACACTGTAACCAGTGCTTCTGCAACTTTAATTCCATCCATTGCTGCCGAAGTGATTCCACCAGCATATCCTGCACCCTCACCGCAGGGGTAAAGTCCCTTGATACTGCTCTCAAAATATTCATTCCGGTTTAACCGGACAGGAGAAGATGTTCTGGCCTCAATGCCGCAAAGTATCGTATCATCCCGATTAAATCCCCGGATTTTATTTTCAAAATATGCCATTCCCTCACAAATAGATTCTGATACTTCTTGGGGAAGGCATTGTCTTAAATTGGCAAACTCTACAGTTCCCTTTGTATTTGGTGTAATCTCTCCGTATTGTTTGGAAATTCTATCCTCTCGAAAATCTTTTAATAACTGTACTGGGATTTTTCCCTTTCCAATTTGAAATGCCCTTTCCTCCCATTTTCTTTGAAATTCCACTCCAGCAAGAGGTTCTTCTCCATCAAAGTCTTCCGGAGTAACACTGACAATAATTGCACTGTTGGAGTTTTTCCCCATACGATCATGATTGCTCATGCCATTTACTGTCAGCCGCTTTTCCTCGGAAGAAGCATTTACCACAAATCCTCCCGGACACATGCAAAATGAATATACACTTCTTCCGTTCTGGGCATGGTATGTTAATTTATAAGATGCCGTTGGCAGATCATAAATTTCACAGGCTTTTCCATATTGAGATTCATTAATCATTTCCCGTGGATGTTCCACACGGACACCAATTGCAAATGCCTTAGCACTCATGGAAATTTGTTTTTCATAAAGCATAGCAAATGTATCTCTGGCACTATGTCCCGGTGCCAGAATGACTGCATCACAATCTATAATTTCTTTTTCCTGAATCACTAAGCCTTTGACACGGTGATTTTCTATCAAAAAATCTGTCACTTTTGCTCCAAAACGCACTTCTCCGCCAAGCCTTTGGATTTCTTTCCGAATATTTGATACTACTTGGCATAAAAGATCTGTTCCAATATGCGGCTTACTTTCATATAAAATATCTTCCGGTGCGCCAAACTCTACAAAAGTTTCCAAAACAAAACGATTTCTTCCAAATTTATCTTTGACTAATGTATTTAATTTTCCATCGGAAAAAGTCCCGGCACCTCCTTCTCCAAATTGTACATTAGATTCTGTATTTAACTCTCCTGTTTTCCAAAAATGTTCTACATCTCTTGTTCTCTGTTCTACTGCTTGGCCGCGTTCCAAAACAATAGGCTTTAATCCGCTTCGTGCTAACATCAAAGCTGCAAATAATCCGGCTGGTCCCATGCCGATTACAATTGGCGGATGTTTCCGCTTTTTTGTAACCATTGGAAAATGATATTTTTGGGGCTGAACTTTTTGGATATTCCGATTTCGATTTCTTTCTAGAAATATTTTTTCCTGTTCCAATGGCACTTCTACGTCCACAGCATACACATAAGATAGAGCATCTTTTTTTCTTGCATCAATGGAGCGTTTTTGAATTCTCCATTTTTGTATCGGTATTTTATGTAAATTTTTTTTAATTTTCTTTTCTAATTGCTTCCTGTCATGATCTATAGGAAGCTTTATCTGATGAATCCGAATCATAATTTTCCTATCCGGCTGCCTGCAATGTATCCGGAAGTAAATGCCCACTGAAGATTGTATCCACCGCAGGTTCCATCTACATCCAGCAATTCGCCGATTATATAAAGTCCTTTCAATATTTTTGATTCCAGAGTTCCCTGGATTACCTCTTTTACTGATACGCCTCCCGCAGTTACCTGTGCCATATCATAGCCCTTATATCCTGTAATTTCCACTTCAAATGACTGAATCATAGATATAATCTGTGTAAATTCCTGTTCTGTCATTTTCCTGACAGATTTCTCTGGAGATATGTGGAGCCGTTTCAAAATGCCATAAACTAATTTTTTATTTAAAAACCCTTGAAAAAATTCTTCCACACTTTTATACGGACAGTTTTTTAAAAATTCTGCCGCTGTCTCCGGTAATGTCATTTGATTTGGCATTAAATTTAAAATAACCTTCACCTTTTTCTTTCTGCGTAAAGCATCAATTGCAAATCTACTGATTTGAAAGACTGGAATACCGGAAATTCCGTATTTTGTAAATTGTACTTCTCCTTGTTCTTTTGCAATCATTTCACCATTGGCATAAACAATCAAACGGCTGACATTCCGTACACCGGAAATCAAAGAAAAGTATTTTCCTTTTGCTTCCAAAGCCACCAGTGCTGGAAAAGTATCCGTGATACTGTGATGGAAACTCTTTGCAAGCAGATATCCGCTTCCATTGCTCCCAAGCTTTTCCTGTGCACATCCTCCTGTGGCAAGAATCAGATTACTTCCTTCAAATACTTTCCCATTGCCGTAAACTCGAAATGTATCTTTTCTTTTTTCTGCCCGTTTTACTTCAAACCCAGTGATTACATCCACGGAAAGATTTTGAATTTTAGAAACCAGTGTATCTACAACGGCAGCCGCCTGTAGAGAAGCCGGATAATAATATCCATTGATTTCTGTCATCAACATTCCAAGAGACTCAAAAAATTCAATTAATTGGTAAACTCCAAATTCTTCCAACATCGAGTAAGGAAAATGAGGCAGACCTCCTCGGTATGAATTTTCATCCATATAACGGTTTGATATATTACATCTTCCATTTCCCGTGGCAAGAATTTTCTTTCCAAGTTTCTCCATTCGTTCTAAAAGAAGTACCCGGTTTCCATTAGAGGCTGCAGTAATTGCTGCCATCATTCCTGATGCTCCGCCTCCTGCAATCATCACATCATATTTCATTGATTTTCTCCATGTTTCTCTATTATCTTACTTGTTTTATAAATTAGATGATAAAACGAGATTCTTTTCTATTATAATGCTAACTGCTGTAAGACTCAAGAAAATGATACACTTCTTCACGGCTTTCAAAAACTTTTTTCTTTTTTAACATTCTTAAAATATCTGCCGGCAGGTCTTCTTTTTTCATATCTGTATATTCAAAAACTTCTTTTGTATGATTATTAATAACAACCAAATGCCCATCACGAATGGACAATCCATAGGTGATTTTTATTTTTGCCGTGGTAGCTGCTGTCTGTTCTTTTTCCTGTCTGGTAATGGTTGACTGTACTTGATGAATTAACTTTTCCTTTTCTTCATCTTTTTTATAAAATGCTGCATAACACATATAACCACAGAGGGCTGTAATAATCACCATATATATTAATAAAAACCGATTAATTTTATTCATAGAAACACTCCTTTTGCTAAAGTGTTTCCGAATCAACAAAAAATATACAGAAAAATCATTTTTGATTTTCCTGTATATGAATATCTTTTTATGAACCAAAGCAGACAAGAGACCGGCTTCCATCTTTCAATATTTGATTATCCCGGACAATATAAGATACTTTTTGTCCCCGTCCGGATTCTGTATAATTTACTTTGTAAGCAGCAACCCATCTTCCATCTTCCCAAACTAAATTAATATGACATTCAATATCCGAAGCATACCAGTCTTTCAGTTTTTTATAATCTACTCCGAGAATTGGAACATCTTTAAAACATCCCTGATACATATCAGAACTGCATTGAAATTTAATATTATATTTTCCTGCATTTCTTCCAAGCAATTTCATATGATAAGCTCCGTCTTTTTCTCTGGTGATAAATTTTTTCTGAACCCGCTGCTTTTCATATCTGCTTCGGAAAAATACTGGTGCCTGACTGTCTGTTTTCTTTCCATTTACCGTTAGAAATATTTTTACATGAATCCGTTCTCCGGGCAGAATTTCCGGCAGATATGTAGAAATACCAAAGACCGCCGAAACCAAAACAACAACTATCAATCCAAAACAAAAAACACGTTTCTTCATAAGCATTACTCCTTTGTACTGCAGTTCATTTATCAAATCCTTTATTTCCTTTAGTATATCCAAAAAAACATAAGATTCTTATATGAAAAATCTTACATTTTTCTGAAGATTCCCTCTCACTGCATATACAATTTCAAAACGTGTTTTGTCTCATTTATAAAAGTCTGAATTTTTTTGCAAATTTAATAATGAAATATCCCTTCGGCACACTGCGAAGTTCCTCTTCTGTAAAAGCTTTCATTCCAATAATTGCTGCAAAATATACAAACACTCCAATTGGAATTGCCACAATCAGACAAACCGCAAATCCAACTCGTCCAAAAGGCAGGAATTTCATCATAATAAATCGAATGACACCGATTACTATTCCCATAATGATTGCACTGATACATGGTTTTATAAATGTTGTAGAAATTTCCTGCTGATATCCGGTATATTTTTTAATAGAATGTGCGTTTAAAACACTCATCACAAAAGAAAATGCCATGGTTGCAAATACCATTCCATAAATCCCACATTCTGTATATGTTAACAATGCCCATAATACGATAATATTTACGACTACAGATATTGCGGAATGCCGAACCGGAACCTTCATTTTTCCCATTCCCTGCAAAATACCATTTGTCAATGTAGATAAGCAATAAAAAATGACCGACACAGCTCCTGCCCGAAGCATATTAGCTCCTAACCCTTTCCCGTATTTTGCTCCAAACAACAGTCCATTGATTGGCCCATTTAAAACAGCTAGTCCTGCCGCACAAGGAATTGCAATCATCATAGTTACTTTAATTGCCATTTGAATACTGTCATTCATTTTTTTCGTTTCTCCCAACGCATAAGCTCCTGAAATATTTGGTACAATTGCGTTGGATAAGGCAGATGCCATAGCTAACGGAACATTAATCAGCACATTGTACTGTCCGGAGAAAATACCATATACAGAAGAAACCATTTTGGAACCCATACCTTTCCCAACCATGATTTCACTAAAAATTGTCTGATCAATTGTTGCACTGCAATTATAAATTGCTGTACTAAAAATAACTGGTGTAATCGTAAGAAGCAGAATTTTTAAGATGTTCCCATAAGATTCTACATATTTTGTTCGGTCATGGTGCATTTGTATTCGGACTTTCGGCTGATACATTTTATACACAATCATACAGAAAACTAATCCCGTTAAAACCCCAACCTCTGTTCCAACGGCGCTTCCTGCAGCCCCATGTTCTGCAATCTGATAAGTAATTGTCTTGGACGGCAGATACGGCATAATCAGTACATATGCCATGAAAATACTAAAAACAGCATTTAATATCTGCTCGATAATCTGAGAAATAGAAGTTGGAATCATGGTATTATGTCCTTGGAAATAGCCGCGGAAAACTCCCAGAATTCCAGAAAAGAAAATCGTCGGTGAAATGGTTCTTAAAGCAAGTTCTGCTCCCTTTTGATGTCCAACAAATGACGGTGCTCCAAAATACGCAATCAATGATGCTGCTCCACCTACAACAACTGCATAAACCAAAGCCCCGCGGAAAATACGCTGAGCATTGATATATTCCCGTTTGGCAAGCCTGGCAGAAATTGCCTTTGACACTGCCAGTGGAATACTAAAAGATGCAATCAGCAAAATAATATTATAAATATTATAGGCAAAGCTGTAGTATCCCATCCCCTCTTCGCCGATAATTCCAAACAGCGGACTGCGGTATAACAATCCGATTACACGACAGACAATAGAAGCTCCTGCCAGAATCATTCCTTGTACTAAAAACGTATTTTTTTTGCTTTTACTCATACCAAACCTCTTTCATCTCTTGTGTATCTGGTCTTTATAAGAATTTCTTCCTGCATATCTTCCATCTCTTTTCGTTCTTCCTCTTCCATATGGTCAAAACCAAACAGATGCAGCATACTGTGGGCAATTAAAAATGCATATTCCCGTTCTTCGCTGTGCCCATAAGCTTTCGCCTGTTCTTTTACTTTATCCATAGATATGACAATATCTCCCAGAAGAAACTCTCCATTTTCCGGATCAAACAACATCGGATCTTCTTCCAGCTTGGAAAAATCTGCTGGGGTTTCATATTCTGCCATTGGAAATGAAAGCACATCCGTTGGACGGTCAATCTTTCTTTGTTCTTTATTAATCTCATGGATAGCAGTATTATCAATCAGCAAAAGATTCACCTCACATTCATAAGGACAATGAACATAATCAATTGCTGCATCAATAACTTCTGTTGCAATTTTTTCATATGGAATATCTATCTTTTCTTGATATTCATTTTCTAATATAATACTCATAGTTTACCTATCTTTTGTTTTCTTTCGGACATTTTTACTTTTTCTTGCTGATTTTGTTTCTTCATACTTATCATAAGCCGCTACAATCTGCTGCACCAATGGGTGTCTGACAACGTCTTTATTCGTAAGCTCGGATATTCCAATATCTTTGACTTTCCGAAGAACAGTAAGAGCTTCTTCCAACCCGGAAATACTATCAAAAGGAAGGTCTTTCTGCGTCAAGTCCCCGGTAATGATTGCCTTAGATCCAAATCCAATTCGTGTCAAAAACATCTTCATCTGAGCAGGTGTGGTATTTTGTGCTTCATCCAGAATAATATACGCATTATCCAAAGTACGTCCTCTCATATAGGCCAGCGGAGCTACTTCAATTAATCCCTTTTCCATATTTTTCATAAACGCATCAGCTCCGAGAATCTCATACAATGCATCATACAGCGGACGAAGATACGGATCAACTTTGCTCTGTAAATCTCCTGGAAGAAATCCAAGTTTTTCCCCTGCCTCAATGGCCGGTCTGGTCAAGATAATACGATTGACTTCATCATTTTTAAACGCTGTAATTGCCATGGCCATGGCAAGATATGTCTTCCCCGTTCCAGCCGGACCAACACCAAACGTAATCATTTTATCTTGAATCTGTTCTACATATTTTTTCTGTCCCAGTGTCTTTGGCTTTACCGCTTTCCCTTGAATAGTGTGGCAAATCACGTCTTTATCCAGCTCCAAAAGATTTGCCGGCTGATCATCCATAGACAATGACAAGGCGTAGTTTACATTCTGCTCCATGATCACATTTCCTCGTTTGGAAAGTTCTAAAAGTTCTTCAATAACGGAGACCGCATGATTCACTGCCTGACGGCTTCCAATACATTTTAATTTATCGTCTCTTAAAATTAAGCTGACATGCAGTGTTTTTTCAATTTTTTTCATATAGGCATCAAACTGGCCAAATACATTTCCACCATGTTCTGCCGGAAAATCCATTTCAATTTCGATCGAATTCATTGGTGCCGCTCCTTTTTGTATATTCTTATGGTATTTTACCATTAGCATCAAAGTTTTTCAACTATTGCTGTGCCGTGGTTGGCGTAATCTTTTGTTCCTGTTCTTTTGTCAAAGCTTTGATATTTCGTATCTTTCCTATTTTCTCTTCTTGAAGAATCGTTCCTGAAGCTGTATAGGAATTTCCCTTTTTTTTATAAGATATTTCATGATGAATCACCTGAATCCCTTTCCGCTCCTTTTTTGCTAAATATTTTTTTAAGCGTTTTTCCAATTTTTCTTTTGCCTGCTTTTCCGTATAAGTTTTCCTTACTGTATCATAAGGCTGATACGTTCTTACATAAATTCCCAAAGGCAGGTACAAAGAACTGCCGATTTTTAATGAATATTTCTTTTCAATAATATTTGTATGTTCCTCTTTCTTTTTCTCTGAAAATTTCCATTCATATGTCCCGGCATAGATACTTTTTATCCTCTTTTTTTTCTTTTTCAACTTTTTCTCATAGTATTCCATTGGAATACTTTCTTTATAAGTTTCTTTCGTTTTCATCGTAATTTCGCCATCTGCCCTGATTTTATCTGTTTCCGTTACTTGAAAATCATCGCTGTAATAATAGATCAATCCAGAAATCAACGTTGAGCCCTTTTTTACTTTATCTCCCACAGACACCAGCGGTGTTCCGCTTTTTACAGACAGCCCTGTAATTAATCCGCTTTTATTTGCTACAATATCACAAGGTTTTTTGGGATTTTGTTTTGTCTTACGATCCAAAGTTTCTTTAATTTCTATATGCAGTCTCGTACCTTGCAAAGAACAGGATACCCATGCAATTTCTTCATAATCTTCCCTCAAATGTTCTTCTAATTGATTGCAGTCAACATTTCTTTTATATGTACCAGGTTTATAATAATTGGTTGTTACATATTTTAGAATATCACTTTTTGAATAAACCTCACTTCCTGATACTGTAATCTCCCAAACAAATTGACTTAATGCAAAAATCATCAAAACTCCCATGAACACAGAAACGAAAAAGGCTTTTCTCTTCCGATGTTCCAGTAAAAAAAAAGGAAGCCCGTATCTTCCTGAAAGTTTTATATAAATGTGTGTTTTTTCTGCCAGATTTTCAAGTGTTTTATAAGCTTTTTTTCTTATAAAAAAGCGGTATCCTTTGCCAGATGGCTTTAAATCCCAAAGAACAATATTGTTTTTTGCACAAAGATTTAAAAACCGTTCCACATTTGGGCCTGAAATTTCAAAATACAGCCGTCCAAATAGAAAATGTAAAATTTTTACCAAATTATTCTCCTTTAAACATATTCCAGCCGCTCAATCTGACCAAGAACTTTCATCCCTTCCTGCGAATAATAATCAATAGCAAGCCTTTTGCCGCAGATTCTTAGCACTACATGATTTCCTTGTACTGAAATCTGGTTATCATCATAGGATAAAATTCCCTTATAATTTTCAATAAAAACTTCCCGGCTGCCTGTCAGAGTAATAATAAAATCTCCAAATACAACATCTCCTGGAAGCGAAAGTCCCTTGGCAATGGCTTCTTTTGGCTTTCTTTTCATGAAATCTTCTCCTGCGGCATTTGGTTTAATATATGCAGAAAAAAAGCATCATATACCTGTTACAGTAAATGATGCTTTACAATTACTTATTATTTAGATTTTCTTTTACGAGCAGCTTCAGACTTTTTCTTACGTCTTACACTTGGCTTTTCGTAATGTTCTCTCTTGCGGATTTCCTGCTGAATTCCTGCTTTTGCACAGTTTCTCTTAAATCTGCGAAGAGCGCTATCTAAAGATTCATTTTCTTTAACGATTACGTTAGACATTCTTATTCCCGACCTCCCCTCCAGTCTTGTACTTGTGCATAGGACTGTTTGGGTATTATTTTCTTGCACTAGATTATTATACCATATTTTCATATTTCGTCAACTAGGAAATTTGACTTTCTAAAACTTCTTTTGCTTTCACAATTGCATCTTTGATTCCTGCAGGATTTTTACCGCCTGCCTGTGCCATATTTGGGCGTCCGCCTCCGCCTCCGCCGACACATCCTGCAATCGCTTTGATCAGATTTCCAGCATGTGCTCCGGCTTTTTGAGCTCCCTCTGTCACCATAGCAACCAAGAATACTTTTCCGCCTTTTTGTGATGCCAGCACAATAACACCATTACCAAGTTTTTCTTTTAAATTATCTCCCAATTCACGAAGTCCATTCATATCCACATCTTCTACAGATGCAGCAAGAAGCTTCACCCCGTTAACTTCAACAACCTGATCCATTACATCTCCAAGAGCATCTTTTGCAAGTTTGCTCTTTAGGGATTCATTTTCACTCTTTAATTCTTTCACTTCTGCCAGTAAAGAATCAATTCTCTTTAATAAACCAGCTGGAGTTGATTTCAATTTTGCTGCTGCTTCGTTTAACTTTGCTTCTAATTTGTCATAGTAATCAAAAACTCCCTGATCTGTAATTGCTTCAATACGGCGTACTCCGGAAGCAACACCGCTTTCGGATAGAATCTTGAATGCGGTAATCGTGCCTGTATTGCTGACATGAGTTCCTCCACACAATTCTACCGAGAAATCTCCCATAGATACAACACGGACTTCATCTCCGTATTTCTCACCAAATAATGCCATTGCACCAGTTTCTTTTGCTTCATCCATAGACATAACTTTTGTCACAACCGGAAGATTTTCTGCAATCTTACTGTTTACAATATTTTCGACTTTTTGAATTTCTTCTATTGTCATTGGAGAGAAATGTGTAAAATCAAATCTTAAATGCTTTGCATTATTTAAAGAACCAGCCTGTTCCACATGAGTTCCTAATACTTCACGCAATGCTTTCTGAAGAAGATGGGTTGCACTGTGGTTTTTCTGTGCCAGTTTACGGTTCTTTTCATTGACATTTAATACAATTTTATCGCCAAGTTTCAAAGTTCCCTCAACGACATGTCCTACGTGGCCAATCTTTCCACCGGATAATTTAATCACATCTTCGACTTCAAAAGAAGCATCGTCACTTAAAATCACACCTTTATCTGCTTCCTGCCCGCCGCTGGTTGCATAGAAAGTTGTCTGGTCTGCTACAATTGTGCCTGCCTGTCCCTTAATAAGTTCCTCTACAACTTCTGTTTCTGTTGTCATTGCTGTAATATTTCCATCACAAGTTAACGCATCATATCCTAAAAATACAGAAGTCATTGCAGGATCTAACTGCTCATAAACAGTTGCATCAGCTCCCATATAGTTAGTTTCTGCTCTTGTACCTCTGGCAGTCTCTCTTTGAATTTCCATCTCCTTTTCAAAACCTGCCTGATCTACCGTAAATCCTTTTTCTTCCAGAATCTCAATGGTAAGATCCAATGGGAATCCATGTGTGTCATATAATTTAAAAGCATCACTTCCAGCCAGTTCTTTCTTTCCTTCTTCCTGCATTTTCTTTTCAAATTCTGCAAGAATAGAAAGTCCCTGATCGATGGTCTTATTAAACTGTTTTTCTTCCTGTGTCAAGTTTTTAAAAATAAATTCTGCTTTTTCTTCCAGTTCCGGATATCCGTCTTTGGATTCATGAATGACTGTTTTACTTAATTCAGCCAGGAATAAATCTTTGATTCCAAGCATTCGTCCATGTCTTGCTGCACGACGGATCAGACGGCGGAGCACATATCCACGACCTTCATTGGATGGCATAATACCGTCAGAAATCATAAATGTAGCAGAACGGATATGATCTGTGATAACACGGACAGAAACATCTGTATCATAATCTGTTCCGTAAGTTACTTCTGCAGCTTCACAGACTTTGTCACGAATCGCTTTAATAGAGTCTACATCAAAAATAGAATCTACTTCTTGTACCACAACAGCCAGACGTTCCAGTCCCATTCCTGTATCAATATTCTTGTTTTCCAATTCTGTATAATTGTTATGTCCGTCATTATCAAACTGTGTGAATACATTATTCCATACTTCCATATAACGGTCACATTCACATCCTACCGTACAATCCGGTTTCCCACAGCCGTATTTTTCTCCACGGTCATAATAAATCTCAGAACATGGTCCGCAAGGTCCTGCTCCATGTTCCCAGAAGTTATCTTCTTTTCCAAAACGGAAAATACGTTCCGGCGCAATTCCAATTTCTTTTTCCCAAATTTCAAATGCTTCATCATCATCTTGGTATACAGAAGGATAAAGTCTCTCAGGATCAAGACCAATGACCTCTGTCAAAAATTCCCATGACCACGCAATTGCTTCATGCTTGAAATAATCTCCAAAAGAGAAATTTCCAAGCATCTCAAAAAATGTACCGTGTCTTGCAGTCTTTCCTACATTTTCAATATCTCCGGTACGGATACACTTTTGACAAGTGGTAACTCTTTTCTTCGGCGGAACTTCCTGTCCGGTAAAATATGGTTTTAATGGTGCCATTCCTGCATTGATTAACAATAAACTATTGTCATTTTTTGGCACTAATGAAAAGCTTTTCATTGCCAAATGGTCTTTACTTTCAAAAAACTCAAGATACATTTTTCTGAGTTCATTGACTCCATATGCTTTCAATTCTTCATCCTCCTAATAGTAATGTTCTATTTACGTAACAAAAGAAAACCTTATCACAAGGTCTTCTTCTGGGTATGCATAAAAACTTATGCCTGTTCTTTATTTTTCTTTTTCTGAGACATATGTTTTCCAAAGAAAACTCCGCCTGCAGACACTGCCAGCAGAAAAATAAACTTTATTGCGTATGAGACTAATTCTGATAAAAATGCTGTCATATCATGCCTCCTTATCTTATAAAGTCGATTATACCAAATCATGAAACGAAAGACAATTATTTTCTTTCCATAAGTTCATTGGTTACCTGTTCCCATGTCATTTTGCGTTCTGCCATCAGTACCATCAAATGATATAGAAAATCAGATATTTCATATTTCATTTCTTCCGGATCCGGATTTTTCGCTGCAATTACAATCTCTGTACATTCTTCCCCGACTTTTTTCAGAATCTTATCAATTCCTTTCTCAAATAAATAATTTGTGTAAGATCCTTCTTTTGGATGCATTTTACGATCCATAATCACATCATATACATCCTGAAATACATTCATTGGGTTATCATCTTTATATTCTTTTTTTACTAAATCCGTAAAGAAACAAGAGTAATTTCCAGTATGACATGCGTTTCCTACTTGACGGACTTTCGCAAGCAGGGTATCTTTATCACAATCAATGGTTAACGACTTTACATACTGGTAATGTCCGGAAGTATCTCCTTTTACCCAAAGTTCATCACGGCTGCGGCTGTAATATGTCATAACTCCGGTTTCTACCGTCTGTTCAAAGGCTTCTTTTGTCATATAAGCCACCATCAAAACCTCATTTGTTTTATAATCCTGCGTCACAACAGTCAGCATTCCATCGCTGTTCAATTTAAATTCTTCAAATGGAATCGGACTTTCCAGTGTTTTCATATCAAGGTCTTCTGCCGTACAAGCCTTTTTTAATTCTAGTACAGAAAAAGCCCCGGCATCATGAATCGCAATACTATCTGCCTTTACAGCTTTCAAAGTTGGAGCAGTTTTTTCCACAGATGACACACTCACAATCATTGGAAGATTGGTCTGTTCTTTGACTGCATTTACAGCTTCCATAACCTTATCATACCCATGATCAGCCAAAAGTAACAATTCTCCTGCTCCCAAACGTTCCATTTCTTTTGCAAAAGCAACTGGTTCCTCCAACTGTTCCAAATCCATGGATACAATTACTTGTTTCTTTCCAAAACGGTCAGAAGCCTTTTTAACAATATCTTTATCTATCAAAACTGCAGCTCCAAGGCATACCTTATCGGCTCCTGCATACAAAACTTTTTTTACATCTTCCAAGTCATGAATACCGCCTCCTGCATACAACGGAACATCTATTTCTTTTTTGATTGCTTTGATTGTCTCAATAGATGCTTTTTCCTCATAGTAACCAATCGCATCTGCACCTGTATGGTTATATTGTTTTGCAGATTCCACTGGATTTTCCGTATCTACACATGGAATCAATGTAATCTTACTCATCTTATAAAGCTCCTTTCGTGGACAGTACATCTGTAATTCTTGGATCTATCATCGTTGCTTCATCCAATGCCTTCGCAAAAGCTTTAAATGCAGCTTCAATGATATGATGATTATTTTCACCATCCATTTTTTTCAAATGTAAATCCATGGCACTGCTGTAGGAAATTGCATAGAAAAATTCTTTCACCATTTCTGTGTCAAAATCTCCTACACGGTCTACACTAAATTCACAGTCCATGTTAAAATACGGCCGTCCGGATAAATCAATGGCACAAAGCATCAAAGTCTCATCCATTGGAAGCAGAAAAGAGCCGTAACGTTTGATTCCTTTTTTATCACCAACAGCTTTCTTGATTGCCTCACCGAGAACAATTCCCACATCTTCAATCGTATGATGGCAGTCTACCCATAAATCTCCATCTACCTCCACATCAAGGTCAAAAAATCCATGCCGGGCAAAACTATTGAGCATATGGTCAAAAAATCCAATGCCTGTATGGATATTTGTTTTTCCGTTTCCATCCAAATTTAATGTTAATTTAATTTTTGTTTCACTGGTATTTCTTTCAATGGATGCACTTCTACTCATAAATCAATCTATCCTTCCTGTTGGTCTTCAAATCGTACTTTCATCGAGTTCGCATGGGCAGTTAATTCTTCTTGTTTTGCAAAGAATTCGATATCTTTATGTACCGGCTCCAATGCTTCTCTTGAATAATATATCACACTTGACTTCTTAATGAAATCATCAACACTCAGTGGTGAAAAGAATTTTGCCGTTCCATTGGTTGGAAGTACATGGTTTGGTCCTGCAAAATAATCTCCCAAAGGCTCACAACTGTACTGCCCGATGAAAATAGCTCCTGCATTTTTCACTCTTGTCATTACATCGAATGGATTTTCTGTCATAATCTCCATATGTTCTGATGCAATGGAATTTGCAACATCTACTGCTTCTTTCATATCTTTTGCGATCAAAATATATCCAAAAGATTCTAAAGATTTTTCCATAATTTCTTTTCTGGAAAGTTCATTTAAAAATCCATCAATTTCATCGGAAACTTTTTGTGCCAGTGTTTCACTGGTGGTAACTAAAATTGCACTTGCCATTTCGTCATGTTCCGCCTGAGATAATAAATCCGCTGCCACATATCTTGGATTTGCACTGTCATCTGCCAAAACAAGGATTTCACTTGGTCCTGCAATGGAATCAATACTGACATTTCCGTAAACTGCTTTTTTGGCCAATGCAACAAAAATATTTCCAGGTCCTACAATCTTATCAACTTTTGGAATAGACTCTGTACCAAATGCCAAAGCGGCAATCGCCTGTGCTCCTCCAACCTTATAAACCTGTGTTGCCCCTGCTTCTTTGGCAGCTACCAACGTATTCGCTGTAACTTTTCCATCTTTTCCGGGTGGTGTTGTCATAATAATATTTTTCACTCCAGCAACATGTGCCGGAACAATATTCATTAATACAGAAGATGGATACACAGCCTTCCCACCGGGAACATAAACACCACAGCTTTCCATCGGAGTTACTTTTTGTCCAAGCATCACACCATCTTCTCTAGTTTCAAACCAGCTGTTTTGTATCTGCTTTTCATGGAAATCTTTAATATTTTTAATTGCCTTCCGAATGACTTCAATTAGTTTATCATCTACCTGCTCATAGGCCTCTTTGATTTCTTCCTCAGTAACTAAAATATTTTCTGCATGAATTTCAGCTTTGTCAAACTGCTTTGTATAATCAAACACTGCTTTATCTCCATTTTCTTTGACATTGCTGATAATTGCATCTACTTTTTCCTGAAACCCATCATAGTGGTTAGGACTTCTCTTTAATAAATCAGACAAAATATTTTCAATAGAATCTTCATCTACTTTTACAATTCTCATATACTGCTCCTTCTATTTTTTCTTATCCAATAATTTCTTTAGTTCTACTACAATTTTACTGATTCGTTCCTGTTCCATCTTCTGGCTTACCTGATTCACAACCATTCTTGCAGATAATGGGCAGACTTCCTCCAAAACATCTAATCCATTTTCTCTTAATGTTGTACCTGTTTCCACAATATCTACAATTACTTCAGAAAGACCTACAATTGGAGCCAGCTCCACAGAACCATTTAATTTTACAATCTCTACTGTCTGTAATTTTTGGTTATTAAAATATTCTTTGGCAATATGCGGATATTTAGAAGCAACACGGATAATTTCATTTCCATTTAAGTATTTTTTTGCTTCTTTTGGCCCGCATACACACATTTTACAAGCACCAAATTTTAAATCTAAAACTTCATAAAGATTTCTTCCTTCTTCCAACAGTGTATCTTTTCCTACTACACCAATATCTGCGGCTCCGTATTCTACATATGTTGGAACATCACTGGCTTTGGAAAGAAAAAATTTCAATTTTAAATCTTCATTTACAAAAATCAATTTTCTTGTTTTTTCATCTTTCATTTCTTCGCAGGTAATTCCAATCTGTTCCAGCAAAGATAAAGTTTTTTTTGCAAGGCGGCCTTTTGCCAAGGCAAATGTAATATATCTCATAAATCTTTGTCCTTTCTTACATCAATCAATTCATAAATTACATCTTAATTTAGATATAAAATTTCACCCAAATGATGTTCTTTCATAAATTTATCATAATCCTCTTTGCTGCAAAATGAATTTTCCCGTTCTAAAATCACAGTTCTTCCTTGACTGCGAAGCTCTGCCGCTTTTGAAACTGCATCTTCCATCAAATCTTCACTATAAACAATCATTGTGTTTGTATGCTCTGCATCCATTGGAATATCCTGTCTGGTAAGTGCCATCATCAATTCATCCAATACAATAGCAAAACCAACAGATGGAGCTTTCTTTCCAAACTGCTCAATCAGATTATCATATCGTCCGCCTTTTAAAACAGCATCTCCTGTGCCATATGTATAACCTTTAAAAATGATGCCTGTATAATAATTATGTTTATTTAACATTCCAAGATCAAAACTTACATATTTTTCTTTGCCGTATAATTTTAAAATGTCATAAACTTTACGAAGGCGGTGGAGAGCTTTTTGGGATATTTTATTCTCAACCATTTCTTCTGCCTGATCAAGAATTTCTACATCCCCATTCAATTCATTAAATCGTAAAAAAACAGCTTTTACTTTTTCCGGGATATCCAGATTTTCTACATATTCCATCAATCCGAAATAATTCTTATTTAAAATAAATTCTCTTAATTCTGTTTTTACATCTTCGTCTTTGATGGAATCTGTTAATCCTTGAAAAAACTCTACTTCTCCAATGGAAATACGAAAATCTTTCAATCCAGAAGCAAGAAAACAATCCACTGCCATTGCAATCACTTCACTGTCTGCCTGCGCAGAATCATCATTTACCAATTCTGCTCCTAACTGACAAGTTTCTTTTAATTTCAATTGATAACTGGAATTATTAAGAAATACATTTCCGGCATAGGAAAGACGTATTCCCATATTTTCTTCATTGAAATATTTCGCAACACATCTTGCAATGGACGGTGTTACATCTGGGCGAAGCACCAGCGTATTTCCTTCTCTATCAAAGAACTTAAACATTTCTCTGGAAGAAACTGTTCCTTTTTCACTATTAAATACATCAAAAAACTCAAATCCCGGTGTACGGATACTTTCATATCCATAAAGTGCAAACACATGATTCAGTTTTTCTTTTAATTTTGTTCTCTGTCTGCATTCTATTCCATAGACATCTCTGACACCTTCTGGTGTATGGACTCTTTTTCTATTCATCTTCTTACTCCTTGTTGCTTTATCGAATTAAAGTGCTAATTCGGTAGCACGTGAAACCTTTAAGTATTTTATCAATCAAACAGGGTTTTGTCAACCTATAAACTATGATTCATCCTCCTTCTCTGCAAAACGCTTCCTTCGCTACGCTCAGTCCAGATTGTTTTGCTTGAGAAGCTTTATATAAATATCCTGCATGTATTACTGTATATAATCGTCATCAAAATCATCCACATGGCTGCTTGCACCGTACATATCTCGTCCAGCTACCCGCTTTTCCATACGTTCTTCTTCAACCCACTGGCTGATTGTATCTTTTACTTCTTTGGAATCTCCGATATTTTGCAGTAAAATCACAGGATTTGATGCATCTTTTGTTGTTAAATGAATCGTTCCCGTGCCACATATTTTATTTCCAAGACTTCTTTCAAATGAAATATCCATAATACGGTACAACAGACATTCCTCTTCTTTCGTAGAAAATAATCCCGTTGTCAAGTAAATTCTTCCATTTTCAATCCGGTATTTTGTAAATGTAATCGGCCACCATAGAAAATGTTTCCGGTCAGACCATGTTTTTGTTTCCTTATTAATCATATCTTTCCCTCCTGCAATTGCTCCAATAGTTCTTTCTCAATTGGGTTGATCTCTATCAATTCATCCTGCTCCAGTTCCACACCGCAGTCCTCACAAAGTTCCCCAATCGCACCAAAAATCCAAGGATTCCTTGCCCTAATTTTTCTAATTCTTCCATATTGTTCTGTGAACCCTACAAAAAATCCCAGTGCCATGTCAATTTCACTTTCATTTGGACTCAATATTTCTGCTGCAATAATTTCGTGTTTTAAATCATCCACTGCGAGAAACAGTAACGGATGCACCGGACGATCAAAGGCTTCGTCAGTGACAACAGTATTTGTATAACAAAAATCTAAAGAAACTTCCAAATCCAAAATTGGCTGTTTTTTTAGTTTTGCTCTTAATGCATCATCATCTAATTCCACGGCTGGAAATTCTTTCGTTATATTTGGCAATGGTCCCGCAAACATATTCCAGACATCTCCATTTTTATTGTATTTTCGATAAATGCATTCTCCCTGATTGAAATCAACTTTTATTTTTTGTTCAATCACTGCCTGCACTGCCATAATCAGATTTTCATAAGTTTCAATTAAAAGCAGTACTTCTCTTTCATCTGGCAGATATGGCTGATATCGGTTTTTATAAGACAAGAAATAAATCCAACTCTCAATATCATGAAATCTAAGATTCAATGCATCGATGATCTTCTTTTGCTCTGGTGACGCTTCTTCCATACTGCCCCAGTAAGACATTAAACTGGATTGTTCATACATCACATATTCTACCGGTAAATCACTATTGTCCACTGTAGCTACCATCTCATAATCACCATATCCTGCGAACCCTTCATATACTGTAATTCCACGAAATCCAGTTCCATTTCCCATAATACTGCAGAAAACAGGTTCTTTTGCATCTTTTAGAGTGATTGAAATCAAATCTGTATCTCGAAGATAATTCCAAGGCTCTATCTTTTCCAGTTCTTTTATTAATTCATATAAATCTTTCCATGCTTCTAACGATGCTTCTTTTCTCAAATCATTTTCCTCCATTTTCTATACAGCATTGGTCCTGTCCATTTTTATTATACCGAATATCTTTTCTTATTTCAATTCTTCTCATTTTTCAAAACAGGAAAGGATTGGAAACTGAAGTTCCATCTGAAAATAATTTCCATCTACACTTGCCAAAATATTCCCATTCATTCTCTCTGTAAATTCTTTTACAATCGGCAGTCCCAATCCGGTAGAGTTTTTACTTCTTGCTTGATTTGCCTTGTAAAAACGTTCAAAAATTAGATCTAAATCTATCTGCTCTGATTCCAGAATTTCATTTTGAAACTGTAAAATCACTTGATTCTTTTCGGTCTTCAAAATGATTTCAAAAGTATCGTTTCCATGATCTAATCCATTTTTTATGATATTTTGAATAACTCTCTTTAACGCTTCTTTATTTCCCTGAATAAATACTGGTTTTTCCTCAATTTTGATTGTCGGTTCAATCCCTCTTCTTTTCCATTCATCATAATAAGAAAGGATCGTATCTTTCAAAATCCGTGTTATAGAACATGGTTCCAACTCCAACTTCCATGATTCGTTTTTTAATTTTGTAAAAGTGAATAGTTCCTCCAGCATATTTCCCAAACTGTCAATTCTTTCTTGAATGATTTGTATATATCGTTCCTGCTCTTTTGAATCCTTCGTATTTTCCAACAACTGAAAATATCCATCTAACGATGTCAATGGTGTTCGAATATCGTGCGATAGATTTGTATAAGTATCAGAAATCATCTGTTCTTTTTCTCGAAACTGTTTTCGTTCCTTTCTCTGTCGGTTCAGCATTTCATTTAACTCATCCACCAGCCATCCGATTCCTGCACTGTTTATTTCTCTGGAAATCATCATGTTGCTGTCATGTTTTTTTAAAAACGACAACTGGCGGCAGATATCTTTTATCTGCCGCTGATATTTCCATAAAAATATGACCAATATAACAATAATCACCATTAAAATTCCTATGATTCCATTTTTCATCAATCCAAATCCCTTTTTTGAACAACAAAGCTGCTAAATACTAAGGAAATCAAAATATACACAATACTCACTATAGCTGCGGATCGGATGTCTTTTCCATTCATTTTTATTGGAAGCATCGCAATTTTACCTGTAACTGTATAAAGAACAAAATGAAAATCTTTGATGTGAATTGCCGCAGCCACTTTATCAAGAAAACTATATATGATAAAAATCATGTTCATACAAAGACAAACCGCCAGCGCCATGCTAAACACATTATTTTGAATAATAATCGCTGCTGCCATAACAATCATTGCAAACGCAATATGCAGCAGTAAACTTAATCCAAAATACGAAAGAAATTCTTTCCATGGTCCCCATTTTAAATATCCAAAAAACCAGTGATTACATATTCCCTGTACTCCAAGGAACAAAAACATCGTAAGAATCGTAAACAAAGTTAAAATCAATGCCTTTGATAAAACCAAACTGATCCGATTTTTGACCTGTCCTCCAATATTTTTAATAAATCCACTTTTCATATCTGCAGTAGAAAAAATGACTGCAAAGATTACAATAAAAAGAGCCACTGCCTTTCCTTTTACATTTGCATAAAAAGAATCATATACAGTAATCCGTTCTCCTGGTTTTGTTGGAAGAATCACATTCATTCCGATGTTTTCATTTTCAGATGCCTGTATAGAAGTTTGATAATTTTCCTGTTGAATCGCATCTTCACTGTAATCACCTTTTATCATAACGGTAGAAAAAATAATCAGCAAAATAAATATCAACCATACCACATACAAACTTTTTGTTTTAAACATTCGATATAAATCCATTTTTATCACATTAATCATGACGTGCACCTCCTGTTAAATTCAAAAAATAACTTTCTAACTCTTCGTTGGTTATACTAAGTTCCTTAACCGGAATCCCTGCTTTTCCCAACGCTATATTTAAAGATGCACTTTCATCTAAACGTTCAAATATTTGAATACATTCCTGGTCAATCACCTGATATTTTGTAAATCCCATATCATCTAGTATCGGAAGTGCAAGATTTGGGTGCTCCATCACAATCTCGATTCGCTCACTGCAACGCTGCATCAATTCTTCCTGCGTGATTTCCTGCAGCAGCGTTCCCTGATGAATAATTCCATAATCTGTAGCGACTTTTGATAATTCTTCCAGTATATGACTAGAAATCAATATCGTCATATTCCGTTCTTCCTTTAATTTTATCAAAATGTCTCGAATCTCTGCAATTCCCTGTGGATCCAGCCCATTGATCGGCTCATCCAAAACTAAAAGATCTGGTTCCCCAACCAATGCCAATGCAATTCCTAAACGCTGTTTCATTCCCAGTGAAAAATGTTTTGTTTTTTTCTTACCTACCTCATGCAGTCCCACCAGTTCCAGAAGTTCTTCCGCATATCCTGCTTTTTTAATTCCGCAAAATCTGCATTTGATCTCTAGATTATCTTTAGCGTTCATATTTCCATACAAGCCAGGACCTTCAATCAAACATCCGATTCTGGAACGAACATTTTTCAGCCCCTTTCCTCGATATCCAAACATTTCAATTTCACCGCTTGTTGGTGTGGAAAGTCCGCAGATCATTTTCAAACATGTCGTTTTCCCAGCTCCGTTTCTTCCTATGAATCCATAAATAGAACCACGCTTGATATGCAGATTCACTCCATTGACCGCCTTTTGTCTGCCAAACTGTTTTGTCAGCTCATTGGTGCTTAATAACCACTTCATTTATCTTCATCTCCTCTTCTTGTTTGCATTTATTTTACGAAAGAAATCCTAATCTTTCGCAAATAAATCGTAAAAAAAGAGTAAATATTTAATTTTGCAGCCGATAACCAATTCCCCATACAGTTTCAATATATTCTTCATCTGTCACTTTTTTAATTTTCTTTCGAATGTTGCTGATATGTACATCCAGAGTTTTCGTCTCTCCCATAAACATTTCTTCCCAAGCATATTCAAAGATTTCCTCTTTGCTGTAAACTTTTCCCGGATGTTTTAACAATAATTCCAGAATCGAAAATTCCTGTTTTGTAATTTTAGGAAGTACTGTCTGATTGACTGTGATTTGAAATGTATTTCGATCCAATGTCATATTTCTATAAGATAAGACCTGTCTCGGAAGTTCTTTATTCCTGCGCCGCAGCTGCACTTCAATTCTTGCTAAAACTTCCTTAATATCAAATGGCTTTGTGATATAGTCATCCGCACCGCTCTTTAATACATCTACTTTTTCATCAATTTGATCTTTCGCAGTCAGTACAATCACTGGAACCTGACTCGTCTTTCGAATATCTGTCAGCAGCTTTTCCCCGAAAATTCCTGGAAGCATTAAATCCAATAAAATCAATACATATTCTTCCTGCGCAAGCAGCCGCTTCGCTTCTGTTCCAGAAAATGCCTGTTCACAGCAATATCCTTCTTTCCCCAAAGCTTCATAAAGCAGCTGATTGATGGGATTATCGTCTTCTACGATTAAAATCTGATCCATAATGTTCTCCTAATATGCCAGCACTTCATATCCGTCTTCCGTTACAAGTACCTGAATTTCCCATTGTGCAGACGGCATGTCATCTTCTGTATATACTGTCCAGTCATCAAATTCATCCACAAAAATTTTATCTGTTCCCATATTCACCATTGGCTCAATGGTAAATATCATCCCTGGAGCCATCACCATTCCATGACCTTTTTGGGAAACATAACTTACATAAGGATCTTCATGAAATTCCAATCCAACTCCATGACCGCCGATTTCACGAACAACCGTGTATCCGTTCGCTTTTGCATGGTCATGAACTGCCTGCCCCATATCACCTAAAAGTCCCCATGGTTTAACCTGTTTCAATCCTAATTCCACACATTCTTTTGTGACTTCCACCAATTTCTTTTTCTCCGGTGAAACTTCGCCGATACAAAACATTCTGGAAGAATCTGAAAAATAACCATGATAAATTGTAGAGACATCTACATTGATAATATCTCCTTCTTCCAGAACAATATCATCTGATGGAATTCCATGGCATACTTGATTATTAATGGAAGTACATACACTCTTTGGAAAACCTTCATAGTTTAAAGGAGCAGGAATTGCACCTTGAGAGGTCGTCTGTTCATATACCCAGTCATCAATCTGCTGTGTTGTAATTCCTGCTTTGATATGTTCTGCCACATAATCTAATACTGCAATATTAATTTTCGCACTCTTACGAATTCCTTCAATCTGTTCTTGATTTTTGATGAATTTATGCGATGGAACAAGAAAACCTTTTTGCTTCATTTCATGAAGTTTTTCATCAAAATGGCAATGACATTTCTTATATTTCTTTCCGCTTCCGCACCAGCAAGGATCATTTCTACCGATTGTTTCCATTATATTTACGCTCCTTTGTCAATATTTTCTTTCATACTACCGCTTATTTTAACACATTTTATTTGTTTTGACATTTTTTCTTTTCATCCTTATTGTAAAATACTTTTAAATGCAGATACTTTCCCTTTATACTTTTTCCTCTATCTGTTATAATTGGGTTCAAACAAAACGGACAATCAGGAGGTAACTTATGGCATTCGATGGATTTGTCATTTCAAATATTGTAACAGAACTAAACAGCCGTATGATCGGAGGGCGGATTTACAAAATTTATCAGCCGGAATCCGATGAAATTACTTTGGTTATTAAAAAAGACCGAAATACCATGCGGCTTCATCTATCTGCCAGTGCTTCTCTTCCTTTGGTTTATTTATCCAAAGAATCCAAAGCAAATCCGATGCAGGCACCGAATTTCTGTATGCTTTTGCGAAAACATATCAGCAATGGCAGAATTATTTCTATCACGCAGCCAAATTTTGAAAGAATTATTGAAATTACTGTAGAACATTTAGATGAATTAGGAGATGTATGTCAAAAACGTCTGATCATCGAAATTATGGGAAAACACAGCAACATTATTTTTGTTGACAATGAAAATATGATTCTTGACAGTATCAAACATATTTCTGCAAATATCAGCTCGGTCAGAGAGGTTCTTCCGGGGCGTACTTATACTTTCCCGCCATCCAAGGGAAAACGCCCTTTATCTAAAATAACGGCAGATTATTTTTATCATGATATCATGAACAAACCATTAAACCTTTGTAAAGCACTATATACATCCATTACCGGCATGAGTCCGTTGATTGCAAATGAAATCTGCTACCGGGCTGGTCTGGATGGAAATTCATCTACAGATTCCTTATCCGAAGACAGCTCTGCCGGACTTTATGGACAATTAATCAAATTAAATACATTCATACAAGATGCAGATTATACACCGAATATTATTTATTTAGGAGAAGAACCGAAAGAGTTTTCTTGTATCACTTTAACTTCTTTTCCAGACGGCACAAAAAAAGAATTTGATTCTATTTTTGATGTACTGATTGGATATTATGCAGAAAAGGAAAAATACACAAGAATCAAACAGAAATCTGCTGATTTGAGAAAAATCGTTCAAACAGCTCTGGAACGAACCAGTAAAAAATATGATTTACAGCTTCGCCAGCTAAAAGATACCGAAAAGCGGGATAAATTTAAAGTATATGGAGAATTAATTCAAACCTATGGATACAATTTGGAATCAAATGCAAAATCTTTAACCTGTATCAATTATTACACAAATAAAGAAATTACCATTCCGCTGAATCCAATGAAAACCCCTTTGGAGAATTCCAAAAAATATTTTGCTAAATATAACAAATTAAAACGTACTTATGTAGCATTGTCAGAGTTAATTCTTGAAACAAAAGCTGATTTGGATCATTTAGATTCTATTTCCACTTCTCTGGCACTTTCTGAAGATGAAAAAGATTTATCTGTAATCAAAGAAGAATTAATAGATTATGGATATATCAAAAGCCGTGGGCGGAAAGGAAGAAAAAATCCGGCAAAATCAAAACCTCTCCACTATATTTCTTCCGATGGATTCCATATGTACGTTGGAAAAAATAACTATCAAAATGATGAATTAACTTTTAAATTTGCCAATGGCGGTGATTGGTGGTTCCATGCAAAAAATATGCCCGGTTCTCATGTCATTGTACGGAAAGAACAGGCAGAAACATTGCCAGACGCAACCTTTGAAGAAGCAGGACGGCTTGCAGCTTATTACTCCAAAGGCAGACAGGCACCAAAAGTAGAAATTGACTATATCCAAAGAAAAGAATTAAAAAAACCGCCAAAAGCAAAACCTGGATTTGTTATTTATCATACGAATTACTCTATGATGTGTATTCCTGATATTCAGAACATTCAAGAAATGAACTCTTAATTTTTTTAACTGATTGTAAAACTACAAAAGATCCGGCAAAATACCATATATGGATTTTGCCGGGTCTTCAAAAAAACTATCACTTTTTTACATATTATGAAGCATTCATCTGATAATCCAATCTTAGTTTATCTGCAATTAATGCAATGAATTCTGAATTTGTCGGCTTTCCTTTTCCTGCGCTGATTGTATATCCAAACATCTCCTCTAACAATTCAACTTTCCCGCGATTCCAAGCAACTTCTATGGCATGACGAATTGCCCTTTCCACACTGCTGGATGTGGTTTTATATTTTTTCGCAATGGATGGATACAATAACTTCGTTATGTAGTTCATCATATTCACATCTTCAATTGCCATAATAATTCCTTCTCTTATATATTGATACCCCTTAATGTGTGCCGGAATTCCAAGATCACGTATAATTTTCGTTACATCCTGCCGAATATCATAAGATGCAGACCGCATTTGATTTTGACTGTTTATTGAACCTTTGGTTTGGCACTGAATTTGAAGATTCATATATTTTAAACGTGTAATCTGTTCAATTCTATGCAGCAATATTCCCGGTTGAAACGGTTTCATAATGCAATAATCAATATTCATATGATTGATACATTCAATAAGCTTTTGTGTTCCAATCGAAGTTGTAATAATAAACGATGGAAGTTTATTTTCCTCCATGTTTTCCCTGCACTTTTCAATCACACCAAGTCCATCAACCATTGGCAGCATTATGTCAATGATTGCAATATCAGGACATAGTTTTTGAATCGCCTCTAACGCCCTTATTCCATCGTGTACGGCTGCAACAACCTCAAGCTTTGTGGAAAGTTCCCTTGCCAGCTGCTCTGATTCCCTTTCGTTGCTGTCTGCAATTAAAACCTTTAGTTTCTTACCCATACTTCTTTATCCTCCTCCTGCAAAATTTCGCCTAGCCACTCTTTTGTGTATATCTCTTTTCTATCGATACGTTTTCCCCTACTGAATAATTTCATTTCCATATTCCAAGCGTATTTTATCAGCGATCAGTGCAATAAACTCTGAATTCGTTGGTTTCCCTTTTCCTGCATGTACCGTATACCCAAATAAGGCATCAATCGTATCCATTTTACCCCTGCCCCATGCAACTTCTATGGCATGACGGATGGCACGTTCTACCCTGCTGGATGTTGTATGAAATTTCTCTGCAATTGCCGGATATAGCTGTTTCGTAATGGAATTCAAAATATCCATATCATAAATTGCCATCATAATAGAATCTCTCAAATACTGATACCCTTTGATATGTGCCGGAACTCCAATTTCATGAATCATATTTGTTACGATAATCTCCAGCTGATTGGATGTAATTCCTTGAACTTCCTCTCGGACTGGAACAAAGGGTTTCGTAATTTTTCGACCGTTTTTTATTTGTTTAATTTTCCGAATGACTGCATTAGAATCAAATGGTTTCAAAATAAAATATGATGCTCCAAGCTCCATGGCTTCTTCACACACATTTTCCTGCCCCATAGCTGATACCATGATGACTTCCGGCTTTTTATCAAGGGATTCTTCTTTCAATTTTTCCAATACTCCAATTCCATCCAGTTTTGGCATAATGATATCCAATAAAACTACATCCGGCTGTTTTTCCTTAATAATTTTCATCGCTGCTTCTCCGTTGTCTGCACTAGCAATTACTTCAATATCATCTTCCTGATTCAACAACTGTGTCATCATTTCGACCATTCTCTGATTATCATCTGCAATTGCTACATTTATCTTGCTCATCTGAAGTCCTCCAATTCTGTTTTTATTTACAAGATAATTATATATTTTATCTATCTTTACAAACAACCCGTTATCCATCGCAAGTTTTCGCCAAAAAACAGAAGATTCAACGCTTTTTGATGCTTTTTTACCCAATTTATGTTAAGAAACGTCGAATATTTATTCTTGCTTTCCCATTTCCTCTATCATAGTTTCTGCTAAAATTCCATACCCTCTGGATGGATCATTGACAAATACATGAGTAATCGCCCCAATGAATTTCCCGTCCTGTATAATCGGTGTCCCGGACATACCCTGCACAATTCCATTGGTCAGTTTTAACAATCGTTTATCTGTAATTTCAATTTCCATTCCCTTTGTTCCTTTGGAACTAGAACCATTAATTTTTCGAACTTTAATTTCATATTGTATTGTTTTCCCGCTGATATTAGAAACAATATAGGCTTTTCCTTTTTTAATATCCTGCCTATATCCAACTTCAAACTGCTTTTTCCCTGTTTCTGCAGTGGAACCATAAATTCCTGCTTTGGAATTTTTATCAATGGAACCCATCAAATTTTCTTCTTTGTAATAAATGCTTCCCACAATTTCACCCGGTGTACCAGATTTCCCTTTTGCAATAGTATCTATCTGAGGGTCTAATAAATATCCGCCTTTGACCTCCATCAAATCCCCAGTATCCATATCACAAATCCCATGTCCCAGTCCGCCAAAACTTCCAGCACTTGTGTAGGTTAATGTTCCAATCCCCTGTGTATTATCTCTTACCCATGCACCAATTTTATATTGATGGTCGGTCGCTGCCATCACGGGTTTCACTTTTATGGACACATTTTTAGAGTTCCTTTTTACCTTTAGGGTAATCTCATGGTCCTTGCATTGATTGATGGTTTTCATAAATTCTACCTTTGTCTGTACATTTTTTCCATTAACAGACAAAATGTAATCTCCTTGATATAGTTTTTGATTACTTGGTGAATGATTTGCTCCATCAATCCCAGTAAAAGTATCTGTTTCTAATACAAGAAGCCCTTTTGTTTCTACATAAATTCCTACAACTTTCCCGCTTGGAGAAACCTTCTTAGGCCGGACAACATTCACCTTAATCTTTTTTAAAGGAATTTTCCCAAATAGACTGGCCTGCATCTCATACTGTCCGGTTCTATTTTCTTTAAAAACAAAAGGATGATTCAGCTTTATTGTCTGATTATTTACCGTTGCCGTTGCAGGAACATCATATTTTAAACAAGTTTCTACTCCTTGTTTGATATGAATTGCCGCTGGAAGCTGGTCTTTACAGAATTTCACATAAGCAGCTGCAATGGCAATCAGATTCAGCACAAACAACAAAATTAAAATTTTACGATAATAGTATTTCCGCATAATTTACCTCCTAAAAAAGGACGTATCTTCTTTTGTGATACATCCTTTTTATTATGTGTCTATTATCTTAGATCAAATCAGTATAATTTTGCGTCATTTGCTAAACTTTTCATTTCTTTTGCATTTTTTAATGCAATTTCCGTCCGCTCATTTCCACTAATCATCCTTGCAATTTCTTCCAGTGATTCTTTGGAATCTAATTCACGAATGATCGTCGTTGTTTTTTTCTGATCTGTCTGCTTTTCAATATAATAATGGCTGTCTGCAATTGCTGCAATTTGCGGAAGATGTGTAATTGCAATCACTTGATGATTTCTGGAAATCAATTCCATTTTTTTTGCAACACGGTTGGCGGTTTCGCCGCTGATTCCAGTATCTATTTCATCAAAAATTAAAGTTTCCACATGATCTGACTTGGCAAGAACAGATTTCATCGCCAGCATGATTCTAGACAATTCTCCGCCGGAAGCCACTTCTTGAATCGGTCTTAGCGGAAGCCCAGGATTGGTAGAAATCATAAAACAGATTTTATTCATTCCATCCGGCTGCATCTGTTCTTCCTCTGTTACCTGTATTTCAAAAACAACAGATAAAAAGTTCAAATCTTCCAATGCTTTTGTAATATCTTTTTGTAGTTTTTTCGCAATTCTCTTTCTTGATGCAGATAACTTTCCTGCTGCAATTTTATAAGAGTCTTCTGCCTGCTGTCTTTTTTCTTTCAATTCATTGATTTTATCTTTTGCATTTTGAAGAATATCCAGCCGTTTTTGAGAATCCTGTTCATATTTTAAAACTGCTTCCACAGATGAGCCATATTTGTCCTTCAAGCTGTTAATCGTATTCAGACGTTCTTCGGTTTCTGCATAGGTTTGTTCATCAAACTCCATATTCTGCACATAATCTGTGATTTCTTGATGAAAACTTCCCAGCAAATCTTCAATTTGAAGCAGCTGTTCATAAAACCCCAAGATTTCCGAATCTAAATGACTAACTTCCTGAATTCTGCGGATACTTTCGGTCAATTGATTTCCAATTGCTGCTTCCTCATCATATCCGGTCAAGCGTACAGTGATGCCGCAGGATGCTGCAATTTCTCTGCTGTGTACCATTTTCCGATACATCTGTTCCAATTCTTCATCTTCCCCAACAATTAAATGTGCAGCCTCAATTTCCTGTATTTCATGCTCTAAAAACCCAATTTCTCTTAGTTTTTGCTGATCGTCTAATTCCAATGCATCTATTTCTTTGGAAATGTTCATATATTCTTTCAAATATTTTCTGCAGTTTTTCCTCTCTTTTCGATCTTTTTCACTAAGAAAATGATCCAGCATCATCAAATGATTTTTTTCTTTTAAAAGTGTTTGATGTTCCTGCTGTCCATGAAGATCAAAAAGACGGTGTGACACTTCCCGTAATGTATGCAGCGTTACGGTACTATCATTAATTTTGTTGATGCTTCTTTTTTCATTGATAACACGTTTGATAAATATCTGTCCTTCTTCTACGGTAAGATCAAACCCTTCAATTTCCTTTATAATTTCTTTGTTATCCGTCCAAAACAACAGTTCAATGACTGCCTCCTTTGCTCCCAGACGTATCATATCTTTCGACATCTTCTTTCCAAGGGCACTTTCAATAGAACCAATTAAAATGGATTTTCCCGCTCCGGTTTCTCCCGTCAGAATATTTAAATGCTCATTAAATGAAATTTCGACTTCATCAATCAAAGCGAGATTTTTCACATGCAAGTATTGTAACATATGTTTCCTTTCTGCTTATTCTTTCACATTTTTCATCCACTGCTTAATTTCTGCAATTACAGTTTTTCCGATATTTTTATCCTTCATCACACACATAATTGTGTCATCTCCTGCAATCGTCCCAACCATTCCTTTGATTTCAAGAGAATCCAGCGCCGCCGCCGATGCCATTGCCATTCCGGAAACAGTCTTTACCACCAGCATATTTTCAGCCAGCTCCATAGAAACAATCGCTTCTGACAAAATTGTCTGGTATTTTCGAAAAGCCTGTCCTTCTTTGTCAACCAGACTATATGCCTGCTTTCCATCTGCCGTCGGTCTTTTCGTCAGTTCCAGTTCTCGAATATCCCTGGAAATTGTTGCCTGTGTCGTCTTAAATCCCAATTGAATTAAACGAGACAAAAGTTCTTCCTGTGTTTCGATGGGATATTTCTGGATTAGTTCAATAATTGCATCCTGCCTATTCTTTTTCATGTCTTCCCCCAACTTTCATTCTAAGTGTTTTGTAAAAACTGTCTCCATTGACCTTCATGACTTTCGCTGATTTTGCAGAATGCCATACTTTCAGCACATCCCCCGGATGTAATTTTTGTGCCACTTGTCCGTCAAATGTAATATATGCTTCCTCCAGCTGATTTTCTCTGACATTTTCAATATAAATTTCGATTTCGTCCTGTTGTGACAATACAATACTTTTTGCCTGCAGAGAATGCGGACAGATTGGTGTCACAAGAATTACCTTAGCCTTCGGATCGACCACAGGTCCTCCGGCAGATAAATTATAACCTGTAGAACCAGTTGGTGTTGAAATGATTACACCGTCTGCAGAATAAACATCCAAAAGTTTTCCATTTACCATAATACGGAAAGAAATAATTCTGGAAAAACCACTTCTGCTGATTACAACATCATTCAATGCAGAATGGTGGTAGGTAATCTTATCATTATGAAATACAACACCATCTAACATGGCACGCTCTTCTATAGTAAATGCATCATTTAGCAAACAATCCAAACCTTCCAATAAATTAGAAAGCTCAATCTCCGCTAAAAACCCAAGAGTCCCAAGATTGACTCCTACCATAGGCAGGTCATGTTTTACAACCAAACGTGCTGCATGAAGCATGGTTCCGTCTCCACCGAGAACAATGACGCATTCCGTATCATCTGTAATACAATTGATGTTTTTTTGTATGTTTCTCGTAAATTCACACATTCGATAACTGCTGCCGCCGGATTTTTCAATATATTCCTGTATATGCTTTGAAATCTGCAGCCCAGGGTCTTTTTTTTCATTGGTCAAAATCAAAAAATTTTTCATGTCATTCCTTATTCTTTGCAAGATCCTGGTGGGAGGCATTTACAATTCTAGAAATCTCCTGTTCCAGGCTATGTTCATTTTCCATTTGTTCTGTTTTCTGCATATGCAGTAAGTATTCAATATTTCCTTCCGGTCCTTTGATCGGAGAATAATCTAAATGTAAAAGCAAAAATCCATTCGATGAAGCAAAATCACAAATTTTATGAATTACTTCCTCATGAACCTTTGAATCTCTCACAACTCCTTTTTTACCGACTTTTTCTCTTCCTGCCTCAAACTGAGGTTTTATCAAAGCTACAACCTGCCCATCATTTTCAAGAATTCCGTAAACTGCCGGTAAAATCTTGGTCAAAGAGATAAATGATACGTCAATGGATACAAAAGATGCCGGCTCGTCAATATCATCTTTGGTCACATAACGCATATTCGTTCGCTCCATACAGACAACACGCTCGTCATTCCGAAGACTCCAGTCCAATTGCCCTCGTCCAACATCCACAGAATATACCTTTTTTGCACCATTTAGCAGCATACAATGGGTAAATCCTCCCGTGGAAGCTCCTACATCCATACAAACTTTATTTTTCAGCTCGATTCCAAAGTTATTCATGGCTTTTTCCAATTTCAATCCGCCTCGGCTGACATACTTTAATGTTTTCCCTTTCATTACAATTTCTTGTTTTTCATCAAAGGATGCTCCAGCCTTATCTTCCCTCTGTCCGTCTACAAATACAACCCCGGACATAATAATTGATTTTGCTTTTTCTCTAGAAGCCGCCAATCCTTTCTTTACCAATAACACATCCAAACGTTCTTTCATTTTCTATTCCTCTATCCACTGTTTGACAGATTCTGCAATACTTTCTCCATCCAGTTTTAACATATGACGGAGTTCTCCCACAGAACCATGTTCTACAAATTGATCTTGAATTCCTACATTTTTAATCTTTCCGCGATATCCCTTTTGATACAAATACTGCATCACCATAGAGCCGAATCCGCCGTTTAACATACCTTCTTCCACCGTCACTATACATGAATATTTCTCTGCCAGCTGATCCAGCATATCATAATCCAGCGGTTTTACAAATCTCGGATTTACCAATCCTATTTGACTGCCCTGCTTTTCTAATATTTCCACTGCCTTAACTGCCTCAGAAATCATATTTCCAACACTAACAATTACCGCATCTTTTCCTTCTTTCAAAATCTGCCCTTTTCCATGCTGAATTTCTTCCCAGTTTTCTTCAAACAAATGCAGAGCTTCTCCTCTGGAATATTTAATTGCTGTTGGTCCCTGTGCATTCTTTAAAGCATATAATAACATTTCCTGTAATTCTTTTCCATTCATTGGTGCCATAATCGTAAGATTTGGAATCACGGATAAATAAGGAATATCAAACACCCCTTGATGAGTTTCTCCATCAGCACCTACCAAACCAGAACGGTCTAAACCAAAGATTACCGGATAATTTCCCAATGCTGTATCATGTAACACCTGATCAAAACCTCTCTGCAAAAAGGTGGAATACACAGCAAATACTGGTTTTAATCCATTGGCTGCCATCCCTGCACAAAATGTCACCGCATGTTCCTCTGCAATTCCAACATCATAAAAACGCTCTGGAAATTCTTTTGCAAACTTCTGCAGTCCGGTTCCATCTGGCATAGCAGCTGTCACCGCTGTGATTTTTTCATCTTCTCTTGCTGCCTTTACTAAAGTGTCAGAAAACACATCTGTATTGGAAGATCCGCCTTTTTTGGAAAGAATTTCTCCCGTCTTTAACGAAAATGGATTCACTCCATGGAATTTCGCAGGATTTTGTTCTGCCGGCTTGTATCCTTTTCCTTTTTTTGTTACAACATGGATAATGATTGGTTCATCCAGCTGTTTTGCACGATTTAATGTTTCCACCAGAAGTAAAATGTTATGTCCATCAATTGGTCCTATATAAGTTAATCCCATATCTTCAAAAAACATTCCAGGTACAAACAATTGTTTAATAGAATCTTTGGATTTTTTCAAAAATCCAGCTAAAGGTTTTCCAATATTGGGAATCTTTAATAAAGACTGTTCTACATTATCTTTAAATTCAATATACTCCTTTTGCGTACGGACTTTATTTAAATATGCAGACATACCGCCGACATTTTCTGCTATGGACATTTTATTATCATTCAAAATAATCATAAGATTCTTTTTTTCTGCTCTTAAACGTGCCATATTATTTAGTGCTTCGTAAGCCATTCCACCGGATAATGCACCATCTCCAATGACTGCCACAATTTTTTCATCGGTATGGTTGATGTCTCTTGCTGCAGCCAATCCCAAGGCAGCAGACAACGACATGGAACTGTGTCCGCTGTGAAATGCGTCGCATCTGCTTTCTTTTCTTTTAGGAAATCCACTCATTCCATGAAATTGTCTTAAATTTTGAAAACCGTCTTTTCTTCCAGTTAAAATTTTATGAACATAAGATTGATGACCTACATCAAAGATTAATTGGTCTTTTGGAAAATCTAATACCAAATGCAGTGCCATCGTTAACTCTACGATTCCAAGATTGGAAGCTAAATGTCCTCCGGTTTTGCTGACATTTTGAAGCAGAAAACGGCGGATTTCTTTTGCAAGAACACGGTAATCATCCGGATTCACCTTCTTTATATCATTTGGCTGATTAATTTTCTCTAACATCCTATCTTCTCCTTAATATGTCCGATGAATCAAAAATTCAACCAGACTTGTTAAATATCCATCTTCCTCATCGTATTGTTTCAGTATATCAACGGCTTTCATAGAAATGTCTTGAACATCTTTTTTGGATTGTTCCAAACCTTTTAAGGTTACATAAGTAACTTTGTGATTCTTTTCATCACTTCCCACTGGTTTTCCAATCTCATTTTCATCACCAATCAAATCTAAAATATCATCCTGAATCTGGAATGCCAGTCCAACCGCTTCCCCGCAAAGTTCCATTTGAGAAACGATTTCTTTGTCTGCACCAGCCAAAACCGCACCGATCATCATACAGGTTTCAATCAATGCAGAGGTTTTATTCTTATGAATAAATAAAATTTCTTCCATAGAAAGAGGTGTACCCTCTAATTCTACATCTGCTGTCTGCCCGCCGATCATTCCATAAATTCCCGGTTTCGATGCTAATATTTTCATAGCTTCGATTACGCAGAATATCTCTTCCCCATCTGCCATATCAAATGCCTTGGATGCCGTTTCATATGCATAGTTTAATAACGCATCTCCTGCAAGTATCGCCATATCTTCTCCATAAACAATATGGCATGTCTTCTGTCCGCGACGGTAATCATCATTATCCAGTGCCGGAAGATCATCATGAATCAAAGAATAAGTATGAATCATCTCAATGGCTGCCATAAACGGTTCTATCATCTTTCTGGTACCGCCAAACATATGATATGTTTCTTCCATCAGCATTGGACGAAGCCTTTTCCCTCCTGCTCTCACTGTGGTATTCATTGCTGTAAGTACTGTCTTTTGTAATCCTTCCGGATATGGTAAATATTCATCAAGAATTCCCTCAATATGTGCCGTCCGCTTCTTCATCTCTTGTTTAAATTCCATGTTCTTCCCCATTTTCATCTAAAATTATTAATTCTTTTTCCACTTTATCTAAAGAATCTTTGCATTTTTTTACTACAGTGACTCCTTCTGAATATAGTTTCACTGCATCCGATAATTTCACATCGCTGCTTCCTAGTTTTTCCAAAATCTGGTCTAATTCTTCAAATCCCTGGTCAATATTGAATTCTTTCTTTACCATAAGACTCTCCTTGTTTTTTTATTTTTTAGTTATTATATCATGAACTTTTTCATTTGGACAGTACCACTTCAAAGGAGACTTCTTTATAACAAAAAACTGATTTTAGGATTTTTCCTTAAAATCAGTTTTCCTTATATTTCCCAGCAAACCTTCCATGGGTATCTATCTTTTACTAAAAAACTTTCGTTTTTTTCAATATTCCTCCATTGTTTATCTGTAAATTGAAATTTATATATCTGATATATTAAAGTTACTCGTTTTGCTTCGTTCTGTTTTAACTTCACTTCCATATCTCCACCAAATTGAAGAAAACTATCCATACAAAGCCCATTACAATAGCCTGGCATTTCAAAACTAATATCACTCATTATAAGTTTCCTTGCAGATTGATTATGATTCTCCAGCAAAACATCTATAAATATGATTTTCGATTCTTCTTTGTTAACATCTGTATTCTGTCCATATTTTTTAATAAACTCAGCATTATCCATCCATATCGTTTTACAAACACAAAAAGAGACTCCCTTTTCAATGTTAACAAATTTACTTTTTTTCACATTTACAACCTGTCTTGGTGGGAATTTTTTATTTACAATCAGACTTTTTTTGATAAGTATACAGCATATAATAAGAATAAACATCATAACCAAAATTGTCCATCTATTTTTAAAAATATATTTTTTCATTTTGTGCCTTTCTGTGACATTTGACTCTACCGCTTTCTATCTCATAAATTTCATCCGATAATATCTCCAATTCTTCCCGGTCATGGCAAGAAATAATTATTAAAGTCCCTTTTGTTTTATATTCTTCAAGCAAATGATGCAGCTGTACTATACTCTCTTCATCTAATGCATTTGTTGGTTCATCCAATAAAATAACTTCTGGATCTTCCATAATTGCAGCTGCAATTCCAAGCTTTTGTTTCATTCCAAGAGAATATTTTTTGTATTTTTTATGGATAACATCTCCAAGACCAACCTTTTCCAAAGTATTTATGATTTCTTCCTTACCAATCTTCCCTCTGATATCAGCAAGCATTTTGAGATTCTCATAACCGCTGAACTGCTGAATAAAACCAGGATTTTCAATCAATGCTCCAGCACTTGGCAAAAAATCTTTCTTCATCCCTAAAATCTCTCCATTTACAATCACTTGTCCTTCTGTTGGTCTTATTAATCCACATATCACTCTCATAATCATTGTCTTGCCCGAACCATTTTTCCCTTGCAAACCATAAATTTTTCCCTTTTCAAAAGTCATTTGAATATTTTTTAGAACAATTTCTCCAGATATTTTTTTTGATACATTTTTTACTTCAAGATACATTTTTACTCCTAACTATATGTTAAATATTTCTTTTTCTTTTCATATACACACATCCCGCCACAATAGTGAAAACTATAATTACAGCCGAATAAATGATTCCATCCCTTCCATGCACCCCTCCATGTCCCATTATCTGATAATTTCGCAATAACATGGAATAATTTCCCAGCAGCCAAGGTCTTGAAATATACACAGCAGTGATCAAATATGTAATACTCATGCAAAGTGCTGCTATTTGATTGATAATCACAGAGAAAAGCATTTGAGAAAATCCTATCGCTAACGCAGTCATCGAAGGTAAAACATATAAAAAAAGAAATCCTTCATGAAAATTTAGAGAAATCTTTTGAAGTCCCCAAACATTTTGAATATTAACTGCACCATCAAATCCTGTTCCAGTAATTATGGATATAAATAAGAAAACACTATAAAAAGTAAAATAATAACAAAAAGTCGTTAATATCAGCCACGCACATTTTCCAATCCACCAAATCACTATACTTTGTGAACGCAATAATACTTGTTCCTCTCTCAATTTATGATCTTGTTTTAAATGTGTACATATGAAGAGAAAATACATAATCTCAACAACCGCCCATTCTTTTGGTAAATAAAATGTATTGCTTTTATCTGCAAATTTCCATTCACTAGTACCCATAAAAATTTTTACCAGATAGTCACTAACATTCAATTTTCTTGCAATATTTCTGTCTATTGAAAAAAATAGACAACATGCAAACAAAATAAATATTCCTGTTATGAATAAATATTTTTTCCAATTTAAGAATATTCCTACCTTTATTTCATATCTAATCTGGTTCTTAAAAGATTTTATCATGAATAAACTCCCTTTTTTTTATAGCTGTATTCATCAAACCATAAACAATCAATAATACAACCACCAAATTCGCTGCAATATGCAGTCTTTCTCTCCAACTTTCAAACAACTGATAATCTACTGGAAATCGTTGAATGACAAGTTTAATTTCCTTTATTCCAAACAACATCATTGCTTTTACATTAGAAAGTACAATTTCACATGAACAAATCACTGTTACCAATAAAACTCCAGGCATGGTACGCCTGATCCACCATTTCGATAGCAAAATTATATTACAGAAAATAAAATTCCGTACGGTGCATACCAAAAATGCAGCACTCCATACCTGCATGATATTCCCTTGAAAAATCTCATGTGTATTCATAAAATAGTAACTTTCATAATTCTCCCAATTGAAATATATTTGGTGTTTCCAAAAGCCGAACAAAAAAATGGAGACAAAAAATGCAAATGCAAAATACACCGAAAGATATAACATACGTTTTTCCTGTAAAATCCAAAGTTCTTTTTTGGATCGAAAAAACAAAATTCTTGTATTTAAGAAATCGTCTCTTATACAATAAATGACTGCCCCAACTAAAAAAGGAAGAACCACTAATCCATAATAAAAAGGCTTCATTGCCCGAATGATAGAATCCGGTAAGGAATATATTTGCAAATTAAATGTTGCATTCACATAATCGATTTTTAACAGCATACAAGTAAACAGCCCAACCATAATCCCTTCCAAAATATATATTTTGTTTTTCCAAAAAAATTTATAACTCATACCGTAATCCTTTCCAAAGATATGTGGAAAATACTGATAAAAATAATATAAATGAAATAACTAATTCCCATATAGTTTCAATTCCTACTCCACTAATCAGAAAATAGTTTGGGGCATAGTCCATTGTATCAATTATATTATTTATGCAATATATCAAAAAATATAGCACAAACGGACAAAGAAGAATTTGTGCTTTATGAGTTGCATAAAGTGATACTACTAATGAAATACTTGCAAATCCTCCCGCAAATAGAAATCCCAAAAATAAAAAAAGTAAAAGATATAACCATGGGTGACAAAAATACCATCCAAAAAATAAATAATTTGGAGATGGTCCAATATCTGTTATTGGTTCTGGTAATAAAGCCGGAAAATGAGCAGCTGTAAATAATAAATCCACCAACAATGGCAGTGTAAATGTCAATCCTCCACATATGAAAACGGCAATATATTTTGCTAATAAATATTTTATACGTGTGCATCGCAAATAAATATTAAAAATCATCCCACCATCTACATCCTCAAAGTATGTTGCCCCTCCTGGCAGTACAGCAATTAATGGTAACATAAAATAGTACAAAAAACTTTGTATTGGAAAGCCATCTCCTCCAATCCACTTCTGAAAAAAACTTTCTGGGAAATTATATCCTTGATAAATACTTTGAAACCAGACAAACTGAGCCAAATGCCAAATGCAGATTGCAAATCCAACACCTAGCGAAATCATCCTTTCTTTTGATTTCATCATTCTTTTGATTTCATACTTTAGTAATATTTTCATTTTACATTCCCTTTCATATCAATCTTTAAATAACAATGTTCTTTTGGAGTTAAACTGCTTTCATCCATCCCACAATTATTAATACTTAATAAGTAATATTTCGTTCGACTGATATATGAATCTGGAACAGCATAAATGAAATCTGTTGTCACTTTTTGTCCTTTTTCTAATGGATAATTATATTTATCTTTTGATTTACTTTTCACTACAGAAGCTGCACATATCTCATACGAAATGGGACCATCTTGATCTAAAAATCTTTTTCCTTTTTTATCATATAAATTCAGCTTGTAACTATTTAGCCAGATATTATCTTCATTTTTTTTATATCTCGATATTGTTATATTGATTTTTACTAATGTCATATGATGTATTACATTCCCCTCGTTATCACACTGATACCATGTATCATCTGGTTTTTCCCAATCTCCCTGTATTTTTGTTAGTTGTGCAGAATTGATTTGATAAGTCCAATCATCCTGTTTTATTATTTTTCTAACTTCTACAATCGGTGCCTGATAGCAATTTTTTTGAATTTTTTCCCAAACCTGGCTTGTTTGACTTTTCATTTCTTTCCCATTTTCTTTTTTCATATTAATCCCAAATAAAAACCAAATGACAACCAGCAAAATGCCCAACAAAAAAATGCTTCTTTTTAAAATATTCATAACCTATCCCTCTTTAAATGGAGTCTGCAAATCTGCAGACTCCAATAACAATTAATAACCACTGCAATTATCCGGACTCCAAACACCTTTCATCAATCCTTTTCTCCCGCTAGAAACAGCCATTGCAATACGTGCGCTTCGATATCCCTTTTGATAAACTGTATTTTTCATATATTTTCTGTTTCCTGCTTTTATCTTATAATAACTTGAATAAACATGATAAGAACCATTTGATACAGCAGCTGTGATACCATGTGTTCCTTTTCCATTATTATTCACATAAGATGCAGATTTATCTTTTTTAGCTCTTGCAGCAGTATAATAATCGCTTCCATCACCATTATATGTATGAGAATAGGCAGTATCTGAACAATTATTAGCATATATAATTGCTGTACCTCCAATTTGGCTTACTGCCATCATTCCACCTATTAAAAATACAAACAGTCTTTTCTTTTTTAACATTTTCATAAATAATTCTCCATTTCTCAAAATTTACAGGTTAGTATAAAAGTCCTATAGTTCTCGTCCACAACTTTTCTATATATTAATTTTTATAAACCTTTTTGTCAAGTTATTTCTATTAATTCATTATTTTTTTACTGTGTTAATTTAATATAATTTCATTCTATTTTAATATTGAATTATTTATTTTTAATGTTATAATAAATAGTAAGATTATAATTGAAAGGAGTATTTTAATATATTATGAAGCAAAAGAAATTAACCAAACGTCAATTGGATGTCATGAAAATATTATGGGCATCCGAAGGACCTATGACTGTCTCTTCCATAAAAAAATCCAACCCTTCATTAAATATTAATACTGTAAGGTCTGCCGTCCAGACATTATTGAAAAATGAGTATATCGAAATTGCGGATATTGTTTACAGCGGTACAGTTCTTTCCCGCAGTTACAAACCAATTATTTCAGCAGAGGAATATATCAGTGATAATTTTTCAGACATTCATGGTCTTTTTTCTTCGCCGGCATTTCTAGCACATTTTATTGAACAGGAAAATAATCCTGATGTTATTCGACAATTGGAAAAGAAGATTCAAAAAAGAAAACAAGAATTAGAAAAGGAGAATTAGTATGATAGAACCTTCTTACGGCTCAGTTTTCACTTGCATTGTTTTTGGAAGTATTTTAATGTTGTACCTTATCATTATTTCAAAACATACAAATTTTATCCGTAGATATGGAGCCAATATAATTATTGTATGTACTCTTATCATAACGGTCCGGATGTTTTTCCCTTGTAATTTTATATTCACCCATAATATCCAATCAAAAGTATTATTAGCAGCTTTTTTTGATATGATAAAAGTTCCAATCTTTATGAATATTACACTTATGGATATTATGATATATGGTTCTCTGTCCGGCTTTATGATTTGTTTCTTACGTTTTACATGGCGTACTCATAGATTTCATCAGCTCATACATATTTATCCTTATCTGAATGATCATACTGTGAATGAAATAATTACTTGTATTTGTAAGAAATATAAAAAAAAGCAAAACATAAAAATTGTATGTTTGCCGCAAATAAAAACCCCTTGCATCACAGGACTTTGTCACCCCACAATTTTACTGCCGGATATTGCATTTACATCCAAAGAATTAGAATTCATTCTAAAACATGAATTTGAACATTATTATCACCACGATCTTTGGATAAAATTTATTTTTGAAATTTTAAGATGTTTTTACTGGTGGAATCCATTGGTATATTGGATACAGAATCAGTTAAATCATTCTTTAGAACTATCCAATGATTCAACAATTGCCAAAGATATGAACGAATATGAACGCTTATGCTATGTGGAATGTCTTATGAAAATAGCAAAATATGAACCCTCTGCTGAGTCTGTTCCTGTTTTGTGTTTTTTCGAAAGATCGCAGTCATCGTTTCTCCAACGGGCAGCTTTTATTCTCGAACCTCCCCATATTTCATCTAAAAAGATGGTTTACTCTACACACATTTTTGGTGTTGCAGTTATCATGTTTTTATCCATGTTCTTTTCATTTGAACCGTGTTATCCAACCCCTCCCCATGAAAAAGGAGAAGTTATTTTAGGTTTTGAAAAGAAAGATACTTTTTTTGTTAAAAATGGAAAAACCTATGATATATATTACAAAGGGAAAAAATATCCGCCTATGGAAGCTGATTCCCTAAAATCATCATTTTCAGGATATCGAGTCTATCAATCAAAACAGGAGGCCTTAAAACATGAAAAAATTAAATAAAGCATTATTAATTTCATTTTTATTTACTTTTATATTTTCATCTATAAATCTTCCAATAAAAGTTTCTGCATCCAGTGATTCTAAGTTTTTTATAAACCCAGCAGAAACTAATTCTGAAATCACCACATGTTCTGATACGATTGTATGGAAATATAAATATATGAATGGAAAATATTATAAACGAAAATATAATGTCACAAAGAAAAAATGGATTGGCTCATGGATTCCAGTATAAATAACTTTATCCATTATGTCTATCGATTCACAAAAAGAACGTGTCACAAACATATCAAATTAAAATGATATTCTCCCTTCTAGGTCAATGTCATAATTGCTGGGAGCACTCCATTTTGTGACACTCTTTTTATAATTACATTGCAATTTAAACCGGCATTTCTTTTATGTCAAACAGTTTTACTATTTGGGCAGTCGTTTCAATCATTCCGTCCGATACTGTAATAGAAATTTTATCTCCTTGTTTGACATTTTTCGCTGAAGTCAATGGCACTCCATTTTCATCTTCTAAATATCCAAAACCATTGATTAATTTCGCTGTGGGAGACATTCCATGAAGCCGTCCGGTATACAACTCCAAACGATGCTGATAAGATACCACTTTATCTTTCATCCGCATCACTAATTTTTCTTCTAATTCTGCCAGCCGCATTTTTTGCTCCTGCAGGCGGAATTTCGGATCAAATTCTGAAATCTTGAAACGATACTGTTCCAGCTGCATCTGATAACGTCCTAGAACCTGCCGTAACAGTGTTTCCAGCGTATATGCACGATTTTGAATACCATCCATCACTTCTCTGATATTTGGAACTGCCAATTCACAGGCTGCTGTTGGTGTGGCAGCTCTCAAATCCGCCGCATAATCCGCAATAGTCGTATCCACTTCATGACCTGTTCCTGAAATAATCGGTGTTTTTGCTGCATAAATTGCTCTGGCAACCATTTCTTCATTAAAAGCCCAAAGGTCTTCAATAGAACCTCCGCCTCGTCCAATAATTATTGTATCAACACCATAGGCATCCAGTGTTTTAATTCCCTTTACAATGGTCTGTGCAGCTCCCTCTCCCTGTACCTTTGCAGGATATAAAATCAATTGCACAAAGGGGTTCCTTCGTTTCGCCGTACTCATAATATCATGAATGACAGCTCCCGTACGAGCCGTTACAACTCCAATCTTTTTAGGATTTACAGGAATCGGCTTCTTTTTTTCATGGTCAAAAAGTCCTTCCTCATAAAGCTTTTGCTTTAGCTGTTCATAGGCAATATAAAGCTCTCCAATGCCGTCCAAACGGATCTCATCTGCGTAAAGCTGATAACTTCCGCTTCTTTCATAGACACTGATATTCCCGCTTACAATCACTTCCTGCCCATCTTCCATATCAAATTTCAATCCCTGATATCTGGAATTGGCAAACATCACACAGGATATTTGGCTGCTTTCATCTTTTAGAGAAAAGTAAATATGTCCGGAAGAGTGATATTTACAGTTGGATATTTGCCCCTTAATAGAAATTCTGCGCAGCGCATAATCACTTTGAAACATTCGTTTGATATATGAATTAATCTGTGTTACAGAAAATATTCTATTCTTCATCCTCGATTCCAATCTTTCCAAGAATTCCGTTGATAAATGGTGCAGCCTTTTCATTGCAGTATTTCTTTGCCAGTTCTACCGCTTCATTTATCGCTACTTTCTTTGGTACTTCTTTATCAAAAAGAATTTCATATACAGCCAGACGTAAAATAGATAATTCAGCCTTTCCGAGTCTGGATAAATTCCACGCCTTTGCATATTTGGCAATTTCATGATCCAGTTCATCCAAATGATCAATCAGATCAATGACTTTGGCAAGGATTTCTTTCTGCTTCTTCTCTCTTATGCTGGCATGTCCCTGAAAATACAAATCTACTTGATCTTTAAATTCATCCCTTTCACAAAATTCCACAGAAAATAGGATTCTAAAAATATGTTCTCTTACTTCACTTCTTGTCATTTGATTTCCTTTCTGCGATACAAAGACGGAACTGAACCAACAGTCCCGTCTGTCATTACTTTCCTAAACTGCATATCTGTCTATCATCGAAAAGCGTCCTATTCTTCTTCCAATGCGACTCCTGCAACGCGTACATTTACCTCACTGACTTTCAAACCTGTCATATTCTCAATTGCTGTCTTTACACGATCCTGTACTTTTTCAGATATTGCCGGAATACTTACACCATAATCCAGTTCCAGTGCAAGATCGACATTCACGAGATTATCCTCAACAGCTACACGGACACCCTTCGATAACTTTTTCATACCAAGTTTGCTGACAAGCTCATTGGTAATATTTCCGCACATTCTTGCAACGCCGGTAACCTCTGTAGCTGCCAGTCCTGCAATAATGGCAATTACATCATCTGCAATTTTTACTTCTCCAAGCATTCCCTGCTCGTTTATCTTATAACTACTTTTATTTTCCATAAAAAGCCTCCTGTACTTTCCCATACTATATAACTGATTATATCAAAAATGTATTTCTTATTCAAACTTATTTTATGTATTGTCTGCATCTTATAAACATTTTTATGAAAGAAATGATTTTTATTCCTAATCTTCTGTCTTAATGGATGTAATTACAATATCATCCAACTGACATCCTGTCTTTCTGACAACGATGTCTTCAATCTGGCTTCTTTCCACTTTGGACAAATCTTTTTTATTTACCAGTACATCTACATTATTGTTACTGATGGTTACAATGGAATTTAAAAATCCTTTCGCTCCCAGCAGGTTTTCTGCTGCAGTTTCCATCTCCATCTGTTCAGCCAGAGAAGATAGTTTATCCACTGCATCCTGCTTTACACTGTCTTTTACTGTTTTGTCATTGATAATTTCTTCCAATGTATCTTTTGCCTTACTGTGGGTTTGTTCTCTTTCAAGTTTTGCTTTCGCCACATAGTTACTGACCTGTGCATTGGTAAGAACTGCTTCTCCCACATCAGTAATATCATCTTTCACCTGTCCTGCCGTTTCTTTCGCAGTATTCGCTACGGTCTTTGTCTTAGTTTTTGAAGCTGACTCATATTTTCCACTGTAATTTACATATCCGGCTGCTGCAATAATCACCGCCAGAGTCGTAATAATCATTTGATTTTTCTTAAATAATTTCTTCATTATGAATCCCCCATTTTTAAGACTTTTACTTTATAAGATGAAATATGAAATAAAACGGATACTGCATCTACAATATTCTGATTTACGATGTCACTTCCGCCTCCCTGTGCGACAACAACAACACCTTCTACCTCTGGTTCAACTTCTTTTACCACATAAGGAACTTTTTTCCCATCCTCTTCCACCAGTATGGTTTCTTCTCCCTCCTTCACTGTTTTTTCCTTTTCTCCCGTACTTTCCTCATAAGGACTGTCTTTGTTCACAACAGCCTCTTTGGAAGATTTTACAGTAATCATAACTCTGACCTTTCCAACACCTTCTACTTTGCTTAGTGCTTTTACCAGTCGTTTTTCCTGCTTTTTTACATAATCATCTGTCGTGCTGCTTTCCTTCTCTTCTTGTGTCGTCTGTTTTTCTTGTTTTTTTTCCGGCGAAGGAAAACTAAACACCAAAAGACAGATCCCCAATGCAAACAAAAGCAGTATTTTTTTAGTTCCTATAGTTTCTATGAGATTTTGCAGTTTTTTCTTATCTATCATATTCCCTCTACTCACTTATATTTATATTAGAACTCTTCACATTATAGAATCTTGAAAGTATGGTTTTTATCTGCTTTTCCTTCTTTTTTGCATCTGAAACTTCGATATCTGCCGAAAAAAGGTTTCCCTTTGCGTCCAATTCTAAATCAATATCCAGAACTTCTATTTTATTTTTTTCTAAAACCGTCTGAATTTCTTTTTGCATCTGTTCTTCTTTCACCTCCTGTGCCTTATCTTGAAAAGATATTTTTTCTGTATCACTCGATATTTTTACAAAAGTATCCTGTAATATTTCCTTATTTCCGGTCAATGAAAGAATCGGCTGTATCATAAAAGACAAAAGCATAAATCCAATCACCAAATTTACATAAGGCTTATAGTTTGTCCCATCAATCAATTGACTGACCAGCGTTGATAAAATTAAAAAGAAAATAATTGATTTCACTATTTCCATCACAATTCCCTCTTTCTTTATCCGGCATAATAATTAACATTTGTTGAAAATGCAATAATTGCAATAGATAATACAAACAGCATCGTCATAGTTACAATCATTTGGAGCATTAGTTTTCCGCTTTGAATCACTGCATCCATGGCACCTGTAATTCTCTTATCTGAAATAGGCTGTAATAAAATTCCTGCACCAATATATGACAAAACGACTGCAGAAATCTGGAGCAGCGGTGGTATGACCAGCACAATTAAAATAAGAATTCCTGCTGCTCCAACACTATTTTTAATCACTACCGCTGATCCAAGAATCGTTGTCATCACTGAATTCATTCCATTTCCAATACCGGGAATCACAGATATTCCTTTTTGCAAGGCAGTATTTTTTAAAGAATCTACCGCCGGAAGAATCATAGACTGAATCAATTGAACTCCAAGTACAATGGATAAAAACCCTTTTAATGCAATCCGTACCGCCCGTTCTAACGTCTGGCATAATCTTGAGAAATGTTCTTCTTCAGAAATATGATTGACAATCCGAAGAATAAATATAATTTTAATCACTGGCAGTATTACCGAATTTGCCATCATCGACATTCCATAAATCAGCATCAAATAAAATTCATAGACAGCTGTAGAAGTAGAAATTCCTGTGGTGGATACCACTGCAATAGAATATGCGGTCACCATACCTTTCATATAATCCAGCATTAAATTCACCAGATTTTGTGCTGCCTGATTCAAAAAGTAAAAGGAATCTGCCATAAATCCTATTAATATCACATAGGTTACATAAAATGCTGTATTTCCTGCACTTCCTTGAAAAAAAGCATCCGATAAATTTTTAAATACAGCCGCAATCAATGCAACAATGATGATTTGTTTCAAAAATCTGCGGTTGATGACAAAAGCAGAAAACATTTCCGTTGTCAGTTTTTCCCATAAAATCTTCAATACATTTTTTACATTTCCTTTCATCAATTGTTTTACAATTTCCGTGTAAGAAATATCTGCTTCTTGTTCCTCCAAAACAGTTTCCACCTTTTGAAGAGACTCTGTATCCAAATCATCTTGACTCCCATAAACCGGAATCTGCATCAGCACCCCGAAAGAAAGGCAGAAACAAACTAGGATTTTCTTCATGTCCCACTTCCCATTAACTTCTGTACTGTTTCCAGCAAAGTCTGAAAAATCGGAATACTGACCACCAGAATTGAAAGTTTTCCTGCAAATTCAATTTGTTTCCCAATGGCTGCCTGTCCGGAATCTTTGCATATATTCGAGGTGAATTCACATAAAAATGAAATTCCAATAAGTTTCAATAAAATTTGAAAATAACTTTTCGGAATTCCTGAATAAGACCGAATGGTTTCAAAAACATCCAATACCTGTTTCATTTCTTTCAAACCGTACGCTGCCAGTATGAAGCTGGATACTACACCAATCACAAGTCCGATTTCCGGACGGATTGATTTTATTTTCATGGCTGTCATACTGGCAATAATTCCAAATAACGCCGCTTGTATCATATTCCCACCCCCATCTTTAAGAGATCGTAAAAAGTGTCTGCACGCTTTCAAACAAATCATATATGTACGGAATTACCCAAGACAAAACAAGAATTAACCCTGCCAATGTCAGAAGAAATGCCTGTTCTTCCCGTCCGGAATGCTTTAATACCTGCACTAAAATCGTAACTAAAATTCCTACTGCCGCAATCCGAAAAATAATATTTACACTCATTCATCGACCTCCCTATATTAAAATAATCACAATCAGCAGACTGAAAGATAATCCAAGTGAACGATACATTTTACAGTTCTTAATCACTTGATCCTTCATTTGAAAAATTTCATCTTCCACCTGTTCAATTGCAAAATTTATCGTTTTCTCCTGCATCTCTTTATCCAAATATCCAATGGTTTCCCCCATAGATAAAATCGGTTCTAAAAACTTTTCTTCCATTATCTGAGGCCGAAGTTTTTCATCCAATGTTTTTTGCCAAACAGATGCAAAAGATTCTTCCGAATAACTTTCCAGCTGTTTGGAAACCTCCAAAAGAAACGGCTGAATCTCCTTCGTTGTTTTCCCTGCGATTATTGCAATAGCTTCCGGCAAAGGTGTAAATCCATATCGAATTTCTCCTTGCAGCAGATAAAGCATTCTTTTTAGAGAAATTCCTTGTTCCAGTTTTTTTTGTTCCTTTGCTGCCTTGGAAAATCCAAAACAAACCCCGGCAAAAATGACAACCATAACACCTAACCCTTTAATCATATAGTTCTACTCCGTTTTCATCTAAAATTTTTTTCACACTTCCCGGTTTTCCTGTACTGTCTAATAAGACGTAGCGTTGAAACATTTTCTTTTGTGCCACCTCTTTCATATATGGATTTTTTAAAATGGAATCTCTGCTTTTTCCATGGGCGGTAGCCAGCATTGTACATCCTCTGTAAGCACAAAAAAATAATGCATCGACATCTTCCCTGCTTCCAACTTCATCCACTGCAATCACTTCCGGTGCCATCGAACGGATGAGCATATTCATTCCCTCATCTTTTTTACATCCATCCATCAAATCTGTCCGGATTCCCAGATCATTTTGAGGAACTCCCAAATAAGCTGCACCGACCTCACTTCGTTCATCCGCAACTCCTACAGTTTGTCCATGATTGGATATAATCCGAATTAAATCTCTTAATAATGTCGTTTTACCGCATCCCGGCGGTGAAATAATCAAAGTCGGCATCATTTTCCCCTCTATGGAGCATTTTTTATAAATGCCTGCAGCACATCCCTTTACTTGATGTGCCACACGAATATTTAAACAAGAAATATGCTTCATGGATTTGATTTTATCTTTTTCCATAACTACAGTTCCTGACAATCCTACCCTGTGGCCTCCTCGGATGGTAATATATCCCTGCTTCATTTGTTCTTCATAAGCATATAAAGAATAGCTGCTGATATACTCCAGTGCTTGTCTTAATTCTTCCTTTGTAAAAATATGAACATTCTCTTTTTTTACAGTCAGCCCTTGATGTTCTGATAAAAAATATTCTCTGCTTCCATATCGAAGAATTACCGGTTGTCCGGTTCTTAACCTGATTTCTTGTAAAATTGCAAAATCCAGTCGGCTGTTTGTTATCATATCTCTGATTTTCAGCGGAAGTATCTGAAAAACCTCATAGCCTTCTTTCATAAACACCTCCAAATATCTGTATAATCAAATATATGGGAAATGGGAAAAAATATGCCTAAATTTAAAAGAACAACCATAGTGTCTTTCTATGGTTGTTCTCTTACCGGTCTCTTTATTTCCCTTTTTTATAATATGGTGCAATCTGGTCAAAAGACTGCCGTAACTGGTATTGAAAATTATTTTGCTTTACAACATTGGTCTTTTGGGTAATGAACTTATCCAGCTTCTGCATATATTCTTCTTCCGTTACTGTCCCTTCTGCCACATAAGTTAATCCTTTTTCCCAACTGGCAGTAAGTTCAGGATTTAAAAGAGAACCTATGGACGCTTGAACTACATTCACAATCATCTCTCCAGTAAGTGTCGGTGTTACAATCTGTGTTTTTTTATTTAATGCGATGTATTTGTTCGTAATTAATTTCTTTACAATCTCTGCACGAGTAGCACTGGTACCAATTCCACTTCCTTTGATTTGTTCCCGCAAATTCTCATCTTCAATCAATTGTCCTGCATTTTCCATAGCAAGAATCAAAGAACCAGAATTATACCGTTTTGGCGGTGTCGTCGTTCCATCTTTCATGAGGTACTTTTTCACTGGAAGTTTCATTCCTTTTTTCAAAGCGGAAAGTATCTCTATTTGCTCTTTTGATAATGCTTCCTCTTTTTTGGGATTTCCCATTCCTGCTGCTTTTAAATATCCCGCATCTGACAGCACTCTAAAATTTGCAAAAAATAATTCTCCTTTTGTATTCGTTACCAGTTTGATTTTTGTATAAACTGCCGGCGGCATAAAAATACTTAAAAATCTTCTGGCAATCACATCGTATACTTTCTGCCCCATTTGCGATATTTTCCCAAGACTTCCTACTGCCTGTCCTGTTGGAATAATGGCATAATGGTCTGTAATCTTTTTATCATCTACATATTTTGTTTTTGCCAATCCTTGATATTTCTTTTGTTCCAGAATTGCTGCTGCAAATGAATTCAGCGGAGCATAATTCATTAAACCTTTGATATTTTTATAGATTTCCTTACTTACTGCCGTAGATAAAACTCTGGCATCCGTTCTTGGATATGTAACCAATTTCTTTTCATACAACTCCTGCACGATTTTTAAGGTTTCATCCGGACTTAACTTAAACATTTTAGAACACTGATTTTGAAGCTCTGCAAGATTATACAGCAATGGAGGATTTTTCTTTTCTTTGCGTTTCGTCGATGACTCTACGACTGTTTCTCCATTGGTACCGTCTTTTAAATATTGGATAAATTCCTGTGCCTCTTTCTTTTCCAAAAATCCATTCTCTTTATATAATTTCGGAGATTCAAAATATTTGGAACCTTTCACTGCTTTCCACTCTGCATCTGTCTCAAATCCATGACAGTCTAGGCGGGCTAGAACCCGGTAAAAAGGAGTTGGAACAAAGCTGCGGATTTCCCGTTCTCTTTTTACGATCATGCCAAGGACACAAGTCATGACGCGTCCGACAGCAACGACCATACTTCTCTTTTGATTTAAATAATTTCCCAAAGTCCATCCATATTTTAATGTTAACACTCTGGAAAAATTAATTCCCATCAAATAATCTTCTTTTGCCCGCAAATAAGCAGCGGAAGCTAAATGATCATATTCACTCAAATCTTTTGCCTCTTTCACTCCGCGGATAACTTCTTCCTTCGTCTGAGAATCAATCCAAACCCTTTTTTTCGTTTTGTTCCCTACCTTTGCTTCTTGATCTACTAAACGATAAATATACTCTCCTTCCCGTCCAGAGTCAGTGCATACATAAATTGTATCTACATCCTTTCGATTCAAAAGAGAACTTACAATATCAAACTGCTTTTTAACAGATGGTATCGTCTCGTATTGAAATGTCTCTGGAATAAACGGAAGAGTTTCCAAATCCCACTTTTTCAATGATGGATCATATTTATCCGGATAAGACATTGTAACCAAATGTCCGACACACCATGTAATTACTGCCGTATCTCCTTCCATATATCCATCTTTGCTCTTTGCGTTTATATTCAATGCAGCCGCAAATTCTCTCGCTACACTTGGTTTTTCTGTAATAAATAGTGACTTCAAATAACTACCTGCTTTCAAAAAATTTCTATGTCATTGTACCACATTCAGAAATTTCATGATATACTAAATGAAAATGAAAATCAAGAAAGGGGATTCTTATGAGTTTAGAAAAAGCAAATGCTTTGAAAGCAGAAACTATTATCAAAAATCTAAATAAGCGGAATATAGAAGGCGTTTACTGCGCCACAAAAGAAGCTGCTTTAAAACAAGCCTTATCTTACATAGAAGAAGGTTCTGTTGTATCTTGGGGAGGTTCCGAAAGCGTCAAAGAGATTGGTTTAAGAGATGCAGTTGACTCTGGTGACTATGAAGTTATTGACCGTTCCATTGCCAAAAACTATGAGGAACAGCGGGAACTGTTCAGCAAAGCAGTATTATCAGACTACTATCTGATGAGCAGCAATGCCCTTACATTAGATGGAGAATTAATTAATATTGATGGAACAGGAAATCGTGTTGCCTGCTTAGCTTATGGTCCAAAACATATCATTATGATTGTAGGTATGAATAAAGTTGTCAATAATATCGAGGATGGTGTGGCACGTGTCCGCAATTTCGCTTCTCCGCCAAATACCATTCGTCTCGGATTAAAAACTCCATGCTCTTTGACCGGACGCTGCGGCGACTGCTATGGTGATACCTGTATCTGCAGCCAGATTGTAATTACCCGCCGCCAAAGTGCAGCCATGAAAGACCGCATCAAAATTATTTTAGTCGGTGAAAATTTAGGCTATTAAAAGGGAACGAAAAATTATGTCATTTACAGCTATTTTCAGAGCAAAGGATGGATTAGCCGCAGTTGTAGATTCCAAAGCTTCCATCAAAGAAAATGGAAAGTTTGTAGAAGATGTCGGAAGAAATCCGCAGAAGCTTTTTCCATTTATGAATGGTGTTGCTGTCACTTATGGGGTGAATCAGATTCTAGTTCAAAATACAGCCCGGCTTTTTTCAACCAAAGTAAACATTGAAGATTTGATATATGAATATCTCAACGAAACCCATACACTGGATTCAAATTTTTTCCAGACTTTACTGATTAAAATGGGAACCAATCCTTCCAATGAAGATCCTGTAAATTTTATCGTTGGACGCAAAATCAGGGCTGGTGAATACCGCATTGAATATCACCAAATTGGTTATGATTATTATGTTGAACGAATTGGAGCAGATTCCGGCTGTTGTTTTACCGGAGGTGAAGAATTATACCGAAGGGCATTTGAACAAATTGATTATTTATCTCATATAACATCTGTAGATGTTTTGCAAAAATATGCCGCATCAAAATTGGAGCAGTTTATCCAGTTTTATGATGAAAATCTATCCTATAATCCTGTTGGTGGAGTTGTAAAATCCTATATTTTAAGATAGAAGGAAAGCTGAAAACTTTTACTTTCAGCTTTCTTTTTTCTTGCTTTTTTATCACTATCATAGTAAAATTGTATTTATTTCTACATATTTCAACATTTTTTATAACAATTTTACTTTTGGAGGTTTTTCATGCAGCGCAATCCCGATATTTTAAATCCATATATTTTTTCTCAAGAACACTCCCTTTCTAAAAATTTTCCTTTTCAAAAAAAAATTTGGGATATTCATGCTTTTCCTGGAAATCTTATGTTTCCTCATTGGCAGGAAGACTTTGAACTAATTTACATACTTTCTGGAAAATTAGAATTTCATATCAATCATAAAACTTACGCTGTATCTTCCGGCGAGGGTTTTTTCTTAAATACCAGACAAATTCATTATGCTCATTCCTATCAAGAATACGACTGTATGTTTCTTTCTTTTCGTATTGGAATGGAAATGCTTTGTCAAAATGAAAAAGATCCTGTATTTCAAAAATATATTCTTCCAGCCGTTTCCAATTCTTCTTTTTGTTATATTGCCTTAACTCCTAAAGTTCCATGGCAGAAATATATTTTAGAAATTCTAAAAAAAATGTTGGAAGTTTGTGATACACAACATTTTGGATATGAATTAAAAATCCAGCACTTTACCACAGAAATTTTTTATTATATTTTTCAAAATACTGCTTCTCTGCCTTTGCTTTCTAAAAAAGAGCAAAAAGATATTATACGTATTCGGAATGCTATGAGTTATTTAAATGAAACTTATCCGCAGAAACATACATTATCGGATATATCTGCATCCTGCCAATTAAGCAGCAGTGAGTGCTGCCGTTTATTTCAAAGAATCCTAAATTGCAGTCCGGTAGATTACTTAATCCGTCTTCGGATCTGGAAAAGCCTTCCTTTGATATTAGAACATCAAAAATCTATGACACTGATTGCGAAAGAAACAGGTTTTTCCGGCAGCAGCTATTTTTCAGAAACTTTTAAAAAAGTTCTAAACTGTACCCCAAGAGATTTTTACAAAAAATATACAAAATGAACAAGAGAGTATCCTTTCTTATGATTTTCTTCATCCGTAAGAAATGGATACCCTCTTATTTTATTAATAATGAATAAAGACCGGATCACCAATTTTTGTTAAATTATAAATAGATGCTGCATCTGATAATGTTAGATTTACACATCCATGAGAACCAGCCGTTTTATAATAGCTCGGTGACCAGTTTCCCCAATCGCCTCGACTGCTATAATGATATCCGGTTCCCGTCCACATAATTCTTGTCCAGTATTTAGTTTTTACACTGTAGTCTGCACCAGTTAACGTTTTTGTAAGTTTCTTCTCCTTGATGTCATAGATTCCGGTTCTGGTAATTCGATCCGGCGTTGCCTTTCCTGTAATACAGGTACAGCTGAATACCAGTTTCCCTTTCTTATACACAAACACTTCCTGTGCGGATAAGTCTACTTCACTATAGTTTTGAGTATCCCAGTCATTTCGTTTATTTTTAAAATCCATGCGATACCCTTTATGACTGAATACAGGTTTTAATGAAGTCTGCAGTACCTGAGCATTTTTCTCTGTCGGATTTTTCTGATATGCCTCTATGGCTTTCTCTTCTGGAACCTTTTTCAAAATCTTCATGACCTGTTTTACAACTTTATCATAGTCAATTCTCCAGCCGTAATCACCGCCGGCAAGCTTGATTTTTCTGCCGGAATGGGTCTTAAATGTTCTGGTAATACCCTGTGTTTTATATTTCAAACAAAATTTTTCAATCCATTTTCCCACAGATCTCCGGTTGATTTTTACCGTATGCTTTTTCGTATCAACCTTAATGCAGTCTTTTAATGTATCCGGAGTTAAATTCTCTGTTACATCACTGCCCATATCCCACTGGATCCAATGCAGCAGCAATTGATTATAAGCTGTCTGCATATCCTTTAATTCCTGATCATCTTTATACAATCCCGGTGTTTTATACACTTTCGGATATTTCTTCTGATTGGTTAAATCCAATTTATCTTCCAATGACTCCACAGAGGATTTTGCGGCTTCATAAAACTCTGCTTCATCCAGCTGATTTCCTTCCACTTCTTTTTGAAGTATTCCATATTTTTTCTTTTCTGAATAAACAACGGTTGCATCCTGTGGTTTCGTAATCTTATACTTTCCGCTTCCCGTAAAAATCTCAGATTTCTTTAAAATCTGTTGAAGTTTTCCCTCTGAATATGTAACTGCATTTACTTTTTTATCTGATATACCGCCAAAGAATGCTTGAATCACATTCCTTTCATGCTGCTGATCAAATAAACTTTTTAATTTCTCTTCAGAAGTAAATGCTAAATCAATATCCTTTCCCGAAATGTTCAGACTGCCTTTTTCTCTAGCTTTTATTTTCAATTCATAAGCTGCAACTGATTCCCTTACTTCTTTGACAGATTCCTCATAAGTCATACCTGATACATCCACTTGATTAAATGTACTTCCAGGATACCATCGATTCTTATAATATATATGCAGTGAAACAGATGTTATGATACAAATCCCAACAATGATTCCTGCGATATACAATATTTTTCTTTTGTCTTTTGTCACTTTTATCCCCGTCTCCTATCATTTTATATTTCATGAACATATCCTACTATAAACTATCTATCCTATTTATGTCAAATGAAAAATAAAATCTAAAAACGGGGACAATTTTTATATATATTGAATACCAAATTTCTTATTGGAAATCTGAAGACAGATTAAATCTTCATGTGCCGATGCACCATGTTCAGCTTCACATCCTTCTTCATACCATACCATGGTTTCTGGTCCAAAATACTCCCCATTCGACTTTAATTGCCCTTCCAACACAAAAAATCCATGTGCTGCCGGATGAATATGAGTTTCTGTCGTAAATCCTGCCGGGTATCTCATATAATTTATCTGCATCCCCGTCTCTTCATCTAAATGAAGCTGCTTTTTCCCGAAAATTTTTCCACTGGTGCTTGCCATTCGATAAAACCATGGAATTCTCCCAACATCCGAAACTATTGGCTGGATTCCTTGATCTGCTTTTTTTTGTTCTTCCTCATCTTTCAAATAATGAATATCAAATTTTTTATTTGAAATCAACAATGCATCTGCACTTTCATGTTCCAATGCTCCGTGTTCTGCTACACATCCTTCTGGAAACCAAATCAATGTATCTTTTCCATAAATTTTTCCATTCACCTGCATTTGCCCTTCTAAGATATAAAGACCATGTCCGCATGGATGTGTATGGGTAATCGTTGTAAATCCCGCCGGATAATGATTTCTCACAATTGAGACCTCCATATCAGGATCTTCTATTAACACTTTTTGTCCAAATAATTTTCCTGTTGTAGAAGTCGGGCGGTATTTCCAATCCATTCTCCTGCAATCAATAATTTGCTGTTTTTTCTCCATTTTCGTCTCCTTTTATTGATGAATAATTTCCTGTTCGTAATTTTCCATTGCCGCATAAGCAGCACCAAGCATACTTTCATTCCCCGCATTTCTTGAACTGCAGATTATAACATCTTGTCCCCAGCTTTCATTTCTCTGTTGAATCTCCTCCTTTACATATTCTAAAATTTCTGGAAAAATTCTTATGGTTCTCCCTCCAAGTATAATCAATTCCGGATCATGCCAGATCATCATATCTTCAAGTACAAGAACTAAATACTCTGCCAGCTTTTTTAAAAGCTGCGTTTCCTGTATTTCTTCCAGCCGTGATACATTGCAGCCCATTTCTGATGCCTGTTCTATAATTGCAGCTTCTGATAGATATGCCGCTACACAGCCTTGTTTTTGACACTTGCACTTCCGTCCATGGTAAATTAATGTTTTATGAGAAATTTCCCCGCATCTTCCCATATGTCCCCGCAGCAATTCACCGTTTTTCATAAATGCTGCACCTGCTTCTTGACTTAAACTTAAAAAACCAATACTTTCCTTCTGAAAATCCTCATGGCATAAATATTCTTCTAAAATGGATGCTTTCACATCTGTTTCCAGGGAAACAAAAATCCCCAGTTCTTTTTCCAGCATTTCTCCAAATGCAGTGTCTTTCCATTGGAATAAATCAGAATACAAAATCTGCTTTCCTGTCTCATCAATTGTTCCAGGAAAACTGACTCCCACAGCTTTTATTTTTTGAAATATATCTGCTTCTTCTAGTTCCATCTCACGAAAATGCTTTTGAATCATTGAAAGAACTTGATTTTCATCTTTTTCTACGGTTTCCTCCCACTTCCGATGAAACAATATGTTTCCCATATAATCTATGACAATAAAACTCAAAAAATCCAGTCGAATTAAAATCCCCATACTATAAAACGCTTCCGGATTTTTTTCTAATACCAATGCCTTTCTCCCAACTCTGGAAGCATCTGACTGAAATTCCCGAATCAGTCCCAGTCCAATCAAATCATTGCAAATCCTTGTCATACTGGTAGGACTCATTTGTAATTCTTTCGCCAAGGATGCTCTAGAAGATTCCTTTTCTCCTTTGATTTGTTCTAAAACTCTTTTTCGATTTTCAATTTTCATCTCTAATTGACTATAATTTTTTGTTTTATTCATAATTAATTTCTCCACTGGTGTTATTAATTAAAGTTTACAAATCTATTTTGTATTTGTCAATAGAAAAAGGACAGATACAATAAAAATATCTTTCATTGCATCTGTCCTTTATTTGCTGCTACCGTTTTATTTAATCTTCATATAATGGATATTTATCTGTCAATTCTTTTACCATGGCTTTTGCTTCATCTAACTTTTTATCAAGTAATGTCAGACGGATTGCTTTTGCAATCACTGCCATGTCATCTTCTTTTAATCCTCTAGTTGTAACTGCTGGTGTACCAAGACGAAGTCCTGAAGTTACAAATGGAGATTTTGGATCATTTGGTACTGTATTTTTATTACATGTAATATGAACAGAATCCAATACCTTTTCTGCTTCTTTTCCTGTTAAATCATATTTTTTCAAATCAAGCAGCATTAAATGGTTATCTGTACCTCCGGATACAATATCAAATCCTTCAGAAATTAATGCCTTTGCTAAAGCATCTGCATTTTTCACTACCTGTTTCATATATTCTTTGTATTCATCAGATAATGCTTCTTTAAAAGAAACTGCTTTGGCTGCAATCACATGCATCAAAGGTCCTCCCTGAATTCCAGGGAAAATTGCTTTGTTGAAATTGTATTTTTCATTGACTTCATTGCTGCACATAATCATACCGCCGCGAGGACCTCTTAATGTTTTATGTGTTGTCGTCGTTGTCACATGAGCATATGGAATCGGACTCTGATGAACTCCTGCTGCAACAAGTCCTGCAATATGCGCCATATCTACCATTAAAACTGCTCCAACTTTATCAGCAATTTCACGGAAACGTTTAAAGTCAATGGCTCTCGCATAAGCACTGGCACCAGCAATAATCATCTTTGGTTTACACTCCAATGCAATTCTTTCTACTTCATCATAATCAATGAAACCTTCATCATTCACTCCATATGGCACACAATGATAGTTTTTCCCGGACATATTTACCGGGCTTCCATGTGTTAAATGTCCACCGTGATCCAAACTCATTCCCATGTAAGTATCTCCAAGATTCATAACAGCGAAAAATACTGCCATGTTCGCTTGTGCACCGGAATGAGGCTGTACATTTACATATTCACATCCAAATAATTCTTTTGCACGTTCTCTTGCAAGATTCTCTACAACATCTACATGCTCGCATCCGCCATAATAACGTTTTCCAGGATACCCTTCTGCATATTTATTTGTCAAATGACTTCCCATTGCTGCCATCACAGCCTTGGATACAAGGTTTTCAGAGGCAATCAATTCCAAATTGCTTCTCTGTCTTGTTAATTCAGCTTCCATTGCTTCTGCAATTTCACTATCATAGTTTTTTACTTCACTAAAATCAAACATTTCTCTTCTCCTTTTTTATTCCTGGAATTGTTCTTTTAATGCTTCTACTGCACGTTCAATACGACTTTCTTTAATTAATACAGTAATTTTAATCTCGGATGTATAAATCATTTTGATGTTAATTCCTCTATTATACAATGCTTCAAACATTTTAGAAGCAGCTCCGGAGTTTGACATCATTCCAGCGCCCACAATAGATACAATTCCTACTGCTGTATCGCAAACAATACCATCATTAGTTTCTTCTGAAAATGCTTTTTCCAAAGTATCTACTGCTTTCTGTGCATCCTGCTGTGCTACAACAAAAGAAATATCCTTTTCATCTCCACGTCCAATAGACTGAAGAATCAACTCAACGTTAATCTCTTCTTCTGCAATCGCACCAAAAACCTTTGAGGCAATCCCCGGCTGATTTTTAATTCCTTTGATTGCAATCAGTGCTACGTCTGAATTGGACTGAACACCGCTAAATAACATTTTCTCCATTTTACTTCTCCTCTTCTTTCTTGGAAAGCATGATTCCAAGTTCCTCTAACTGTACTTCATCCACTATTCCCGGAGCATCTGTCATCAAACAAGAAGCATCTTTTATTTTCGGGAATGCAATTACATCACGAATGCTGTCTTCTCCTGTCAGCCACATTACCAGCCGATCTAAGCCATATGCAAGTCCGGCATGAGGTGGAACTCCAAATTTAAATGCATCTAATAAGAAACCAAATCTGCTGTATGCATCCTCTTTGGTAAATCCAAGTGCTTCAAACATTTTTTCCTGAATATCATTTTGGTGAATACGAATGGATCCTCCTCCAAGCTCTGTGCCATTTAATACAATGTCATATGCTTTGGCACGAACTTTTCCAGGATCAGAATCAATATACTGTAAATCTTCCTCAAACGGCATCGTAAATGGATGATGCATTGCCTGATAACGATTTTGCTCTTCGCTCCACTCTAACAGAGGGAATTCTGTTACCCATAAGAAATTATATAAAGATTCATCAATCATATCATACTGTTTTGCAATATACAGACGGAGATTTCCAAGAACATCAAATACAACTTTATCTTTATCTGCTGCAAATAACAGCAAATCTCCTGCTTGTCCATCCATTGCCTGAATCAAAGCATTCATTTCCTCTTCTTTCATAAATTTTGCAAAAGAAGATTTTACAGTTCCATCACTCTTTAACTGAATATATGCAAGTCCCTTTGCACCAAAGTCTTTGGCATAGGAAACAAAACCATCAATTTTTTTACGTCCTAAATCTCCTAACCCTTTGGCATTTAAACCACGAACAGAACCACCGTTTTCCAATGCTCCCTTAAACACCATAAAGTCACATCCAGCTACTGTCTCAGATACATTTACCAGTTCCATGCCAAAACGAGTATCCGGCTTATCGGAACCGAAACGATCCATCGCTTCTTTATAAGTCAAACGCTTCATTGGAAGCGGAATATCCACATCCAAAACTTCTTTAAATACCTTTTTCATCAAACGTTCATTAACATCAATGACATCATCGATATCTACAAAAGAAAGTTCCATATCAATCTGTGTAAATTCAGGCTGTCGGTCCGCGCGAAGGTCTTCATCACGGAAACACTTTGCAATCTGATAATAGCGGTCAAATCCTGAACACATCAAAAGCTGTTTAAACAGCTGCGGTGACTGCGGCAATCCATAAAAATTCCCCGGATGCACGCGACTTGGTACTAAGTAATCTCTGGCACCTTCCGGTGTACTCTTTCCTAAAATTGGTGTTTCTATTTCTAAAAATCCTTCGTCTGCAAGGAAATTACGGACAATTCTCGTTACATTATTGCGTATCATCAAATTCTTTTGAAGATTTGGCCTCCGCAAATCTAAATAGCGGTATTTTAATCTTAATTCATCTTTCACAGTCTGTGCTGCATCAATCGGAAAAGGAGGCGTATCTGATTCTGAAAGAATTCGTAAGGTATGTACCTTGATTTCAATATCTCCTGTTTTCAAATTCTCATTAATTGCTGCACTTCTTTTCTCTACCGTACCAACGGCTGCAATCACATATTCACTTCTAAGAGCATTCGCTTTTTCATAGTCTCCTGCTGATAAAGATTCTTCATCAAATACCAACTGCAAAAGTCCGGAACGGTCTCTCAAATCTATGAAAATAAGACTTCCTAAATTTCTTCTTTTTTGTACCCATCCCATTATGGTAACTTCGGAGCCAATGAGCTGACTGCTGACTTCTGTACATCGATGGGTTCTGGCTAAACCTGACATTGATTCTGCCATGATATTTCCTCCTTCATAATTCACTGCCAGTCATTATATCACACAAGGGCGTTTAACTGCAAGTAAAGGCAGAACCTTTTATGATTCTGCCTTCTTTGGTCATCATTTTTGTTTTATGAATCCTCGGGAGTTTGACAGTTAAATAATCCAAAAATCGTTTGCAGGTTGCATAAAACCTGCATTTTTTTTGTCAAATTTGTTGTTTTATTATATAGTATTTTATGGTATTTTATGATAT